>JBBDSY010000105.1:0-14273 GCA_040904705.1 Nitrospirales bacterium | reverse complement strand
GTGCAATACTGCGACTCATAGGCGTGTCGACCCTTTCCGTGAAGACGGGGGCTAACTGTTAGGCAAATGATACAAGGAATGGGTAGAGGTGGTTAACCCGAAGACAGGATCGGTTCTTCCAGAGATTGGGGCTTGGCTTTTAGAGCTTTCTCTTCAACGATCTGCATCGCCTTATCTAGCGCCTCGTTAAAGTGGGTGCAGATATTACTCGGATCCAACCTGCCCAATTCATTCAAATCCCCAAGAACCTGTCGGGTTCTGGGGGACATGCCAGCCGTCAACACCGCGACCTGACGGCGATTGGCAGCCTCAATGAGATCACCCAATGCGTAGGCACCGGACAAATCCAACTCATCCAGCCATTTACAACGAATGATGAGGACATCTTTGCTTGCTAGGTGTTCAACTGTCTCATTCAGCCAATCAATCGCCCCGAAAAATAACGGCCCATGCGGACGAACGATAATAATTCGATCTCGAACAATATGTTCAAATCGACCGCTCAGTTCTCCCCTATTGGCCCCATTGTGATTGATCTTTCGAGCATAATCTCTGGCAAACGCGAAAATAAGATCGTCTTCTTCCTGTTTCACGTCTTCATCCCGTTGATTGAGGTCAGCCTTATAACGATCAGACTGATCTTTCACAAACCGGAAGAATGCCACAGCAAGTCCCATAGCCATCGCTGACAATAAGTTCCAAAACACAGTCATCACCACGACAAGAGCAAACACCATTAAATCAGACGTTGGCAATCGCCGAACGACGGGGAGCACTCGCATATCCAGAATGTCATATCCCGCCTTGAGAAGAATCCCGGCTAATGCGGAAAGGGGAATTGAGGCAGCCAAAGAACCCAGCCCCAGAATAAATGAAAGGAGGACCAGCCCCATCGTGATCGAACACAATCTGGTTCGAGCCCCGCTTTGGACACCTACCACACAGGGCATGGTATTGGTCGCTCCACCCAACCCCCCAACCAATCCTGAAAAAAGATTGGCTGATCCTTGGGCCACTAATTCTTTGTCACTGTTGTGATGCGTGCCGGTCATATTATCCACGATCAAACAGGTTAAGAGACTATCAAATATACAAAGACCGGCGAGAGCGGCAGCTGGCACAAATGCTTCTTGAAGAATATTGACATTCGGTAAATATAACTCCGGAAAACCGGTTGGCACCTCTCCAATGGTAGGAATGTCTAATCCCAGTGCTGTGGCCGTTGCCGTCCCAACAAACAAGCCAATCAACGGTCCAGGCAACCAGGTTACTGGGGAAATTTTTGGCCAGATCATCACAATCCCTAAGGTCAACACCCCAATTCCGACCGCCGGCAGGGAAGCCTGCGTGATCGTTGAGGGCAATTCGGTAATAGCGGCCGTAATGCTTTTCGCCCCAGGCAATCCGATAAAGGGATTGAGCTGAAGCAACATGTATAAGAAGCCCAGGCCGGTCATGAACCCTGAAATCACGGAATAGGGAGTGAATTTAATAAATTGTCCAAGCTTCAATAGACCCAACGCGATTAAAATAAACCCGGCCAAGGCAATGGTGGTAAAAATAAAGACCAGATTTGGAGACCCATCCGGCATTTGATGGGTCTGCGCAATGGTGAGAATCTGAATGGTCATTGGCCCTGTCGGGCCACCGACCGACCACGCTGATCCACTTAAGGGGCCGGCTACAAGACCGGCGGCCACGGCAGACCACATACCTGCAATGGCCCCAAGACCGGAAGCCACGCCGAAGGCTAACGCCATGGGAAGCACCACCATGGCAACAGTGATCCCCGCTAATACGTCTCCTCGCACATGACTGGTCAGGCCCTCAAAATTTTCTTTGAAGTTAAACGTTTTGAGATACTCACGAAAATTTACGATCACCTGATCCATTTTAGAATAGCCCTTTTATGAAGTTGTTAACCCGCGATCTCACAATGAAAGAACACGAAGCGTAACCACGTTCGCCATAGTCAACCGCAAGTCACATGCCATGAGATAAAACATGAGCATCACTCAACAATTCTTAGTTTTCCCCAAATTTCTCAATAAACTGGCTCACAATCCTAGTGAACTATCAAAGGAGTCCCCTGCTATCGTTCAAAGCCATGGAATTCTGTGCGAAATCGTACGGTGTGCGCTGTGCGAAAATTAATTATGGCAATTAGGAAAGTTCAACAAGGTCATGAGCCTCCAAGCAGTCACGACAGCCGAGCTTGATTAAAGAAAGAGTCGACGATTGGATCTAGAAAGAAAGAGTCGCCATTCCAAACAAACTTTAAAAGGGTGCCATTTCACACATATGCTTCAGTGCATCATCGCACACAGGTAAACCTCGTCGTAAATGGCCGACAAGTTCATGAGGGGACAATTTCAGAAAATATTGCAAATATAATGAGGACGCTTGGACAAAGGCACACAAATGTCCGGTGAGTATGGACTTTGCATTATATTTTACAATCAGTCATTGCCCCCACCTGTTTCATTTTCATTGGTGAGTGGAGATCCTCTAAAATCGTTCTTCTATACGTCCAATACTCCTGTGGGCAAAGGACGATTTGGGGGATCTCGTGTTGAATGAAACCTGGCAAGGCAACTACCAAAAAATTTTACGGTCATATACGTTCAAACATTCTCAAAAATCTGTATGATGAACATGGCGATCAAGAGCCGTGGGGTGAAGAAAATTTCCGAGCTCTTTATTCATTATTCAATCTGGAAACAAGGATTGTTATGCGTGCAACGATTTATGTGACGGACGATGACCAGAACGTATGTTCCGCGTTAAGTCGTCGATTGGCGAGAAAAGGCCACCTTGTCAGAAGTTTTCACTCGGGAGAAGGCCTCCTGGAAGCATTGACTTATGAAATCCCGGATCTGCTGTTCCTAGACCTCAAAATGCCGGAAATGGATGGAATGGAGACTTTAGGAAAAGTCCGCCAAGCCTACTCAAAAACATTGGTCGTGATGTTGACCGCGTATGGAGGCGTCGAAGATGCGGTCGAAGCCATGCGCTTGGGCGCATACGATTTTGTGATCAAATCTGTTGATTTTTCAACTGTCGATCCAGCGTTAGACCGAGCCTTGAATTTCCTGGAATTACGCCGTCGAGTCGAATACATGACATTAGAAAACCAACGGCACTACTCCTGGGATCAAGTGATTGCCGCCAGCGTGGCGATGACCAACGTTGTGGAACAACTGAAGAAATTGTCAGCAGAAGACACGTCACTCGTGTTCCTCCAAGGAGAGGTAGGAACAGGAAAAGAATTTTTGGCACGAGTACTCCATAATAATAGTCACAAGCACATCGGCCCATTTGTTTCCGTCAATTGCACTGAACAAAACACACTCCTGCTTGAAGCCAAAATTTTTGGCTATGAGCGAGGGGCCTTTAGTGGAGCCAATGAAGCCATGGCTGGCGCATTGGAGCATGCCCATGGCGGCACGGTATTCATTGATGGCCTTGAACACCTTCCCCTGCCGGTACAAGAATCCTTATCAGAAGCAGTCGAATCCGGGTTCTATAGTCGAATGGGAGGACATGACCGTCTCACCCTTGATGCCCGCTTAGTCCTGGCTAGCACCACATCAGTGGTTGAACCCGACCCCAAAAATGTCTTTCACCAGAAAATATTGTCACATCTTCGAGCGAATCAGATTGCCATTCCTCCTCTTCGAGTCCGTCAGGAGGATATTGTTCCTTTGACCCTCAAAATCCTTCAAACCTACGGAGAAGAAATCGGGCGGGGAAAACTGGATATTGATGCTTCCGTTCCTCCCCTTTTAAAGAATTTTCAATTTCCCGGGAATATTCGAGAATTAGAAGCACTGATTAAAAGGGCTGTGCTCTGTTCCCAACAATCGGTTCTGACTTCACTTGATTTCTTCACTCAACCCTCCACTAACAATGGAGGGGAATTGGCTCCTAATATGGTTCGCATTGAATTTGAACTCGGGCATCGTTCCCTATCTGAAATTCAAAGTATGGTAATTCAAGAAGTCCTGCGATTATCCAATCAGGACAAAGATCTGGCAGCTCGCTATCTTCACGTTGCTCCCTCAAGCCTCGGATAATCAGCCTTGGATAGCTGAGGAATGTATCTAACGGTCACGGAATCTTGTACCCAACCGCCCCTCCCCCATATCGCCTTGGCATATGAGGGTCCTTCGGGATTCCAGAGTGTCGGTATTGGGTCTTGCAGTTAGTAGTATTTGCCCAAGCCCTTTCCACCCCCTCTGCTCTCTCATAATCGTTCCCCCACCCAGCGAAGATATCCCCATTCTAGAAGAGGAGGTTTGCGCACACTCCACCCAGTGCGAACACGCACCTCGTGTTTTCCCCAGTGCTGGTGAATGAAAACGAAAATACCAACAACCCCCGGTAACTTCTTATTATTTACCGGAAATCTCCAAGCCTATAGCTGGCACTTCCCTTGCTTATGAAAGTACTTATATTGGGGACTGATCTTTTTGAACACTTCAAAACTAAGGACCGCACAGCCATGTCAACTTTGCTCTCACCGATTTCTTTACGAGTCGACACTCCGCCGGAACCACCAAATTTCAAAAAAATCTTGGACCGGAGTTTTCCAGGGGCGTACCCCTGTGACGCATTCGTGGATTATTCACAATTCCGGTTACGACCCTTTGGCATTGAACAGAAAAATTCTATCGCCTGTGTGAGCGTGTGCCGGGACGAGATCGCGACGCCATTCATGAATAGACTTCATAATGCCTGGGATGGGGCGTTTAACTTTTCAAGCCTGGCTGGAATGTTGTATCTGGGTGTCACAGGATTTCAAGCTGCCCACCATCATGCACCGAATACTGATGGGAAAGAACGCTATGTCTATTTTGCCTTTCCCCATATCGCCATTGATGGAGAAGGAACTCCAGGAAATTGTCATCGCTCAGGACGTCGGGGTTTATCACGGGCTTGTGGTGCATTGCTTAAGATTCTTGATGACTGTTCGCGAGGAGCAGTCAACCTTGATCTGAATCAGGATGACTTGGAGCAGAGTCTCTTAACGCAACGCCTTTTCAGCAAATTCAACTTTGGGAAAATTCCCGATTTAATGACGCTAACCAAGATCACTCAACATATCATCAAGGAAGACCTTGAACGGATGATCCACCTCACTGTCGATCCCAACACCACCAACTATGCGGTTTTTACTGGTGTGCAAATTCATGGTCCAGCCCATAAAGACTGGATTTGGGTTGAGACTTCGTACGTCGTCGTTGATGGAATACGAAAGCCTTTACTTTAAAAAATTCCCCTTGTGTTTTCTTTAAAGCCTTAGTTGAGGATAACCCAATGGTTTTACGTTCTCTGATTTTTCTCCTGTTCTTTTTCATGCTGATTTTTTTTTATCCGTATATCCGTAGGCTTCAAACTTTTTTGAGCGTATTCGCACATCATAATCTTCCGTTGCCCGCACATAGGTCCAGTTCACAACCATACAGAATATATAACCAGTTGATAAATTTTACTTTTTTTTAAAATACAGACCTGGATTTCTTGGCATAAGCATTGCGTGATTCAAAGTATAACGAATATCAGGCCAACCGCATTTTTGACGGAGGAGTAGCAAATGGAAGCTTTTACATTAATCCTATTAGTGACCTGGGCGGTTCTTTCAAGATTTTAATCCAGACCGCATCCCGTTTATCACATATCCAACGAGTCACCTGCATTTTTTGTGGATCACCGGATTGGTCCCTCCCTCTCCGCAACATTCAGGATATTTAGGCCTCTAGCCTTCCTATCAAAGTACAAAGTACCATCCGTCTCACTCGATTTTTTTCCTCTGCCTTGTAAATTATATTTTCAGTCAAAAAAAGGGGAGGACCCTAAGAGAATCTCCTGTTATATTGACCCGACCAGTCTTTCAGAAAAAAGAGCCCCGTTTTTCCCTCTAGAAACATCCTTCAGAAGGAGTAGCAGTCTATGGTTCGTCAGCATTTTCTCATCCTTCTTCTCTCCATTCTCATTGCCTTGATACTTGGGATAGCTATTGGGATGAAGCTCTCGCCCAGCCACGGCCTTCCTATTCGGGTAGTGGCTGATTATCTCCATGCCGTTCTTCAGGCTGATCGAACGTTTTACACTCAACACGTCGTAGAGCGAATGGAAGCCATGCTGATTGTGAACGCAACAGAAAATTGGCGGGAAGACCGCACCTTGCCACTCCCCGCTCAGTTTTTTAAAGAATCCTCGCGAGGGCTGCAGGTGCGTGGAAAGCCGTTTCGATATCGCCTGGTCAGCTTATGGCCCATCAATCAGGAGAACGCGCCAGAATCAGAGAAGGAACGGCAGGCACTAGAACAAGTCATCAACTACGGAGAAGTAGCGGAGCAGGAAATTGAATTGGAGAACAAGCGATATTATCAAGCTATTTTCCCTGATCGTGCCGTCACTCGCGCTTGCGTGAACTGTCATAACGCCCATGAGAAAAGCCCCAAACGGGATTTTAAACTCAATGACATTATGGGCGGGCTCGAAATATTGATTCCTCTCGAGTAACGTCCCACATTTTCAGTTAGACCGGTCTTCCTGTCCCTCCCTCCAAGGGAAAAAGTATTTCCCAATCAGTCATTGGCTTTTCAAAAAAATGTCGCTGGAGGGCATCTCAATAACAATCAAGGAACTAGCAAATAGATTGAGGTGCGGTAAAAAAAGACAGGGAAAAGCCTGGCTGGAGAATATTTCCAGCACAGACTTTTCAATCAAACGGAAGCGATAGAATCGACCTTGGGAAGGGTGAAATGAAAAGAAAAATTTTGCCCCATCACGGAGTCCACCGTTCGGGACAATTCTTGCTTAATTGAACGATCATTCTCATCTCAAGCCGTACATTCCAGACATTCCAACCCACCCCTTTTCCCCTTCCCTAAAACAAAACGCAGAGATGAAGACCCGCATGCCATGTTTGATCATCCCCCTCAATCATGCAAAAAATTCCTCTTGAAAAAATGAAAGAGGAGTGAAACATCAAACCCTACCGGTACAGACTCTTAAGAGCCAAAGGAGGGAAACCGACAAGAAAAGAAGCCGACTAATCATGAATAGACAAATCACAAAAGCCAGGCCTGGGATACAAGGAAAAGGTACGCCTCCCTCCCAAGATCTTCAAGAGCTTACCAAGCCTCACATCACGCTAACCGACCGATTGCGATCAGGCTACCACCGCATGTGGTACGAAGCCTCTCAAGCCTTGCGCTGGTCACGAGGCACGTACCAAGAAACTCCGATTGGGACTCATTCTCATCTTACGCCAGCGCAACGTGATCGGATTGAAGAACTTGCAATCGGCTATGGGACGCGCTTTGAGTTGCGCTATCCACCAGAAACAAGCCTTCTGAATTATGGATATTTGGATTTGCTGGATCGAGGCCAACAAGCATTGAATTGGATCATCCCACGTGAACAACACGTCTGTGATGTAGGCAGCGCAAACTTCGCCTATGCTGCTGCCCTGCAGACATTCTTCCACCCCTCACGACTGGTGGGCACGGAGGTAGACGGGCATCGGCTCTATTGTAATGGACGAAGTCGTATCGATTACGCGCAAGGCCATATTCAAGATTTGCCCCATACCCGATATGTCGTCACAGATTATCGCCAGTATCAGCAACGCGCCGACATCATCACGGCCTGGTATCCATTCGTCACTCCCAAACCGCTTCTCGCCTGGCGCTTGCCGTTAAGCTTATTCGATCCGGCCGCCCTTTTCGCCAACATCGCCAACAACCTCCTAATTGGCGGAACGTTTGTCATGATCAACCACAGTTCCACTGAAGCCAACGTGGCCCATAGCATTGCCGAATCCGTGGGACTCGTCTGCCGAGGACAGTATGTGCACAACATCCCGCTCCGACCCCGCACGCAACCCGCTGTTCTCACCCTCTGGCATCACTCTTGATTTTTTACTGAAATATGTTCCTCCCCACGTTCATGGGTATCCCAAACACAATGAGGGAGTGACGGTTTTTTTTAAAACTCTCTTTAGGTACAAGGTGGGAAAACTGAATCCCGTTGAGAAGGGGGTAGATTCTGTTCCTCGTTCAATCCGGGTGCGGCGCAAAGAACTTGGGTAAAACCCGAAGCTCCGAATGTAATCCTACCCTCCTTGGGAAAATTGGTTTCTACCTGGATTCTGGGGATATTGTCTATACCGTCTTCAAAGAATTGGATTATTCCACCTCATTGATTAACGGCCCCTACGCGGAGACAGGAATCGGGCGAGTCTTTCAAGAGGCCAATGCCTCAGACAATTCCCAAGCTGTCAGTCTGGTGGACTTTGCCCCCTACCCCCCTTCCTATGAAGACTCCGCGTCCTTTATCGCTTCCCCAATCTTCGATGGATCCACCAAGGTAGGCGTGCTGATTTTCCAAATGCCGATTGACCGGATCAACGCCATCATGACGAATCAAGGATATTGGAAACGAGTGGGGTTAGGGGATCCTGGAGAAACTTATCTCATTGGCCCGGACTCTACCATGCGAAACCAGAGTCGATTTCTTCTGGAAGACAAGCCAAATTATATAGCTGCCATTCAAGCAGGTGGTCTCCCGAAACAGATCATTGAACTGATCACCGCCAAACACACGTCCATCGGCCTTCAACCTGTTAACACGCAGGGGACAAAAGCCGCCTTGGCAGGGAAAACCGGCTTCGATATCTTTCCTGATTACCGTGAAGTGTCCGTGCTGTCGGCCTATGCCCCATTAAACATTCCCGATTTGCATTGGGTCATCATGAGCGAAATTGACGAGGCGGAAGCTTTTTCCCCGGCTGAAACGCTCAATAAGAAAATCCTCGCATCCACCCTCTGGATTACAGGAACTATGTTGATGTTTTCGGTGGGACTAGGATGGTTTTTTGCGATAAGAGCCACGCGACCTATTCAACTCCTCCAAGCTACCATTGAATCAATTGGAACAATTCACAGATGGATAGAAGGATCGAAGTCAAAACTCAGGATGAGGTGGGAGCCTTGGCCCGATCATACAATGCCTTACTCGACCGCCTCCAAACAGTAAACGGACAGATGGAAGGGGCGAGCCAGAATGTCGCCAACCTTGCTGGGATTACCATGAGCCTGGTAGCTCCAGTGAGTGCCAGCGTTCACCGGCAAACCCATGAAGCAACGACTGTTGCCTCATCAACGGCGGAAATGGCTTCCATGGTCAATAGGGTAGCCCACAATGCTCACAACGCAGCCATGTTAACCAAAGAGGCGGATAGCGAAGCCACGAAAGTTGGGGTGGTTGGCAACAACACAACCAGCGGAATGACTCGTTTAGCCGAAATTGTCGAAGATTCACAACAAAAGGTTGTCTCCTTGGCCGGGCATTCCGACCAAATTGGCGCCGTCACCAAAATGATTAATGACATTGCAGAACAGACCAATCTCCTTGCGTTAAATGCCGCCATTGAAGCCGCGCGTGCAGGGGATCAAGGGCGGGGATTCGCTGTCGTCGCGGACGAAGTTCGAAAGCTTGCCGAACGAACGACTCAATCGACAAAGGAAATTACGAATATGATTCAGGCCATGCAGGAAGAGACGCAATTGGCCGTAGGGGTGATGGGAAAAGGCACACAGGAGCCAAGAACGCACTGGCCCTCGCACACCAATCCAGCAAAAGCCTGAACTTGATCATCCAATCGGTTAATCAAGTCACAAACCAAATGTCCCAAATTGCGGGAGCGACTGAAGAGCAGGCAACCACCACTGAAAAGATCAAAGGGAATATTGAGGCCGTCGCGAATGCCAGTCAACAAAACGAAGCGTCACTGGGGATGGTCACGAGAGCCACCATGCGATTATGGGGATATGCGGTAGCCGTTCAATGGGTAGCCGCACAAGAAGCCGGGGCGCTGACTACCGAACCTGAGCTGAGTCTTGCGAGAGTGGGCTTAGATCCTGACTTTCTCGAACACCTGTACGAAAATTTCGTGATGAGTCATAGGTCTATTTCGGACATGCTGAGTCCTTTTGATTGCGAAAAACGCAAAGCGCTCATGCTCACAGAACTTGTGGCGTTACTTCAGTTTGGACGGGGAGAAAAAAATGGCAAACTAGTGTTGGGCCTTGTCGGGGTAAATCACGCCTGGCTTGGGATGGAACCTTCCATGTATCAATATTGGTCAGATAGTTTACTCAACGCCCTTAAACGCTTTGATCAAAAATGGTCTCCTGAATTGGAAAAAATTTGGACTGATTCACTTCGAAGCGGACTCGAATACCTTTCCACGCAGACGATGGCCATGAAAACAAAAGCCTAAAAACCATTTCGGCCATCGACACGCCTTTTCCGACAGAACCCGGCGCACTCTGAAGACAAATGTTCCCTTGACGTGTGAATGAACGCGCGTTTCTCGGAGTAGTTAAAGCCCTGCAATAAACGGATTTTTAAGAAATGTTCTCAATCCGTGGGGAGGAGGGGATGTTCGACGAACACCGAATCAGGGAACTTCATGCCGGTTTCGGTATGGCGCAATGTGCGCTTCAGCACAAAATCAAAAAGCAGAGGATTGTAGTCATAGATTTCATTGAGCGCTGTTCGCTCTTGGGACGTAATATACCCTGATGATTCCAGGGTTCTGGTCTGAATCACAATATTCACAGCAGGCAAGGGATAATCACTGCCATTGATAAGTTGGGAATGGATAGCCGTATTCGCTAAAACTTTGTTGAGGTTGTCTTTTCGATTATCCTGTGTCAAGGCCGAGATATCGGCAAATAGCAATTTCTGGTATTGAGGTTCTTCCAACATTTGCATGGCAACATCAATGTAGGGAGTCCCCAGAGGGCAGATATCGACATCCTCTTCCTTGCATTCTCCCAGGCTGGCGACATGAGCCATGATAACTTTCACTCCCATATCCAATGCTTTTCGTAAGAATAAAGGATTTCCTAAATTCTGAAATTCTTCGGCTTCGGTAGCCTTTTCATCACCGGTATGCGATATGAGGACCATATTGTGTTTGTGCATCATTTCATAATAGGCGTCCAGTTTGTCCTTCATCGTTTCCGATGCGGGATGAATACCCATCGCATTGGGCAGCCACTTCACAAATCGCACCCCCTTATCTGCATAGTGTTGTAGAACCGTGGCGGCATCCTTTCGATAGGGATGGATAGACACAATTGGGAAGAAGAAGTCCGGGCTCTCCTGCACAATCTTTAGAACATAGTCATTGGGTACATGAAATGTCGTTAACAAGGGATCGGGCTGACCCTGTTCATTATGAAAATAATCGAAGGCCATAATGCCAAACTTGCCATGGTGAGGCATATGCTGGATGAGGTCCTTCAGGCGAGCAAGGTATTGCGCATCGGCCTGTTTCACATCAGAAATACCCGCAGAACTTTTATAGACCTCAAATTGAATATAATGAATCAACCCACTCCACGGTGATTGCCAGCCTTCGTTGACAAACGTTCCATTGAGTTCAGTATTCATCCCCAATATATGCGTGTGATAATCCCGCCGTGCTGATGCATCAATGCCCTTAAAGGCCTCCTCCATCAGAGTCCGGGCTTCTGAGCTTAAGTTCCTCTGTAAATCTTTGGGTTCATAGTCGAATGCTCCTCCCACAAGATTACAGCCACCCCACAATCCACTTGCCACAAATAAAATCGCCAAGGAAAAATTACCTGAGACTTGGGTAGCTCTACTCAATGATAGGCGAACCTGACGTGTTGTCATTTTTCGGAACCCTTGGCCGAGAAACAATTACGTAAGACCCAAAGACCAACCGGCGAGAAGGACCAATTATCCCAACGTTTGCATCAACGCACGCATTTCGGGAACCAGGTCCCCGCCTCCATTTGATCGACCTGACAAAGCGGCATCAATGCCGGCATTCAACACAACCTTCGCTTCATCATGCCGTTTCACGCCAGCCAGCGCACGGCCCAAGGCAAAGTGCGAGGCCACATGCACCGGATCCAGTTCGACGGCCACTCGCAAATGCTCCACCGCTTCTTCTAAATTCTCCCCCGTCTGAAGAATCTTATCACCCAACCCGTATCGCCCAAGAAATCCGTCAGGCTTCTTCGCGACCATCTGCCGAAACACATCAATGTCCATTGTTCACCGGCCTCCCACAAAATTTTTGAAAATGTGATCGCCCATCGTACCATCACCTGAAAAGTCCCGGCCAGACTATCGGTCAACCTCCAAAGTCCAGAAAATCATAAAAAAATTGATTGTAGATTGCGTTTTCATGGAAGGAGGTTGGGACATGTCTTATAGAAACGCAAAGGAAAAACCGGTATGCTGAGGCCACTTCATCTGGCTCACATGAATGAGAAACCGAAACATTCGACTGAGTGGCCCCTTTCATGAGTCCGCCATGAAAAAAACACATTCTTCATATCCCACACCAAAGAATCGTTATTTTATTAGTTTGGGCAGCCCTGATCACCGCATGCGCTGGGAAAGGAGCCTCTGATATGACACCAGACCAGTTACTAGCGGACATCAAACAAGGAACAGCTCCCGTGATTGTGGATGTTCGAACACTAGGCGAATATGAGTCGGGGCATGTGCCCGGTGCACAACATCTGCCCTTTTACGCCATGTGGTCTCACCATGATGAGATCACAGCCAAAGCAAATGATCCGATTGTCGTATATTGTGAGCATGGTCCGAGAGCCTGGATTGGCAAGTTCGCCCTCTGGACTGTGGGATTTAAAAATATCGACTACCTGGACGGCAACATGTCAGGCTGGAAGCAGAAGGGCCTGCCCATAGAGCATCATTCGGGAAAGGCACATGAATAAGATGACAGGACATCCCCCGACAGTTTAAAAATCCCGCAGCTTGCGCAAGCGGGCGGTCAGAGCATCCCTAACCGAATTGTGAATGGTCACGGGAAAATCCGGTGGTAATTCACTCTCAATCTTTTCGATGGCCTGCCCACTCATTTCAACCATTTCCTCCATCGCCTCCTGAACCAATCCTTTTGACAGACCTGCCGCTTCACCGGTTTGCATGAAATGCCGTCTAAGAATCTCATCAATCCGATAGTGACGCTGTGTCCCGACCGACATGGCCAGCTTCATTTGCTTGCGATCAATCTGACCCGCTTCGAGGCTCGGCTGCGCGGTGAGCACATCATATAACGGCGTCAGGTGAAAACTGCCACCGGGACCAAGAAAAATGCTGAAATTCTTGGCATGCCCGTCCGTCGCGCCGATCAGCCAGAAAAAAAATTGTGCTTTCAATACGGTTTTTTGATCCTCGATGGGGTGATCGCTTCCCTTGAGCAGGTCCAGGACCTGGATCATTCCCGGTCCTCCCTCGCTTTGATACTTCCGGGTTGGCGGCACGGAAAGCGCCTGGCAACAATCCTCCTGGGGCAATCGCAACAAGCGTTTATCTTTTGTCCAGCGCCGGTCGAAACGTTCGATCACCAGCGATTTCGTCCGTCCAAACGTGTGAATTTCCGCCTTATTGACCGGCAGGCCAAACGCAGCAGCCAGTTTCAGACAATAAAATTCATTCTCGACGCTATTCGAGAGGTCGAGGCCGTTCGGTAACCGGCCTATCGGCTTTTTAAAAATATGGGTGGTCGGTGTCGTGCCATGGGGCTTAAGCCATTGGCCCTTATGCCGGAGGAGGGCCGTCTTCTCCTGTGCTCCGGCCAGCGATATCCGGAACGCATCATCCCCGCTCAGACCCAAAGGGGCCTGCGTCAACCCGTTGAGCAACTGTTCAATGTGATCATCATTGACCGGCTCCCCATTGATGGTCGCTGAATCGCCCTTCTCATCAACGTCCTGGTCTGGCCCGACAAATTGAAGTGCCCCCACACAATCGCGGCCGATGGCGGCAAGCAGACTATAGGCATCGATTCCGCCCGCTCCGACTTTTTCCGCGACACGCCGGCGGAGCGCATCCGAATCCGGCAGCCGCCTGCATGCGCCGCTTCGTGTGCTGCTGAACAATCGCCTGGTTGGCCATCTTCAGAAGGTAATATGGGTATTTAAATATATAAAGAGATTGGAAGATGGATCAGCTGGTTTTTAGACCATCCGAGCTTATTGGATTAGAAAAGCGGCCGAGGAGGCGTGGGTTGCCAAGTTCGCCGTCTGGACAGTCGGGTAAAAATATCCCCTACCTGGACGGCCACATGTCAGGCTGGAAGGAGCAGAGGTTACCGGTGGAGAAGAATTCTGAGATCTCCGGCTATAAGTAAGGGTTGCTGAAAAAATCATTTTCCCTGATTCGCTCAAACTCCTGCGAGAAAATGT
>JBBDSY010000104.1:0-14325 GCA_040904705.1 Nitrospirales bacterium | reverse complement strand
GGAAATAGGTCGATGCATCACGACGAATTACTCCCGAATCAATTGTTACGATCCACTAGTTAGTTTTTTCTACCCTGTCCTCAGATCGTTGGTTAAATCCTTCCTTTGTGTTTTCCCTTGGAAGAATGCCTCCAACGGCCATAAAGAATTTTCCTTCTAATCTAATCTAAGATAAACGAGATGTTGGCAGTAATCCGGTACTTGGTGATTTTGTTATTCTCCACTTTTGCTTCCATATCCTTGATATAGATGGATTTAATCCCATGAACGCTTTTTGCCGCGCGCGTCACCGCCTCTGAGGCGGCATCTTCCCAGCTTTTGTCCGATTCTGCTAACACTTCGATCACTTTCAACATGTCTGACATGGCTAACCCTCCTTAATGAAGTAGAAGAAATGAATAAAGCGTGAAAACACCATCGCCAACCGGACCCTTTGTGATACGAACTGCTTCCCCGTTGGTCGATGGTTGGTAGCGAGTCATGGGAATAAACGGTGCGAGTAACCGGATATACCGCAAAATATCCCATCGCTCCTCTTCGGTCAAACGATCAGCCCATCCATGCATGGGAGAGAAGGCCGCGCCAAATGTAATAATTGTCATCAAATCCCAATCGGTTTTCAATCGGGATGCCAGGGAATGAAAATTGGTAGGTGGGACCATTAAGAATTGAGTGTCTGGCCCATCTCCGGTCCCATTGGTTCCATGACAATGGGCACAGTGCTTCTCATAGAGCACTTTCCCCTCCTTAGGGTTGCCAAAGGGCTCTTGGCTAAAACCCCACAGCGGACATGCCAGCATGAGGAGAAGAAAGAAGAAACTCATCATGTAAAATTGTCGACTCATTTTCGTACGCTCCTCACTTGTGTTGGGAGATTTACGTCATCTTTTGTTATGGCAAACGTCGGCTATTGGTGAACGAAATGCCTACGGGACTTGAATTGACTTGAGATATGATAACAACTGCCAGATCCGCCCCCGTACTTGGTCAGCCCATTCAGTTTCAATCGAGACCTCATCACCCGGTATCCGAAACCACACGCCGAAGACCGGCATCTCGCGTGTGCCATGACCGGGCACTTCCTCACGGCCATCAATTATGCGATACGCCTTCCAGAAGGGGAAGGTCCCTCCATAGCGCTGACGTAAAGTGGTCAAGTTTGAAGGTTTTGGTTTTAGAGAGGGGGCTTCAGGTCCGTTCCCCATAGCTTTGGGTCCATGGCAAATTTTGCAAAACTTTTCATACAGATATTGTCCACCTCCGATGATTTCTTGTTCTTGCCCCCAAACAGAATTGACAGAAATCCCTACCGTAAAAACCACCATACCCGCGGCCCAGCCGATTGATCGTAAAAAAATACCCATAGTATTCTCGTCAGCTGACAAGACAGCGACCCGCCTCCCGTCCTCGCCACACATGCCTCCCCTGACGTTGCAATCTACGATGTTCCAAGGTGCAAGGGGCAAGAATTTCTCCACAATTGAGACACCGCCATTCTCCAATCCAGACCTTATTCCGGTCACTCTCCATATGGCGGCATGCATCAATCGCCATACATCCAAGACAGTGAGGACATTTCATCGGTTGACATCCTTTATACGGATCATCTTCACAAACATGCGTAAATGATATATCCAGAAGATCAAACTCCATGCCAGAGAGAGGGAGTATCTCTAAGGAGGGTATAAATGACTTCATAATAGGAGAGGAAATATTTTGGTATTCCCTTGTGGGCAGAGAAGAAAGTTGAGCGGAGCATAAGATGGAAGAAGAAAGGTTCCTGAAGGCGTGGTCCGCAATTTTCTTGAAAGGGATGAACGGGGAAGCCTGGGAGAAAATTATTGGTGATGTAATGTCGCACAATTCCCCACATTCTTACATTGGGGTGTCCCAGTTTTCCTCAGTGAAAGAAGCCTGTGTAAACATTTGGGTGATCCACCCAGATAATAAAGAGCAGAGTTCGATCATCTTGGAGGGCATGCCGGTTGCATGGATTTGAATTGAGGTGAGAATGATTTGGTTCTGGTTCTCTTCAAGCGCGTTGAAAAATACCTTTTACAATAGTGTTCATGACAATGAGGCCACTTCAGTGTGTCTCTGGCCAGGATTGGGTTTGGGTCGTGGAATGAAAAAATCTGACGTGAGGGCTCATTTTTAACATTGGAGGCAGGTAAGTGAAAGAAAGATCATTCAAAGTTGTGGTCTCCGTCGTGGTTCTAGCATTCGTGTTCGGTGCTTTTCCAGGATCTTTGGTTACGGTACTTGCGGATTCCAAGCCTGATGTGGAGCTGATTGTCAAAGTGAATGAGAAGGGGTTCTTCGACGACAAGGATAAGTTACTCGGACCCAAAAATCCCTTGAAGGTATCGAAAGGCCAAATCGTAAAGATAGTTTTCGTGTTTGATGAAGCGATGAAAAGTCTTGCGATTGGTGATGTCCATCAAATAGCTATCACGGCTGAAGAATGGACCGTGGAAAGCGATAAGATCTGGGTTTTTAATCGAAAAGCCAATGTGACGTTCCTTGCTGGAGAAAATGGAAGGACACATTACAGGGCCTATTGTATCGTCGACTGCATCGGAATGGACCACCTGAACAATCTTGTTATTCAGGTTGTGTAACAAGAGGTAATCCGTGAGGGCAGTGACGAGCCAGGCTCGCGCAAGCCAGAGAGTTGATGAGGTCATGTGCAAATCATACATGTTGCCAGAAGGCTAGCCTTTTGAGCATTGGGTAAATTGCCTGGCATCACACATCTGGCCCACAAGGCATCTTATGGCTTCTGAAATGACACTCTCGCTTCTCTGTCATTGGCCTTTGGCTTAACCCTCAAAATTATTCCTTGTGCAATGGTTGGCCCAAATCTTGGATTTTTTTGTGATGGCTGACGCTCAAAAAAGACTGAGGTGAAAGCTGCGAACCGATGTTCTGTCGCTTGAACACATAGCTCTTTTCCTAAGGCCCCGAAGGACGAGATTTGCCCAGCAATCATTTCTGTAACACTGAACCCTCAATAAAAAGGAAGACGAATTATGAGACGAGTTGACTACATGGTTGGGGCTAGAGATTTCAAAACGCTCGAGGCGGAGCAATTCATGCAAGATGTGGTGACGTCCTACCAGGTTGAAGATACCCTTGATAAGTTGGCGGGAGCGATGATTGATGGCGGGTTTGGAAGCGTTCCAATATTGGCGAAAGATGGAAAGCTAGTGGGTATCGTGAGTGAGTATGACTTGCTGAAGGCCATTGAGGAGGGTAGGGACCTGGCTAAGGTGACGGCAGGGGAGATAATGATCAAAGATCCTATCACCGTATCCCGAAATACGCCGTCTATGGAGATCATCCACCTATTGCAAGAAAGACACTTCATCCGGACCCCGGTTGTCGATGCCGACGGCAAGCTGACAGGTGTTGTTTCTCGAAGAGACCTCATCCAGGGGTTTCTGAGGGCGAACAAGGTGGTAGGGGGGTTCTAAGTGAAGGCGTAGGAATTTCAAAAAATCTTTCGGAGGTATCAATCCGACAAGTCGTAAAAATTGGTCGAAACTCTTGGGCCTCTCTGAACATGGGAATGTTAGAAAATTCCGTGAGTAGCGTTCTCAACCTGTGGCCTTACCCTAAGGGAAATGCTGACAAGGAAAGAAGGAGGAATTTTTCACTTCCCATTTCCTGCCAAACGTATTTCCTACGAATAAGATTAGTCTGAAGCCATTTTCACCAGCGGTTCGTGAGCGTTCGTGCTTTAGTGGGCGGTCATTCTGGGCTGAGTAGGACATCTCGCGGCATTGGTTTGTCCTATTTAAAAAAGTATGTTAACAAGAATACTCCCGATACCGGCTAGACTTTCACCCGCCACGAGCCCAGCAGCAAGTGCCATTAAAAAACGTTCGGTCCAGGTTTTCACAAACTTCATGAGGAGTGCTCCGAGAAGAGCGCCGAGAAAAAGCGACAAAGAGTTCCAAGCAGGAAGCACAAATGCCAGTCCCATTGCCGGAGCACTGGGGATCCATTTGCTGATATATGATGGTCCTGCTTGATGGAGGAGTGCCATCGCAACGCCTGTGAGAGCGGCGACACTCATTGCCAGCAGACTGCCCTGGGGGATGGCCTCGATACCCTGTTGAAAGACTTCAGCGACGGCTTTCCAGGTTGCGACGGCTGGAGCCGGCCATTCGACTGTTAACAACATGGCTTGAGGGTCAGGAATGAGTACAAGGTACACCGCACTGCCCACAAGCGAGCCCGTCAGAACTCCGAACACTTGCGCCAGGGCTTGGAAACGAGGCGACGCGCCGATGAGCAAACCTGTCTTCAGGTCGTGAAGCAGGTCCGCGCACTGCCCAGCCGCTCCACCGGTGACGTTGGCTGCCATCAGATTGGTGGTGACACTACCGGGAATAAGCAGGCCAAACGTGAGCTGTGTGATTTTTCCCATGGCCCCGATAGGCGTAATTCCGGTTTCTCCTGATACGCGTCCGGCGACGATGGCGAGCACAAAGGACAACATGACCGCCAGTACCGCAATGAAAAAAGGAATGTCGAATAAGGCGACTTGTGTCAACACCCCAAATGCTAAAGACACACAAAGTCCGATCAGAAACCATTGACGTGGAATCTCATGTGAATCATTGGGGGGTAAAAGCTGTGGCGAGCGTTTGTGAGAGCGGATGGCATCAATCAACACTGACCACCAAGAACAGGCAAAAGACGTGAGCGAGGCCACCACCATTAAGGTCACGCCCGGCCAGAGTAACCATTCCACCATCGGTCCGAACCAATAATCTCTCGAGTGAAGGTTTTCCACTGGAATCCAGCCTTGGGTTACCACCCATGGACCGATTATTCCCCAAGCGAGAATCGCCCCAATGAGTAAAGAAATTCCCGCGCGAAGACCAATAATGGCACCAAAGCCGATCAGCAGAAGTGAGGGATCGAGAACAAATCCTAGATTTGAAAGGGAAATGCTAGACAAACCGGTATGATGATGGGCTCCCTTGATTGGAATAACCCAGGCCGTTGCCAGTTTGGGAATCGTCACGATGGTTTCATGGATAACTTTTATGGTGCCGGCGATTCCACCAGCCGTCAGAAGAACTTTGACGCGAGCCAGGGCTTCCCCTCCTTTCCCATAAATTTCTCTTACCGTTTCTGCTGTGGCTGTGCCCGCGGGAAAAGGCAATCGGTCACGAAGCAACATCTGTTGACGAAGCCCGATCGCGACCACGACGCCAATTAGACTCACGGAAAAGACCCATACCGAGAGAAGGGACCAGGGTAATTGCTCACCCGTCAATATCGCCAGGGCAGGAATGGGGGCGACCAACCCTGACGAAATAATCGATGCGGCCGATGAGGCGGTCGTTTGATTGATATTATTTTCCAGAAGGCCCCAGCTTGGGGTATGGGCTGTGATTTCTAGTGCTTTCCAAAAGGCATAACTGAGCAAAGCTGCCGTAATGGACATATTAAATGTCCAGCCGATCTTCAGTCCGCTATAGATATTGCAAGGCGTGAGAAGTGCTCCAATCACGACTCCTGTGGCAATAGCGCGAAGGGTTAACTGTGGGTTTGTGGTATGGGATGAGGGAAAACTAATGGTGGGTGGAAGAGAAGACATCAAGCCAAACAGAGTGATAAGGAAAAATCCGAAATGGCTTTTGTTACATGCCGACGTACATTCAATTCTTAGAGTTTCAAAAAGGCGAACAATGGCGTTCCCCGGTCAAAACCCCACGCGTAAGCCGAGGCCAATTTTTCAACACCTCGGGATGCATCGAGGAAGACAGGCCTGTTTGGTTCATAATTAAAAATTACTCCAAGGCAGAGAGGCGCTCATGGGGGGAGAGCCCTTCTTTCTCTCTCTCTGGATTATGTGTTTTCGGTATCTGAGCGCCCTGGGTCATGGTGGTGTTCACCATGCTGTTGGACCAATTCCTCGAATGTATGAGGGAAAGAGCCTTCTTCAATCGGCTGAGTGGGAAAATCCTTGGCCGACCCAAGTGGATCACGATCTCTCCAAAACACCGGTTCATTTTGCATATATGCCGTTAATAACTTCGCAATGGCCTCAAGCCCATTCACGTGTGTCCGCTCATAACCATGAGAGGAGTCGACCCCAAAGGTGAGGAGGGCTGTCCGAATATCGTTACCAGCTTCCACGGCAGAGGCACTATCACTTTTGTAGTCGCAAAAGATGTCGCGTTGAAACGGAATGCCGTGGTCCACACATAAGGCGATGAGTCGTCTGACAAGATGATAATCAAAGGGCCCTGCTGAATCCGCAATGGCAATAGTGGCCCCAAATTCGCTTGACGCTTGAAAAGGTGCGGGTGTGCCGTTATCAATCGTGACCATTTCTGTCACATCGCCATGCAGGATGGCGGATGCCCCTGATCCAACCTCTTCGGAAATCGTAAACAGCAAATGGCAATCCATCGGTAGGGTTTGACTCGTCTCAATGATGGCTTTGGCCGCGGCCAGAATGGTGGCCACGCCGGCTTTATCATCCAAATGTCGCGAGTTGATAAATCCATTGGGACTGATTTCTGTTGTTGGATCAATGGCAATGAAGTCACCAATATGAATCCCTAAGGCTTTAAGATGGGCCTCGGTGGATAAAGGCTGGGGAAACTCTTTGTCGTCCATGACCATTTCATCGAGACGAACTTCCAGATTCTTCCATGAGACGGGTTGCGTATCTATTTCATCCCCATAGGTGTGGCCGGAGGCTTTGAGTGGCAGGATGGTGCCGCGATGCATGCCTGTATCGGTGAAAATGGTCACACGAGCACCTTCGGCAAAGCGACTGGACCAGGTTCCGATCGGCACGAGTGCCAAACGCCCATTGCTTTTGAGCCATTTCACCAAGGCTCCCAACGTATCCAAATGCGCAACAACGGCTCTAGCAGGCGTACGGACTTTTCCCTTCATGGTGGCCCGAATCGCTCCGCGCCGTGTCAGTTCAAAGGGAATGCCTAATTGGTTGAGCTCATCTGACACCGCATGGACAATTTGATCGGTGTAGCCTGTGGGGCTTGGGATCGCTAACAGGTGTGAGAGAATTTTCATAAGGTATTGCGTGTCGATTTTTGGTCCAATCATACATCCCCTATTGCGTCGTAAAGTATGGTGAAAATTTTGGGGTCTTGGTCTGGGGAAACAAGAGGTCGATGAATCGTTCCACAGTGGGTTGCGGTTCATGATTGGCTAGGCCGGGTCGCTCGTTAGCTTCAATGATGACATAATTGGGTTTTGAAATAGATGTAACGATAAAGTCCAATCCCACGACGGGAATGGCCAGTGTTTCGGCCGCAAGCACCGCAGCGGCGCCTAAATCATGATGGATTTTTACCGTGACATCATGAATGGTCCCCCCTGTATGAAGATTCGCCGTCTTTCGCACGGTGATGGTTTTGCCTTTTGGCAAGAAGTCTGTGGGGGTATACCCGCTTTCCTTCACACATCTCTTCGTTTCCCCGTCCATGGGGATTCGACTTTCTCCGCCAGTCAATCGTGCTCTGCGCTGACTTTGCCGCTCGATCAACTGGGTAATGGTATGATTGCCTGTTCCAGTGATTCTTGGGGGTCGTCGAACGGCTGCGGCAACAACCTCATAGTTGATCACCACAATTCGTACGTCCTCGCCTTTCACATATTGTTCCAAGATGACATGATCGCCGAATTTGCCTGCAAGGGCGATAGCAGAGTTCATTTCTTTTACCGTACGTATGTCCACGCTTATGCCGGTGCCTTGTTCTCCGGTCATGGGTTTGATGACGATGGATTGGTACTGTTTGAGGAATTCACAATTGGTTTTATTGGTGCCGGCCACCATCTGAGCCGGAACGGAGAGGCCAGCCTTTTTTAATAATTGTCGGGTGAGAGTCTTATCCGCGCAACGACTCATCGCAATGGCCGAAGTCAATTCGGATAATGATTCTCGACACGTGATAGACCGACCGCCAAACGTCAGTTGTAAATATCCAGCCTTGGCGTCCAGCACATCGACGTGGATGCTTCGACGTCTGGCCTCATTGACGATAATTGTCGCATAGGGATTAAGCCGCTGATCGGGTGATGGTCCAGAAAATAATCTTTCATTAATTGTATTTCGAGTTTTTATGGAAAAAACAGGAATTCGGTAAAATCCGAGTTTCCGGTAGAGCGCAATGGCCTCAAGATTGTCATGCAACACTGAGAGATCCACATAGTTACATCCCCGGGCTTTCATGAGTTTGGCTATCTCCCGAATTAAAGCTTCACCCACGCCCGGGTGATATGTTTGAGAGTCAACGGCCAGGCTCCAGATGCTACTGCCTTTTTCAGGGTCGGAATATATCAAACGATGATTGAGTCCTAGGATCACGCCAATCACTTCATGTGTGGCTCGGTCTTTGGCGAGCAGATAGCATAATTTTTTCGAACGACGCTCCTTCATGAGTAGGTTGACGTCGACGGTGACCATATCTCGTGCGGCGTAGATGCGATTGAGAGCCATGGCATCGGCTTCGGATTGAACGGGCGTTATGACAAAGCTGTATTTTTGTTGTGACACTGATTGGAAATCCGGCAACCACAATCGAAACGTATGAGAAGGATCCAGAAAGAGCTGGTGGGGATGAAGAGCTAAAGCCACATGGGGGTCTCGTAAATAAAAAGCGATGTCACGTTGGCCAGGCCGTTCCTTTAGCAGCGCAGAGGCCACCTCGTCCGGCCCGTTGAAGGTGTGCGCAAAGATCAGTCGACCCCAGCCACAATCCACCACCACTCTTGGTTTCACCCGCCGGCCTTGGTACGTCGCCGGTCCGACTTCACAACTTTTCACGGTTGGCCCAATCGGTGGCCGAGCCGGATTAGCCATTTGAAGATCCTTGGGGGTCTTCACTGTCGTCGAGTCTCTTAGATGTCATGGGCTTGGAGCCACAGTTCCAATAATCCAAGTTGCCAAAGCTTTGACCCGCGTAAAGGTGTGAGATGATCATCAGGGTTTTTTAACAACTCATCAATATATTCTCGCCGAAATAACTTGCGGTTTTGACTCGTTTTTGACAAAAGGGCCTCTTTCACCATTCCCAAATAGGGCCCTCGTAAGTATTTCAAGGCGGGGACGGGGAAATACCCTTTGGGACGATCAATGACTTCGGAAGGGACGATCCGTCGAGCGACTTCTTTGAGAATGCCTTTTCCGCCTTGCGCGATTTTCATCTCTGCCGGTATTCGAGCGGCCATTTCCACAACTTCATGATCTAGAAATGGGACTCGAGCCTCCAAACTCCACGCCATCGTCATATTGTCGACCCGTTTGACTGGATCGTCCACCAACATAATCGTTGTATCAAGCCGTAGGGCCTTATCAATCGGTCGAGTGGCGCCAGCTTGGGAGAAATGATTTTCCACAAAGCGTTGGCTATGGTCCTCTTGATGAAAACGTGGATGCACGGCTTTACAAAATTCTTCCTGATCGCGATCGAAAAATACATGACGGTACTCATCGACTGGCCGTTGACTCTTCAAAAGTGGGGGATACCAGTAATACCCTGCGAAAATTTCGTCGGCACCCTGACCACTTTGAACGACCGTAACATGTTTGGACACTTCTTTTGAGAGCAAATAAAATCCAATGGCATCGTGACTCACCATTGGTTCAGACATGGCTTGTATGCAGTTTGGGAGGTGTGGCAGAACCTGGCTGCTATCCACAGGAAGCTTGTGGTGACAGGTAGAAAATTCTTTTGCAATGATATCGGAATAGAAAAATTCGTCTCCCTTTTCCTCAGCGACTGTTTCAAATCCAATGGAGAAGGTATTCAGCCCATGAGCACCTTCAGCGGCTAAAAGACCCACGATGAGGCTGGAATCCAACCCACCTGACAAGAGGACTCCGACGGGGACATCCGCAATCAGCCGCCGGCGTACAGCTGTACGAAGGACGGTGTGGAGACGGTCTTGCCAGTCCCTTTCATCCAGATTCTTTTCATCTTCACGTGAATCGAAAGATAGTCGCCAATATTGATGATGTCGCCGTGCCCCGGTTGGTTCAATAACCATCATGGTCCCAGGCGCTAATTTCCTGATTCCTTGAAGCAAGGTGTGGGGTGCCGGGACCACGGCGTGAAACATGCAGTAGTGATGAAGCGCTATGGGATCAATCTCCGTGTTGACCTCTCCTCCCGCTAAGAGAGCCGGCAGAGTGGAAGCGAACCGAAACTGAAGAGAGGTTTCAGTAAAATAGAGCGGTTTAATCCCCAAACGATCCCGCGCGAGAATGACCCGCTCTGAATCTCTTTCCCAAATTGCGAAGGCAAACATGCCGTTCAACCGGTGAATGAATTCTTCTCCCCACGCATGATAGGCTTTAAGAATAGCTTCGGTATCCCCGTGAGAAAAAAACGTATAGCCTTTCCCCTCCAGCTCTTTTCTCAATTCCTTATAATTGTAAATTGCCCCATTAAACACAATGCCAAGTCCCAACTTTGAATCCACCATGGGTTGCTGGGAAGATTGGGTTAAGTCAATAACTTTGAGGCGTCGGTGCCCGAATCCCAATCGCCCCTGAACGTAAATTCCGACACCATCAGGACCGCGGTTGGTCATAGTGGCACCCATTGCCATCAAACCTTTGGGTTCAACAGGGAGACCCGAAAAATTTATTTGTCCTAGAATTCCGCACATACGTTCATGTTCCTGACGATCTTCTGAAAAGAGACTTCGCCGTGTGCCTCTGTTTCTTCGTGATTCTTGGATACAAAAGCTGCCTCCTCAGCTTCCCCTTTTATGAAGGCAACCACTCATGAAAGGAAAGCCACTTGGTCAATGGCCCATTTGTCAATGGGGAGGATAACTATGGATGGGAAGATTGACCCTAATAACTTAATCTTAACTTTGTCAAACTGACGAAATGGAAAATTGTGGTTGAAGGGAAGTAAGAAGATTTGAACAGCAAAAGACCTGTAATTTTCTTAAGCCGGCTTTCACTTTTTAACCTGGACATTAAACCCGTTTATGTGGCTGGGGAGAGAGAAGCAAAAATGGGGAACCTCGTTTGGTGCCTCTGACTGCAAGTGTTCGTCATGCTCTGGCGGACTTATTTACGGTCAAGAGTCTATTAACCAATAGGGTATTTTTGTATAATGGCCAAAGCGTATGTTTTGGTAAAAAGGTGTTTAAAGCCAGCCTTGCTGGAAACTGAGATCCCAAGCTTCCATTCGTAACACTCATGACACCTGTGATATTTTCTTCTATGAAGAAATGCATAGCAGTTTGAAATTAAATGATGCCCCCGTAGCTCAGTCGGATAGAGCAGCGGTTTCCTAAACCGCGGGCCGCACGTTCAATTCGTGTCGGGGGCACCAATTTTTCAACGACTTACGATAATTTCCCCCTCCTGTTCTTTCCCGATTGTGCTCGAAATTGTGCTCATAGAATAAAAAGACAATTGCTAGGAATCACGCTTTTAATTAGGAGGAGGCTCTTTAAACGTTTTGAGGTTGGTGATTGAGGTTTTTGGGCAAGGCCCTTGCCCATCTTCGGTCCTAACAAAGTCTCTCTCCAATACGGCATATCGTCGTTCTTTCCCATCGACACAAACGGAAAACCCATTCTGGATTCGTTTAGTTCTATTCATATACAACTCTAAAATGTCGTGCTTGAGAGGAATTTGCTTGGTATCAAGCACGGCCTGGTCATGGTCGTGTTTTGTTTGTAATGTTTTTTCCTCAATGACCCCAGTCTTAGGATCAGGTTTAGTCACAAGTCTCAGAGGTCCTAGGATGGTGGCCAAAGGGCCAGTTGCTACAGTAGCTCCTAACATAAGGAGGTTGCTCAGGTTTTGGTCTTTTCCCCTGGCTTCGTGCAGTTGATGCACCTGTTCCTTATAAATCCTTGTTCGGTCTGCCTTCAATTGATGAATAATTTCCTCTGATTTTTGTGCAGCTAATCCTTCTAAAACCTGGTCGGAAAAAGATTCTTTGGACGGAGGAGGAAATTCGTTAGACAAAAGCGGATTTTGGTGAGTACAAGATGACAGCAGGGTTAAATAAATGCAGAAGGAGACGATTCGAAATAAATAGGGAGTCATGAAGGAGCCTTTCAAGAAATTTTATTTGGCAAGAAAATTAAATGATTCATTGTCAGAAATGAAGTCGGCTTCGGCCTTCTCCCGCCACTGATTTAATAATTTTCCCGCTTGCATTAGATCACCTTCGCTTACGATATTGTATCGGTCAAAAACGGATCGCGTCCGATGTCCTGAAATTTCCATGGCCACACGTTCTGGGATGCCCGACCGGATGAGGTTTCGTACGCCGGTCCTTCGTAAGTCGTGAAAAATTTTCTCAGGCATATGGGCTTTTCGACAGGTCTCTTTCCAAGTTCGTTTGGGAATTCTCCTTAGTCGGACTCCCTTATAATGACACACCCAAGGGCAATAGGGGTATTGGAGCCGTGATACTCGCCTCCATTGTTTCAGACCATGGATGACCTCATTGGCCAAAGGAATAGTTCGTCCCTGGCCATTTTTGGTGGTCCCATGGTCTAACTGGAGAAACCCCCGCTCCAGATTAATCTTGGCCCATTGTAAATCAAGAATCTCTCCTGATCGCATTCCCGTCCAATACGCGATGAGAAACGGAATTTTGACATGATGGCTAGAACCAGTAAGGCAGAGGAAAAAGAATGGGCGAGAAAAGTTTTTCTTTTTCACCTTGAATGCGTGCGAAGGAACCCTAAATACAAACCTGAATATGAACAGTGGGTTGCTAGGGGAAGGTCGATTATGGAATGTGGCCTAGATCGTGAGGAAGCTTCTTGTCTTTGAACCGCCAAACCCAAATGAACGTCCTGATTTAGGTGAAATACTTCAAAAAGGGAAGTTAGTAAAACATTTTTGGGGGGAAACTATTCAATCCCCAATCAATGAATTGGTGGCGCTAGATGTAATGGATGATAGTTTAAGCCAGTGCAAGTTTTCTGAATCTGATATTGACTGCCTGAATGGGCACCTTCTTCTTCTGTATTTTCCGGAGGAGGAGGAAAATAAAAGCTATCCTGATGTGTCTGTTGTTGAAATGCGTCGCACAAAAAGTGAAGTGAATAAGGCTCTTTCAGATAAAATACATACCTGAATGAAAAACCGTGAGAAAGTAGGATTCAAACAAGAGAAAACGGAAAAAAGATTTCGATGGGATGAAGACATTAATTATCCAAAAGCCTATGATCTGTTTATGAACAAAAAGGAATCCGATTGGGAAGGACAGGGGAGGGTTTTAAAGTTGCCCGAGAAGCTAAGCGATATGTTGAAAAAGGAAAAGATTTTGTAGAATATCCCCCCTTCTTGGTTATTCGGTGAAAGACCTTCAGGAAAAAATTATGTATTTTTTGAAGTAGGGGAGGATTTAAACAAAAGTAGGGTTGGTTTGAGAGACATGAGCTAAGAAATCCGTACCTTGAAATGTTAA
Source organism: Nitrospirales bacterium (assembly GCA_040904705.1). Classification (GTDB taxonomy): domain Bacteria; phylum Nitrospirota; class Nitrospiria; order Nitrospirales; family UBA8639; genus Nitrospira_E. The sequence goes on along the minus strand of JBBDSY010000104.1, from coordinate 871 downwards.
AAGTAATTAAAAACTATTCGGAGAGAGGGCCTTTATTGAAAGAGAAAGTTAATAAATTGGATTGTCTGATCTAAAAAGTATTAATCCAAAAAACATACTGAAGACCCTCCTGTAAAGGGTGGGTTTTCAAGGGTTAAAATCTAGGGTTTTTTCGGTCTCGAAAATAAATATATTTGAATTGAGTCCTCTTTAGGAAATAATTTTCAGTCTAATTGAATTTAAAAAAACATGGAAAATCCCGCAGGAACACTTTTTGACGCCATTAAGTTTGTTAGAAAAAGGTTTTATTTTTTAGATGGACTTTTAGTTACATGCCTATTGATTTGGATTGGAATTTTTATTATTTCAGAAAAATTTTCCGAAACATTCAGAGGTATTTCATTTTATTTTTTCCCTGAAATTCCAAAAGAAACATTCTTATTTTTGGAATTGGGGAATTATTTAGCAGTTTTTTTTGTGGTCTTAGGAATTTGGCTTTATAAACGTAGAGCTCCCGAATTTAGAAGCGATGAAGTGGGGATACTTTTTTGTTCAACCAATCCACCAGATTTGGAAAACCAAGTCCTGGAATTACAAAATAAAGTTAGGCAGCAAGTAAAGGAAAGAGATTTGCTCAATTTATTTACAATAAAAACTATTCCACCAAATGTCATTCTTAATGATAACCTCCAAGCTTTACAGCTTGTGGGTAAGGCGAATGCGGCTCTTATTGTCTGGGGATATTTTGAAAGCTCAAGAATTGATGGCCGCGAGGTAGTGGGTTTCCCCAAGCTAAAATTTGTCTATTCTCATCCTGCCAAAATATCTCCGGATTATCGGTAGTTGTCAAGATAGTTGTCGTGTTTCATTAGGCAACGTTCTCTAACGAATC
>JBBDSY010000103.1:0-14727 GCA_040904705.1 Nitrospirales bacterium | reverse complement strand
GTGGTTTTGCCTTCTAAGCCGGTGGTCGCAGGTTCGATTCCTGCCGGGCGCACCATTAATTTTTTCGTTCACCTTCAAAATTATATTCCACCTAAAATTTTAGATTTTTGAAACAAATAATCCTCTGTGAGGTTGAGCTCACAGAGGATTATTCATGATGGTATCCGAGGAGAATGTGTTACTTAAAGCGTTTGTCGAATTCTTTGATGACTTCGTTGGTGAGGTCGATTCCATCTCGGTGAAAGAGGACAATTTTGAGTGTGGTTTCGCTGCCCTTATCAATGACGACATCAAAGCCATGGCGTTTGGCTACCACGCTTGTTGCCTCTTCAATTTTGGCCATGTACTCCTGAACGAGTTCTTTTTGTTTTTGTCCCAGTTCCGCTTGAAATTCTTGTCCGCGCTTTTGCCATTCTTGAAATTTTTGGGAAAAACGTTCCTGACGTTGTTTCTTTTCCTCATCTCCAAGAGTCGCCGATGCCGAATTCAATGCTTCTTGAAGCTTTTCCAATTCCTTTTGGTCATTTTTCATGACGGTCTCTCGAGCTTGAGCATGTTCCTTCAACCCTGCCAAGGCCCGACTGCCGGATTTCGATTTTTCAATCACCGCTTGAGGGTCGATCACCCCGACGCGGAATGCATCTTTTGTGGCTGCCAAGGCGCATTCTCCTGTCAAGGCAAGGGCGCACATCCCGACCATTATAATTGTGCATAGGTGTTTGGAACGTGGCCCAATCGACAACAGTGTCTTCATCATTAATTTCCCTCTGCTAATGTGTAATGTAAATTGAGATTTGGTGAACTGGGTGCCTGCGTGAGTTGTAGGCTGTCTTGTTAAACTCCGTGAGCGTAACGAGGCTGTTTCAGCCTGTCAAGCTAGGGAATACGATCCACTTTTCGAAATGGTCATTAGATAGAATACCACATTTGAACAACGAAATTTCTCGGGGATGGCGTGATGAAAGATGATCGGTTGGCCCTAAAAATTGTGTGCTTCGGAGATAGTCTAACCTTGGGATATCAATCGCCCACTCCTCACTATCCATTTGTCGAAAATATTCCTTATGGGAGCTATTTGCAAGAATGGTTAGGCGAGAGAGGATGTGTGGTGGTGAAGGGGGTTTGCGGGGAGACGACGCGGGATATGCGTCGACGTTTTCACGACGATGTTCTTGCCCACGAACCTCAGGTCGCGATTCTCCTTGGGGGAACGAATGATTTAGGGTGCAGCCTTACTCCTGACATGATTCTGGACAATCTCAGATTCTTTTATGAGCAGGCCCAAACGCAAAGCATTCTTCCGGTTGCGGTGACCGTGCCATCTTTGCGAGATGATTTCGAACGGGACCATAGTTTCGCTAGGGGGCAGGCAGTTACTGCCGCGGTGGAACGGGCCATAGCTTTACGGCTGACATTAAATGGCATGATTAAAGAACTGGGCAGGGACGGCCATTTTCCGGTGGTGGATTGGTTTGCCGAGACTTGTGAGGCTGGCACGCAAGCGTTAGCTTCAGAATATTCCAATGATGGGTTACATCTGAATATGATTGGCTACAGGAAACTGGCCGAAATGATTTGGACCCAAGTCTTGGAAGATCTGCTTAAGCATCTAGAATGAATGACAGATTTGTGACTCAGATACAGCGACCCATATGTGGTGAGTTGGAAGTTGTATAGAGATTGGGCTCTCCCGACACGGTTAAGTCCGGCCTACGGGCTCATTAGGAGCTTGAGCTGGATGAGGCGGAAGAACCCGATGCACTCGATCCGGAAGAGGAAGGGGTGGAGCCATTCGAGGGACTTGGTGAGCCGGATGAACTTGGTGAAGCTGTGGTAGATGAGTTGCTACTGCTTTCACCACTGCTTTTGTTTGACGCACCGTCGCCGCTGGGCTTGGTCTCTGGGGTACCCTTACCATCGGTTGGAGACGTTGAACTTTTTACTTCGGTCTTTTCCCCTTTATCCTCAGGTTTGGCGCCAGGATCTTTGAGTTTTTCGGAATAGTCGGTCACATACCATCCGGTTCCTTTAAACATGATCGCTGGAGCAGAAATGATTTTATTGACGGGTTTGGCTTCGTCACAACCCAATTGGTCACAGGTTTGTATCGAAGGATCGGTCATTTTTTGTTGGAGCTCAAACCGTTTTTGACATTTCGTACATTCATATTCGTAAATCGGCACCGGCAACCTCCTCAACGCAATCAATGAGCAAGCATTCACAAGCGGACCCGTGAAGTGTAGATAAGGCGTCTTTCCTCAAGGTCAAGAGGAATAGCCATCCTTATCCGAAGAGTCATTCTGGAATGATCCTCAATGGCAGGGTGTTATTCGAGTCGGGCAATGGCTTTGGCCAGATGATGAAGGCCCTCCTCAATAACCGGCAATGGTCCGGTATAGGAAAATCGGAGGTGAGCCGGCGCTCCAAACGGTTCTCCTGGGACGCAGGCCACTTGTGCCTCATTGAGGAAAAAGTTCGCCAGATCAAAAGGGGTCGATAACGCCTTTCCCTGGAACCGGCGGCCTAACAACTCAGTCACGTTCGGGAAGGCATAGAAGGCTCCAGCCGGCATGGGGCAGTGCATGCCGGATATCCGATTGAAACCTTCCACAATTGCCCGGCGTCGAACGTCTAATTCTTTAACCATGTGTTCGATAAAGTGCGATCTGCCTTGAAGGGCTCCCACTGCCGCTTTTTGGGCAATGGACGTAGGGTTTGAGGTGCTTTGGCTTTGGATATTTCCCATGGCCTTGAGAATGGGTTCCGGCCCTGCCGCATAACCGATCCGCCAGCCGGTCATGGAGTAGGTTTTCGAGACGCCATTCACAATCACGGTCCGGTGAACCATGTCGGGGTGGACCGTCGCAATAGAACAATGTTGGTGGTCATCGTACACCATCTTTTCATAAATCTCATCAGAAATGACCAGGAGGTTGCGTTCAATGACAATGGCGGCGATGCCTTCGAGCGTCTTTTGGTCATACATGCTGCCGGTCGGGTTGCATGGAGAATTAAGGATGATGGCCTTGGTCCGCTCCGTGATGAGGCTGTTCAAGGTCGAAAGATCGATTGAAAAGTTTTTCGCTTCCGCGGTTGGCAGAAAGACCGGTGTGGCATCGGCGACAAGAATTTGTTCAGGGTAGGAGACCCAATAGGGTGCCGGGATAATCACCTCATCCCCAGATTCAAAGAGTGCCAGGGCCAAATTAAAGAGCGTGTGCTTAGCCCCGCAGGACACCACAATCTGGGAGCGGGAGTAGGTGAGCCCCTGATCGCGTTGGAACTTTTCGATGATGGCATCCTTGAGTTCATCGATGCCGGTGACGGCGGTATATTTGGTGAACCCGGCTTGGATGGCGGTTATGGCGGCCTGCTTGGCCTCATCTGGTGAATCAAAGGATGGCTCGCCTGCTGTAAAGTCAAAAACCTGTTCCCCTTTGGCTACCATCGCTTTAACGGTGGCGGACAATTGTAGCGTCGGTGAGGGTGTGATCCGTGCCGTGCGGGAAGCCAGATTCATGATCGAGTTAATCGCAATTGGGTTTTGAGACGTTCAGCGACTTCCGGGTGTAAGAAGTCATGGAGCGGTCCGCCGACCAACGCCACTTCTTTCACCATGCTGGAGGTCAGGTACGAATATTCTTCACTAGCCATCAAAAACAAGGTCTCCAGATTTTTGTCGAGTTTTCGATTCAATAATGCCATCTGGAATTCATGCTCAAAATCTGAAACTGCTCGCAGGCCCCGAATAATCGCTTGGGCACCTCGTCGACGGACGTACTCTACGAGCAAGCCATCAAAGGATTCAACGACGACCCCGGGGAGATCTTGCGTCACAAGTTTGGCGAGTTCGACGCGTTCCTTGAGATCGAATAACGGGCTCTTTCGGGGATTTGGGGCGACAGCTACCACGACTTGTTGAACCACATGGAGGCTTCGGGCAATCACGTCGGCATGTCCGCGAGTAATCGGATCAAACGTGCCTGGGTATATGCCGATTGTCATGACTCATTCCCAATCGGTAGCTTAATTTCTGCTGGAGTCCGTGAACGATAAAAGCTCAATCCGGTCTCCCCATACTTCGCCGTCCGGGACAATTCCCAGTGTCCAATGGCCGACGGCGGCGTTCGTTTTGAATAATGCTCATAAATCACCTGCCCATTTTTTGCTAGTAAATCGGCTTCCTCGATCTCAGTGAGCAGTTGATGACTCTGTTCGAATTGATAGGGAGGATCAATATACAGCACGTCAAAGGGCCGACATCCTATCAAATCGGGGTTTTGGATGGCGAGGGCTACATCTTGAATGAATACCTGACTTTGGGATGTCATTTTGAATCGAGCGAGGGTTTTCTCAAGGATCTGTCCAGCGGCAGGATTCTGCTCGATAAAGATCGCACTCTGAGCTCCTCGGCTTAATGCTTCAAGCCCAATTGCCCCACTACCTGCAAACAAATCTGCGACGCATGCTCCCTGAATGACCGATCCAAGAATAGAAAATAAGGCTTCCCGAGCCCTGAGCGAAGTTGGACGAATGCCTTGCCCCTGTAGGGTGGGGATTTTTCGACCTTTTAACGATCCGGCAACAATACGAATAGACGAAAAATCCATACGATTGAGACGATAGCATAGCGGGAGAAACCTCAACAATTAGGTTTGTGGGCACACCGATCTCGACGTTCATGTGCGTTTTGACGGAATGAAAATTGGCTGCGTATAGTGTGCCAGGGCGGTTCATGGGCCGAAAGGAAAGGCGAGCAGAGGTGCAGGCAAAAAAAGGCATTCATTCATGGCCGGAACAAGAGCGTCCTAGAGAACTCTTGTTTGCGAAGGGGGCTCAGTGGCTTTCTGATGCCCAATTGTTAGCCATTCTTCTTCGAGTAGGGAGAGCAGACTGTTCAGCAGTCGAGGTGGCTATGGATGTTTTAACTCAATTAGCGGGTTTGCGAGGGCTGGCCAACCGAAGCTTAGAAGAGCTTTGTGCGATTTCTGGTATTGGGCCGGCCAAAGCGGCTCAAATATTGGCAGGGATTGAGCTGGGGAAACGGGCACTTGCCACTCCCTTAACGGAAGGCAAGCGGATTCAGGGGAGCAAACATATTTTTGAACATTATTATCCCTTGTTACGAGATCTTCGGTATGAAGTGTTTAAGGCTGTGCTGTTAGATGCCAAGCATACTATTATGCGCGATTTTACGGTGTCGCAAGGGAGCTTGACCGTCAGCATTGTCCACCCTCGGGAAGTGTTCAACATTGCTGTGCGGGAATCAGCCGCAGCCATGATCTTCGTGCACAACCATCCAAGCGGAGATCCTGAGCCTAGTCAGGAAGATCATGCCCTGACGCAACGGCTCATCGCGGCAGGAGAAATTTTGGGTATTCGCGTCCTGGATCATATCGTTATAGGTGATGGGAAATACGTCAGTTTTGCCGATGAGGGATATTTTGCCAACCAGTCGTAAGGAAATGTCTTGAAACGGGCGGTTCCGTTAATTTGTACATAGCCTGGTTAAAGTAGCTTTTGTAGAGAAAGTCATGGTAAAAATACGGGTACGACTTAGGCAATTTTCCTGATGTTTTAATTCTGTATTCCCTTATTACCCCTGAATTTTGGAAAGACATCATGGCGAGTATTTCCCAAAAAGAAGTTGAACAGGTGGCCAAGTTAGCCAGGCTTGATTTGACGGAGCTGGAAAACACGTTGTTCGGCGAACAATTGAGTCAAATTTTGACATTTGTTGAACAATTACAAGAGGTGTCGACTGAGGGTATCCCGCTCACGGCGTCTGTGGCCGAACAGGAATCATTCTTACGGGAAGACCTTCCTCGAGAGGGCCTAACCCAGGACCAAGCTTTGAGCAATGCCCCGAAGGCAAGCGAGGGGTTTTTTGTGGTGCCGAAAATCATCGGAAAATAGTCAGTCTGGCACCTGTTTATTTTTATCAGAATTTTATTGTAGGAAATTCGTATGTATCGACAATTATTACGCTGCAAAATTCATCGAGCCACGGTGACCGAGTCCAATTTGGAATACGAAGGCAGTATGACCATTGATGAAGAACTGATGGACCGTGCGGGGATTTTACCCTATGAGATGGTCATGGTCTCCAATCTGAACAATGGAGAGCGCTTTTCGACCTATGCGCTTCCAGGTACCCGAGGCAAAGGAGAAATTATTTTAAACGGTCCCACAGCCAGAAAAGGTGTGACGGGCGACTTGGTGATAATTTTTTGTTATGAATTTTTTAATGACGAGGAGGCTAAACGTCACGTTCCCAAAATTATTCAAGTCGATGCACGCAATGCCATTCGTACGGCCACTCCCGCTTGACATGCCTGTGGGCTCGCACATTCTCTCTCACGTTTGAAGGTATCCCTTTTTGATGGCCTTGTTTAAGCTCACGTTAAAAGAGTTGCAGGATAAGTTTACCGGCGGGGAAATCACGGCGGGGGAAATTGCACGGGCCTACCTGCTTCGAATCAGCCAAGTTGAACCGAAAATTAAGTCATTCATTAGTCTGACTCCGAGGGAAGTTCTGATCGAAAACGCCCAAGCCATTGACGATGGACTGAAAGCCTGGCGGAAAACGGAGCCGCTCATGGGTATGCCACTGGGCATTAAAGATAATATCTGCACGAAAGGGATGCGGACGACCTGCGGTTCTCGGATGCTGGAGCACTTTGTCCCTCCCTATGATGCGACTGTGATGACCAGGTTCAATGCTCAGAAACCATTGATTCTGGGAAAAACGAACTTAGATGAATTCGCGATGGGCTCTTCCACCGAGCATTCGGCCTTTGGACCTTCGAGAAATCCCTGGAATCAACTGCACATACCTGGAGGATCCAGTGGTGGGTCTGCCGCCGCCGTGGCAGCGGATGAGTGTGTGGCCGCCTTAGGTTCCGATACTGGCGGGTCCATTCGTCAACCGGCGGCCTGTTGCGGAGTGGTTGGGTTGAAGCCGACGTATGGACGAGTCTCCCGTTTTGGACTGATCGCCTTTGCGTCCTCGTTAGATCAAATTGGGCCCATTACGAAAACCGTGACGGACGCTGCCATCATGTTGAATGCGCTGGTTGGGCATGATCCGTTGGATGCCACTTCGGCAAAACGCGATGCGCCAGATTTCACGAAATCCGCCAAAAAGAAAGATCTCAAAAAATTGGTGATCGGTGTTCCGCAAGAATACTTTGGAGAAGGGCTGGATCTCGAAGTCTCGGAGAAAATTCAAGAAGCCATTCAAGTCATCAAAGAAATCGGGGGGAAAATTCAAGAGGTCTCTTTGCCCTCTACCGAACGAGCAATTGCCACGTATTATCTTATTGCCACGGCCGAAGCCAGTTCGAATTTAGCGCGGTACGACGGGGTCAAATATGGCTATCGTGCCAAGGAGTGTAAAGAGCTGGCTGAAATGTACCACAGTACGCGGTCGCAGGGATTTGGTCATGAAGTGAAACGTCGCATCATGCTGGGGACGTATGCGCTGAGTGCCGGATATTACGATGCTTATTATGCCAAAGCCCAGGCCGTGCGCACGATGATTCAACGCGATTTCGACACGGTTTTTCAAGAGGTTGATCTTCTCGTCAGTCCGGTGATGCCGACTCCCGCCTTTCGATTGGGCGAACGGTTAGAGGATCCGCTTCACATGTATTTGTCCGATATTTACACCATCCCCGCGAGTTTGGCGGGATTACCGGCGATCTCTGTTCCGTGTGGGCTGAGTGACAAAGGGTTGCCAATAGGGTTGCAACTGGTGGGGCGACCGTTTGAAGAAAATATAGTCCTACGCGCGGCGTATGCCTATGAGCAGGCCACCAATTGGCGCAGTAAACGACCGGTGATTCGGTCTTGAAAGGATAACAATCTATGGTGGATTTGGCCGTCATGATCATTGCAGGGGCCGTGGTCGTGTTAGTGGGCTTTCTGGTTCCGACCATTCTTCAAGTGAAGAAAACGGTGAATCAATCGGAGCGATTGCTCATTCGACTGAATCATGAATTGCCGGGCCTGCTCAAAGATGTGAAGGGAACCAATGAAAATATTCGAGCCTTAACCGATCAGGCGCGTGTGGGCGTGGATCGTGCAACCGTGTTTCTGAGTGCCGTTGGCGATGTGGGACATACTGTGAATCAAGTCCACCAAACGGTTCGTGGAAGAGGGGGGGCGGTGATGGTTGGCTTGGCGAGTCTTGTCGCAGGCCTGAAGGCCGTGACTTCAACCGTCAAGCATCGTGTGCAAAAGGAACCGAAAGAATAACAAGGAGGATCGAGCTATGGGGACGAACTCAGGTGCTTCAGCCGGATCAGTAGCATTGGCATTTTTGAGTGGAGCGTTATTGGGAGCCGTGACGGCCGTGATGTTGGCTCCTCAACCGGGAAGAGACTCGCGCGCGCGCGTGACGGGATATGCTCGGCAAACAGGGGAAGACTTGCGTGATTTAAAAGATCGTGCCACCGATACGGTTGAAGAGGTGGTTGGGCGAGGGCGGGAACTGGTTGATGAAATTTCCTGTGCGGTTCGAGAAGCGCTAGATGCTGGGCGGGATGCAATGCGTCGTGAGCGGGAAATGAATTCGGTGGATTAGGTACGTTTGTCAATGTGGTCAATAGCATTGTGTTATGGGGTATGAACCGGTAATCGGAGTTGAGGTCCATGCTCAACTCCAGACTAAAACCAAGCTGTTTTGTGGGTGCCCAACCTCATTTGGGCTACCTCCCAATACCCAAGTCTGCCCCGTGTGTTTAGGGCTCCCGGGAAGCTTACCGGTTCTGAATCAACGAGCTGTCGAAATGGCGGTGCGTACCGGTCTGGCCTTGCATTGTGAGTTGACGCTCGCCAATCAATTTTCTCGAAAAAATTATTTTTATCCGGATCTTCCCAAGGGCTATCAGATCTCTCAATACGATTTGCCCATTTGCGGCCCAGGATGGTTGGAAATTTCGGTGAATGGGAAGAGCAAACGTGTTCGTATAATGCGGGCGCATTTGGAAGAAGATGCCGGGAAAAATGTCCATGATGAAGGGGCGGACGGTAGTCATGTGGATTTAAATCGGGCGGGCACGCCACTATTGGAAATTGTGACCGAGCCGGACCTCTATTCCTCAGACGAAGTCGATGCCTATCTAAAAACCTTACGAGACTTGTTGGTGTATCTCGATGTGTGCGATGGCAATATGGAGCAGGGCAGTTTTCGATGTGAGCCGAACGTTTCACTTCGGCCATTAGGGCAGGAGAAGCTGGGCACCAAGGTAGAATTGAAAAATATTAATTCGTTTCGTTTTGCCAAAGACGCCTTAGAATATGAAATGAGCCGCCAAGCGGAAATTCTCGGTGAAGGCGGCGTCGTGGTTCAGGAAACCCGGCTCTGGGACGTCCATAAAGGCGAAACGGCTGTCATGCGGAGCAAAGAGGGCGCCCATGATTATCGCTATTTCCCCGATCCTGATTTGCCGCCTGTGACGCTTGATCCCGAGTGGATAGAAGAACTTCGAACTACGATTCCTGAATTGCCTTCCTCGCGGCTTCAACGATTTGTGCAGGACTATCAATTGTCCGAATACGATGCTGGGATCCTGACTGCTTCCAAAGGGGTGGCTGATTATTTTGAATCTTGTGTGACACTCTTCCCTCATCCGAAAACCGTGAGCAATTGGGTGACGGGTGAACTGCTTCGAGAATGGCATGCATCCCATACCGCGCCGGAGGATTCTCCTCTGAAACCCGAACGCTTGATTGAACTCTTAGACCTTGTGCATTCGGGAACAATCAGTTTAAAGGCGGCACGAGATCTGTTCCCTGAAATATTTTCATCGGGAATTTCCCCTGAGCATTTGGTTAAAGACAAAGGTCTGGCGCAAGTCTCGGATGAAGGGCAATTGACCGCAATGATTGAAAAGGTGGTGGCTGCGCATGAGGCGCAAGTCGAACAATACCGTGGGGGCAAGGAAGCGGTGCTGGGCTTTTTAGTGGGGCAAGTTATGAAGGCTTCGAACGGCAAAGCCAATCCTGGGAAAGTGAATGAGTTGTTGAAACGCGCCTTGGTCCCTTGATCTAAGCGGTGTTTCAGGGTACACATAATTGAAAGGCGTGGGCATCAACAGGAACGGGGTTTCATCATGAGTGCGATACAAAATATGACGGCCCGGATGATTTTGGATTCGCGTGGCAATCCCACAGTGGAAGTTGATGTGCGATTGACCAGTGGCGCGATCGGGCGTGCGTCCGTTCCCTCAGGGGCGTCCACTGGAACACGTGAAGCGTTAGAGCTTCGCGATGGGGACAAAAAACGATGGTTGGGAAAGGGTGTGACGAAGGCTATTATGGGAATTCATAAAACCATGTTGCCCGCGTTGCGTGGTATGGATTCACAAGATCAGGCTGGAGTGGATGCTCAGCTCATCCGATTAGATGGGACCAAAGGAAAAACTCGGCTAGGTGCCAATGCCACATTAGGTGTCTCGTTGGCTGTGGCTCGTGCCACAGCACAGGAACTCGGCTTGCCTCTGTTTCGATATCTTGGAGGTGTGGCCGCCCGGGAGTTGCCTGTTCCCATGATGAATATAATCAATGGGGGCGCACATGCAGATAACGGGTTGGATATTCAAGAATTTATGATTATGCCGGTCGGAGCCAAGAGTTTTCATGACGCATTACGAATGGGGACCGAAATATTCCACCATTTAAAGGCGCTCCTGAAATCGAAAGGCTTAAGCACAGCGGTGGGGGATGAAGGTGGCTTTGCCCCGGCGGTTCGTTCGAATGAAGAGGCCCTGGACAGTATTTTACAAGCTATTGATAAAGGGGGCTATACGGCCGGAGGCGATGTCGTGTTGGCCTTGGATGCCGCCGCCAGCGAATTTTTCAAGAATAAGACCTATCATCTTCGCGCCGGATCCGTCATCCAGAAAAAATCTTCATCGGATATGGTGGATTATTATGCGAGCCTGGTGAAAAGTTATCCGATTGTATCCATTGAAGACGGATTAGATGAAAGCGATTGGAAAGGGTGGGGGCTCTTAACCGAAAAACTCGGTCATCAGGTTCAGCTGGTTGGGGATGATCTGTTTGTCACGAATGTGGAATTTTTAGGGCGTGGTATTCAACAAGGCATTGGAAATGCGATCTTGATTAAAGTGAATCAAATTGGCACGTTGACTGAAACGATTGAAGCGATGCGTATGGCTCAACAGGCTGGCTATGGCGTGATTGTCTCTCATCGGTCAGGGGAGACCGAAGATACGACCATTGCAGATTTGGCCGTCGGTCTGAATGCAGGGCAAATCAAAACGGGTTCATTATCCCGGACTGATCGGTTGGCCAAATATAATCAACTGCTTCGAATTGAGGAACTGCTAGGTGCGGCTGCGGTCTATCGCGGTCGGCAGGCGCTCTCCAGATCAGTAAAAACCTAACCGATGCGGCCAAATAATAAAAAACATGTTTCACGAGGATTTTGGGGCGATCTTTTTGAGCGGCTTCCGCTTGTTGGAGCCTTTTTAATCATGAGTGTGTTAGCTGGCACGATGTTTTTTAATGCCGATGGCTTGCCGGCCTACTTTCAAATGCGCGACAACCGTCAGCATGTGCTCGAGCAGATTCAACAATTGGAGTATATCAATCTTGCGATGCAAGAGGATATTACGCGCATCCAAAATGATCCTCACCGGTTGGAAGAGTTAGCAAGAAATCGATTGGGCATGGTTCGCCAAGGCGAAACAGTCTATCAGTTTGTAGAGCCGGCTCCTTCCTCTATTACGGCCCAACGTTAATAGTCCGCGTTGCTACTGCTCCAATTTCATGTTCGGTCCCTGGATTCCTGGGTCTATCTTTACGTGTTGTCGTCCAACGTACAGCTATGAAATCTGGTCAACTGGCGATTCTTGGGCGTCCCAATGTTGGCAAATCCACGTTGCTGAATGCCCTAGTGCAAGAAAAAGTTGCCATTGTATCCGATAAACCCCAGACTACCAGAATGCCAATTTTGGGTGTGGGGCATTATCCGGAAGGACAGTTGATTCTGATTGATACTCCGGGTCTACATACCCCCCATCATCGCCTCAATGCGCAAATGGTGCAATCAGCGTTGGGTATCTTAACCCAATCGGATGTGGTTTATGTCATCGTGGATAGTCAGGTGCCCCCAGGTCCAGGTGATCAATTTGTCATCGATCAAGTCACGCAGGCGAACCAAGATCGACCCTTTCAAGCCGTATTTCTGTTATTGAATAAGGCGGATGCCGTAGCCAAGTCCCGCCTCTTACCATTGATTGAACAATATCGAACGCGGTACCCATGGACCGAGATTGTCCCGATTTCCGCAAAAACAGGATTGAATGTGCCTCGACTGGTTGAGCTGACCTTTGGCTGTCTGCCAGATTCCGGAGCCTTATTATACGAGAAAGATTTTCTGACCAATCAATCCATGCGTCAGATGGCAGGTGAAATCATTCGCGAAAAAATCCTGGCCTCCACGCATGCTGAGCTGCCGTATGCCGTGGGGGTGTTCATTGAGCAGTTTGAAGAAACGAAGAAACTCACGAGTATTCTCGCGACGATATTAGTGGAAAAAGACAGTCAAAAGGGGATAATCATTGGCAAAAGCGGGAGCCGATTGAAAGAAGTGGGCCAATTGGCTCGTGAAGAAATGGAGCAACTTTTTGCTATGAAAATCTATTTGGAGATGTGGGTGAAGGTTCAAGCTGGATGGCGAGATAGCCCTCGAATCTTAACCGATCTAGGCTATGGGCAATGAGAAGTGAGAAGTAGAAATTTGGCTGGTGAACGACTTTTGTCTTTCCCATAAGAGAATTTCCCTATGCCATTAATCCGTACACGCGGGATTATTCTCCGAAGCCAGAAATGGGGGGATGCAGATCGGATTGTGACCGTGTACACTCCGAATTTTGGGAAAATTCGGGGTGTGGCTCGTGGAGCACGTCGGATGAAAACGCGTTTTGGCGGAGTGCTTGAGCCATTCGGTCTGGTTGATTTGTCCCTCTTTCAGAAAACGCCAGAAGCTTTAGGGCAGATAAGCCAAATTGATTTGATCACGAGTTATTCGTCAATTCGAGAGGATTTAACCGTGATGACCGCAGCGGCCCGAATGGTGAAGATGGTCGAAGCCATCAGCGTGGACCGAGATCCTAATCCAGGAATGTATGCGGCGCTTGTTCATGGCCTCGAATCTTTGCGCCCAGAGGCAGATGTGGCGTTATTGGCGCTTCTGTTTCAAATTCATGTATTGGGTCATACAGGATTCCGTCCACAATTTGATTCGTGCACGGAATGTGGACAATTAGCTCAGCAACATATGCCGCAGTGGTTTTCTCCTCGACTGGGAGGCGTGGTCTGCCACGATTGTGGGCAGCGGGGCGTGGGACGTATGCTATCCTTATCGAAGGGCAGTGTGGCCTTTATTGAGCAAGCACGACGATTATCTATGCCCCACTTATCTCGCTTAAAAGCCATTGGCATCGTACGCCTTGAAGTTGAAACGGCCATGGAAGCGTATTTTTTTGCGGTGGCGGGGAAATCGCTTCCGACATTTGAGCAGTGGGTTTCCTAATATGTTGATTAAAAAGGATGCGAGCCCATGAAAACCGAAGGTCCACTTGAACCAACCGATATGGAATGGCTCGACAAAGGGGTGTTGAGTATCTCATGGAACGATGGCCATAAAGGGGTATACCCAGTTCGATATCTTCGCCAGCATTGTCCTTGTGCGGCTTGCGTTGATGAATGGACGGGAGAATTACGCCTGAAGCCAGATTCGGTGCCGTTACTTATCCTATTGGAAGATATTGAACCCGTAGGACGCTATGCCTTCCGCATCAAATGGAGTGACGGTCACGATACAGGCATCTATGCATACACAGCTCTCCGTCGCATGTGCCAATGCGACATCTGCGTGCCCAATAAGCCGAAAAAGAAGGAGCTTCTTTAAATTTTCTTCAAATTTCTTCCCTCGTGTTGCCCCAAGAAATTTTCTTTACAGAAGGAAGCGCTGGTGGAATGGTCCAGCCCTGAAGAATCAGTGAAGGAGCTGGAATTAACGGACTAGAGAGTCCTGTGAAGAAAGGGACGCAGGATGTAAAGAGGAGAATTCTTCGATAGCTCGAGTGGCTTCGGAGACATAAAAGGCGTATTGCGGTTCAGGGTACTGGCTCACGATTGCCTGCCAGGTACGAAAAGATATGTCCCACTCTTGAGCTTGTTGTGCCACGCGCGCAAGATGCATGGAACAGGAAGCCGCCATCGCTCGAGGGTCGACCGCTAACCGGGAATTTCGCATACTTGTAAGTTCTTTGATGAATTTCGGGATGGGGATCGGTGAGTCATTCAACGAGATTGGCGTTGGCGCGGAATGTAGCACTTGCAGATTTTTTTGCATGTCTACAGTATTTGATCCCGCTTGGCAAAAATTGTAGGCATCCCATAACCCCATAAAATCATGGTTTTCAAGGGCTAGCTCCCCGGAATTTGTTGGCTGGAAGCTTTGGCAGGCTACAAAGTTCAGGCTAATGAGCGCGATAGCGAGCACATGTCCAATTTTTTTTGAAGTTATAGAATACATCATAGTACGTTTAGTCACTATTTTTTACATTCATTTATACCCAGGCCATAAAAAATTTGCAAGTTATGTGCTTGAAATTAAATTGAAAAAACAAGCTTTTTTAGGCTCCTCTGAAGAATTTGTGGGTAATGATTAGAGGGCTTGAGGCTGTG
>JBBDSY010000102.1:0-16867 GCA_040904705.1 Nitrospirales bacterium | reverse complement strand
CCCCCCCCCCCCCCCCCCCCCCCCCCCCCCCCCCCCCCCCCCCCCCCCCCCTGCTCTTCCCCGCAGACAACACAATACCAATCAGAGGTAAAAAGAAGGGGAAAAGCGACTAAGCCTTAGGGCATCAATCCTGCAGCGAGTGAATGTTTTACAAATGAGGTTCGAAGCGGACGATTCGTCAAGGCCAGATAGGCTTTGCTAATGGAGCCAACAGGCTGGACATCCATGAGAAACGGGGTCTCCCAATCGTCATCAGCAATATCGGGTTCTTCCGGAATGAGGACTTTGCGATAATGCTGTTCATAGGCCGCTAGAATTTTTAATGGGACTCCCCCCACCGTTCCCACATGACCGTCCGCCGTCACAGTGCCAGTCATGACCGTTTCTGGATCAACCGGCTCATTTTTTGCGAGTGCGACAATCGTGAGTGCTGCCATGGCCGAAAGGCTTTCACCATATAACGTCACACCGGGATAGGGCAACGAAAAGCGAATCGTCCACGAGTCAGGGCTCAAGGCCGCAGCCTCTACCACTCGATACAGCGCTTCAATCACTGCCTGTTGGGCATAAGGAGAAAATTCTCCAGGCGTGGTGTGGAATTGAATATCTAGCCCGTCATGATCACGCCGCTGAAGAAAATCCAACTGAATTTCAGCCACAATCCCGATCGATTCTTGGGCATCATTCATGGTGGTTCCAAGAATGGGAATGGCTGTTCGTTTATGTACCGGGGGCGCATCAAAACCCGAAGCCGCTTCGCTATGCGAGGGCCAACTCAATCCAATGACGCTAAGGAAAACAAGACTAAGAGCGAATGAATACGTCAGGAAAGAAGGATGATGTCCAGTTCGGTGAAAAGACGGTCCTGAATTCCGTCTAATCCTGAAAGGATAATTGCAGGACGCTGTCATGAAGCCAGCCATCGAATTCCTCCATCATGTCTATTCATTTCTCTTCGGTCCGGCAAAGAGGGAACTTAAGTCTGAGGAGGCGGTTGGCTTCGTATTGAGGCTTCTCCTCACTCTCGAGGGTTTCTTGGCTATGACATGATCAGTGTCTTTCCCTGTAGAAAAATTTTTCCGATTGATTCACCAATACAGGACAAACAGGATGTATCGATAACGGCGAGCCAGAGCCATAACTGCTGACCGCATTAAGAAGAAAAATTGGAATACCGATACTGGAACAATGAACGCATTCAAAAAAACGAGTCTCCTTCGCTGACACCTTCTACGGATTCAACCTTTTATGGCAAAAAAATCCATTCCCATTACATCGGTGACTGTGGGCATGTACCTCTGCGGAATCGACCGCTCCTGGTTGGAGACGCCATTCCTGAGACATCGTTTTCTGATTCGCACAGCCGAAGACCTTACGAAGTTACAAGCATGCGGAATTCAAGAAATCACCATCGATACTGAACGTGGAATTGATGACACCTCGAAAGAAACCACTGACACACAAGATGAAACCCTCGTCTCACCTCCATTCACCTCACCCCCCATCACACCCAAGGCTGCAATTTCTCCCGAAGTCGCACGAATTCAAAACCTTCCTGAAGAAGTCCAAGGGAAATCTTTGGGAGGAGAACTTACATCGATTTCACAGACGAGAAAATATCTGTTGCATGGCGTGCAGGACATCCTGGAGACATTAGCAAAAACGGGAGGACTCGCCCTTGAACAGGTCAGTCATGTCACCCAATCCATCATGGCTGACACCCTTGATCATGAAGAGGCCTACATTGCTCTCATTCGCACAAGAGAATTTTCTCCAGCGCTGTACGAGCATGCGTTAGCCGTCAGTACATTATCGGTATTATTAGGGCGTGCGGTTGGGCTGGAAGATTCCGAATGCCATGACTTGGCAATCGCTGGGCTCCTGCACGATGCCGGACTTGTCAAAATTCCACAAACGGTTCATAGGCCGCTCCATGAATTAACTCCTTCACAAATGGGAATTTACCAATCTCATCCCAAACGCGGACTGGATTTTTTAATGCAACAATCCACCTTGTCCGACCCGGTCCAAACCTATATTCGGGAACATCACATGGCCTTGGATGGGTCAGGGTATCCAGCACATATTGATCCAGCCACGATTCGACCTGCCAGCCGTATTATTCGCATAGTTGATGAATATGATGAACTGTTAAGTGGTCATTACAGTGGAAAACCCCAGACCGTCCGTGGAGCGCTTCAATCCTTGTACCAACAGGGAAAGAAAGGGGCATTGGATGCAGAATTAGTCGGCAAATTCATTAACCTCGTTGGGATTTATCCCACATACAGCTTAGTCGAGCTCAGCACTGGGGAACGAGGCATTGTCACGGCCAACTTTCGAGAAAACCTTCTTCATCCCACCATTTTGCTCATTCAGGACTCCGCACACCAACCCTTAGCTGAACCCATTCCCTTCAATTTTTCAGTCTTGGGAGCAGACTGCCCGAGACCCGAGATCGTGAAAATCCTGCCGCCAGAAGAAGCCGGCATTCAAATCAATATCGCCTTGGAGGATTGGGTGACCCTGTAGGGGATTGAGCTTTCATTTTCAGTTTTCTTAAAGCTTCCCCTCGAATCCTGCTTCAGGATGACCCATAATCCCATCGTCCTAGGAAGACCTTGCTTCTCCCTCCCGTGTAACCTGTTAGAAACAACAACATTGAACAGGAATAATAATCAACGCGCCATGACGCAAGATTCCTTGGGCCATGGCGATAAAGAAGGGACGTCAGCACATATGTCATTCCACAACCGATAAACATAGGGCTGGAGGGCACCCGTATGAAAACAATTCTTCAGGAATCCACAACGAGAATCTGGGGCCTCAGTGGACTGACAGGCCTGGTGCTTATGGCAGGGGTACTTCTTGAGGAAGGTCAAGCACGAACCTATTCACCGACTCCAGAACATTCGTCGATTCAAACCGGCAGCTTGAATCGACACGCACCACACTCAGAATCGACAAAAATCGTAAACCGTGATTCCCGCAATACATCTCTGGAAGAAAAAACCAATGGTCCCGCTATTCAAAAAGAAGGAACGGACAAAAATCCGGCAAAAAAAAGGATGGGTCTGGCGATATTATTCCTGGGAATCTTGGCCGAGAAAGGCTGATAGTTTTGGGCGATACCAACCGTGAAAAGGTGGATTAGGTCATTCGCCGCTTCAATCAACTTTCGACCACCGCCCTCAATCGTCAGCCGCTTTCACCATACACTGAGCCAACTCGCCCGTAGAACCGTTGCGAGAAATCAAAGGTCTCTTCATCTCAACGCTGACGAAATGGAAGAAGATAGGTGGTTCGGAAGATGTGTCGGAGACAGTTTTTCCATTGCTAATAGCAAAGCATGCGTTCCCGAGCGGCCATGCCCTTCGGCTTGGACAGCCTGATAAAGCTTGTGAACCACGGCAAGCCCTGGGAGGAGTAAGCCCATGCGATTGGCTTCAGCCAAAGCCATTCCCATATCCTTAATAAAATGCTCAACAAAAAATCCTGGCGAAAAATCTCGTTCCAAAATTTTGGGTGCCAGATGATTCAAGGCCCAGCACCCAGCGGCTCCCTGACGGATAGATTCCAAAAGTTTCTTGCCATCTAATCCAGCGTGTTGGGCATACAACAACGCTTCACAGACCCCGATCATCGTGCCGGCAATCGTGATTTGGTTACACAATTTGGCATGCTGCCCGCTGCCAGCAGACCCATGATGCACGACAATTTTCCCAAAGACACGAAACATGGGATGGAGGGATTCGAAAGCCGAATGATCGCCACCAACCATGATAGACAACGTTCCCTGCTTCGCGCCCACATCTCCACCAGAGACGGGAGCATCAAGAGCCACAGCCCTTTTGTCCCTGGCCTGTTCTGCAATCTCTTGCGCCAAGTTGGGCTCAGAGGTCGTCAGGTCCACAAACACCTGCCCAGGTCTGGCTGCAGATAGCAATCCATCCTTACGCAAATAGAGGTCTCGAACATCACCAGGAAATCCCACCATGGTGAACAGGACGTCGGTGACACCCGCGATCTCACAAACGGACTCAGCCCAGTGAGCCCCTTGCATGAGAAGACCTTCTGCCTTGGCTTTGGTCCGGCTATGAATCGTGAGCGAATAACCTGCTCGAAGCAGATGTTCACACAATGGCGCACCCATCACCCCGGTCCCAATCCAGCCAATTCTGGCGGGTGAAGGAAGCGGGTGGCGTATGGCGGACGAGATCGTCATGAACAGAATTTTTTGGCAAACATGAGAAAATTATGGGGCTGGCTGTTGTTGAGTTAAACAATGAAGGGTCCCAAACCCCCAGACCAAATCCACGGCATGGATACCCACGACCGATCGATCGGGAAACAATTCAGACAAGATGCCCAACGCCACCCGATCATTCGGATCGTTAAATGTCGGCACGATCACGACTGAATTACCGATATAAAAATTCGCATAGCTGGCCGGCAAACGCCGCCCTTCAAAAAACAAGGGAGCCGGCATGGGCAAGGGCACCACCAGCAACCTTCTGCCGTCTTCCGCCCGCATGCCATCCAACCGTTCACGGTTTTCTCCCAGAGAATGATAGTTGGCATCCGCAGGATTCGATTCCTGACACAGCACGACGGTATAGGGATCCACGAACCGGCACACATCATCCACATGTCCATGCGTGTCGTCACCGGCAAGACCTTTTCCTAACCAGAGAACCTGTGAGATACCTAGGTGGGCGAGGAAGACGTCTTCATAATCCTGACGAGAAAACCCTGGATTGCGCACCTGCACCTGTTCATCTAGTAAACATTCCTCTGTAGTCAGCAACGTCCCTTGCCCATTCACGTCGATGGCACCACCCTCCAGAACGACCCCCCGTCGATCTCGTTCAACAGGAACCAATGGAATCTTGAGTTTCTGGCCTAACTTTGCCGGGATACGATCATCCAACTGCCAATCGGGATATTTGGCCCAAGCCGTAAAGCGAAATCTGGCAATGGCCACCGGAGACTCCGATTGGTCATTTTTGAGAAAGATCGGACCAAAATCCCGCGCCCACCCACGGTTGGTCGGAATCCGAAAGAACTGGATACGCGTCATCTCGACGCCAATTTTGTCCAGCACACGCCTGGCTTTTAATTCATGGGCCTTGTCATTCACGAGGATGCGGACGATCTCCCCACCAGAGAGCTTACGAACCATTTCTCCATATACCCAAGGTATGACTCCCATTTTCCCTGGCCAATCCGTTGTATTATGTGGCCAGCCCAGCCAGGTAGCCTCATGCCGCTCCCACTCCGCCGGCATCCGAAAACCTATTTCGAATCCCCTCTCCTTATGTGAGCCTTTGTCTTGCAAGGGGAATGCGCGAGAGTGAGAATTCTCTACTTCCCTCTCCCTATGGGGGCCAGGCCTCGAAGAGAGGACAAGGCGAGGATGAGGATGAGGGTGGAAATCACCAGAACCTTCTAGCGCTCCCACAATCTCATCTACAACAGCATCGGTTTTATTCAGAACATCATCATTCGACAATCGCAATACACGAAAAC
This sequence comes from Nitrospirales bacterium, assembly GCA_040904705.1. GTDB lineage: Bacteria > Nitrospirota > Nitrospiria > Nitrospirales > UBA8639 > Nitrospira_E. The sequence continues at coordinate 11,338 of JBBDSY010000102.1, read as the reverse complement.
CCACCCCTGACAAATATTGAGTGCGCTCAGAATCAGCGTCTTCTTGCTCTGGATGTTGCCTACCATCCAGCTCAATAATCAGCATCCCTTCTAAACAACAAAAATCAACAATAAACCCACCGATGGGATGTTGCCGGCGGAACTTCCACTCCTTCATCCGACCACCTCGAAAACATTCCCAAATCCTCTGCTCGGCATCAGTGCGATTCCCCCGTAGACGAGCCGCAAACGATCGCAACTTCGGTGAAATTCGCTTCATCTCTCCCCTCCCTTTTGGCCTCTCCCCTCCGGGGAGAGGAATTTTGAAAACGGATGGAGATGAAAGAGGGAAGACCCCATGATCTGTGATGAGAACAAGAAATAGTACCCTCTCCCTATGAGGGGCTTTCGCTAAAAAGGAGAAAGCGCAAGGGTAGAATTCTCTGGTTCCCTATCCTCGCCAGCAAGAGGGTGAGGGTCAAGATTTCAACCGAGATCTGTCCACAACTGCTAAACTCCATCATCCAACAACCTCTTCGTCATGCCTTCATAGGCATCAATTCGGCGGTCGCGAAAAAACGGCCAATTGCGGCGAACCTCCTCAATACGCTTCAAATCAATATCCACAACCAATGTTTCTTCTTGATCTACAGATGCCTGCGCGAGGATCGCCCCAAATGGATCGCAGACAAAAGAACTTCCCCAAAATTCCAACCCATCACCGCCAGCAGGAGCCTCATGGCCCACGCGATTCACAGCCACCACAAACACGCCATTGGCAATCGCATGACTACGTTGAATCGTCATCCAGGCATCGCGTTGAGCCTGCCCCTCTTCAGCTTTTTCTTTGGGATGCCAGCCAATGGCCGTGGGATACAATAAAATTTCGGCCCCTTGCAACGCGGTCATACGCGCCGCCTCCGGATACCATTGATCCCAACAGATCAATGGCCCAACTGTTGCGTGGGTCGTCTTGATCGCCTGAAAACCTCGATCTCCCGGAGTAAAATAAAATTTTTCGAAATAGGCAGGATCGTCAGGAATATGCATTTTGCGATACAGTCCGGCCACTTCTCCCCGTTCATCCAATACCACAAGAGAATTATGATAGACACCGGCTATTCGTCGCTCAAACACTGACACCAAAATGGTCACACCGTGCGATTGAGCAATCTTGGAAAACGCCTCGGTGGAAGACCCCGGCACAGTTTCCGCCAAATCAAATAAATCCGCATCTTCTTTCTGGCAAAAGTATTGTGAGCGGAACAACTCCGGCAGGCAAATAATTTCTGCCCCGCTCTTTGCCGCCTCGTCAACTTTGACCACCGCCCGTTCGAGGTTATCAGCAGAATTGGCCGAACAGGCCATTTGAATGAGACCAATCTTCATTGTCGTTTCTATTGCAATTCAGGAATAAACGTTGTGGTGAGCTTCATTATAGAGATATAAATTTTTTGAGCAAAATGTTCTTAATCATTGGGTCGGAGCATGGCGCAGCCGGGATCCCTGGTGGCGAACATACCAGCAATTTTTCGGTTGTCTTCTTTGAAGGCTTTGTGCCACCAGCAAGCCGCGTTCCACAGGTGTTCAGGAGCACTGTTATGCGAAGAAGCCCCAGGTGTGACTCCTAAACCTAACTTTTCAAAAATGAACTCTATGTAGGAGGAAGCGGGAATCGGGATCCCTTCACGCAAGGGATTGGTTTTGGCTCCTTGCGACCAGAGGTAGCACTGCCAGGCGCCTAACATATCCCAGAAATTGTATCGCACACGATCGGCATTCCAAGCTTTGGCACGTTTGACTAATTGTTTAACTTCTTCCTCAGATAAGGTCATCGAAAACAAGCCCACATTGGCATCAATTTCTTTATCTTCATATTGCTCTAAGGTGCCTTCATTCACCCCGTTGTGTTCAGGCTTAGGAAATTGCCCATTGCGAGGAAAGAGGGGAATTTCCAGAATATTGAGGCCTCTTAACGACGTGCGCGGGGTGACCGGTTCCGCCACGACAAAGACATGCGACCAATAACTGGGACGCAGGTCCCATCGCAAGATGGCTTGCGCCATACGTAAGGTATGGCCGGGTAGATCCCGGCTTCCCACCAGCCCCACCGTCATCAGTCCCCGATTGCCGACATTTTGCTTGCGCAGGGCAGCAAAGGCATCATGGAAAAATTGCAAATTGGTGCGCTTCTGATATTTACTCGTCCAATCTTTGATGTCGGGATTTCTCGTGCTGGTTTGAGAATTACGCATGATGTCTTCCTTTCTAAAGATATCTCCAGTCGATCGGATCAACACCCCGGTGTTAACGCAGTAATAATTCTTTGGTAAAGAGTTGCTTGAGAGGCCCCCCGGTTCCATGGGGTGGGGCATCTTCATCCCAGTCCACTTGAATGACTTTGGCGGGGAGACGCCAGAGTTCCAATTCGAAACGGACACGAGGGTTCCCTCCAACCTGCGTACCGGGAAAGATTTTTATTAACCCGACGTTATTCTGAATCGTCATGATCTCGAGGTGATTCTGTGGATCGATTTTCCAGACCGATTCCCCTCCTAGGGCATTGGGACGAATCGTAATTTTCTCCGGCGGCACTTCCGGTTTGGCGCTCCCCGGATGAATCATCGCTGCAGGTGATGCGATAAATTCTGGAACCCCATAGGGCGCATCGGAGAACGGCCCATGGGCTTCTGCATACCGGCCGGTATGAATATCTCCCGAAAGAATTAGGATGTCATGCGGTATCTGTTGTCCATTATCACCGGCCAAACTTCGTTCCACCACTCGCCACAGACGGGCATAATCTTCACCGAAATTCGAGAGCGAGTGATCACGAAAATCCCCATCTTTTTGAAACAAGGGTTGCCCCAGGACCAGTACCCCAGGACCTCGTAGAGCCACCTGCCACGACTCCAAGGCGGTCCATTGGTCGTCCGACATAAAATGACTGGAGCCTCCCTGACAGGGCTGCCGTTCGGACCGTGTGTCGGTCACAAAAAACGAGACGGGCGTAATAGTGAAGGTATACCAGTTGGCCTGGTTCGGATTGAGGCAACGCTGAAATTGCTTGTAGAGTTCGTCGGCTCCGCCCCCATATTTTTGACGATTCTTGGCATCCCATGTCTGTGGAAGATGCACTTGCTTTTCGGGATAGTCATTCCAATATTCATGATCGTCACAAACGACAAAATTTGGACAGGTCTGCAAGGCTGCCCGGTAGAACGCATCGCCCCAATATTGCCGATACCGTTTTGAAAACAGTTCGATGGCCTCATCGCCTAAATCCCAGTCGTTTGGCCAATCCAGGTAGACTTGATCGCCATTAAGCAGTTTAAACTGCGGGTTCGACAGAGCTTGTAACTCTTGAAGTCCCGCTCGATAATAGCCATCCCGATCATTGTTCTGCCAGAAACAGGATGCAAAAAGAAAGGTCACACCTCGGGGAGTGACTTGATAGGGTAGAGTGGACCAGTTAAATTCTTGGCTCTGGTTGTTATGCGATATGGTGAGATAAAACCAGGCCCCTTCGGGTGGCGCAGGCGTGGTGAGCTGAACGGTGAGCAAGCCCATTCGGCGTTGAAGCCCTGGCACTTTCGGAAGGAGCAGCCATGATGTTTGAATCGCCTCAGAAGCCGCCTGTTTTCTGACCTTCACCTCTGGGGGATTAAAATTCGCTTCTCCTTTGCGCGAGCACCAAATGACCCATCCCTGGCCATTCAGCATCGGTGCTCCTGGTACGATCCATAGATCCATTATGAATTGAGGGGACTAAGGAAGTTGTTACGGCGAGCGCCACTTTCTCGCGACCGGAAACTCTGGCGATGATTCCAGGGAAACACTCTCAGGCTGTGGAACAGTGTCTTGATCAGCTGAGTCCGGTTCATTGAGATAGGATTCCCATGACGACGTATGTTCCACTCCGCCCCCTTCCGACTTGGCGTCGAGAGGCTCTTCAAGAATATGCAGAAGCGTGATCCCACCTAAGACGTCCTGAATGGCGGCATCCCTGCGCATGAGAATATCGCCAATCTTATCGTGGCCCACCGTGAACCCTTGCGGCCCATTATGCAACTGATGCTGAACGACCTTCAAGGCATCCACAATGGCAATTTTTTCCGGCGGTCGGGCTAACATGACCCCTTTAGGATCGTCAGTCCGCACCAGCATGTTGGCGGCGACTAAATCATTCATCAAAGAGCCCACCACGGTGAGAGGAACTCCTTGTAATCGCGCCAACTGTTCTTCTTGTAGGGGTGGGTTTCCTGATAAAAACCGACGCGTAATATGGGCCAATAACGCTAACGTGAGATATTCCCGAAACAAAGGCGTTTGATGTTTGCGCCGCAAATGGAGGAGATAAGCTGATGGATGTTGGTGATAATAGGCGACTTGAGCCCCCGCCAGGACAATCAGCCATCCCACATAGAGCCAGATGAGAAATAGGATGAGGACCGCAAAGCTGGAATAGATCGCACTATAGCGACCCGAACTGGCGACGAATGCCGCAAAGGCCATTCCGGCTACCTGCCAGAAAATTCCCGCCGTGAGTCCCCCGACAAACGCCGAAGTCAAATTGACCGTGGTATTGGGAACAAATTTATACAAGAACGTGAACAGGCCACACATAAACAAAAAGGGCAGCAGATTGGGCAGCATCACCAACACACTACCCAGTGGCTGAAACTGCAGGACCTCTTGCACAAGCCAATGACTTTGCGCCGAAGCGGTTAAGCCAAAGGCCGTAAAGACAAATACCGGTCCGACCAGGACCACACTTAAATAATCGGTGAGGCGTCGTGTAAAGGGGCGACCCACTTCCACTCGCCAGATCGAATTCAGGGCCTCTTCGATTTTTTCTATCAGCGAATAGGTGGTGTAAAATAATCCGGCCACGCCCACGGCTCCCAATACCCCGACTTTTAAATTGTCGACAAACTGGATAATGTTCGTGGTAATCTCTTCGCCTTTTTCCCCCAAAGGATCAAACGCTTGGGACAGAAGGGGTTCGATTTGTTGGTGCACGCCAAAAGCCTTGAGCACTGAAAAGGTGACGGCCAGAAATGGGACCAGCGACAGCAGTGTGGTATAGACCAGACTCGTGGCACGAATGCTCAGAAAACTTTCGCGAAATTCTGAGACTGCAACCAGGCCCAGCCTAAGAGCTTTGATCCCGAATTGACGAAGCCGGCTCAACTCCTGGACCTTGACGGTCCAGACCTCCTGCTGGCAATAACGTAGACTCCGTTCGAAAAAATCCATCATGATCTGTTCTCGGTGTTTGCGTTACCCTACAAAGAGCTCAAGGCATTGTCTAGCCACGGCCCGGCGTCTTTGATTGTCCTCGAATAGTAACAAAGGATTTCGTCATTGAAAATCATTGTGAGCGTTCAACCCACCTTCACCGTGTTTGCGGCCAGCCTGATCACCCTATGTATTCTCACAGGTTGCTCAGAACATTCCGAATGGGATCGGCAATGGGACACCATTCAGAACACCATCCGTGCGGGCGATCTTCTCCAGGCGAAGACTCAGCTTCACACTATCTTACCATCCATTCAGGCTATTGGCCCCACTGATGAACGATATGGGCAAATCATTTACCAATTGGGAGATATTGCCCGCCTGGAAGGGGACCTACATCTAGCCGAATCCTATTATTGGAAAGCCTTACCGCTTATTGGCCAATCCCTTGGACCGGAACATCCTCATATGGCTGACCCCTTAACCCGACTCGCGACGATCTATGAACACAAAGCCCAACCAACGATCGCCCTTCCCCTGCTCAAACGAGCTCTCGCCATTCGACAAAAAGCATGGGGAGAGTTGAGCCGCCAATTGCTCCCAACACTGAAGCACTATCATCTCTTACTCATGCTGAACGATCGCCACGAAGAGGCCGTACAGATCCTCGAGCGCATCTCCCATCTTGAGCAGACGCCTTCTTAATCACTTCTCCGGCTTGATTGTCGGTAGCTCACCTGCCCAACCGAAAAATAGAGCTGGGTTCGCAAGATTTCTCATCATCCCGCAGTTTTTCGAAAACCGTTTTCCCCCTCTCTCTATTGCTCTTTTCTCATGATTCCCTTACGATATTTGAAATTTCCTCGATCCATGCATAGGTTTGGTCATTTCGACTTTTTTTTCTCTCTGATCTGGTCGTTGAAGTAGGTGCGGTTTCCATCTCCTCTTGCGATTCCCTTTGCAATGAAAAAACGCATTGCGATCCAAGATTTGCGACCGGGCATGTATATCGCTGGCATGGACCAGTCCTGGTTTCAGACGCCCTTTCTCCGTCACAAATGGCTGGTGAAACGGGAGGATGAAATCACCTTATTACGCAGCTATGGGATTCAATGCGTGTTGATCGATACAGAAAAGGGCTGTGATATCGTTGATGTAACTGAGGCTCAACAATCTTCAACAGCCCCCACGGGCTCTGAGGAACTGCCAGGACCTCCAATTTTCGACCCCGGCCCGAACCCCGAAGACATTGAATCGGCTCGTCTCCTTCGTGCAGAAGCCATCTCGACCCTGGATCTATTTTTCCGTCAATTAGAAGCTCCGTCGCCCGAACATCTTATCGAAATTCGAAGTGTGGTGAGCACGCTGTTAGATGGCCTCTTGGAGCATCAAGCAGCCATGGTGTCATTAATTCAAATGCGCCGATTTGATGCCAATCTGGCCACGCACGGAGTCGATACCGGCGTGCTGGCGATGGCCATGGGAAAAGAATTCGGGTGTGAACCGTCCCAGCTCAAAATGCTGGGGTTGGCCGCGATGGTCCACGATATTGGACAATTGCGTTTACCACTGAATCTGTTGCGAAAGGTTCAGCCTTACTCGCTAAAGGACCACAAACTGATTCAGACCCATTGTGACATGGGTGGAGCCATACTCAATCAATTTCCTGATTTCCCCCAAGAATCAAAACGGATGGTTCTGCAACACCATGAACGGCTTGATGGATCCGGATACCCAAAGGGCCTACAAGGAAGGGACATTTCAGAATTGACGCAAATCCTGAGTATTGCTGATTCATATGATGCTCAGATCAGTGGGCGCTGTAGCCAGCCACCTGTTCCACCGGCTCGCGCCTTGTCCGAATTGTATCGAGCAGCCGTCGCAGGTCACTATGCTACGTCTTTGGTTCAACAGCTTATTCATCTCCTGGGTGTGTATCCAATTGGCTCACTCGTGAGGCTGAACACCGGTGAACAAGCTGTTGTTGTCTGGGTCCACAGCCATTCCCGCCTGACCCCGACGATTAAATTGCTCAAAAACGCATCGGGACAGGCATATGACGAACAAGAGATTATTGACCTTGCCTCACAAGCAAACAATGGGACGTCACGCTCGATTCAAGAATCCATCGATCCTCATGAAGCAGGATGGGATATGGGCAAAATCCTCGATTCGTTATGGTAAAAGGAAAAACTGCATTGCTTCATATTGGCACCGTCAATTCATGAATCCCCATCATCCATTCCAGGAGCTCCATCAAATGGATCTCCCGAGCCTCAATCAAGCCTTGCGTTCAGCTCAGGCGTTTGTGCATACCCTCCTGGATTCCATCCATATAGGTATTTGCCAGGTCAACACTCATGGCCAGATTCTCTCCCTGAATTTAGAAGGGGCACGTCTTCTTCACCGCACCGAGCAATCCTGTTTAGGGCAACTCTTTCATGAACATTCTGGCTGTCTCTATGTCGACCCCATCACACAAGAAGGAGATTGCCCAATTACCCAAGTCCTGAAGACAGGGAAATCCATTTGGACTCCAAAGCTCCTCATTCGGCGACCCAGTGGGGAAACGCGTTGGGTAGAATTCCAATGTACCCAATTAACTGACCCTCATAATCCCGGCGCCTTATTAATTTTCCGAGACTTGAGTCAACAACTTCAACAACATGAGGAACACCAACATCTGGCTTCGATGCCGGAAGAAAGCCCCAATCCTATTGTCGAAGTCGACCCTCAAGGACGGCTGACCTATGCCAACCCGGCTATGATCGCGTTATTGGACAGCTATGGCTTCCGGGAAGATGGGGTCCCAGAAGTCTTACCTCCCGCCCTTACGCACATTGCAAAGGAATGTCTGAAATCGCTGGTTCCGCAACGTGGGTTAACGGTCGTCATTGAAACCCATCACTTTGATTGGACGTTTTCGCCCATACAGGAAAAAGGACTTGTCAGAGGATATGGCTTGGACATTACGAACCATGTCCGCGTGAGAAACCGGTTGACCGAACTCCAATCGCAATATTCTTCGTTGGTCGACTCCGCACACGAAGGAATTATTTCCGCCGACCTTCACGGCACGATTGTTTCATGGAATCCGGCCGCCGAGTCGATATTTAACTTTCAGCCGGAAGAGGTTATCGGGAAATCCATTTTGTCGCTCTTAGCAGAAGGGTATCGCGACATCTATCGAAAAGGATTGGAAGATATTACTTATGGAGAGTCAGTTGCGCATCCCATCCAGAAACCGTTGGAATTGACGGGGCTTAGAAAATCCGGGGAAGCCTTTCCTCTAGAAATTTCTTTGACCAGTTGGAAAGTCGGACTGGATACTCATTATGGGTTTATCCTTCGAGATATTTCCGATAGGAAACGACTTGAGCAGTCCTTGGTGGATGAAAAAGAGCGATTGGTCACCACACTCCAATCTCTCGACGAGGGAATTATTACCACGGATCGAGAAGGCCGGATTACGTTTTTCAACCCCCTCGCAGAACAGATCACGGAATGGGCGCATCAGGAAGCCTTAAATCGACCCCTGCAAGAAGTGCTTCGTATTACCAACGAGGCCTCTCACCACCAGGATGAGACCGCATTGCAATTTTCGCCGGCTGCATCGGCCCTGACTGAACAGGATGGTCCATTTTATCTCATGACAAAACATGGCCTTCAACGCGCAATTTCCATCCGTGAGGCACCCATACGCGACCATAGTTCTCACTTGATGGGCACAGTGATTGTGTTCCACGATGTGACCGATCGCCACCGGCACCAAGATGAACAACAACGAATCAGCAAATTAAACTCCTTGGGTGTCCTGGCTGGAGGTCTTGCGCATGACTTCAATAATTTACTGACCACCATTCTTGGTAATGTCTTTGTCGCCAAATTGCGGATGGTGCCTCAAGACCCGCTCACACACAACTTAGAACAAGCCGAACAGGCCTGCCTACGTGCCAAGGAATTGACCCAACAACTCCTCACGTTTGCCAAAGGCGGCGCTCCGATTAAAACCTCCCTTGCCTTAGGCGATCTTCTTCGAAAAAGCGTCATTTTTGCGTTATCTGGTTCGTCGATTAGTTGCCATTTCGACATTCCAAACGATCTTTGGCCATTAGATGCCGATACCGGTCAACTGCGACAAGTCATACAAAATTTAACCATCAATGCCAGGCAGGCGATGCCCCAAGGCGGACATTTTTCGATTCGAGTCGAAAACGCGGCGCTCCCGACCGCGGCAACGCTGCCGTCCCCCACTTTGACCACGGGGAATTATGTGAAGATTTCATTTGAAGATCAGGGAACAGGAATTAAAGACCAAGAGTTGCCCAATATATTCGATCCATACTTCACCACAAAACCAGGCGCCTCAGGCTTAGGATTGGCTACTGCCCATAGCATCATTCAGCAACACCAAGGACATATCAGCGTGCATTCTCTGATGGGAAAAGGCACCACATGCACAGTATTTCTGCCTTCGTCGTATTCATCTATACACGTTGAACGCCAAACTATTCCAAAAGGACGCGGGCGCATCTTGGTCATGGATGATGAACACAGCATCCGACGAATGGTCGAAGACGCCCTGACTCAATTCGGCTATGAAGTCACAGCCGCAGAGGATGGTCAAACTGCCATCGATTTATTTTCCGCGGCATTAACCAGCGGGAAAACATTCGACGCAATCTTGCTTGATCTCACAATCCCAGGTGGGATGGGGGGAAAGGAAGCCATTCAACATCTCCGAAAGCTAGACCCTCACGTGAAAGCCATTGTGACCAGCGGGTATTCCGACGATCCCATCATGTCGGATTTCCAATCCTATGGATTCCAGGACATTTTGGTTAAACCCTACAAAATTGTGGATCTCGCCAAGACGCTAGAATCGTTATGCGCTCAATCACCTGGTAAGACGATACGTTGATTGAGGAAGGCCGCTCCTAGAATTCATGAAAGCGTTCTGGTGGGAACTGTATCGCCGACACTTAGCAATCAAACTCGGCAATAAACCGATGAAGACCAGGCGATACACCAGGGAACGAAAAGGAGGAAGGTGAAATTCAAACTAAGACAGGGAGGCCATCTGAAAAACGCCCAGGGCTTCATCGTTTCCAGAAAGGCTCCTCCCTTCCTCTCAGTGAATGGCGAACGCATGAATACGATAACGCGGCGTTGCAATCTCTTTTTTACAAACAAGCCGGTTCCTGACGAATCAGGGTTTGCTGTTGACTGAGAGGAAGTTTGTGTAGACGACGGTTGCTAATCCCCAAATTTTCCTTGGCTTTTTCATAAAATGTCGGTTGAATCTCGATAGCCTTTTCAAAGCATCGGGAAGCTTTAGCAAAATTCCCCTTCGCCAAAAACGCGACGCCAATATTGTTATAAGCTTTGGCAGCATCCATTCCCCTGGAATAGGCATCAAATGCTAGGTCAAAGTGACCTAAATGAGTTAAGGCCATGCCAAGGTTATTGGCGATCTTTTTGTTGTTGCCGCCCGCCTGCAAAGCCTGCTGAAAAGCTTGCACGGCATTTTCATATTGTTGATCTAAATAATAGGCCATGCCTAAATTATTCAGGATTGCGGAATTGTTCTCTTTTTTCTGTAATGCCACTTGGTAGAAATGGATAGCATCTTTATGGGCATGCCGACGATCAGCCACAATTCCTAAATAATTCGTCGAAGTCCACAATTCAGGATCATACAGCAAGGCTGCTTGAAATTCCTTCTCGGCTTCATCATCTTTTTCCATCTTCAGCAAAGCCCGGCCCATTCCTTCATAGGCCGGCGCAAAATTTAACTCGTAATCCAAGATTCCATGAAATTGATCATAGGCCGATTGCGCTGAACCTTTTTCTAAATAAATGAAGGCCAATTTGTAACGTGGGGCTATCCGCGCTGGGTCCATTTCAAGGACCTTTTCATATTGAACCTTGGCCATTTGAAAGTCCCCCTGGTAAAAATGCGCATCCCCTAACTGTTCATATTCCGTTTGGGTCATTTCTTGAGAAAGATCGACGGAGGCTTTGGGCTCAGGGCTTATACCGGCTTTTTGTCGCTCTAAAATTTGGGCTCTTCAGCAGAATCTGTGGGTGACTTCTGGTTCGGGTAGAGCTCCAAGTG
>JBBDSY010000101.1:0-16939 GCA_040904705.1 Nitrospirales bacterium | reverse complement strand
TGAACATGAATCGACCGAGCACTTGACAAACCTCATAGAAAGTCTGTCCTGAGGCCGATCGAAGGAAAGGCCGCAGCCTTTTTTACGCGCAGAGCGTAGGTTCTGTGCGTGAGCACGGAAAAAGGGCGAGAACTCCGCTGGCGGATTGTTTCAACAGGCCCTACAACGTTCGGGTCATCAGATCAACCAAGACCTGATTATAACGAACCGGATTGGGAATCGGAGACCCTTCGGCTAATAAACCGTAGCCAAGGAGCAATTCCGCGTAATCGGATAACAAGGTGTCCGTCGGATCCTTCTCAAAACGTTCTTTTAGCTTCGTCACGATCGCATGATCCGGATTCAGTTCCATGATCCGTTTTTGTTTAGGGACATCACCTTTTTGAAGCAATCGCTCGAGCTGGGGGCTGTAATCATGTTCAGCTCCCACCAAACACACCGGTGAGGAAGTGAGCCGGTTGGTTAAACGAACATCTTTGATGTGATCGTCAAGTTTTTTCTTCAACAGTTCGAACAAATCTTTGTATTGCTCTTGAAGTGTTTGTAATTTTTCCGTTGTTTCCTTCTGCTCGTTCTCGTCACCGAGATCAACAGCTCCTTTTCCGACCGACTTCAGTCGTTTTTCTTGAAATTCGAACACATATTGCACCAAGAATTCGTCTACGGGGGAGACCAGATACAGCACTTCATAATCTTTGGCTTTGAAGGCTTCGAGGTGAGGTGAGTGTTCCACCACACTTCGAGATTCCCCGGTAATGTAAAAAATCTCTTTTTGATCGGGCTTCATTCGTTGGACATAGGCTTCAAGGGTGGTCAAGTCTGTGGGATCGTGCGACGAGGCAAACATCAACAACCCGAGAATTTTGTCTTTGTAGTCGGGGTCAGAAACGCCTTCTTTCAAGGCGTTGCCAAACGGCTCCCAAAATTTGAGATATTGCTCGGCATCATCCCGTTGCATGTCTTCGAGCGTATCGAGAATTTTTCGGGTAATCCATTTACGGATTTGGTTGATGTACCGGTCTTCCTGCAGACGCTGTCTGGAAATATTCAGGGGTAAATCGGCGGAATCCACAATTCCCTTCATGAATCGCAGATACCGTGGCAAGAGTTCCTCGCAGCGTTCCATGATCATCACCCGTCGCACATAGAGTTGAAGGCCGTACTCTGATGCGTGATAGTGCAGATCGCTCTGGGCATGCGAGGGGATAAACAGGAGTGTTTGGTATTCAATGCGACCTTCGGCACGAAAACGCAATGTTTTCATCGGTTCGGACCAATCATGCGAGACGTGCTTGTAAAACTCGGCATACTCTTCATCCGTGACGTCGCTTCGCGTCCAAATCGGTTTCATAGAGTTCAGCGTTTTGTCTTCCACCACGGTCGTTTTTTTACCGTCAGGCTTAGGCTGCCCCTGTTCGTCCTTTTCCACTTCTTCCCGTTCAACCTTGAGAATGATCGGGAACGTGACGAAGTCGGAATAGCGTTTCACGATACGCGATAACACCCATTGATCAGTAAAGTCTTCGAGTCCGCCTTCGCTGTCGGCGGGCAACAAATCCAAGGTAACCGTGGTGCCGTGGGTAGCACGTTGCGTGCCATCAAGCGTATATTCGCCTTCGCCAGTCGATTCCCAGCGGGTTGCGGTGTCTTCTCCGGCACGGCGTGTGGTCACAGTGACCTTACTGGCAACCATAAAGGCAGAATAAAAGCCGACACCAAATTGTCCGATCAGTTCGGTTGCAGAGTCGCCGTCAGAATCTTCTTTGAGTTTCTGCATCAATTCGCGTGTGCCGGATTTGGCGATGGTGCCGATATGCGACACGATCTCCTCGCGGGTCATCCCAATACCGTTGTCGTGGATGCTAAGCGTCCGAGCGTGCGAATCGGTATCGATTCGAATTTCCAGGGTTTCGCCGTCTTTGCGTAACGACGGCTCCCTGAGGGTTTCGATTCGCATTTTATCCAACGCATCAGAAGCATTGGAAATCAGCTCTCGTAAAAAGATTTCCTTGTCGGTGTACAGCGAATGGACCATTAAGTGTAAGAGCCTTTTGGTATCCGCTTGAAAGGTATGCGTTTGAGCTTGAACCGTCATGTCGTTCGATCTCCTTTTGTTGATTCGTAAGTCTCTGGCTACGGCGAAACGACCACCGAATGCGTCAGTGGTGTGTGATTCCTACATAACTTGCGCTCCTTGGGCTCGTCTTGCCCCTACTCGGCATCTTGATTTTACCGAGAGACGTTTAGCGAGTCGAGGGATTGAATCCGACGGCTTAAACCGTATAAATGACACGCAGGGCGGACAGCGTGAGGGTACTGCCTTGCAAACGCGTTTCCAGATCGGAAATTTTCGTGCGCAGTGATTGTACTTCGTCATCGCGAATGGTGGGGTTGCGCTTTTGCAGGGCAAGCAGACGCTGCAACTCGCCATCCAACTCTTCGTGCATCGACGCGATGGCAGCATGGCGAAGCACAGGGAGCTGGTGCGCGGCCAGATCCTCAATGTGTTGCACCTGCTTTTTTAAGGTCGCACGAGTTTTCTCGATCATTTGCCGTGCAACATCTTGATCGATTTTTTCCAGCAGAGTTTCATAGCTGTCAGGTGGTAGTTGGAGGGCATAGTTTTCCCCCTCCTGGTTGACCAGCAAGCGCAAGGCGTTGCAAGGAAGATAGCGACCAATGTCTAACCCGTCGGGCGCAGGGCAGTTCGATTCGAATAGGGCTTCGATTAAAATACTGCGAGCTGGAAGTTGCGGCATGTGTAAGGCGCAGATGCTGGCCCTGCCTTTTTCTCCATTCAAAATCAGGTCGATGGTCGCACGCACCAAAGGGTGCTCCCAACTCAGAAAATGCATGTCTTCTCGCGCAAGGGCGGTCTCGCGATTGGTCGTCACGGTGATACCGTCTTCGGGTAACTCAGGAAATTGCTCCACCTGTAAATGAGCACCCGGCCGTACGATCCAACTGTTCGACGAATGATCTTCAATTTCAACCCCAAAACAATCAAAGGCGCTTTCGAGGTATTGTGATAAGACGTCCGCCTGCTCATTCTGATTGATTTTTTCAATCAACGAGTCGGCAATTTCTTTACGGCAACTACTGAGTTCGAGCAACCGGTTTCGACCGAGATTGAGTTGCCGCATTTTTTGCTCGTGCAACTGCTTGCACTCGCTGACAAACCTGTCTTCATCGAGATGATCGCCGACAAGGTAAGCGGCAAATTGTTCTTCCACCTCGGTCTTGATGTATTGGCCGGTGACGCAACTCTTTTCAAACGCATCGAGTGCATGATGGTACCAGTGGCTCAGCCGTGCGTCTCTTGAACCTGCCGCAACAGGTACGTGAATATTAATAGCGTGCTGCTGCCCGATTCTATCCAGGCGGCCAATACGCTGTTCCAGCAAATCGGGGTTATCGGGCAAGTCGAACAAGACGATATTGTGAAGAAATTGAAAATTTCGACCTTCGCCGCCAATCTCCGAGCAAATCAACACTTGCGCACCGTCTTCGGCCTCGGCAAACCAGGCGGCGGCGCGGTCTCGTTCCAGGAGGTTCATGTGTTCGTGAAACACACCGGCGCGCAGACCATGCTTGTGCAACAGTATTGTTGATATGGAAACCGCAGTCTCGGCTGTGGCGCAAATCAGGAGTACTTTGTTCGGGGAGAGATCTTGTAGTTTATCGGAAAGCCAGTTAATACGGGTCTCGTTTCTGTCATCGTCCAGTGCAGCAGGAATGAAATGACGCGGGGGAAAGCCGCGGATCGTCGCACGCGTGTTCCTGAACAACATGCGGCCAGTGCCGTGCTGATCAATCAAATGGTCGATGAGATGTCGTCGAATTGGATATGCATCGTCATGAGCGGCATTGATGGCTGCCATGTCGATGGCGTCGTTATCATCAATGAGCAAACGTAATCGTGCCAGATCATCTTCAGCTATTGCCTGATTATCGAGCAATAGATTCACCAGCTCGACAGTCGCGGCATGGTGTTTCTCCTCGGCTAAATAGCTTTCGAGCGAGTGGAACCGCGCCGGGTCGAGCAGTCGCAAGCGGGCAAAATGCCCGGCCGTGCCAAATTGCTCGGGTGTGGCGGTTAATAATAAGACTGAGTTTGACTGATTCACTAATGTTTCGATTTGCCGATACTCCCGGCTGCTGTGACTCGGTGTCCACTCAAGATGGTGCGCCTCATCGACGACCACTATATCCCAGTCGCACATGGCAATGAACGGGGCGATGTCATCGCGGCAGGCAAACTGTAGTCCGCATAACACGAGAGGAAATTGATCGAAAAAGTTTTCAAGAGGGACCGATTCTTCAGGATTGTCGACTGTCTCGTCGGTAGTTGAAAAATACTGTTCATCGATTAAGGTGAAACGTAAATTAAAACGCCGGAGCAATTCCACCAGCCACTGATGCAGTAGTGGTTCTGGTACGATAATTAATGCACGGTGTATTTTTCCGGTCAGTATCAGACGGTGCAGAATTAAACCGGCTTCAATGGTTTTGCCGAGGCCCACTTCATCGGCGAGCAGCACACGCGGGGCTGATCTCTTTGATACTTCATGGGCAATATACATTTGATGAGGAATCAGGCTGACACGTGGTCCGTGTAAGCCAAAGCTTGCCGATGTTTGTTGTGTGGAAAGGTGTCGGAGCGTTGCCGCGCGCAGTTCAAACCATCTGTTGCCGTCAATTTTCCCGGCAAACAGTTTGTCTTGAGGTAAATTGAAATTGATTTCAGCAGACAATTCACATTCGTGCATGGTGGCAGTTTCGCCACTGTCTCGAATGCCGTGGTAGCGCACGGTGCCGTTGACCTGTTCTATTTTGGTGATCGACAGATACCAACCATCGATACTTTTAATTGAATCACCGACATCAAATTCAACACGCGTCAGCAGGGCAGTTTTTTTTGCATACGTGCGTGTTTCAGCGGCGGCGGGAAATTCCATTTGAACCGTGCGAAAGGCGACAGATTGGACGACGCCCAATCCGAGTGCGGCATCGTTATCACTTACCCAGCGCTGGCCAGGAGTAAATTCATGCATGGTGTTCATTTCATCTTCTTGTAAGAGGTCAGAGATTGCTTGGCTACTAAGCACGAAAATCGGTTTCGAAGAGGTGGTAGGTGTTGTGTGGCATTCCCATCCATGGCGATTTTTCTGAGCAGATTGATTTCCATGCTCTCCCTAAAAGCAATTACCGCAACCGTTTCCGTCATTTATATCTCATTGGTGAATACTTTGTTATATGGATTTATCTACGGCAAGCCGTCGTGCACACTCGTCACCCTAAACGCATGGTATCCACCAAAACAGGCCATCGCCCGTGTAGTCGGGTCTTACAATCATACATCTGCGATTTCATTCTGTAGTTTTACACGACTTGACACCAAGCCTCAAATTCAATCTAGCGCCGAGTCGATTAACGAAGACATTCGTCAATGAACTGTATCAAGTCGGTAAGGTTGCCGGCGTCAGCTTGTTTCATCGCCCTGATATATTGATCGCGAATCTCGTTTCCCTGAGCCATGAGTTGAATTTGCGGCCATTGCGGAATGGGGTAATGACGCGAGTACAAAAAAATATCGGTCATCAACCGAGCATGCCGTCCGTTCCCACTGAAAAAGGGATGAATGTAAGTCAGGCGGTGCTGCAGTCGGGCCGCGATCTCGACAACCGGCATGGAGGAGTTCGTCTCGTTCCAAGAGAAGAAATCTCCCGTTAAAAGCTTAATCTGTTCTCTAATTAAGTGTGGGGCAACACCAATATTCAATCTGGTCTGGCGGTATTGCCCTCCCCACTCCCAGATGGTCCCGAACATATCAGCATGCACTTTGCGGATGAAGTCATCCGACAGCCATTCAGTCCCACGTTTTTTCCTCCTCGCACGAAACACATGTTTATCATACGCTCGACTGATGGCTTCAGTTTCTGCAGCGTTGCGGGCGGCTGGTATCGATAGATGCTCAAGAATAAGACCTGAGGTGTCCCCGCCAGGTTTGGCACCAATTGGCCTACTATCATCCGTCATCGTTTTTTCGCCATAACTTTTCGCGGGGATCTCGAAGGATTTCGTCTGTTCGCTTTTCCAAAAGCTTCCTAAACACTTCTGCCTCTGGCGCCTGTTCTTCGAGCGCCATCGTCCCCATCGTCTTCTTCAATCGTTGAAGCGCAACAGCTCGAGCACGGCCACGAAGGATCTCCTCTAACGATTTTTTAGGACGCGGTTCTAGGCTAAGGCCGCAAGAAAGACCCCCATAGATTCGCTGGAGAGTGCTGACCCTCGGGTCGGTTTTTCCTGACTCAATTGCCACAAGGTTGGCTTGCGTAATATTCGCTCGTTTCGCGAGTTCCGCCTGCGTCATTCGAAGGTAGTTTCGTAGAAGACGGACCCAATCGCCTGGCTTGAGGTTGTCATCCTCGGGTACTAAATTAACCCGCAGTTTTGATAGGGAAATGTCATCGACAATTGTAGTCTGTTTTTTCCGCATACCATCAATATATATTGCAAACAATACTAAAACAACAAAAAAAAATACTGCATACAATGTTTTATTGCTAAAAATTTACACTGTTTACAATATCGCATTACGACATTTTCTGTTGAAAAATATACCTTTTAAAAATATTAGAAGTTACTGCCATTCACAATAGAAGACATAAGTAAAATTTCTTAGGTATATTATAAGTTATTTTTTTGGCACCCCCCTTCCTTATGGTTAGAAAGGTTCATCTCAGCAATTTGTAGTGATACTGTCGAATATCGCGCTGGACAACACCACCATATGTCACAGCAAAAAATAAACATTGATTTTAATCAAATCCAGAAAGATGCTGACAAGTCTGTGCTTCGCGCAGCTGCTTTTATGGGGCTAGGACTTAATCTAGCGTTTGATAAGAACTTCAAGAACTACCAGCTGGCCCCCATTACCCAAATCGAAGTTCTTCCCTCCGACCTAAATGATGATTCGATTTCTCATTTAAGAAATGAATTTGCCTTATGGATAATAGCGGGTGGATTAAATGAATTGATTGAGGGATTTGAGTCATTTCTAATGAAAATCCACGCAATCCCACTTCTTGGATTCAACTCGCCAGTGCAACGGATGGAATAAATACCAAAACATCCTTGATTCGGTGTTATGAACCCAAGAGCTTTTCTGGGGCGATCATTGAGTGTGCTCATTACCGGCTGAATCTCTTCCTGGGTTATGGTTTGAAAAGGCCGTGGCCTGTGGAAATACTGACGAATCAGACCATTGGTGTTGTCATAGAGCCCGCGTTCCCATGCCGCATAGGGATGAACAAAAAAGCGGACCTTCAAGGCCTGAGCAATCGTCTCAGGGCTAACGAATTCTTTCCCCCTTATCCGATGCCAGCGTGTGCAGAGGGAGACCGAGGGACTGGCGCAGGGGAATCACGGCGGAGGCTACTGCGTCAGCCTTTTCCGCACCACTTCAGCCAGGAGGCTCAAACACGATTTGCGCTCCGTTAAGGAGACCAGGGCCTGCTGCTGACCTGTTCCGGTCATGATATCCACTTCCCAATCGCCTTGTTGGGTATGGCATTTGACGACGGCTGGCCGCCGCTCGATAGAGATCCGGTTGGAGAGATGCCCTCGACGACTGTATGTACCAGAGCGCTGCCGGCGTTGGCGCTGACACCGCAAGTGTTGAGTGAGCGTCCCCTGCGCGTATTTGTCGCGATAGACCTGTTGCGACATCCGGACCGACCAAGACTCCCTGACACCTGCGCAACCAGCCACTGATCTGTTCAGGACTCTACTCTTCCTGCAGCAGGCGATTGACGCCATGCGATGTCCCGCCAGCAAGGCGTTGTCGGGTGTTGCTGCGCTGCCGGATAAGGGTGAAGCGGTGAACTTGTGGTGGGCGATAATCCGCGCCTCCCCTGATTTCGCCGCACTTCACGGCTTTTGGTGGATTTGTGGCCAACCCACCACGGGGGCCATCTCCTGATGGGGGTCACCCGTTTTCAACAAGGCTGGATCGGATGGAGTTCCTCCAGGGGCAGCTATGTGTAGGATCTCATGCGCGCTCCTGTTACTGACCGGCAAAAGAAGCCAGGATATTACCGCGATTGCCCATTTTAATCGAACCGTTGAGTGGCGCGTACAAGTTGAATTCACGATCAATTGACTCTGGCCCTTCTGCAGCTTTCTCCGCGAAAAACGGATCTTGTCGGTTAAAGATCGTTGGACATTATCCCGATGAGATTATGGGAATGGACCGTCGAAATAGACACAATCAAGAATAAACAAAAGAGATTTCTTCCGGAATCCCATTCCTCACTCTTAAGCTTCAAGCCTCTGATGAAGTCAGGGTTGAACAACCCTTCAATTTCATCATACTCGGCGAGGGATGCTGGAACTTTCTTGAAAATGTGCAACGAAAAACTCCCACAGGGAAATTCTATGACGGATGATATGGTCTCTCCTAGCGGCGTTAGAGTTCTTCTTATGGAAGACAATCCGAGTGATGCTGAACTGACAAAGATCAGATTGAGACGCGCGAACCCCACCCTTTCCTATGAATTTTTCCACACGGAATTACTCAGTGACGCGCTGGCGTTCCTTCACACATCGTCGGTCGATGTCATCCTACTGGATCTTTCCTTACCCGATGCCGACGGGGAGGAATCGGTTAACGCCCTTCAGGATGCATTTTCGCATATCCCCATCATCATCGTGAGTGGCTCCAGGGAGAACGCATGGTCGCAAAAGATCGTGCAGCTTGGAATCCAGGGCTACATTGAAAAAAATCGGGTTGATGGGGAACTGCTCGGGAATGCGATTCGGTACGCCATTGAACGGAAAAAAAGTGAAAGGGTCCTTCTCGCCTCAAAAGCAGAGAACGAGCAATTATTAGCTTCGATTTCCTATGTGTTAATTGAGGTGGGTGAACATGACCGGATCATTCGATGGAATACTACTGCCGAGAGGATCTTTGCCCTCACCGCCTCGGAAATGTTGGGAAAACCGTTCTGTGAATCTGACATTCCATGGGATTGGGAAAGAATATACCAGGGCTCCTTACTGTGCCGTGAACATGGCAAACCTATTCATCTCCATAATGTGTGGTTCCATAGAAAAAATGAATCAAGCGGGTCTTTTGATGTGACCTTGAACCCTATCCACGAACAGGCTAAAGAGATAGGCGGGTTCCTTCTTTTGGCAAATGACGTGTCTGAGTTAAGGAATTTGGAAGTTCAGCTTTCCCTGGCCAGAAAAATGGAGTCGATTGGACAGTTATCCGCCGGCATCGCCCATGAAATCAACACTCCCGTACAATTTGTCAGGGACAACCTCCAGTTTATGAGAGATAGCTTTGTGGATCTCCAGAAGGTCTTGGACATCTATGCCCGAATGGTACAGACCATGCCCCGTGACGCTTTCGATCCTCAGCTCTTACAAGCCATGGACACGGCCCTGGCGGTGAGCGACCTGGCGTACATCACCGAGGAGATTCCCAAAGCCATGCAACAGTCGCTGGACGGGATCGACCGGGTGGGCAATATCGTCGGGGCGATGAAGGTCTTTTCCCATCCGGGGACAGCAGAGAAAAAGCTCATCGATCTCAATCACGCTATCGAGAGCACCGTTATGATAGCGCGAAACGAATGGAAGTACGTGGCGGACATGGTTCTCCATCTTGATCCTACCCTGCCCCCCATACCCTGTTTCCCGGGGGAGCTCAATCAAGTCCTCCTCAATCTGCTCGTCAATGCGGCCCATGCGATCGAGGCCGTCGTGGGGAAGGCGGGGGAAGCCAAAGGCACGATTACCGTCAGCACCCACATGCAGGAGGATTGGGTCGAAATTCGGATTGCCGATACCGGGACCGGGATCCCGGAGGAAGCAGGTCACAAGATCTTCGATCCTTTCTTTACCACCAAGGACGTGGGCAAGGGGACAGGACAAGGGCTTGCCATCGCGCATGATGTGATTGTCAAGAAACATGGGGGCCGCCTCACCTTTGAGACCGCAATCGGCCAGGGCACCACGTTTATCATCCAGGTGCCATACCCCCTGGAGAGTCAGGTGGAGGGACACGATGAACCCACGCAACTTGTTTGTGGACAACGAACCTAATCATTCAATGGATGAATCGAATGCGATGACCTAATCGGCAAAGCGCAATTTACCCCGTTTATTTACGGTCTACAATGACGATGCAGGAAAGAACAACGAAAAGGCATGATGAGCATCCGGGTAAATAACGCATTGCCCATGAATAGTAAATCGAAAAAAGCACAAATAAGGAGAACGGCGTGAGGCCTATCGTGAAGGCGGTGTTTCAACCCGGGATCCAGATGATGAGCCAGCTCCGGTATGCGCACAAATTCGCGCTGATCAGTTGCTTATTTGTCTTGCCCTTGACGATTTCCATGTATTTGGGGATCAAGGAAATCAATAACACCATCGAGTTCACGGAAAAACAGTTGGCCGGAACGCACTATCTCCGCGGCATTCAAAGAATGCTGGCCGATCTCCAGACTCATCGAGGCATGATGGAAGCCCGAATGAGCGCGAACCAGTCATTTGGTGACAAGGTCGAAAAAATTGAATCGGCTATTCATACAGATCTTCAACACCTGGATGCCCTGGATCGGCGATTCGGGGCTCTGCTTGACACCACACAGTTCTTGAGCAAAATTCAACACCACTGGCAGCGCCTCAACAAGGAAGAGTCAGCCCGGCTCTCACGCTCGGAAGTATTTGAGTATCACACGACATTGATCGACCTGCTACTCCAATTGATTGCCCATGTGGGCGATCACTCGAATCTGATTCTCGATCCGAGTCTCCACAGTTACTATCTGATGGAAGGAATCGTCGTTCAACTTCCTCAGTGGAGAGAAGCCCTCGGCCAAATACGTGGGGAGGGAACAGGCATCATCTCCCGGGGGATCATAACCGATCAGGAGCGGATCCAATTCTATCATCTCAAAAGAAGACTGGAAGATATCTCAAAAACAGCCCGCCGAAACTTCACGGTAGCCTTTCAAGCAAACCCTGCGTTTCGGGACTCATTTAATCCGGTGCTTCAGGAGACCCTCCGCTTAAGCAACAACGTCATAAGGATGGCGAACAACATGTGGCCTGAACGAGAAAAATTGTTCCAGCCACCCACCGACTTTTGGGATACGGCCACCACAGCCTTGAACAGCGTTTTAAGGCTTGAAACCATCGTTTTGCCTGTTTTGGAAGAGACACTCAACACCCGACTGTCCGCAGGGATGAACAGGAAGTCGACGCTGCAGGTCGTGACTCTGGTGTCGCTCCTTCTGGTGCTCTATATGCTTGTCTCCTTCTACCTCTCAACGATTTTGAAAGTCAAACAAATGCGGGATGTCAGCCATCGCTTGCTAAAGGGTGACCTACAGCAGACCGATTTCTCCGCCACGGGCAACGATGAAATGATGGAGGCAGTCCAGGCCTTTAACCAGGTGGCCGGAATCGTGAGAAGCCAATGGCTGGCCGCAGAAGCGGAAACCACCAAGGCCCGTAAGGCCGAGGCTAAGGCCGGGGAAAGCGAAGGGCGTCTGCGGGCAATTATGGACGGCGTTGCGGATGGCCTGATCACGATGAATGAACACGGAATCGTGGAATCATGGAATGGGACAGCTTCCAAGATTTTCGGGTATGACCCTGAAGAGATAAGTGGGCACAATATATCGCAGCTCCTACCTACCCTGCGTAGCGTGCACGACCTCAACCAGGACCTCGAGACGGACGAGGGCAGCCCTGTCAATACGCGGCAGGAAGGTACAGGCAAACGGAAGGACGGCACGCGCTTTCCGATAGATATTCGACTCAGTAAAGTACCTTGGGACGATCGCCATCTCTTCACAGGGATCATCCGCGATCTGTCCGACCAGAAAGCCATGGAAAGCGCCTTGCGGAAATCCCACAGACTCAATCAAGAACTCCTCGCCTCCATTTCTTCGATTTTAATTAGTGTCGATGGACTGGGAAGGATCACGCAATGGAACGCAACAGCCGAAAACATATTGGGGATTTCTGCCACAACAGTCAAAGGAAAATCATTCCACACCTGTGGAATAGAGTGGGATTGGCCCTTAATCAATGAGGGCATTCGCCAATGTTTGGACACTCAGCAGATCATCCACTTGGATAATCTTCCCTACACTCATCCATCCGGGAAAAAAGGTTTCCTGGGTATCACGATTACGCCTATCAGAGGGGAAGAAGCGGGAAAGATTTCTGAATTCCTCGTGGTGGGAGCCGACATCACAGAAAAGAAACACCTGCAAGGTCAGCTGGCGCTGGCCCAAAAGATGGAAGCCATCGGACAGTTAGCCGCCGGGATTGCCCATGAAATCAACACCCCGACCCAATTCGTCGGTGACAATCTGCGGTTTCTTATCGAGAGCTTTAGGGATATTCAAGCGGTGTTAAACATCTATGGCCAAGTGATCCAGGCCCTACCACGAGATGCCGTGGATGCGCAGCTCCTGCACACCCTGGTCACCACCCTCGCTGAGACGGATCTCGAGTACGTCAGCAGGGAAATTCCTAAAGCCCTTCAACAATCGCTGGACGGCTCGGAGCGAGTTGGGAACATTGTGCGGGCCATGAAAGAATTTTCGCATCCAGGGCGGGCCGAGAAAAAGCCGATGGATCTCAATCACGCTATCGAGAGCACCGTGGCTGTGGCACGGAATGAATGGAAGTATGTCGCCGACGTGGTCACCGACCTCGATCCCACGCTGCCGTTAGTCCCCGGTCTACCTGGCGAGTTCAATCAGGTCATTCTCAATTTGCTGATCAACGCCGCCCATGCCATCGGAGCTGCCAAAGGCCGGGAATCGGACGGCAAGGGCACGATCACGATCACCACACAGAAGGCCGCGGAGGGCATCGAGATTCGTATCACGGATACGGGGACCGGTATTCCAGAAGTCGCCCGCGAGAAGATCTTTGATCCTTTTTACACGACCAAGGAAGTGGGCCAAGGGACAGGGCAAGGGCTCGCAATTGCCCATGATGTGATTGTCAACAAGCATGAAGGACATCTGACTTTTGAGACCGCCGTTGGGACCGGCACCACCTTTATCATTTGGTTGCCATGCACAAAAATAAGTATGGTGGTGGAAGAAACGCGATGAAATATCATATCTTGTTCGTCGATGATGACGTACGATTGTTAGAAGGACTTCAGCGCATGCTGCGCCCCATGCGACACGAGTGGGAAATGTCGTTCGTCAACGGAGGACAGGAGGCTCTGGCATTCCTTGAGCGCACATCAGTGTCGGTTGTGGTCTCCGATGTCCGTATGCCGGGACTCAATGGCGTTCAACTTTTGAGCGAAATCAAACGTCTTTATCCCCAGACCATTCGAATTTTGCTTTCTGGTCAATCCAATGAGGAAATGGCACTCACAGCTATAGGAGCAGCACATCAGTACTTAACCAAGCCCTGCGAGGCGGACTTCCTCAAATCGACCATTCGCCGCGCCTGTGCCATGCGCGAACTCCTGACCAATACACATGTCAGAACGCTGGTGTCTCAGATTGAGACCCTCCCGACCCTTCCTGAACTATACCTTGAACTCGAGCAGGAACTGAAATCTTCAGATTGTTGCATTCAAAAAGTTGCCGGGATCATTGGGAAGGATGTGGGGATGATGGGACAAATATTAAAGCTGGTGAACTCGGCTTTTTTTGGCATCCAACAACATATTACAAACGCAAGCCATGCTGTGATGTTTCTCGGACTGGAAACGTTAAAAACCCTTGTTCTCAGTCTACAAATTTTCAAGACGCTCAGGTTACCAGCAAGCACTTCTTTTGACCTCCCCCGGCTCCAGCAACACAGCCTGGCGACGGGGGAGGTTGCTCGTAAAATCATGCTTGCTGAAAAAGCCGATGAGAAAATGGTCGAAGAGTCATTTGCCGCGGCAATGCTCCACGATGTAGGCCTGTTGCTGTTAGCTTCGTATTTTCCTGATCGCCATAATGAGAGCCGGAAGATCGCTCAAGAGCAGACAATCTCCCTCCATGAGGCTGAACAACAAATCCTATGCACAACCCACGCTGAAGTTGGCGCCTATCTCCTCGGGTTATGGGGACTTCCCACGCCGATTGTTGAAGCGGTGGCGTTTCACCATAATCCACTCGGGAGTCCCAACAGCCAATTTTCCCCTTTAACGGCCGTGCATGTAGGCAATATCCTTGCCTCTGAAGGTGCCGGTTGTTTACCGGAAGGGAAACTCGAGAGCCATCTTAGTATGAAGTATTTAGAGCAAGTGGGTGTAAAGGATAGAATACCTAGCTGGCAAAGTTTGCTTGAAGTTTCAATCTGAATCTCTCATAGGAAAGGAAAGAGGGGTATGGAAAAGATCCTCTTAGTTGATGACGAACAGAGTGTGTTAGACGCCCTCCAACGTCAGCTCCGCAAACAGTTTTCCCTTTACACGGCTGTTGATGGGGAAGAAGGACTCGAGAAATTAACAATCGACGGACCATTTGCAGTGGTCGTCTCAGATTGCAAAATGCCGACAATGAATGGCATTGAATTTCTAGCCCGGGTCCGTACAATCAGCCCAGATTCTGTGCGAGTGATGCTCACAGGAAATAGTGACTTGGAGACGGCCATGGAGGCGGTCAATGAGGGTGAAATTTTTCGCTTTCTCACGAAACCCTGTCCTCTTGACGCTTTGAGGTTGGCGCTTGAAGCGGGAATAAAACAGTACCAGCTCATTCGAGCCGAAAAAGAGCTCTTGGAGCAAACCCTAACGGGTTCGCTCAAAGCGCTGGCAGATGTGCTGTCCCTGTTCAACCCGGAGGCCTTTGGACGAGCCTCTCGCCTCAAGCGGTATGTCCTGGAATTGGCGCAGCAGATGGGAATCTCGGATATCTGGCGTTTGGAAATTGCCGCGACTCTCTCGCAAATCGGAGCCATCATTCTCCCTGAAACCATCCTGCAAAAAATAAATACTGGCAAGCCTTTGACGAGTGATGAGACTAAGGCCTTCTACCAGCATCCCTGCACAGGGAGAGACATCCTGACGAATATTCCCCGGATGCAGGAAGTGGCGGACATCATCATGTATCAACACAAGCATTTCGATGGATCGGGAACGCCAAACGATGGTCGGCAGGGAGAAGACCTTCCCTTGGGAGCACGGCTCCTCAAGGTCGCCATCGATTTCGATGGATTCCGGATACAAGACATGCCTCCAAACGACGCGTGTGAAAAACTGCAGGAACGAACAGGATGGTACGATCCCAAGGTGCTTCAAGCCCTGAAAGACGCGTTTGTCCATGAACAAGAGTTTAAGTTACTTCACATCTCTTTAACCGAACTCCAACCTCACATGGTGTTGGCCGCAGGAATTTACGATTCTAAAAATAACCTTCTTGTGGGGAAAGGGCAAGATCTTTCCGAGTGGATGGTCGCCAGGCTCAAGCAGATGGGGGGCGGCCAGTCTGTCCAGGAGCCGATTCGGGTGATTGTGCCAGTGGAATGCAGCCCAGCAGGTTGTGCGCCATGAAGTGGAAGCATGGGGTTATCCTTCGTTCCACAGTGAGCAGTGATAGGAGAAAGGTGTCTTTGTGTTAGAAAAAGTTCTTTTTGTCGACGACGAAATGAGTGTGCTAGACGCCCTCAAGCGTCAGTTGCATCAACAGTTTCATCTCGATGTCGCATTAGGGGCACAGGAGGCAATCACGATCATTCGAAACCGCGGGCCATATGCCGTGGTCATCTCAGATTGTAAAATGCCGGTTATGGATGGGATCCAGTTCCTTTCTCTTGTTCGTAAGTTCGCGCCGAACACGGTGCGAATGATGTTAACCGGGAATAACGATTTGGAAACGGCGATGGAGGCCGTCAATCAGGGAGAGATTTTCCGTTTTCTCACAAAACCCTGTCCGCCTGCCACCCTTCAAAAAGCCCTCCAAGCCGGGGTGGAGCAGTACCAACTCAATCGTTCAAAGAAAACGCCTTGAGCCGATCTGGACTGGTTCACCTGAGCCAATGAACACCATAACCTTGATCGATCTCTTGTCGGAACCCCTGGCCGACGTTTCGAAAAAAAATCCATGGAAACGTGCTTCGGCTTCATTACCCTCATGCCCCTCCAGTGCCGCCAGAACGGTTAATCCGCTTTCCCCTTCTGTATCCTCCCGCCTGCTGATCCTGATCGATAAACTGATACATCCATTCATGACTGCCCGTGTTCCCGCTGTAACCGGCCATGGATGTGTTCGGAACTCCAAGCTTCTCGCGCCAACGCCTCTACGTGTTGCCAGGTGGTCGAAACCACACGTATGCGCCGATTGACGCCCTGCCTCACTTGGGCGAGGCGATGGGCTTGGGGAGGTCGATAGCCACGCCGCCCGCGGGTCCGCCGGAGTTCAGGACTGATCATGGCTTTCTATCCGCCCACAACCATCGCCATTGGGGTTCGATTCTAGCCCGTTTTTACGAGAGCATGAATTTGATATCGTGGTTCGCGGGGCAGCTGTGTATAGCCGCTCATGTGTGCTCCTCTTACGTTGGTCGGTGAGGCAAGGCCACGATGCTATCGCAGCTGCCCCGCTAAACCAAACGCTTGAGTTGCACTTACGAGTTGAATTCAAGGAATTTAATTAAGGGCGTTAAAAAGTAAAAACGCCATAGGTTCGCTACATGGTTGATTCCGAACTCAAAAGGAGGTTTACAAAAATTATCTCCGCTGGAACAGGTTAACCTAAGTCAACTATCCCTTGCACAATAGCCAACCTGCCGTTCCCCAGAGGCCGAAGCCAGCTTTACCACTTTTACCCTTTGTCTTATTATTTGAGTGTAATAATTAATCTTTCATGAATGCTTCAATTGGTGCCGGCACAAAGAGGTGGTCCTAGGAATTCGGACAGGGTGTTACGCTACAATTTGTGACCAAAGG
>JBBDSY010000100.1:0-16944 GCA_040904705.1 Nitrospirales bacterium | reverse complement strand
TACCTCCTAGGATAGCAAGACTTTTGTCTTAGTTAAAGGTTAAATTACTATAGCACACATCAGATTCGTGTTTTTTGCCTCAATTGTTAGGGTATCGGTACCCATGCCCACAAAAAATCGTCAGACGACCGGGTCTTCCCATACTTTGGTGAGAAAGACATCGACGACGGATGAGATCGCATCGTATCCACCAAGACGTCCATACAATGCCCGATCAGTCTCAGCCAGACTTATGCTGGAAGTAGAGGCTATGAGCCCAAAGGCCATAATCAAAGAGAGTGTCTGTCTAAAAAGTCCCATGCGATGTCTCTTCATGTGTTCCCCATTTAGTATTGGGTAACATGTTCAAATTGAGTTGTCTTAGAATTTCTTTGCTCAGCAACGGTGTGCAAGGGGTGTATTTGACAGCACCAGTCATATCTAATTCTTTGGGCTGACGAGGCAACTTGGCGCTATCTGAATTGGTCGGCAACAAATGGTTTTCCCCGTCCATTCCAATGTCCTGCAATCATCCACGGTGTGACATGGCGTATGGCAAATTGTCCGTCAGGGGCCAGTACCAGGCAACCGGCTTCTCCTTGGACTCTATTCACCAGCGATGTCAACGCGTGGCGCGTAGCCGGCAATGGCTTCTGACCGTTCTTCATCGCACACACGATATGCTTGGCCATGGCCAGTCTTATGATGCCTTCTCCTAGTCCAGTCATGGAAACCGCTCCAGCTTCATTATCCGCGTAGAGTCCCGCCCCAACCAATGGGGAATCACCGACTCGTCCTGGGAGCATCATCGTCACGCCGCCTGTCGAGGCGCCGGTGGCCAATGTTCCGTTTTCATCAAGTGCGACAGCGCCAACGGTCTCATAGGCAGCCATTTTTCTATAGAGAGCAAGTGTTTTCGCATTTCTCGTTCGAACAACAGGTACTCGATGTTGGCCTGGGGATTTTGTCGATTGTTCTAATTGTTCAAGGCCGAAGTGTTGGGCAAGTTTTAATGCATGTGAACCGATGACCAGGACATGATCGGTTTTTTCCATCACGATGCGGGCAGCCGAAATAGGATGACAGATATCTTCCAATCCTGCGACAGCCCCAGCTCGCAGAAAAGCCCCCTCCATCAATGCGGCATCCATTCTTTGGCGCCCGTCCAGTTGCGGTCGTGCACCCACTCCAGCATTAAACTGTCCGGATTTTTCTAGATGTCGAATCATTGTTTCTACCGCATCCAAAGCTGATTGGTCCTTTTGCAGAAGCTCTATCCCAAGAGCGAGTGTTTCAGCGAGGCATTTCCGCTGTGCAGCTGTTGCCCGCTTCCCCCCAGCCCCACCATGAACAAGAACTCTTCTTCTATGGGACACACTCAGTTGTTTCCTCATGATCTTGGTTCCTTTGACAACGAGAATAACGGACCTGAGGATTTAGTAGATACTCGTTACCGTAACAGGCTTATTGGAAACATGCCACGTGGGACCAGCGCAGAGCCAGTGAGAGTTTTTCTTTCCCGGGTTTGGGACAATATGGTTGGGTGTGAAGTGTCCTCAACGATGTCTTGAGCCGGTATTGGAATTGGTCGAAGGTAAAAATGGGACGCTACTCATTGCATCGTTTTTTCTACTATTGCAGGGATAGGCATTGACTACCAAAAACTCCTCCGTCAAGGTTCCCCACCCTATCACTCAACCTGGAAACCGTCGTGAAGATAGTTTTTACTCACCGTAGAAATCCACATCTATCTGGCATGGCTGGCAAGTTAGTCTCCGTAACCCTTCGTGGAGATTCTGCCCCATTGGATAACAGGTCATCGGGGCATCTCATTCTTTTAGAAGCTCTTCAATCAAACTGCGAGCGTCAGGGTCGGAGTCTTGGAGGGCTTCTTTTACTGTAGCCTGTAGGTCGCTTGAGCCATGTTCCGACATGAAGTCTAAAGGTTCGGTCCGATGCGGTTGCTCCAATACTTGGTTTGCTCGTAAAAGAAGGGGCTGCGTAGACGTTTGTGGAGAGGAATGCCATGACGGTTTGGCTTCACGGGAAAGGGGTTGTGACGAATTTCTAGAAAGGATGACGACTTCCATGAGGGAGGGAAATTGAGATGGGGGTGAATTGGAGTCAAACCGGTGTTGAATGATGGCGTAATCGTACCCGAGTAGCAGTCTTTCTAGGCTTTCCAATAAAGAAAGATGAAGGAAGGAAGAGGAAATTAAATCGTCTTTTGCGTTGCCCTGTATGGTGAATCGAAAATACGTATATGCGTTCAACGTGGTTAAGACCTGTTCTAATGGGGCGCGAAGAATCTGTGCGGAGAATTGTTGATTGTGCATCGATAGCGAGAGAGTCGATGGAGAGTCGGCGTGTGATGGTGTCTCAAGGACGACCCCCAGGCTGAAGAAAAAGAGACAAAATCCCAAGACGGTTGTTGGCAGCGATCTTCGTATGGACCACCTTCTCTGTGGCAGGGACTCTCTTCGAGTTATATAGTTGATGGGTTTTTGTCGCATGTGAATGACCAGAGAGATCTCGTTCATTGAAGCCAATTAGTTAATTGAAGGTCGAGACTTCGTTCGATGAACCATATGAAGGCTAATACCGCGATACAGACTGATCCGAATTGTACAGCCAGGTATCGGTAGGTCCAGGAATGGCGAATGGCATAGGCTAGCGGTAGGAACGCCCCCACGATCACCAGTTGGCCTGCTTCCACACCAATATTAAAGCCGGCCAACGCGACAAACATGGATGAAGCCGGCAAACGTAAATCTGCCAGGACAGAAGCAAATCCAAAGCCGTGGATCAACCCAAAGACAAAACCGACCATCCATCGTCGGACTTGAAAAATTGGAAACACGTTATGCAGAGCAGCCAGGACAACTGATCCGGCAATGACAGATTCCACCCATTGAGAGGGCAGGGTAAATAGTTCCAATGCGGCCAAACTCAAGGTGAGGGAATGGGCTAATGTGAACGCGGTAATAATCGAAAGCACTTCGCGCAAGGCTGGTTTGAATGAGTCAACTGCTTGCCATTGTCCGGCTTTCCACCACATGACGGCAGGAAGAAGAAGGCTAATTAAGAACAGAATATGGTCATACCCGATCCAAATATGCCATACCCCTTCCCGCCCAAACTCGAGAAATTCCCGCCAGACTGAATTCGTGATCGGGTTAAGGAGGATCGAGGGCTGTTCAGGGCTAAGAACCGCGGTTTGTGTCCCGGATGGGTGTGTGACTTGGAGTAACCCACGATGAAGCGGATCAATATCGAAGAATAACCTATAGTTTAGATTGTGGATCACGGGTATGGTGGGGCAGTGTATTGAAAACTGGAGAACAGCATAGGCCCCATCACTGTGATGGTCGATCAGATGCCGTTTCATGTGATTCGAACATGGTGTATCGTCAGCGTTCAGTTGTAGTCGGGACAACGCATAACCGGCAATCGCATGATGTTGAGCGCGTACCTCTTCCCATGTGATGGCTCCGTCAGCATTTCCATCAAGACCGATCGCATGATCTAAGTCCCGCAAGGCAATGTCCCACTGCCCTTGGATGGTGTCCTCATTCATGGTTAGTCGCAGATAACTATCACTGGGTTTGTGGGCAAACGTTTCGCCCGAACTCAGGACAAGAAGTATGAAGGAGAATAGTGCCATGCCCCATGGTTTCATGAGAATTGTTCCATCAATCGCCTAATTTGTTGGTCTTCAAGCTTCATAGCTTTGAGCCAATCGAGTACGGGCTGTGCCGCCGATGTGTTTCCGGATAGGAGTCCGGCCTCGAGGAAAACGCGCACATCCCAAGGTTCCCGTTGCACCGACCAATTTTCCTGAGCCATTCGGAAGGCCTTTTGTGGTTCTTGAAGGAGATGAAGGGTAAAGCGGGCTTCTTCGCGTAAGTGTCGAGCGTCGCCCCGTCGGCGACTATCCGTGAATCGAGTGCTCAGCATATCTATATATTTGTTAAGTTGAGGACTCTGAAGCTGCTGCGCAGCTAACGTGACACGCAAGAGCAATCCATCTGGGCGAATGTTCTCTTGAAGTAAAGCCAGGACGTCTGTGGCTCGATTGTGATCTAACAAGAAATCACCGTAGGCCCCAAGGAGATACGTATCATTTGGCTTTAGCGTCAAGGCTTGCTGAAAGTGTTTCTCGGCTTGAACGGGATTTCCTATGCGGGCTGCCGTTTCGGCCAAAATGGTTAAGGCCCACAATTGTTCTTCTGACGTCGCTGAGGGGTTTTGCGCATAACTCTTTCGCAGCGCCTCATAGCTATCCTGTGCTTGCCCATTGAGACTAGAAATATTTGCCACACACGAGGTGGAGACTAAGGAATTAACCAATTCTAAGAGCGGCCAGCAACTTTGACGGGCCTCAGGATAGAGCCCTCTGACCTGCTGAATGACGGATTGGGTTAACCACGCTTGAGGATGAGAAGGTTGTCTGGCCAATACCTGTTTGAGGTCTTGGAGGGCCTCATCAAATTTATGCTCTCGTTGCTGAAGAGTGGCCCGT
Source organism: Nitrospirales bacterium (assembly GCA_040904705.1). Classification (GTDB taxonomy): domain Bacteria; phylum Nitrospirota; class Nitrospiria; order Nitrospirales; family UBA8639; genus Nitrospira_E. The sequence goes on along the minus strand of JBBDSY010000100.1, from coordinate 12,443 downwards.
ATGAGAAGGACCTCACTCGGTGGCTTGGCTTTTCCCCACCATGGGAGGAGCGCAGCCCTGGCATAGCCATCGAAACGGGGATCGGCCTCTGTGTGGCCTAACGTCAAATACCGATTAGCCAAGCGAATGGCCAGCGGAAGATTTTCTGGGTTCTGCGAGAGCTGTTGTCGCCATTGGCGAAGTTGTTGGAATCGTGAATCTCCTGAAAAATGGAGCGTTTCCAAGACCATTGAGCCATGGTCCGGAATGTACGGAGCCGCATGAAGGGCTCCGAGGTGTCCGGCGAACCATGAAATGATCGCGAGCAGGAAAATTAGCATGAAACCCAACCTGTTCAGTTAAGTTCTAGAAGAGATGGTTCTCGCATCAGCATGATCATTGAGGATGAGCATCCAGAGGGGGCAAGCCCCCTCTGGACTTTCTGTACTAATTGCAAGGGTTCGCCCCAAGTTCCCCACAATCGATGTGCCGTCGATTACGGCCGTCATGTGGTGTGGGAAGGAAAGGGAATTGTGCGGCTATCCCGTTGGTCGTCAGGTTAGACCCTGGGGCATAGAAAATTGACGTCATCTCCTACGCGGTTGTCGATGAAAGTCTGTCCACCAACAACCCGAGTTGCAATGTCTGTGACATCATCATTGGGTCTCCGGCCATTTGGGAATCCAGCCGGATCAGGTGGTGTGGCCAGCCCACCCAGTCTCTTCTGGCTGTCAGGAGCAGTGGGAGACACACTGAGGTCCAATCGCAGCAATTCCGAGCAGGGCGAACCACAATTTTGGCCATCTAGCGGTTGGCCGGGGTACTTGAGAAGGACCTGCATTAGATCTAGTCTGGGAGTTGCCGGGACTTCCAATCCAAAGATCAGGTTCAGTGCAGTGGCCAAGGAAGGCGCCTTATAAAATTCTTGGAATTGCGCTTCGTCCTCAGGTTCCGCGGCATTCCATTGATCTTTGGTTGGGGTATTGATAATCAGTTCATTCACGAGGGGGTTGGCCAGTCGGGAGATTTTGACAAACGGGCCAGCTTCTTTCGTGTGCCCCTTCATTTTACGCACTTTTACTTTCTGGCGACTCGTAGAGGCATACATGCCAATCTGCGAATTCGTCGTGGAGTCTGCCGATTGCCCATCCACTGTTACGTGGGATATCGGGACTTCAATGACGATACTATTGACATTGAATCCGCTAAACCGATTCATCCCAAACGGGTTGCTCGCATCATTGGCATCCTCCGCTTCAGTCAGGGCTGGAACGGGGCGCCGTAGGTTGACAGTGTCAAATACCGCACCGAGATCAATGTAAAAGGTTTCAGCTCGCTGTCCCGCAAACACTCGAATTCCCGAGGAGGTATCGGTATACATCCCTTGTGTCGCTAAGTTCTCATAATCAGGCATCGTGGCCGGCCCAACATTGGATGGAACGGCAACCAACGTTTGCCCTTTAAACAACTCCTTGCGTTTTTTCCCTTTTCCCCTGCTGACTTCCGTCACCGTATAGGTTTGCCGTCGTGTTAACCCCTCAGACCCAGGACCATCGAGTACGGTTATCCCTTGAAGGCCGGAAACGGGAATATTGGGATTGCCCACAAATGGTAGTGGAAAATTTAATGATCCCAAGGCCGGTCTGGTTTCTGTGCGAAATTTGATTTCGTAAACAATGTCTTCGGCTTTTCCATCCTTATTATTGTCGAGATGTATTCGGTAGAGGACCGTGTCATCAAATGCAAAATAATTTGGGCCATCAGCCGGATCTTGACCCGGAATGACGTTGAGAATAAACACCACTTTATCCGGATCCTCCCAGCTCCGGAAGGCATAGGTGTCCGTGTTGTCCGCCGCCGGATCGAGAGCAATGAGCGGAGCCTCACGATGGCTGGCCCCAAAGGCCGGAACGGCCATGAGAGTTGAAATGAATAGAGGCACCAATTTGTGCAGTGTTGTCCGTCGCATGGTATCTCCTTGTTGTGTTGAAGGTTAAATAGTAAAAATTGAGGTTGGGTTGATGTGAATCCTCATGTGGTCCGTGTGGATGCTGTATAGAGCAGTACGTGAAGACCCATTCAATTGGATCTCTTTTATACGTTTTTTTTGAGCCAAAATTCGTGATGTGATAAAGTCACAAAATTTCTTCCTTGAAAAATGAATCCGAATGTTGGATGAAACTCGTAATACAGATCGTGACGGGATGTCGGTACCGCCAGGCTCTCAAAAGACTGAGGGATTGGGTGGTTACGATCGAGAGCTGATAGGACTGATTGACCGAACGGCTCAAAGGGATGAAGCCGCTTTGGCCACTCTCTATGATAAAACTGGATCTCAGGTATACGGCTTGGCGTTTCGAGTGCTGAATGATTCAACCATGGCTGAAGAAGTGACTATGGATGTGTTTATGCAGGTTTGGAGGCAGGCAGCCCAGTTTGACCAGGGCAGAGGACATCCGATGGTGTGGCTCACTATGTTAACGCGTAGTCGTGCCATAGATCGTTTGAGGGTAGGAAAGAAAGAACCGGAAGCCCGTGAGCCTTTGGATGAAGTCTCTGGAGACAAAGGGATTGAAAGCGATCCCGAGCAAAGCAGCGTTTACCTCCAACAACGTCGAATTATTCGACAAGCGTTAACTTCATTACCGAGTGAGCAGCGTGAAATAATTGAATTGGCATATTTTGGAGGACTGAGTCACAGTGAAATCTCGATTCGGATTGGCGAACCGCTGGGTACGGTGAAAACTCGAATTCGTTTAGGCATGGTAAAATTACGCAACCAACTTGGGCCTCTAGAGGAAGGACTTATTCCATGATCCAACCGGAAGCCAGCGATGAAGTGTTGGAACAGGCTGCGTTATACGCATTGGGCGTACTCGAAGGGAAGGAGAAGGAAGGGTTTGAAAAGCTTGTCGCAGAAGGGTGCGCGACATGCCAGGCCGTCAAAGATTTTCAGAATGTGGCAAACTTACTCGGCACCTCAGCGACATCAATGACACCGCCATCTTCCCTCCGTGCAACCATCCTGGAGCGAATCGCCGCAGAGCGACAGTCAGAACCAGTAAAGCCAACGGCCCTTTCTGAATCCTCCGGACAATCCGGAGATACCGGATTCACGTTCGTTCGATCGCAAGATGAGGGGTGGCGAGCCATTGGACCAGGTATTCGGGTGAAATTGTTGTCTTTCGACCCGACACAAAGGCGGATGACCGTTCTTGCGCGGATGGATCCGCACAGTTCTTTTACTCCTCACGAACACACGGCTCCTGAAGAATTTTACGTGTTAGAGGGCACGTGCTTGATCGGCGGACAATTGCTTCAAGTTGGTGATTATCACCGGGCAGAAACTGGAACTTTTCATCATGAAACCTCCACAGAAGATGGGTGCCTTATGCTGACCATGTTCTCCCCAAATCAAGAAATGCTCAAAGCGTTAGCATAATATCCTTTCCCTGATCATCTCGTTGTCTCTTTGAGTTGAACACCTCGTTTTCAACAAACTTTTTCCGGCTTTTGCCGGAAGCAAAAAATAGTAGGTCTGGGTTGTTTGGGACAGCTTACTACGCGCTTTTTTGTCACGTATGCTAGGAGCTCCTTGGCTGGGATCGCTCACGTAATGGTTATGTATTTTCTTTTATTCCTGGAGGATTCGTGGATATGGAACGGGATTGGGTGTGGAAGAAGAATAAAGAGGGTAGTCAGGACTGGGGTTCGTCTAGTAAAGAACTGTTGTGTTCTGAAATCTGTTTGCGTAAATTTTGATCGAGCTGGGCTTGATAAAGGGTTTTGGCTTTGGCGAGAAGATCAATTGAGACGTTGGTAATGCCAAGAAGGTTGGCTTCTTGTAAATTCGTGCCAGTCAAGGAAGTATCTAGGAGAGATGCGCCTTGCAGGTTCGCACGAATCAATTTCGCTTCACGCAAGTCGGTGAGATGTAACTTGGTGTGAGAAAGATTGGCGTTCGTGAGATTGCCCCAGGGCAGGGAAGCTTGCGTGAGATTGGATCCTTCGAGATTCGCGCCTTCTAAGTTGCAGGCAATTAAGCCCGTTGCGGATAGATCCACTCGCACCATGATAGCCTGCGAAAGATTCGCTTTGATGAAATTAGCTTCCAGAATATCCGCTTCGGTGAAATTCGCCCGAGTCAGATTGGATTCCGTGAAATTCGCTCGAAAAAGATAGGCATCTGAAAGATCCACACCTTCCAGATTGGCATGGCTTAAATCGAGGCCAGTAAAGTCATAGCCGGAAAGATCGGCTCCACTCAGGTCAGGCTGCGGCGATTGGGAATTACGACGAAATTTATTCCATTGTTCGACGCCGCCATCGATCAACAGTTGGACATGCTCGGGATTCGCCATGGGCTAAGTGACGGCGTACGTCAGCGACGGGTGCATGAAGAGGAATCGAGAAGAATGACTTCGTCTAGCGCTTTTTGAGGTATTTAAGAAATTCGGAGTCTGGCGTGAGGACCATCGTGGTATCTTTCGCAAAGACTTTTTTGTAGGCCTCCATTGACCGGACAAATTCAAAAAAATCCGGTCCCTGCTTGTACGCATCCGCGTAAGTTTTATAGGCCTTCGCTTCCCCTTCGCCTCGAAGTTCCTGTGAGGTTTTATAGGCTTCCGCCAGGATTATTTCTTTATCTTTCTCGGCTTCAGACCTGATTTTCTGGGCCTCTTCTTCACCCTCTGCTCTGTATTGCTTCGCTTGGCGTTCCCGTTCAGCCTGCATGCGTTGGAATATAGCTTTTTCGTTTTGTTCCGGCAGGTCGGCGCGTTTAATCCGCACGTCTAATATTTCCAGTCCATACACCGAGGCTTTTTCATTGGATCGATCAGAAACGAGTTTCATGATCAGCGCTCTATTGGCTGACACGATTTCTGTGAGTTCATGTCTGCCCAGCTCCACACGAAGCTCTGAATACACGATGTCATCCAGCCGTTGGAGCGCACCGCGTTGTGTCTGAAACGCTTGAAACACTTTTAATGGGTCAACAATCCGCCATTTGGCGAAGTTGTCGATGACTATGGATTTTTTGTCACTGGTAATGACGTCACGGGCTGGAGCGTCATAATCCAAGAATCGTTTATCGAAAAACGTGACTTGGTGGTAGAAGGGGATTTTGAATTTGAGACCTGGTTCGGTGATGGTCCGAACCGGTTTTCCCAATGCCACAACAATAGCTGTTTCCGTCAAATCTACCACGAAAAATGGCGATAGCCCCAAGGTAATGAGCAGCCCCAAGACTAATACGACTCCAAGGATGAGATTGCTTTTCATTGTGCGCCACCTCCTCGCGGTTGGCTCAGACGATCCAAGGGAAGATAGGGCAGCACATTTTTCGCGGCGTTGGAATCAAGGATGATTTTTTCAGTATTGGAAAGGACTTCTTCCATGGTTTCGATATACACCCGTTTGCTAATCACGTCTTTCCCTTGTTTGTATTCTTTTAATGTTTGGAGGAAGTGATTGGCTTCCCCTTCTGATCGGCTGATTCTGGCTTGGGCGTAGGCTTTGGCTTGATTGATTTGTTGAGCGGCTTCCCCTTTTGCTCGGGGGATTAAATCGTTTCGGTAGCCGTGAGCCTGATTAATGAGTTTTTCTCGATCTTCCTTGGCGCTGGCGACATCTTTGAAGGCGGCGGCCACGGCTTCAGGTGGATTGACGTCCTGGAGTTGGATCTGGGCGATCTGCACACCAGCCTGGTATTGATCCAGAATGCCTTGGAGCAAGATCTGGGCGTTTTGTTGAATCTCCGCTTTCCCGATGGTCAATGCCTCATCAATCTTGCTTTTGCCGATGACTTCGCGCATGGCAGCTTCAGCGGAATTATGAATAGTTGCTTCCACATTCGCGACTTGGTAGAGATATTTTTTGGCATCGTTAATTTTATATTGAACAATAAATTCGAGTGAGAGGATATTCATGTCTCCCGTGAGCATGAGCGCCTCTCTCGGTACGAATTGGGTGCGTCCCTGGTTTGTTCGGAAACCGACTTCCACTCGATGCAGCTTTTCGACTTTAGGGGTATCAACCGTTTCAGCAAACGGAAATTTAAATCCAGGCCCTGGTTCGGCAATACGGACAATTTTTCCGAATCGTTTAACCAAACCTTGTTCGTCTGGCGCAACAATGAACACGGATTGCCAGAGGGCCAAGACGGCAAGCACAATGAGGATGATGGATTTAAAACCTCGTCCTGGAACGAGGTTTTTGATTGTATCTTGGGCTTTGCGCAAGGCTTCATCAAGTGGATCCTGCCCGCTGCCGCCCCAAGGATCTTTAGGTTCCCATGCCATAAGTGTGTCCTGTTTAGGTGAAGTTAAGCACGTCTGGTGTGTGCAATGTGGTGTGCAATTCTCGCTCAAGGTAACAGAAAATGAGAGATGGGGCAATCACAATGAACCATGGGCCCATAGTTGAAATTTCCATTGTCAGGAACAAATCGGCATTTACTGAAGCGGTATCTTTATGATGAATAAACAAAAAGACCAAGGTCTTCCTCCGTATCTCATGTTTCATAAGCCCTATGGGGTGCTCTCGAAATTTACCGATGCCGAAAATCGTCCGACGCTGGCCGACTATGTCCAGGTGCCGCATGTCTATCCAGCAGGCCGTCTGGATATGGATAGCGAGGGGTTGTTGCTGTTGACCTCGGATGGAGACCTAGCGGCTCGACTCACCTCTCCCTCGTTCAAAGTTCCCAAGACTTATTGGGTTCAAGTCGAACGAATTCCAGACGAAGCGGCTCTTGTGCGATTGCGGAGCGGGATTCTGGTCAAAGGTCGGCAGACTCGTGCAGCAACAGTCCACATTCTTGCCGAAGAGCCTCTGGTCCATCCGCGGCCCGTCCCCATCCGTTTTCGAAAATCGGTGCCAACTGCGTGGCTGCAGATGGAAATTTCGGAAGGCATGAATCGCCAAATTCGCCGAATGACGGCTCAGGTGGGCCATCCCACCTTGCGTGTGATTCGTGTGGCTATTGGGGCAATCCCTTTAGGGGCGTTGGCCCCGGGAGCCTGGCGCACGCTGAATTCTGAAGAGATTCAGGGTTTGTTGAAACTCATTTAGGGTTTGCAGAAATTGGTGCTCAGGAGGAGTGAGAAGAAGATACCTGGGGAAACGTTCAAGAAAAACCTTCTGGAATAAGGGTAAATACCTTGAACATTATTCCACGCGCAGGTACAATACAGCCCGCATCCTTCCCAATATTTAGGGTCGTGTCTTCAGCAGCGGTACTAGATATCACCTTATTCATCTGGAGTGAGTATTTTTCTAACCAGCTTTGGATCATCCCTCACATCATATTTTTTCCCCAAGTCAATCTGACCTCATTCGGTGAATATCATCTGTTGTGGTAATCAAAGGGAGTATGGTTTTAAGGGCAGGTTGAGTTTGAATGCCTAGGGCTATCATTTTGTGAATTGTAGGGAATGTTTGTTTGGCAGTCTTGATGTAACCACTTAAGTCCTTTCTCTTAAAAAGACAGGGAGATCTATTCAACATGGCGGTAACGATTATTTTGGTCCTCTCGCTTCTGGGATTGGTCATTGCGTTTTACTACTCTTCATCAGTCAATAAAATCCCTATTGATATGGGAGTGGAGGATAAGGAAACCAGGCAACGCCTGGCCAAAATTCATTCGGCGATTGCCACCGGGGCCATGGCTTTCCTGAAGCAGGAATATAAAATTATGGCCATCTTTATGGTGGTCTTTGCGGCGATCATCGCAGTGCTCATTGACGATCATCACACCGATTATGTGAATGAAGGTATCTACACGGCTGTGGCATTTATCTTTGGGGCCATCATTTCCATTGCCTCGGGCTTCATCGGCATGAAGATTGCGGTGCAGGGCAATGTGCGGACGACGGTCTCGGCAAATCAATCTCTTTCTGCGGCCTTTAATGTGGCGGTGAATTCGGGCGCAGTGATGGGTTTTGGCCTGGTGAGCTTAGCGGCATTAGGACTGCTCTTGATTTACCTGGGGTTGAAGAGTGTCATGCCGGAAGAATTGCCGACGCACGTGTTAATGGAAGTCATAGCTGGATTCGGGTTGGGTGGATCTTCCATTGCCTTGTTCGCGCGCGTGGGCGGTGGCATTTTCACCAAAGCCGCCGATGTCGGAGCTGATCTGGTGGGGAAAGTCGAAGCTGGGATTCCCGAAGACGATCCGCGTAATCCGGCAGTCATTGCGGATAATGTTGGCGATAACGTGGGCGATGTGGCAGGAATGGGGGCCGATCTATTTGGTTCCTGTGCGGAAAGCACCTGTGCCGCGATGGTAATAAGTGCTGTCGCATTTTCCGGGATGGTCGATGCGTTGTTATATCCGATTCTTATTTCTGCCATCGGGATTCCGGTGAGTTTCCTCACGTTAATGATGACCAAGGTCAATTCCGAAGACCAAGTTGGGCCAGCCCTGAAAAAGATGCTGATCGTCTCCAGTGCGTTGATGGCAGTCGTGATGTTTTTCGTCACTAAATCCATGCTTCCCGATACTTTTGAGATTGGCGGGGTACCGTATACGGATCTGAATGTGTATTTCTGCTTCTTGACAGGATTGATTGCCGGTCTTGTCGTGGGATTGATGACGGAATATTACACCTCCCATGATTACGGTCCTGTGCGGGAGGTAGCGAAATCATGTGAAACCGGTTCGGCCACGAATATCATCTTTGGGTTGGCGCTTGGCTATCAGAGTGCCGTAGGACCGTATCTCGCTATCGGCCTCGCGATCTATATTCCTTGGATGTTGGCAGGGATGTATGGGGTGGCGATTGCCTCTCTGGGCATGCTGGGAACACTCGTCATTGCGTTGACGATCGATGCCTACGGGCCGGTGTCTGATAATGCCGGGGGTATTGCAGAGATGGCTGGCATGCCAGAACATGTCCGTCAACGGACCGATGTGTTGGATGCTGCAGGGAATACTACGGCAGCCATCGGCAAGGGCTTTGCGATTGGTGCGGCGATTTTGACCTCCTTGGCGCTCTTTGCCGCTTTCCTCACTCGGGCTGATTTATTGCTCAAGGAACAGAATGGGCCGGAATATGATCTTCTCGGATCGATTAATTTGCTGGATCCTCTGGTCTTTACCAGTCTCTTTATCGGAGCAGTATTGCCCTCATACTTTTCCGCGATGACCATGAAATCTGTTGGATCGGCCGCCTATGAGATGATTGAGGAAGTCCGCCGCCAGTTCCGCACCATTCCCGGACTGATGGAAGGGAAGGCGGAAGCCGATTATGCGCAATGTGTCGCCATTTCGACCAAAGCGGCCCTCAGGGAAATGATTGCACCGGGTATTTTGATTATGGGAACCCCTCTGGTGACCGGGTTCCTCTTTGGCATTCAAGCGGTGGCTGGGGTACTTGCGGGATCTCTAGTCGCTGGTGGCGTGATCGCCATCTCTTCATCCAATAGTGGTGGGGCGTGGGATAATGCAAAAAAATATATTGAGAAGGGTAACCTCGGTGGGAAAGGTACAGAAACCCATAAGGCCGCAGTGGTTGGTGATACGGTTGGCGACCCCCTTAAAGATACATCAGGTCCCTCACTCAATATCCTGATCAAACTTTCGGCGATTTTATCTTTGGTGTTTGTGCCATTTTTCGTACAGTATGGCGGGCTGTTGATAAAGTAATGTTTTGTGGAATCAACGTCCTGAGTTGCTCTGGATGACACGTGAGTCAAATAATTTGGCCATGGTATATCAAAAGACATATTGTCGTGTGTCGATAGGATTGTTTGTTTGGATCCTCATAACATTCACATAAAACCGTTCTTCTTGTTGTCATCTTTTCATTATTCCTTTTTCTTCTGTCCTTATTCTTCATATCTTCATTCCGTTTTTATCCCCTTTGCGGGGAGGTGGCCAAAGTTTTCTGAAGCGGGTCGCTCCTCGAATCATTCATGATTGGACAAGAAAGCCTGATGTTCCAACATCTCCGTTGCTGAGGTTAGCCCGAAGGGGTAACAGGTTCTTCTGTATGCCCTTTTGGCCAAGTCCTTGCTGTTGTTGCTGAGATGGTTGGAATGCGAAAAGGTGCGCGGTTCCGCTTATAGGCGGCCGAGCGTAATCCGACATGGTTTTTCAAGAGGAACTACCACAAAACCGGCTGGAAAGGAACGCATGATTCATGGATACACCGAGTCGCTCAGATAAGCCGATTCTTCCTCACAGAGGGGGGACGCAGGGAGTCTTACCCGAAGATATGGAAACCTTGATGCATGTCATTTCCCATGATTTACGTGCTCCCATTGTGACCATCCAAGGTTTTTGCCAGGAGCTCACGATGGCATGTGATCGTCTGAAAACCCTATTTGAAGAAGAAGCCATGTCTGATGTGGTTCGAGACCATATGAATCCCTTGGTCACACAAGATATTCCTGAGGCGGTGCGGTTTATTCGAGCGGGGGCGGATAGTGTGAATACGGTGACTGCGGGGATTCTTCGGTTGATTCGGCTTGGGCAAATGACCATTCAATGGGAACGGTTAGACGTGAATCGGTTGATGATGGGCATTGTCTCCTCCAGGGAATTTCAGTTGAAGAAGAAGGGTGTCGTGTTGCAAATAGAGGATCTTCCGGATTGTATGGGTGACGAGGTCCTCGTGACCCAAGTATTCGCGAACCTGATTGAAAACGCACAGAAGTACCTTGAGCCTTCGAGATCAGGTGAAATCAGGATTTCAGGGAAAATCGTCAATGGACGGGCAGCGTATGCGATTACTGACAATGGGATTGGGATTCCTTCGGAACAGCGTGCGACAATCTTTCGGTTGTTTAGCCGTTTGAGCCCTCAACAAGGGAAGGGAGATGGATTGGGCTTGGCCATTGTGCAGCGGATTATTGATCGGCATCAGGGTCAGATTGAAGTTGAATCTGTACTAGGGAGTGGGACCACCTTCCACGTGTTCCTTCCGCGAGTGATTGACGTTGAAGAAGGAGGGCAGCATGAATCCTGACACGACGGTCTTGATTGCTGAAGATGATGATGGACATGCAGCGCTCATCGAGAAAAATCTCCGACGGGCTGGGATAGAAAAGCCCTGTCATCGTTTGAGAGACGGGCAGGAAACCCTGGATTTCTTCCTAGGCCCCCATACTCTACCGCAGGCCAAAAAGGTGTGCCGGTATCTCTTGATTCTGGATATTAACCTTCCCCGAATCAATGGAATTGACGTGTTACGAAGAATGAAAGACCATGAAGTGTTAAAACGGGTACCGGTCCTCATGTTATCCACCACCGATAATCCGCAAGAAGTCGATGCGTGCCATGCCCTTGGATGTAATTTTTATCTCACTAAACCTATCGAAGCTGAAACTTTTGCCCAGGTGATCATCCGCTTAGGTTCTTTTTTGGATATCGTCACCGTTCCAACTATTCGTCGAAATTTCCCCTCCACTCATTCCCTGAATTAAGGGAAATGCAAAGGCCGTTGTCAGCTTGCTAGGAGGTTTCACGAAATCAAAGTCTGAAGGGGGGCACAAGCGTGAAGACAGAGTTGGGAGGGATAACCCCGGAATCAGAAAGGTAGGTTTCTGGTTGTGAAAAAACCCAATGCATTATATAAGGGAAAGGAAGGCTAGCGGTGGCGTCGAGCGAGGTTGGACCACTGGGTGTGGCGTCGTTCCGCTTTCCTCTTCAAAGGCAAATTGCTTTTCTTATTAGAGTTCCAGCCTAAGGCACGTAAGATCCGGCTCACATGATCCGGGTGATATTTCACTCCAAACGACCGGCGAATCACCGTTCTCACACGCTGACAGGTCCATTGATCGGCTCGCAGGTTTGCCGCTCTCGGCCCTTGTTTGAGAATGTGGAGAAGATCTTGACGTTGTGTTGTCGAAAGGCGGGATGGGCGTCCCGAATGGGGTTTCGACTTCAGTGCATTTTTCCCGCCTTCTTCAAGAGCATCTTTCCAGCGTTTCACGGAAGAGGGAGCAGCTCCAATCGTTCGGGCCACCTCTCGAATACCCCGGCCTTTGCTCAACATGGTAGCGGCCAATCGGCGTCTCGCTTCTAATTTTTCTGCACTACCTTTTGGTCGCATACTGACATTCATCGGAGCGGGAGGGAGACTACTTGAGGGGATCCGGGGCCTTAGAAGGGGTTTTTAAAATGGGAAGCTGGGGTGAAAAAATGAAAAATTTAGAATGGCGGAGGCAGTAGACAGGGGCAGAAAAATGCTGGGCTCTGCTACCTCTGATATGAGCGGGAAGCTGCCAAGTACAGGGTTCCCTGATATTTCCATTGAATATCACCCGTCAATTTTCCATTCTTATCGTTCACGATTAACGGTTTCTTGCGGGGAGAAGGATGGGAAATGGATCTTTGCAGGATGGAAGCTTGATCAAGGAGAGTGACTTCTTTTTCTGGGTCTTCATCAAATCGAGTGGGTCGGTTTTATCTACGAACCCCTTCTGGATAGAGATCCAGCCCCCCAAAATGGAAGTAG
>JBBDSY010000099.1:0-77617 GCA_040904705.1 Nitrospirales bacterium | reverse complement strand
CACTTGGAGCTCTACCCGAACCAGAAGTCACCCACAGATTCTGCTGAAGAGCCATGTTTTTCCATCCTACCCTTGTTTTTCCCCACATCAAAAATTTGGTTCCTTCTGATGCGTGGTCCAGTGAAATATTGGGCACGATTGAGGACATGGAGCTCTGTCCAAATTGAAGAATTGATTGACGCTCGACGCAAGTCTGTGATAGAAAGCCAGGTCTTTTTTCTGGTCCGAAGGCCCCATAAAGCATAGAGGGCTATGGGTAGCTTGAGGGTGTTGAGAGGGGGCATTTCGAAAAGAGATCGTCAAAGTCAGTTAGTCATACTTACGAACAAAATCCATCACGTACGCGAGGGGGAACAATGAACGAATACCGAAATGTGAAAAGTCTCATGGTAGTTGCTGCAGCGATGTTGGGACTGTCGCTGTCTGCGTGTGGTGGCGGAGATGAGGGTCCCCCAAAGCCTCCACCCCCGGCTCCACCAGAATATGCCGATAAGCATATGCCGGATGGTTATTGGAACAATCCAGAGATCCTGAAAGAAGGAGAGGCTATCTTTACGGGTCGACAAAATATTGATGTGAATTGTGCCAGTTGCCATGGGAAAAATGGGAAGCCGGTTAAGGCTGGTGCTCGAGACTTCCGCCGAACCGAGCAGATGGAACTGTATTCGGACTCAGTATGGTTTTGGCGGGTGAATGAAGGTGTCAAAGGCACCAAAATGAAAGCTTGGAAAAGTAAGCTTTCTGAAGATGCAATCTGGAAGGTTATTGCGTATGAAGCCACCTTTGGTCTCCCAGGTAAAGAATATGATGTGGCGGCCAAAAAATGGGTTGCGGCAGGAACAGCAGGGTCTGCTCCTGCGGCCGAGGAGCCCGCACCGGAGGCCGAAGCCCCTGCAACTGAGGCCGAAGCCCCTGCAACTGAGGCGCCAGCAGGGGATGCGGCCCACTAAAAAACGCGAAGAATAATCCCAGGAACGAGAAGAAAGATAAAGGAGGGGGACGACCCTTGAAAACCTTATATCGAAGTATATGGATGGTCTTAGGCTTGCTCATTGGCGGGGCAGCACTGGCCTACGGCCAGGAGGTTCCAGCCCCTCAGGTAGATTTTCCTTATTCCGGAAATCGCACGGCAGTCTGGGTGGTTGCCAACCTGCATATTTTGTTTGCCGCCTTTATCCTGGGTGCGCCAATTTTTGTGGTAGTCGCAGAATGGCTGGGGTATAAAAACAACGATCCCAAGTATGATCGTTTGGCTAAAGAAGTCATTAAGGTGACGGTCATTTTGTATAGCATGACTGCCTTGACTGGAGGTCTGTTTATCTTTGTGCTTCTTGCCACCTACCCGGAATTCTCCACCTGGTTGATTCAGCATTTCTTCCTGATTTTCGCCGTTATTTACCCGCTGTTATTTATTCTCGAAACGATCATTCTCTACACCTATTTCTATTCGTGGGATTCCATGAAGGGCCCTTTAAAGGGCCGTCATATTGCGTTAGGGATTCTTTTGAATATTGTAGGAACCGTCACACTCTTTGTGATCGATGGCCCGACGTCCTTTATGAATACCCCTGCGAAAGCTGCAGAAGGGGTCTCATTGGTCGAATTTATTCAAACGGCTACTCTCTGGGACAAGATGTCCAATTTTAGTTGGATGCCTCTCAATCTTCATCGGCTGGTAGGGAATGTCACCTTTGGAGGTTTTATCGCTGGGCTGATCGCGGCCTATATGTATATGAGATCGAAAACCGATGAAGAGCGCTCCTATTATGACTGGATGGGTTTTGTGGGGAACATGATTGGGGTGGGGGCTCTATTGCTCCTTCCATTCATGGGGTATCTGCTGGCTTATGAATTGTGTGATTACGATGCGTCCATTTGTCCCTATATGATGGCCGACCAATTATCGATGTTTTTTGAGATGCAAGGGGCCATGATCGGACTCATTTTCCTGGCCAGTAATTATTATATCTGGTTAAGTCTCAAGCGCATCGAGGGAGTGGAACAAATACGAATGTCTGGTTTTGTGGCCCTTGCCGTACTCGTGATGCCGGCTGTGATGGGTATTGCCTGGAAGATGTTCCCTCCGCCAGAGTGGCGGTCGTTGATTTTCTTGGCGGCTCTCGTTTTCGCTCCAATGATACTGGCAAGACTGCCTGGTCTGAAAAATTTCACAGTGTCGGCATTCACCATGATTAAAGTCGGATTTCTGATGATTGTGGTTGCCGACGCCATCTGGATGACGCCACATGCGTTTGTCCCGACGCAGGGATTGGCGACGCATGAACTAGAGCTCCCTGAGTGGGCGCAGGAGTTGGCTCTCATGCCGGCGAAAAATGCCGCCGCGTTTACCCTCGTCTTTCTCACGATTGTGAATTACATTATGTATAATCGGGCGATTAAACGTGGGACGATTATTTGGGGTAAAATCGACTTTGCCTCACAGTTTGTGTTGATTTTTCTTGCGTTTAGTGCAATTTGGACGATGGGTTTGATGGGAACCGTTCGGTCACTCACCCGGAAATACTATCATGTGTATAATCTAGTCCCAGATTTCACGGCAGAAGCCTTTACGCCCACCTTGGCGTACTCCGCTTGGTGGATTACAGGGGTGACGATTGTTTTCTATGCTGTGGTGAGTTTTGCCATTTTGGTAACACTGAAGCCTGCAAGTTCGAAGGCTGAAGCACATTAAAACAGGCCTTTCCCGCTAGAGCCTCTTAAACGAATAGAGGATGAAAAGAAAAGGAATCGTATGGCGAACCAAAGCTTCACGAAAAGCGTACTAAAGAAAACGACGATCGGTATCATCATTGGAGTGATCCTGGTTGTTGCCGCACAACAAACGCATTTCCCGCCTGTCTTTCAGGGCATGTTTTTTATCTATGCGATGCTAGGGGCGGTTGTGTTTATTCTTTTGGATGCTCCTCCTATGAAGCGATTGGAAGGTGCTAAGGCTGTTGGGGCCTTGCTAGTTTTTTATGTTCTGCTTTCGGGTCTCTATGTCGCTGGGGCAAGCCTACTGCCTCAATTCGATCCTACCGATGAAGCCGATAAGATTGAGAAAGTTCTTAAAATGCGAAAGGCCAGATCCGAGCAAGGTAAAGCTGATGAGCTCATTGCCAGAGCCAAAGCTTTGGACGAACGAGCCAAAGCGATTACTGCGCAATTGAGTTCGCTTGGGGCTGGGGCGCAAGTAGAAGTGGCCACTACAACAAGCGCAGGTGGAGGCGCAGCAGCTTCTGGGGATATTATTGCCAAAGGCAAAGAACAATGGGAACTTCAGGAATGCTATAACTGCCATAAATTATTTGGGTCAGGGGGCAAAAAGCGTGGTCCGGTGCTGGATAATATTGGGAGCCTGATGACTCCTGATGCCCTAAGAGAGAAAATTCTCTACCCCAAAAGTTGGATGGCCGAGGGATTTGATAAGCAGTATAAGAAGGGGAAAATGCCGGATAAATATCGTGATCTGATGTTTCCAGAGGAAATTGATGCACTCGTAGCATTCCTCGCAACCTTAAAAGACGCTTCGGTGGATACCCCGAAGCCGATTAAAATGGAATAGGGAAA
Organism: Nitrospirales bacterium; assembly: GCA_040904705.1. Lineage (GTDB taxonomy): Bacteria > Nitrospirota > Nitrospiria > Nitrospirales > UBA8639 > Nitrospira_E. Next base: position 74,047 of record JBBDSY010000099.1, on the reverse strand, counting down.
CCGAAGGGGTTTTTCTCACAATGCAACCAAAGCTCACAGCCAAGGCCCTGTGTGGTAACCAGGAAGTCGGGAAGATTTCTAAGGTCATCGTCGACCCTTTGTCGCATGAAATTAGTCATGTGGTGGTCAGGGAGAGCGGACCTCAGGGTGTTGATCGTCAAATTCCTATTGGGCAAGTTCAACAGGTAGTCAGTGAGGAGGAGATTATTCTTCGATGTACCCCAGACGAGTTTACCCGGTTTCCAGTCTTGGAACGGGACCACTATGTCACGATTCATGATGTAGAAATTGCTCATCTGGAAGATCATCTTCACGTAGAGCCTGGTGAAGTGTTGGTGCCCCTTCCTGCTTTGGAGCGAGGTGTGCCTCGACGGACGTTCTTCAACAATATGACCCATGCGATTGGAACGCTTATTGCTCTTCCGTTGGCCTATCCTGTGTTGAAATACCTGATGAAGCCCATGTTTAAGCCTTACGATAATACCTGGTTTTCTGTTGGGAATATTAAAAAAGTGGCAAAGGAAAATATTGGCTTCCAATTTAAATTTACTCGGGGGTTTAAAGAAGCCTTTATGCCAGAGCAACAAATTGAGAAGAATATTTGGATCGTCAAAGCCACACCTGGAGTACAAAAGGCAGTATATGGTGGAAATGACGCAAAATTTTTCGATAATAAGGGTGATCTGCTACATGTCAATAAGGCCAATTCGCCCTATATTGGATTTTCAGGGAAATGCCCCCATTTAGGGTGCGGGTACAAGTGGCGAAAAACGAAAAGTAATCCAGATGGTGTGTTTCTTTGTCCATGTCATTTAAGTCTTTATGATGAAGCCGGGAGAGTTATTGATGGCCCCGCCCCTCGTGGCCTGGATGTTCTGCCCATGAAAATCGATGCCGCCGGCGAAATAAAAATTATTGATGTTGAGTACAAGGCCGGCATAAAAAATCAAATTCGTCTTCTTTAAACAGCCTTCATTTAATCGAGGAATATTCCTTCATGCAGCAGGATTCCGAGCCCGTCAATCAACCAAATCCGTTTGAAAAAATCGTTGAGTTCGTTGATGAACGGGTCGGTCTGAAGACCATTCAGGCTAAAATGCTGAATGAGCCGATTCCTGGTGGGTCCAGGTGGGCTTATGCTTTCGGATCGGTGCTTCTATTCATTTTTATCCTGCAGGTGGTCACGGGGATATTGTTGATGTTCTATTACGTCCCGAGTACCGACCATGCGTATGACAGCACCCAATACATCATTCATGAAGTCGACTACGGCTGGTTTCTCCTGAGTTACCATTTTTGGGGCTCCTCGGCCATGGTGGTGATGGTGTTTGCTCATATGTCGCAAGTCTTTTTATGGGGGGCCTACAAAAAGCCGAGAGAACTGGTTTGGCTGGTGGGCTTAGCTCTTTTTGGGATTGTGATGGGATTTGGTTTTACCGGGTATTTATTGCCCTGGGACCAGCGAGCCTATTGGGCCACCGTAGTTGGCGTCGAAATTATGGATAAGACTCCGATAGTTGGGGATTTCATGGCGAGATTCCTCAAAGGAGGACCGACGCCCGGTCAAATGACCCTTAGCCGATTTTTTGTCATCCATGTCATGGTGTTGCCTGCCGCCCTAGCCGGACTAGCGGGCCTCCATATTTTCCTGTTTAGGAAAGCTGGGCCAGCTGGACCATTCAGAGGAACGCCGGAAGAGCTCAAGGCGAAGACCGATTACTTCTTCCCGCGTCAAATATGGAAAGACATTGTCGCCATGGCCACAGTGTTTCTCATTATCTGTTCGTTGGCCTTTATTGAGCCGGTTGTACTGCTTCAGCAAGCCACCCCTGATCCAGGAGACTATCATCCTGAGCCCGAGTGGTATTTTCTCTTTCTCTTTCAGCTACTTCGTCTGAAGATATTTGGTGGAGAATTTGGGCAATTTCTTGGGGCTATTGCGATCCCTGGGGCCTTTATGGCCTTTTTGGCAGCTCTTCCTTTTATTGATACAAACCCCGAGCGAAACCTCTTTAAACGGCCTGTGGCCCTCATTGGCTGGATTGTGATTATGGTGTTCATTTTGGTGTTTACCCTCTCGGCCATTATTAATCGGGAATTTTTGGACTAACTTTCAATTGTTCATGTCAAATATTAAATTAGGACTCCTTGTATTTTGGCCGACCTTTTGGACGGGATTTCCCCTCAAGTTGGCGTTCGGACTCTTGTTGCTCGCCGGGCATATGCATCCTTGGAAGGGAGAGGGCTTATTTCTTTTGTTACTCCTTTCCATCCCCATTGATATTTGGGCATTAGGGCTTTGTGCGAGAACGGTGTTCATTGATCGCCTCAAGGCGGACCCGCAACCTGGAATAGGGCCTAATCTTTGGATTCGATGGGCGGCTTTTTCGGCTATAGCCTTACCGCTCATCAAAATAATCGTGTCGGGTACAACCGAAGTGGCGAAGTCTGTGACCACCAATATTGTTCATGCCATTAAAGATAGTATTTATCCTACCCTCCCTGTGGCTGAGCAAATTACCCTTGAACTGGTGATGTGGGGAAGTGTGGCAACTGGTGTCCTCATTCTTTGTATTCTTGCTTGGCTTTATGGACTCGGTTGGCTGACTCAACCCTTTGTGAAAAATGCGAAATCTTTAGGAGGAACGGAAGAGGAGAGGGTACATTTCTGGGATGGTCTGCGGATCCCTGCCGATCAGCCGCTTCTGCTGACCGGATTTACCGGTGCTGGAGTGGTCCTGGTCTTTGTTTTCTGGATTTTATTGCCATCCACCACTCCCCATCCGCATGAAGAATATGAGTTTATCTCAAAGGGGCCAAAAGTAGAGAAAGTCGAACCAAAAAAAGTGTTAAAAGAAGCCGAAAAGGTGCTGGAAAAAGCTGCGTTGGTGGTACAGAAACTCGAAGAAGAAAAGAGTGGTGAATCGAAAAAAATCAATGATGAGAAGGTAAAAGGGCCTGCTGGCAAAGAAATGCAGCAGGAGAAAAAGAAATAAAAATCCAAGGCATAGAAATGTTTCCGACCTAGCAAGAGAAATGCTTCATAGGGTATAAAGTATGCGCCATCTGTTCCGGTTCTTAAAACTGTACGAGTGAAGGGGGCCTAGTGATGAAATCGGCCAACCACATACACCAATCGAACGTTCAAAGCTTCCTGGGGAAAATGCCAACCATCTTTAAGTGGGTAAGTTTCCTCTCCGTATTGCTCCTTCCAGTTATAGCCATGGCGGCTGGCGCGGAAACCAAAGCAATGTCGGTCGAGTATCGCGATGTTCCAGGAATTGGCAGTCGGAATTTGGTCTGGATTGTGGCACAACAGCACCTGCTTCTGGCTGGGTTCGTGTTGGGCGTCCCGATTTTTGCCTGGGTTTGTGAGATTGTCGGCTGGAAGACCAAAGAGGCTCGATATGACAAATTAGCCAAGGAATTTACGAAGTTGCTGACCTCGGCCTATGCTACCACTGCATTGTTTGGCGGCATACTCCTGTTCTTACTGATTGGTCTGTATCCCAAGCTGATGGCCTATCTGACGGATATGTTTTTCCCGTCCTTCCTCGTCTATTGTCTGTTGTTCTTAGCAGAAACCGCGACCCTGTACATGTACTGGTATGGGTGGGATTACATGCAGGGGAATAAAAAGGCCTTTCATCTCTTTTTAGGATTTCTTCTCAACCTGTTTGCTCTTGGGATTATGATCGTTCCCAATTCATGGGCCACATTTCAGGCGAGTCCTGTTGTGGTGGGAGATGGGGATGCGTGGGCGAGGGCATGGATGGCTATGCAGAATCCGACATGGTGGCCGGTCAACATTCACCGCCTCATCGCAAATGTGGTGTTGGGTGGGTTTATCGTTGGGGCCTATGCAGGAATACGATACCTTTTGGCCGTTTCACAGGAAGAGCGGGAGCACTACGATTGGATGGGGTATGTCGGAAACTTTATTGGGGTGTTTGGCATGTTGCCCCTGCCGTTTGCAGGCTATTGGCTGATGCGAGAAGTGTATCAGTACAACCAGCAGATGGGCATCACGCTCATGGGTGGCTTCTTGGCATGGTTGTTTATCCTCCAAGCCATGCTGATTGGTGTGCTCTTCCTGGGGGCGAATTACTATTTCTGGATGGGTATTACCTACCGAATCCCAGGGTCTGAAAATTCTTATAAGAAACCGATCATGGCCATGCTTGTCGTCTTATTATTATGTTTGGGTGTGTGGATGACTCCACATTCCCTGGTGGCCAGCTTGGCGGAAGCCCAAAAAATGGGAGGCACACACCATCCGTTGCTCGGGGTGTTCGGAGTCATGTCTGCAAAAATGACTGTTTCCAATCTCATGATCCTTGTGACGTTTATGAGTTTTATTATGTATTGGCGCGCAGGGAAGCAAGAGACCGCCGGATGGGCAAAGGCCGCAAAAGCGATTATGGGTGCGCTGCTTGTGGTTGGTGGAATAGCGGTGATTGTTCTTGGAGTGTGGGGCTATTTTGTGCCTGCGATCATTCGGATCAATTATTTTTCGGTAGCCCAAGTACTGATTGTCTTGTTTATTATGGTGACCTTTACGCCTTTGACGGCATTGTTAATGAAGAGCGCCAAAACCACAACAGAGATGGTATGGGGAAAGATGCCGATACGTGCCGGCTATAGTTTAGTGCTGAACGCGGTGATGGTCATCCTACTCATGTCTCTGATGGGCTATGCGCGGTCCTCCTCACGAGTGCATTGGCATATTTATGGCGTGATGCGAGACACATCAGATTATGCCTTTTCCCCGGCACTTGGTTATGCCGCTGCGTTTATGTCGTTGAATACCTTTGTCTATTGCTTGCTGGTTTCGTTTATCTTTTGGGTTGCGACCTTGGGAGATAAGGCAAAGGCTCAACAGACCAAGGTCGTGGATGTTCCTGGCGGTGCTCCGGTGATGGCTGGGGGAGCTCCAAGTACTGCAGAAAAAATTGAGTCTGGGATCCTCGAAAACCATAAGTGAGGCATCATGAGTGAAGTTGCGTTACTCCAAATAATTGGTCTGTGCGTGGTCGGGACCGGCATTCTCATCCTACTGTTTATCAAAGGAATGTTTCTCCGTGTCGTTGGTTTTGTCGCCATGGTCTTGGGAACGTTTAGTTTGATAGCTTTGGGTGTGCCGCAAATGGCCTCACTTCCGCCAGCCATTGAAACGTTTGATTTAGCTGAAGTCAAAAGCCCAGAAGATTTAGCCGCGATTGGACAAAAAATATTTTTCAGTAAGGGCCAATGTGCCCTCTGTCATTCGATTGGACCGAGTGAGTCATCTCGTTGTCCGGATTTGAATGGCATTGGCGCGAAGTTGGCTCCAGAATTTATGTATGAAAGTCTTACGCAGCCACAAGCGTACATTTATTTAGATTTTCGTCATGGAACAAAGCCTGAAGAATATCCTGCGCGCATGCCTCGTATCGATAAAGATCCGATTGGATTGACGAAGCCCGAAATTTTTTCCGTGATTGCCTTTCTTCAAAAAATGAGTGGCGAGCCAATTAGTATAACAGTTGAAGATATCATGGAATCTGAGGAAAAAACCCCGGAAGCGATGAAGGTTGCTTCAATTAAAAATCCCGTTTCCGTGCCAGCAGAAAGGGCCGTGGCTCCGTAAGATGGGAAATCGGAACACAGGAGGAACGATATGAAAGGTCCAATAACAAGCGGAGCAATTCTTCTGGTCTTGATGTTTATCTTCTTAAAGTTTCTTCTTCCGTTATTCACGGCTCCATTGCCCGCTAGTTTGATCTATCTGTATTTAGCTCTGACGTTAAGCGGAATCATGATATTTGGTACCATGAGTGCGTCATCGTTAGAAAACCTCATGGGTCCTATTTTCAGATTTTTATCTGGAAAGGGCCAATCAGGGGCCGGGCAAATGGCCAGGTTGGCAGTGTTGGTGTTATTCCCGTTGTTAGTCGGATGGCAAACCTATACAAGATTAGCTCCCAGTGATTTTCCTCCTGCTGAAAATAGGACTATACACCCGGCTCCGCCTGGAGAGTTTGTGGGTTTAGCCAATCCCTATCAGAATAACGAGGCTAACGTGAATATGGGGAAAGGCCTGTATGCCGCGTACTGTTCACCTTGCCACGGTGCAAATTATGATGGCAAAGGAACAGCAGCACCTGGTTTTAATCCTCCTCCGGCTAATTTCAGCGATCCGGGAACAATCGCGCAGTTACAAGAATCCTATTTATTTTGGCGAATTAAAAAGGGTGGTGTGGGCTTGCCTGTCGAGGGCATGCCGTGGAAATCAGCCATGCCTCGTTGGGAAGTCGAATTGCCGGATGAGTTTATTTGGAAGATCATCATGGGGGAATATGATGGGGCTCATCAATCCCCTCGAACCTGGGAAGAAGAAGAATAGCAGCTAGGGATTTTCATGGTGCAGGTTCGTTTTCTGGAGAATATGACATGCTGAACAGGGTGAGATTCTTCTCAATAATGATCTTGGTGGGATTATTCGGAATACTCGGGTTTTCTCTCGGGTTTGCCAGTGACCCTCCACCTGCGGACGAAGTGGGTACAAGTGTCTCCGTTCGAATGTATCAGGTAGATGGAACTCTTCCTGTGGATGACCCAAATTCGTCACAATGGGATTCGATTCAAGGGTCCGAATTTAATTTGTCTCCACAAGTTCACTGGCCGGACCGCATTCAAGAAGTCACCGTTAAATCAGTCAAAGTCAAAGGTCTGCATAATGGGCAAGACGGTGCAATTTTGGTTGAGTATGCGGATCCTACCGAAGACCCTCAGGATGCAGCAGCCATCGAATTCATGGTGGGAGATCAAAAAGCGCACTTTGCTCATGGGCAGCCTATGCTTCAGGTTGAAGGTGGGCCGGTCAATATTTGGTTTTGGAAAAAAGAAAATGGTAAAGCCTTGGATATGACCGCCAAGGGATTTAAGACACTGAGTACCCAAGAAAAACAAGATGTCAAAGCCACGGGAGCGTGGGAAGGCGGTACTTGGAAAGTCGTGTTTTCGCGGGCGCTTAAAACGGATGACGACAAAGATGTTCAGATAGAGCCTGGAGAGTGGAGAAGTGTGGCTTTTGCGTTTTGGGATGGGGCCGTAGTCGACGGAATTGTGAAGGAAAAAGGTAGTCAAAAGGCTGTGTCCTCATGGTGGTCTATCCGCGCAGAACCGAGTGCAGATAATTCGATATTTGGCTGGGTCATTCTTGGGCTTGCACTTGCTGCAGGGTTCGAATTCGTTGTAGTACGGAAATTGAGAAAGGGCCAATCAGCATGAAACGGGTGGCCAGGGGAATGATCGGAAGGACATTGTTGAATGTTTTCGCTATTGGTTTGACCGCAGGTCTTTTCTTATACGGCTGTGCCGGTGATGAACAATCAGCCAAAGGCAAAAAACTCTACAATCATTATTGCAGCCACTGTCATGGTGAGTCCGGCCAGCAAGGCGAGGGCTTCAATTGGGATCGGATGCCTGACCCACGGCCCAAAAATCTAGCTTCTAATGCAGAAATGTCGACTTTTAGTGACAAAGAAATATTTGATACGGTCTATCGAGATATGAGGGATAGTTCCGACCCAAAGGTTTTAGATGACGAGAACTATTTTGCGGTCTCAACCATGCCAACATTCAAGTACACCCTATCCGAGGAAGAAATTTGGAGTATCGTTGGACATGTCCGTACCTTGCATGGGATGTCCCTGACCTACGACATGGTGGGCCGTAAAAAAGAATTAGAAGAAGCTTTCCAGTCGGCACAACAAGAAATGGAAACGACCAAGGCTGCTTATGAGGCTGCCACTGAAAAGGCAGAAGCGACACAGGCCGCCTACGAAGAAACGTTGACAGATGAGCAGTTAGAAAATTACGAACCAGAAGAAATAACCCTTCCTGAAGAGGAGGTGTTTCTAGCAGCGAATGCCAAGTATGAAGCTGCCAAAACTGCGTTTGAAAATTTTTCTAAACGCCCTAAGAAAACACGCATTGAGCGTCCTGACCTCACGATTTCTGATGCTGAGCGAGCGGTCCAGGTAAAAAGAGGAAAGGACCTCTATAGGAACACCTATGGCTGTAATGGGTGCCATAGCCTCAATGACGAGGGGGGATTAGTGGGCCCAGAGCTAGACCGTGCAGGATTTCGATTGAATCCTACTTGGATGTATCAATGGATTCGAAACCCGCAAGCGATGAAAAAACATACACGGATGCCTAATTTAGGTGCATCTGATGCAGACGCCAGAGCATTAACTTATTACTTGGGAACCCTTCGGGCTCCTATACCAGAAGGTCCCGTTCCAATAGCTGAATGATTCTCTGCTCACGGGGTTCCTGTTGATTGTTCTTCAGTTCTAGACCACGCGAAAGCCTAGGATGGTATCTTTCTAATTGGCAGTCCTGCCGAATTTTTGTTCATTTTTCCGTAAAAATGCTATAGGGTTCCCAAAAACATTCCTACCAACACAACTGCGCCTATCCAAGTATGTTGTTTAAACAAAGCGAATGCCTGCGAAGATGTGACCGCTGAACGAAGGATAGTGACCTGGTAGCCCAAAAGAACTGCCACCAAGCCCAGCCCCAAAAAGTATTCGGTCCCGAGATGACCGACCTGCCCAGCCACCGACAAAAAAAAGAGCATGAAAAAGGCAGACAGGCCCACTCCCAGCCATGTGTAGGAACCAAACAAAATGGCCGAGGACTTCACACCGATTTTCATATCATCTCCCCTATCCTGAATAGCGTAAATCGTATCGTAGACAATGGCCCAACAGATCGTGGCCGCAAAGATCAGCCATGTTCCTGTCTCTAATTCATTGCGGACAGCGGCCCAAGCCATCACTCCGCCCCAGCCAAAGGCGACACCCAGTATAAATTGGGGAATATGAAATATTCGTTTGCAGAAAGGATAGATTCCGGCAAGGGCTAATGCGATTGGGCTGAGTAGCCATGTGAGCGGATTCAGGAACCACAAAAGGCCTCCTGCACTAAACAGTAATATGGCTAATAAACCCAGTGCATCCTTGGGACGTAACTGACCAGAAACCAAAGGCCGGTGCCGAGTTCGTTCGACTAGGCCGTCGAATGAACGATCCGCCAGGTCATTCATAATGACTCCTGCGCTTCTCATGACAAAGCAGCCCAGCACAAAAATGATTAATAAATTATTTGAGGGCCAACCTTGGGAAGCCAGGACCAATGCCCATAGAGTTGGAAAGAGCAACAGTAGCGTCCCTGTTTGGTTGGACAGCCGGATGAGATGAGCAAAGGCTTGGATGCGAGGGGGGAGGGAGGATGCAGAGTAATCAGAGGGCTTTGAAGTGGACATTAATAAACGAAATAAATGCATTTAACAATCAAATGCGAGCGATGCGCTGTCTCAGGTGAAGGAGTGAAGAAAATAAATGGCCAACCAGGTTTCAGTGTACGTTATTTGACTGTGAATCGTGTAATGCAGAGAATTTTTTCAGGTTGGTTGGAAGGAGACACGACGACCATCCATTCTCCTGCATGAATTTCAGGTTTCAGGGATTTCAAGCTCCACATCCGATACCCTGAAGACGGACGAATAGAAAGATTGACTTCCGAGATCTTTATCCAGGTGCCATCAATTTGGTGATGCCAACTATGACGCAGCTTGCCCGAAGTGGTGGCCGCCACCTTCGTCCAAAGGACCACACGTGAGGTATGTGACGTCTTGACTATTGGAATGGCAGCCTGCCCGTTCTTATCCTTTTCGCAATAGGCGGGGGGCAAAAAAATACTTTCTGGATTTCGATTGGAGACAGTCTTGGCAAGGACGACTTTTTCCACAAGAAAGTCCGATTCGGCATGGACAGGGATGGGAAGTCCCATTAATATTTTCCCTATGCCTATCATCGCACATATGAATATGATGTTACCCACACCTTTCATGATTGCTCCCCATATGGCCAGTGAATCTCAGATAGCAAATTAGGATATCTCTCCATTCATGTCAATGAAAGGCAAATGCGAACCTTCTGGAAGAAGAGCTTTTTCACGCTTCTCCTTCAGCGTGTTCGGGCTTCGCCCCTTGAGTTGACGATACCGAGCGACGAAAGGTATAAACGACCCCATTAGTCATATTTCTCGCGAGGGCTTTGGATCGATTCCAATTATTGAATGGTTCAGCCTCTTGTCTTGAGCCGGCGTAGCTCAGTGGTAGAGCAACGGTTTCGTAAACCGTAGGTCGGTGGTTCAATCCCACTCGCCGGCTCCATATTTCTCAATAACTTATGGATGATTTCCCGCCTCTATCCCTTCGTCGTTTCCGGTTTTAGTCACGGTTGGGATTGAAACGGTTCTAATTCGTCATTCAATGAACCACTTTTCGTGTCCGGAGTCTCTACTTTTCCGAAGCTCGATACCTGCTCGACTGCCTCCTTTAGATAGCTCGGGCTAAAATGGGCATATCGCCTTACTAAGGTGGTGGTGGAATGTCGTAGCAAGGCTGCGATGGTTCCCTGCGTAGCGTCTTGCATTGCTAACCGAATGGCGAATGTATGCCGTAAATCATGCCATGTGACCCATTGAATTTTTGAAGCTACGACTGCCGCCCGATAGATCCGCATGAAGTTGCATGGGTCAATTGGTCGTCCGGGGTTTTGGGTCCATGCCTCTGGCCTAACTGCTCGATCAATTTCATTCTTTCTTTAATGCTTAAACATCAAGTCTTCCCCTTTGGTTCACGCAACATCTTCACCTTGGCCATAGGATTCACAGTCAATTTTCCATCTCGGATCGTCACGCTTAGCACATGCCGTAACCAGGTTGATACCGGTTGATCCGGCTCGGTGTCCTACTCTGTTCTGCTAGCTGTTGCTTCGCCTCCTCAATCCGTTGTGGAGCGATGGTATTTAAGCGTTGATTTGTGAACCACTCCTTCCACCACTTCCCGAAGAATTTCTCATCCTTGTAGGATTTCTTTGTTTTGGCTGTTTCCAAATACTGGTCAATAAATTTGGCCACTGGTCAGTATGGCTATTCTGTTACCGGTCAGATCAAGGCCTCATACAAAGTTGATATAAGGAGGATTTCGGTTAAGCTACTATGAGTTGAGTGAGAGGGTTGATAAGAAGGAATGGCGCCAAGGTTCTGGTCCTCTACGATTACCTTAAAAAGGAGAAATATTCTATGAATCTCGCGAGTGAATTGGGTATAGCGGTTCCCATACAAGAACCAACGATTTCTTTAGGTTCGCAAGAATCCTTTCAAGGCCCTAGCCCGGTTTCTTTAGGTTCACAAAAATCTTTTCAAGTCCCTAGCCCGGTTGTGCATGCTAAGAAGGAAGTGGTGGCGTTCTTTGGTGCCGGCGTCGAATGTATCGGGGAAATCTGGTACGAGGGCAATGTGCAAATTGATGGTCGGTTGGAAGGAAGCGTTCACACCAAAGGCACCCTGGTCATTGGAGACCAAGCCGTGGTCAAAGCGAAAATTGAGGCTGGAAGTGTGATCTGTAAAGGGAGGATTCAAGGAGAGGTTGTGGCAAAAGATTTAATCAAGCTTATGTCGCCTGGGTTCATTGACGGGTCGATGAGTGCCCCTCGGCTCTCCGTGGAATCCGGTGGGGTATTTAATGGCCGGGTGAATATGGGGACTCCTTCATAAAATCCCAGTCTCCCTCTATGACAAGAGTCATATCCCTTATTAACATTCCTGTCTCTGTTTATTGTCGATTCGTTCCCACCGTAGGCTCTTTGGTCATTTTCCTTTGAAAAATCCAACCAACGCTGTCCGTCATCAGACTCCCCCTTTCTACCCTTGTCTTTCATTTAAGTCTCTGTGGAATGAACTGTCGGGACTGTTAACGACTTCGCTTCTTTCAACTCCGACAGACCTACCAGTAAGCATCATTATCGTTCACTGATGGCCACGTCCCATAGCATTGGCCTGTCGATGTTCTTAACTCTAAATTCTGCTGAACTCTCCACTCAGGTATAATAAGTCCTCTGAGATTGTGGCGTTGGTGTTGTTAACGAGGATTGGTGATCAATGGTATCAATTGGTTCCGTCCTGCATTAGGCACCACATTTGCTCAGCAAATGGGTAAATCAACACTCACAGAAGGGGCACTATGAAGACTTGTGAAAAATGTCAGGGTTCGATGGTTATGGAACGAGCCGTAGACTTAGAGGTCGGGTTGAGTATATTGTACTTTGCCTGCTTAAATTGCGGAAAACGCATTCAGGCTGAAAAAGAGCCACGACCCCTCGTCCACCACTACATTGATAGTCAATCAAGAATAAATGGAGGAGAGCAATGCAGCAACAGAATCGACCCCTAACACATGATGAAAAGAAAGCCGCAGAAGCCGCCTTCAAAGGAGCGTCCTTTGATCCGAAATGGTCTGAAGCCGCAAGAAAAGTGTATCTGGGCCTTTCCTCAGCGATAGCTAATAAGCGTCATGAAGCCTTTGAAGAAATTCATCCTTCCAAGCCGACGACAGTCTCCAAGCGAACCATGACGGAAATCAAAGAGCGATCACGGGTCCAGTCTTCCTTGTGGTAGGCGGAGGCACTATCTTTTTTACCGGGGCATCCTTTCCCGTTTTAAGGATGTCCCCGCATTATCTTCCTATAGCTCCCTCGACAGCTACCTTTTCCTTGATTACAATTCATTCGACCGTTCCCCCAAAAAGCGCACTGCCATCCGTCTCTTTCTCTGAACCATAACATTTGATTTAAGTTGAATCGGGTTTCATGGAAAGAGAGAAAAAACCTGGAATACGATCTATGCCTCAAGAAACCATTTTTATCGGATTTGGGTCAAATTTGGGAGATCGGCAAGAACTCTGTGATCGGGCCATTGCGCTCTTGAAATTGCTCCCTCAATCACAAGTAACAGACGTATCCTCTTACTATGAAACGGAACCAGTCGATCACGATGGGACACTGGGAGAAAACTGGTTTTACAATGGCGTTGTACGGTTGGAAACGGCCTTGAGTCCCGCTCGCCTTTTAGACATCCTGCAAGAAACAGAACGTGGGTTAGGGCGTGAGGAAACGGATCGACACGGTCCTCGAACCATGGACTTCGACATTCTCATGTTTGGCCAACAACACATTGATCAACCAGGGTTAACTGTCCCACATCCTCGTCTGCATCAGCGTCGATTTGTCCTAGAACCGTTGGTGGAAATAGATCCAAACTACAGACATCCAACATTACATCGCTCCATGAAGGAACTGTTGGAATCGCTCCAAGACCCCAGTCGTGTGAATAAGCTGGATATCGACCCAGGGTCAAAATATCGTTCGCGCCCGGCCTGTTCAGTGCCACCCCTGTCGTAATAATTATGCGTATCATTCGGTCGATCCGTGGGCTACAAGCCTGGCGACGCACACATGAGAATCACCAGATCGGCTTTGTACCCACGATGGGTGCGCTGCATGAGGGACATCTCTCCCTAATCCGTCAGGCGCGTAGGCACTGTTCCATAGTAGTTGTCAGCATTTTTGTGAATTCCTTGCAATTTGGCCCTGCCGAAGATTTGAGCCGGTATCCACGGCCAGTTAAAACCGATAAACAATTGTGTCAAGAAGCAAAAGTCGATCTGCTTTTTTGGCCATCATCTGACGAACTCTATCCCAAAGATTTTCAGACCTCGGTCAAGGTGAATCGACTCAGTCAGCGTTGGGAAGGGGAGGCACGTCCTACGCACTTTGAAGGAGTCACGACCGTCGTCACCAAATTGTTGTCCCTGGTCCGCCCACATAGGGCGTTTTTCGGGCAGAAAGATTACCAGCAATTGTTGGTCGTCAAGCAATTAGTGCAAGATCTGAATATCGATACAAAAATTGTGCGTTGCCGGACGATTCGAGAATCAGACGGTCTCGCTCTTAGCTCGCGCAATCGCTATCTGTCCGAAAGTGAACGAACCCAAGCCATTAGTGTTTCGTCAGCGTTACGCCAGGGGATGAAAATGATACAGTCGGGGGCACGCCATGTTCCCACTATTCAAAGGACAATGAGGAAGGTGTTGGAAAAATTAAGGGGTTTGGACATTGAGTATTTGGCTGTGTGTGATGCACAGAATTTGGAACCGCTGACTCGAGCCAATGGAAGCATGGTTCTCTTGACAGCCGTTCGACTCGGTCATGTTCGTTTAATCGATAATATGCTCGTAAAGGTGTAGAAGATTGGTGAGAAGTTAGGAATCTTGAATCAGTTCATTGGGAAGTTCATTTGGGTTGTCGTCGTCATGAGTCGCAGGGAAGGCTTCAGCTAACACATGTCCGCATGTCGCAATCGCGTGGCACAAGGATTCAACCGGATTGCCTTTTTGGAATCCTCCTCGGATGACCGCAACCATATCATTCCAAGTTTGTTGAGGAACTTGATCAAGGATGGGATGATCCGTCAGCACTTCAATACGGTGCTCCAATAAGGAAATGAGTATGAGCACTCCTGTTCCCAATTCGGTTCGATGAAGCCCATGTTCGAGAAAAGCTTGGTGCGCACGGATATTTACCTTGTAGGCCATCCGTTCATGTGAGGTCAGTAATCGGATCACGGGTCCAAACGTCCCCATCCAATATCCCAGGCCATAAGCCACGATCACGGAGAGCAAAAGCCACCCTGCATTCCTGGTGTGCCATCCCCAGGGCATCCATTCCCATTGAATCGTTAAGAGCGAACTCAGCATCAAAAAGGCGCAGCCAATGCCTGCCCTAAATCGAGTCTCCCTATAGACGGCAGAACGATCAATAATCATTGGCACAATTTCACCGCGTGTGTGGTGTTCTGCTTCAGAAACAGCCTGTCGTATATGGGCGTGATCTTGATCAGAGAAAGACATTTACCACCTCCCTGAGGCGCCGCCACCGCCAAATCCACCGCCACCCCCGCCAAAACCTCCTCCGAATCCTCCACCAAAGCCGCCTGAACCCCCTATGGGGCCACCTCTCATTCCTGGCCACCCTAATCCGGAAGCATGACCAAAAGGATTGCGAGATGAGGGACCACCGGTATGGGAAAACAGGCTCACGAGGAGCAGCGCTGCCGCACCTGCAAAAACAGCAACCCAAAACGTTGCAGGAATACCCACAAGAAAGGCGATTATTCCGCCAATAATACTTCCGTTGATGCGTCGACCTGCCCCGAGGAACAGCCCGATAAATGTGCCAATGGCAACGGCCAACCCAAAGGTCCCCCATAGTCCTAGCTGTGGGGTGGAGGTGTTGAGTGCTGGATTTGAATGAGTATAGGTGCCTTCAATGGTAGCAAGAATTGCCTGGGTTCCAGCAACAACGCCTCCCGAGAAATCCCCTGTTCGAAAACGAGGAACAACTTCATGTCGAATAATTTGTGAACTTTTGGCATCGGTCAAGGTTCCTTCCAGTCCATACCCCACTTCAATCCGCAATTTCTTTTCTTGGATCGCGATCAGGAAAAGAACGCCATTGTCGGTTCCTTTTTTCCCCAGCGCCCAAGCGGTGGCCACCTGATGGGAAAAGTCTTCTAACGGCTGACCCTCCAAAGAAGGAAGCGTGAGTATCGCGACCTGGTTAGTGGTCTTGGACTCATGGGCCGTGAGAATGGCATCGAGTTCAGAAAGAGTTGTCGGGGAAAGAATGTGGGCACGGTCTACCACCCGGCCGGTGAGTGGCGGGATGTCCAAAGCCCAGGCTGTCGCTACGAGGAGAAGGAGGCTCAGGGCTCCCAACCAAACAAGCTGGTGTATACACGAACGTGGCGACCATCTCATAGGTTGTATAGCGAGTGTGTTTCTCAATGGCGCTAGAACTTTACCTCAGGAGGGGTAGCGATAGCTTTTTCGTCTGCAACCGTAAAGTTCGGTTTAACCTCAAGTCCCAAAAGATACTTAGCGGTCAAATTCGTCGGAAAAAATCGAACCCCTTTATTGTATTCGGCCACAGTTTCAATATAGCGCTTCCTCGCCACGGTGATACGGTTTTCTGTGCCCTCCAGTTGGCTTTGAAGATCTCGGAAATTCTCATTGGCCTTCAGGTCAGGATATTTTTCCACAACGACCATCAAACGAGACAAGGCAGACGTAAGCCCCTGTTGGGCTTCTTGAAATTTTTGAAAAATGGCGGGATCTTTAAGGGCCTCAGGTGTCAATTTGTTGCCTGCGACTTGTGATCGAGCCTGCGTGACTCCCTCCAAGGTGTCCTTCTCATGGGCTGCATAGCCTTTGACGGTCGCAACGAGATTGGGAATGAGATCGGCCCGGCGCTGATATTGATTCAAAACCTCACTCCAAGCCGCGTTGGTCCCTTCATCCAAACCCTGAAGGTCGTTATACCCACATCCACTCAGGGATAACACCATTAGAAACAGCCCGACCACAAAAGTATTGAACAATCGTTGCATTGTCTAATCCTCCTAAAGAAGAGTAAGTGTGTCAATCTGTTCAACAGACAACCAACAATCAGATAACCACTTATTTTGAGAATACAAGAAGAAGATACATGTTCTATTCAGATAGGAAGAGCACCGAGCGGATGAGTAATTGTGGTAGCGCTAGGCAAAATGAATAATTGATTTGAGCACAAATAGAAGACTTTGCATCAAAAAAAAGTCGGAAGAGACTGAATGATGATTGTTGGTATTTATTTATTCCCCTAGCCGGGCAATAAATCCGAATGATTCTTGAGTTGATATAAGGCGATCAAAAACCCATTTTCCAAAATAATGATTTTCTCCCGCTCGGTCATTTGAAGCAACCAACATGCTTGAAACTCTATAAGGTGTGTATCGCTTGAAGAAACTTCCATCTGAGCTAATTGTACTTTCCTCAATTTTTTCATTCCAGGGACAGCAACCATCAGAAAGGCTCCTACGCCATTTTGCTTTAAATGGGGGGGATTTTTGGAACCATATCAGCTTAAATTTGGTCAAGAAGGGTATTGTGGGCATTTTCGTCGTTTGAGAAATCTCATAATTTTTCCGAAGGACGCATAGCTTTTGAACAATCCAAGGCTATACAGCCTTTCCTTTCCGAATTTTGAATTTGTCTTCTTGCCTCCCTTGCACATGAGCTGATGCTTGATAACTTCTGTGGGCGTTTGCATTCAATAAGGATTTCCTCATTTTCAAATTCAGAAACAATATCGGCATGACAAACGTTCTGATTGGGCTTTCCCGAAATGCCATCAATAGATAGAACTTGAACTCCCGCTTGGATAAGTTTTCCCGCAAAAAGAAAGACAAACAAATCATTGCGAGCCCGATTGTCTGAGATGTTAATATTTTCGTCTTCTGATAGTGTTGGGTCATTTTCAATAACTTTTCGAATTCTTTCCCTGATGCCTAGAAAATTATTGTCGTGGCCCTTCCAAGATTCGTAGATATCGAGTATGTCCATCAAATCCGCAGTGCAAAGTAGGGCTTCTCGAGATTTAGCATTCTCGACTTGAAGTAGTTCAAGGTGTCTTTGATAATCGGTTGCCCGTCCCTCAACAACGCCAGCCCATTTGCAGGCTTCGGCAAGGTTTCGCTGAATATCGGAATAAGATTTTTTGAACATCCGATCTGAGATTGTTCGGTTAAGATACCAATTGAATGAACGATTTTTTGATATTCATGTACGGTTGCTTTCAATCGAGAAATGTCCGTTTCTTTAAACGTTCCAATTTCTTCTCACGGAGGAAGGATTTGCTTATTCGCTTTTCCCTGGTTGCTGGAATGTTGGTTGAGGAACAGTTTGAGCTTCTAAAATTGTATCAAGGTCAGCTGGAGAGTAGGTTGGGGGTTTGACCCATTTGCCGTCTTCGCGTTTGTAGCCACCGACTTTGCTCATATTTGATCGATGTACTTCTTTGAAGACCGGCTCCATGTCAATTCCCAGGGAAACCGCTGTGCCATAGACCACATAGAGTAAGTCGGCTAATTCCTTGGCCATTGCTGATAATGCTTTGCTTTGCATCGCTTCTTGAAATTCTTCAAATTCCTCTTGAATGAGGCGATTCCTTAGGATTTTCGTGGCCTCATCGGGAATCGACGGGGTTGCGGAAATATGAATATCAAATTGTTCATGAAATTCTTGAACCATTTTTTGTGCATCGTTCAAAGAGTTTTTCTCCTCTGGCTAGCATTAAAGAAAGGATACAATTCGGCGAAACTCTTCCAGGAATGTCGATAGGGATTTCATAACAAACTATACGGCGATGATCAAATAGATGTCGTTGACGTTGGTGTGTGTTGGGCCGGTGATGATATGGCCGCCGACTTGTTTGAAGAACGAATAGCTGTCATGTCTCTCCAGCATGGTCTCAATGGAAAGACCTTTTTCCATCCCTCGTTTAACAGTTGTCCCATCGACCATAGCGCCAGCCGCGTCAGTGGGCCCATCTGTGCCGTCGGTGCCAAACCCTGCCACAACGACGTTGGTGAGTCCAGCCAATTCTTGTGCCGCCGCTAACATGCATTCCTGCGCTCTGCCGCCCTTTCCTTTGCCCGTGACCGTCACGGTAGGCTCTCCGCCGGCAATCAAACAAGCGGGTGGCCGAATAGGATTCCCGAATTTACGAATACCTTTAGCTATCGCACCCAGAATCGTGCCTACGTCTTTGGCTTCTCCCTGTAAGGGGGAATCGAGAAGATGCGGGCGAAGGCCCAATCGTTTGGCTTCCTTAGCCACACCGTCAATAGCTGTTTGATTATTGGCGAGAATGATCGACTGATGGCGTGGAGAATACAGCCTTTTACTTTTCCAGGTTTCAAAGAGATGGCCCTGAATGCCATGCGCAAGATGCTTTCGAATGCTTTCGGGAACCCGGCTCAAAATTCGATAGTGTTCCAGAATAGTTTTGGCCTCTTGAAAGGTCGTGGGGTCTGGGACGGTAGGGCCTGAACCGATGATCGCCATATCATCTCCCAGGACATCGGAAAGCACAACGGTCAAAATTATTGCGGACGTGGCTTGGGTGAGTTGCCCGCCTTTCACAGCTGAGAGATGTTTTCGCACAGTGTTGATGTCCTGGATCGTTGCGCCTATTCTCAAGAGCAGGTTCGTTGTGCGTCGCTTGTCGTTTAGCGTCAGGCCGGGGGCAGGAGCGCAAAGCAGGCTGGAAGCTCCGCCAGACAGAAGAACGATCAGTAGATCTTTTTTGGTAAGAGCTCTCACAAAGTTGAGAATCTGTTTGGTGGCTCGCACTCCACGTGTATCGGGGAGTGGGTGGCTGGCTTCGACGATCTGAACGGTGTGCGTGTGTGTTCGGTATCCATCTTTGACGATGACCATCCCGCCTTCTAAATATCCTCCAAGAATCCGTTCGAGTGTTTGAGCCATATGCGCCGAAGCTTTTCCGGCTCCCACACAGACGATCCGCTGGTATTGGGACAGGTCGAATCGCATTTCGTTGACAGACAGGTAGGAACCTTTCCTGACGATCAATTGTTCCATGGCTTGACGGGGGTCAGAGGCCTTCAAGCTACCTTGTAGAAGCGCTTTCAGGATACCTTTGATGCGCGTATTCGATGTGTGAATGAACATTCGTCGACAATTCGTTCAACTCGTCACCTGCTGGGGTACTGTCAGGAAACCGGAAGGTTAATGTGTGTCTGGTTCGGAATATTCCGGGGCTTGAAGGTTGGAAGAGGAGGCTTGATGTAAGGTGAGGGATTCCAGAATCATCGCCTGATTGCGCCTGGCTGTCAGAGTCATGATAATGACAAATAAAATCCCCATGGCTCCCATGTCGATATGCAAGGAGTCTCCTCTGGAAAAAAAACAGGAAAGTTAACGGTGTGGCAGTGGGGAGAGCAAACGCGAGAAAGGCGGGAAAATGTGATGCATACAGTGCTGTGGCTCCGGCAATCATCCCTCCAAACACAAAGGTCAAAAATACTTCATGCCCTCTGGACGTAGAGGGATATAAACCGATTCCCCCAAATCCCCAAATGCAGCCTGATGCAAAGTTCCCAGCCAAAAATAAATGAACCCATCGGTCCAATGTGGCCTCATGATGAGTTTCTTGGCGATAACGATAAAGCAACCACGACCAGAGCCCATTGATAATGAGGAGACCGAAGCACCATACGGCCATGGAACGTTGAGGAAGGATTGTCCATAAGAGGGCAACAAGAATGCCCCCATTCATCAGCGAACCTAAGATGCCGTAAGGCGCGAGGGAATACAATTGGTGAATCTGTTGGTGAAAATGCGATGTTGAGGAATAACGGGAAGACGTACTCCGCGGGACAGACGCATGCGAAGGATTCGACTGAGTCCTGAGAATAGATAGGGAAAGCGACATGGGGCAATGGCGATTTCTACTATGACTTCCGAAAAATGGCGAAAAATAATGACGAATGAAATTTCCCTCGCCAGGAAGCCCCGTTGTCAGGCTATAGACTGCCGATTTTGCCAAATATTGTCAATCCGATTGCTCCCTAAGGGTGGTTTTTGAATGCTATAGGCTATAGATGTGGCGTTAGGGGCATAAGGGAAAAAATGTTTTGACTGTGATGAATAAGATCACTCTGTTGTGAGGATTATCATGACACCCCTCATGCTGTTGCAGGAAAGGATATCAGAATGTACCCTTTGCCCCCGGCTAACCGCGTATCGTCGGGAGGTGGCAAAAGAAAAAGTCAAACGTTTCAGTCACTGGGACTATTGGGGGCGTCCGATTCCAGGGTTTGGCGACCCGAAAGCGCAGGTGTATGTACTAGGGTTAGCCCCGGCCGCGCATGGGGGCAATCGCACCGGGCGGGTCTTTACGGGAGATCATAGCGGGGATTGGTTGTTTAAAGCGCTCCATGCCTTTGAATTTGCCAATCAGCCAGAATCTATTCATTGCGAGGATGGCTTGATGCTGCAAAACTGTTTTGTGGCGGCCGCTGTGCGGTGTGCGCCCCCGGCCAACAAACCGACCAAGGACGAGTTCGAATCCTGCCGGGCCTTTGTTATCGAAGAACTGGGTTTATTACGCCAGGTCCAGGTTGTCGTCGCGCTTGGCAAAATAGCGTTTGATGAATATGTACGAACCTGCCAGTCCATGGGTCATAAGGTTCCTTTCCCACGGCCGAAATTTTCACATGGGGCTGAATACGTCCTACCCTGGGGCGTCACGTTGTTAGGATCGTACCACCCGAGCCAGCAAAACACTTTTACCGGAACACTGACGCGGCCTATGTTTCATTGGGTTTTTCGCCGCGCCAAGACCCTGATTGCGAAAAAGTAGTCAGGTGAGGCAGAGACGATCGGCCGGTTATGTCGTAGAAGGTTTTCGGGTTTCCCAATCAGCTAAGAATTTTTTCAATCCACTATCGGTTAACGGATGTTTGACCAATTGTTGGAACACGCTGTAGGGCATGGTGCAAATATGCCCACCTAAAAGCGCGGCCTGGACCACATGTTGGGGATGACGGACGCTGGCCACAAGGACTTGTGTGGGATAATCATAATTCTCATAAATGGTCAAGATCTGTTCAATGAGGTCCATACCGTCTGAGCTAATGTCATCCAGACGACCGATAAACGGCGAGACGCACCAGGCCCCCGCTTTTGCGGCTAAGAGAGCTTGAGTGGGGGAGAAACAGAGCGTCACGTTGACGCGAATACCCTCGCTGGCCATGTGCCTGGTGGCCTTGAGTCCTTCAGGAATGAGCGGCACTTTCACGACGATATTTTTGTGAATCTTGGCCAATTCGCGCCCTTCTTTCACCATAGCATCGGCCTCCACACTCACGACCTCGGCGCTGATGGGCCCATCCACCAGGCTGCATATTTCTAAAAGGAGGTCTTTGAAATCCACCCCTTCCTTCGAGACGAGCGATGGATTGGTCGTGATACCATCGACGAGGCCATAGCTGGCCGCTTCTCGAATTTCTTTGACATTGCCGGTATCCAAATACAATTTCATGGTAGTCTCCTTTTGTAGAGGAATGGTTGCGTGATGAAAAAACTGTCTCCATTGTAAACAACAACACGTGCCTGGACAATTAGCACTGGGAACTTCGCGGTTTTAGATAAGGGTTTGACGGATGGAGAATCGAAGACTAGAATTTTTAGTAGCCCCTTCGTGTGCTATAGGGATTGATCTTGTGAAAGGGAGGCAACTGTGATTCGACGATATATGTTGGTCAGTATGCTGAGCGTGTTGTTCGCCGGGTGTGGAGGCAATCCGTATTTGGATGCTTCGTTGGACCCGGCCAAGTTGGAGGGAAAGGACCAGTCTTGGTTTGAAGAAAATTGGGGAAAACCCAGCGCGAAATCATCCCGATTTTTTGGCGGAGAAAGTTGGGTTTATACCCGCATTGCCGGGGGAGAATCCCATTTCCCATTTTTTAATTTCTCCCCCCATCAATGCCAAATCACGTTGGATTTTGATAAAGATCAAAAGCTGGACGATTACTCATATACGGATTGTTAGTTTTGGGGCACCTTGAGACTCTCAAAGATTTCACAGGAATGCTGGACCATCCAGAGTTCAGTCACGATACTCCAAGACACGGGTCTCTATCAAAAATGAGTCTTGTTTAACAAGGAATAGAGAGTGTCACGTCGCATATACGTGTGTCAGACTCAGGAAGATCTCTTCGAAGCCGCGGCTCAGATTGTCGTGCAGGCTGTATCCTTTCGACGAGAGCCTGACCATTTGTCTTCGGTCGCACTTTCGGGTGGTTCAACGCCTCAAGGATTGTTTGCTCGATTGGTTGCGGAACCTTTCCGGTCGCAAGTTGATTGGTCATCGATTCATGTCTTTTGGGGAGATGAACGGGAGGTGCCTCCGGATCATGCTGACAGCAACTTTCGAATGGCCAAGGAACATTTATTGGATCGTGTTCCTATTCCAATGGACCAGGTGTTTCGCATGGAAGGAGAGTGTCAGGCCCAAGATGCAGCTGACCGCTATGAGGACGTCCTGCAACGCGTCTTCTCCCTGAAAAACAAGGAAGTCGTCCCTCGGTTTGATTTAATTTTGCTGGGCATGGGGCCTGATGGTCATACGGCGTCGTTATTTCCAGAAACGTCGGTTCTCCGTGAAACGACACGATGGGTGGCGGCTCCTTGGGTTGAAAAATTGCACACGCATCGTATCACCCTCACTCCGCCAGTCCTGAATGCGGCTCACCACATTGTATTTGTGGTGAGTGGATTAGACAAATCCCTGGCTGTACAAGCTGTCTTGGAGGGGCCCTCTCAGCCCAGTCAGTTTCCTGCGCAACTGGTGAATCCAGTCCAAGGAGAGGTGATTTGGCTGCTGGACAGTGAGTCGGCGAGTCAACTGCAACAGACGTCCGTCACGAAATGGCAACGAGAGATAGGGATGGCCAGCGGATGAATCCGATAAAAGCTCCAATGACATTTATTCAGGCATTGCACAAACAACCGGTAAGATGTGAAGGTCAGGATTGCTCCTGTTCTGTTGTTGTCAACGATATTTCCCAAACTGATGACCGAGTGAAAACTTTTCACTTGCAGTGCAGTTCTTGTCATTGGGAGCGAACTATTTCCGGTTCACTGCAAGTAGACCCACCATGGGATGAGGGCTCGCTCATGGAAATCACAGAAGAGCATTTATTGCATCTGGAGCCGGCGTGTCCCTATGACCAGGCGCCGGTACAATTTCATTCCTTGCCCAGTCCGCGCCGACGGGCTCGATATCGAATCACTTGTTTTTATTGTGGGCGACAAGAAGAATTGGATTGGCCGCCGGAAGAAGCAAAACGGTAGGGTGTAACAGCGGTGAGGAAGTCGTCACACTTGGATTCTTCGTATTTCTCAAAGCGGACTATCCACCTCTGCCATAGAGATGCCCTCTATTTTCCGAATGAAAAAAATTAAAAAGCAGAAACCAGCCAATCAGGCATTCCCAGCGTTTCTTATTGGCTGGACGCATGGAGAGCCTCCGCCTCCAGGGTATCTGGCTGCCTGGTTTGATCAACACTACGGCGGACCGTTGCAGATTCGCTTTTTGTCGTTGGATGGGCATCATCATTTTGAGGCCCTGCATACGAATTGGAAGGCTCAGGTGCAATTAGCGCCTTCAGCTCAGATTGCCGAGGAGTGGCAAGGGAGGTTGCAGTGGGACCATCGTCATCTCGCTCAACTGATGGCTCCGTCAGCCTCGCCGACTGATCGACAGGATGAGGTGGTCCATCTTGCTCGAATTGCCAGAGGGTTCACCTTGTTGATGGAGGGGACTACGTACGATGTCGCCACAGGCGTCTATCTCAACCCTTCGGATTGGAATGATCGGGACCTCAAGACGTTTCAAATTGAAGATCATGTGCAGGTCGAACAACAGGAACAAATCCAGGACATGCGGATGTGGTGGCATACCCGAGGACTCACGAAATTCGGATTGGATGAGATTGAAACATTTCAGTCTATTGGGTTATCGGAGCGCACGATCAAACCCATGTTGTATGCGGTTGCTCTTCAAATGATAGCTCAAGGGAAAAATTCAAAAATCGGGGACCATGTTCCCTTTGGGAAACAAGGTCAGCAGGTAGAAGTGGTCCGTCATCGGACGGATCCTTTTTATGGGATGCCATTGGCCTTTCGAGAGGTTCGAATAGCCTAAAGCCCTGGAGTGAGATGGTGGGTTGTTATCGAGGGGCGACGACGACCGTAATCCGTGTTCGTGCGCCGGCCGCAAGCGCCCGGTCGCAAGGCTTCAGATCTGTATCAATGGCCACATGGGGGGTATACCCGGGACGGTTCATGAGGTGTTGGGTGAGTGCTTCGCCCGATTCCACAGGACGGGGCATTCGATAGACGTAGATGATGCCATGATCTTCAATTTGATACCACCCTCGCCCTAACCTGTTGGTGTAAAAAGCAATAATCGTTTCGGGGGAGTCAGGGCTTAACAGCACGGCCGAAGGAAATGTTTGATAGGTTTTCCCCTTGATATTTGCCGTCCCGCTGGGGAAAGCGCTAACCAATTTGGCATGTGGGTAGGCGGGCACCATGAAAAAATTTGCTGGCGGCGTCCAACTTTTTAAAAACGATTCGTGCAAGGTTGTCAGTTGACATTGCGCGTTCTGGCGCACTGCCGAAAAATCGGCGAGAGGTGCGTAGGAACTAGCCTGTGCCAAGTTCGGCAAGAGAAGGAGACTGACCAGATAAAGATAATATTTCTTCATGAAAAAACTCCTTGGACTGAACGAGACAGCGAATGCAAATTGAGGAAGTATCATCGCGAAAGCTCGCCAAGCAGTCAACTAGAAGAGCGTCGGCCAAAGGTTAGGAGATCGTTGGCGTCTTTCCAGGGTTTTTATTGATCACATTCATGGCCAGAGCAATCATGGAGCCCACATCTGAGACGGATGCGGGGAGTACCAGTGTATTGCTCGCTTTGGCCAATTCTCCAAATTCCCCGATATATTGTTCGGCTACACGGAGTTGCACGGCCTCATAGCCGCCTGGATCGTGAATGGCTTCCGCGACTTTCCGAATTCCTTCTGAGGTCGCGGTGGCAATGGCCAGAATGGCGGATGCCTCACCTTCCGCCTCATTGATTTGTTGCTGCCGTTTGGCTTCTGAGGCCTTAATGACCTGCTGCTTTTTCCCCTCCGCTTCGTTAATTGCGGCATCGCGTTGTCCTTCCGACGTTAACACGACGGCCCGCTTTTCCCGTTCGGCCCGCATTTGCTTTTCCATGGCATTCACCACGTCCTGGGGAGGGTTAATATTTTTAATTTCATAACGCATCACCTTGACTCCCCAAGGCGCCGAGGCTTTGTCTAATTCGTTGACCACGGAAATATTTATTGTCGATCGTTCCTCGAAGGTTCGGTCCAGATCAATTTTTCCAATTTCGCTTCTCAATGTGGTTTGGGCAAGTTGAGAAATCGCGAATCGAAAATCCGTAATGCCATAGGAGGCGCGTTCGGCATCCAAGACTTTGATGTAGAGCACCCCATCCACACCGACCTGCACATTGTCTCGCGTGATGCAAATTTGTTCCGGGACATCAAGCGCGAGTTCCTTCACGGAATGCCGGTAGCGAATGACATCGATGAAAGGGACTAAGATATGAAGGCCGGCATTGAGTGTGGAAGAGTATTTCCCCAATCGTTCAACCACATAGGCGCTTTGTTGGGGCACAACCACAGCCGTTTTTTTCAAGATAAGTAAGGCGAGCGCGACAAAAACAAGCGTGGCTAATAACTCACCTGACATGTTAGTCCTCCTGTGTGAGTGGTTCGGCTTGAATCCAGAGAGTCAGACCATCTACCCGCACAATTTTGGCGAGGGTCTTGTTCTCAAGGAGCGTCGTTCCAGCATTCCTGGCGTTCCAGGTTGATCCACGAAGTTCCACTTTTCCCAGGGCCTGTGGTTTGAGAGGCTCAAGGACTAATGCCATTTCTCCTACCATGGAGTCCACGATGGTCTCGTCTTTTCCTCCAGGACCGCCTTTGTTCTGCAACGGTTTTCTCATGACAAGAAGAGAAATGATGCCGAGAATGGCAAACAGAAACCATTGAATCCAGTCGGCATCAATGAGACCCAACCAGGTCAATCCGCTGACCATCAAGGCCGCCATTCCGAAAAAGAGGAAATAAAAATTCCCCAGCCCGCCTAATGTCAGGATTTCGACGCCAATGAGACTCAATCCCAAAATTGCCCAATGCCACCAGAGCATGGTGGGTACACTCCTTTGTGATGAATATATTGTGTGTGGGTATGTGCCGTTGGGTCTCGTATCGGTTGTTGGGCAGTGGGAAATAAAAAAAATCACTGGTCGGCAAATATTGCCGACTGATCAATGACCCAGTAAGGAAATGCTAGCACATTTTTCTGAAAAGGTCTTGGATGGAGGGATGAAAGCAATGGAACGGGAGCGCTGTACTATCTGTGGTGTTTTTAGCAGACGGTCTTAAGGTGTGGATAGCGAGAGTTTTTTATGTAAACGCATTTTTGAAAATTTCAACCGGTTCAGTGGGATCGGTATATTCCACAACACTTCCGCGAAGTTTTTCCGGGCTTCTGAGGGTTTTGGCGAATAGGGGAGGATTGTTAAAATGGGTCTCCCATGATCTGTAATAACTAATTCTTTTCCAGACCGTTCGATCTCTCTCGGAATCTCTGAGAGTCTTGATTTTAACTTATATTTGAAAATAGTAATCTGATTCATGAATCGCTCTTTCTAATTGCATTGAATCAGATTTGATCTATGTTCATAATGTCATGGGCATATTATGGTTTCCAACTGTTTCTCAGGATTATATGGTAATTGCCGGGTTTCGGCTCGGCAGCCGAGGCCCTTTTGTTTCGGCAAAAAGACCCAAAACCATTGATGCCCGCCTGGCTTTATCGGAACAGACGGACGCAGGAGTGAGGGGGCGAGCCAACTCGCTACGCTCAGACAAGGCTCACCAAGATATGAGAGCGTCCGTCTGTAGGGCCAGACGGCAGGAATCGGGCAGAAGAGAGAAATAAGTGTGTAGGGACTTCTTTGTTAGCTGTTCATAAGCAATCAACAGTTATAGTGAACGAAAGGGCCTCTCCTGCCGAGTCGGCAGTGGCGGGAGAGGTCTTGAGCGGTCGTTCAGCCGGTCAGCATCTGCTCAATCCGGTATCCATTCTCTATGCGCAACCGAGAATGGATCAGGAGTGCCGGTATCCCCGCAGCCTCCTCTTGACGAATCGACCTTCATGGTGGAGGGCAGGAACCCTGCACCCGTTTCTCGATTTCACGATGGTCAATCGACCGTTAAAGCAACCGAATGGGAGACCGGCTGCCGTTTCAATGATCCCAATCCTGACTATCGGTAGAAATTGGTAAGATTATATTTATCCCGGTGAATCATCGACGCTTCAAGGTTGGATACCGGCGATAGGCGGTACATCAGGAGGCAAAGATGGAACAGATATTTTTCGACAATTGGTCAGCGTTGTTCCGAACGGCCATGATCGGTGTTCTGGCATACGTCAGCTTGATCACGCTCCTGCGATTATCCGGCAAACGGACCCTGTCAAAGATGAACGCCTTTGATCTGGTGGTGACCGTCTCGCTAGGCTCGACACTGGCAACCATCTTGCTCAACAAAGACGTGAGCTTGGCTCAGGGGGTGTTGTCTTTCGCTCTCCTGATAGGCATGCAGTTCACTGTGACGTGGTCTAGTCTTCGCATCCGATGGATTCGCCGGCTCGTCACGGGAGAACCTGCATTGCTTCTCTATCAGGGGACGTTTCTGCCTGCCGCGCTGCGATGGACACGGGTTACCGAAGATGAAGTGCGAGCGGCGGTGCGTGGCGCAGGAATGGCGACGCTGGGTGAGGCCATGGCGGTTGTGTTGGAGACCGACGGCTCGTTCAGCGTGGTTCGAGGAGATGGATGCTCCGGAGAGTCGAGCCTCACGGGAGTCAGTCGACCGTCGAGTATTTCACCGACAATCTCCGACAGTTAAATTATGCCGAAACGTGAGCCATGACAAATAAAACGAACGACGTCCGCATTGAAACCGACTCCTTTGGTTCAATACCGGTACCAGCCGAGAAATATTGGGGTGCACAGACTCAGCGTTCCTTGGAAAATTTCAGAATCGGTACGGAACGCCTGCCTCGATGCTTCATCCGGGCGTTAGGGATTGTGAAACGCTGTGCCGCCCTGGCAAACATCGACCTGAATACTCTCGAAGATACCGTCGGCCAGGCTATTGCGGAAGCAGCCCAGGAGGTCATTGATGGCAAGATGGACGAACACTTTCCTCTTGTCGTCTGGCAAACCGGATCAGGCACGCAGTCCAATATGAATGCGAACGAGGTGATCGCCAATCTAGCGATTGAACGTCTGGGCGGTACGCTGGGATCCAAAACGCCGGTCCATCCGAACGATCATTGCAATCGCAGCCAGTCTTCCAATGATGTCTTTCCGACCGCCATGCATATCGCTACGGTTGAGCAACTCCATCATATTCTGATTCCAGCTTTAGCACATCTGCATCAAGCCCTGTTGAAAAAATCACAGGCCTGGGATGGCATCATCAAAATCGGACGAACGCATTTACAGGATGCGACCCCTCTGACGTTGGGTCAAGAATTTTCCGGGTATGTGGCGCAGGTGCAATTGGGCATCGATCGGATTCAGGATAGTCTTCAACGGTTGTACCCTCTGGCACAAGGCGGAACCGCGGTGGGTACGGGTTTGAATGCACAGGCCAACTTTGGTGAGAAATTTGCTGAAGAAGTCGCGAGGTATACGCAACTGCCTTTTCTTTCGGCTCCCAATAAATTCGAAGCGTTGGCCACGCATGATGCCATGGTGGAAATCTCCGGCGTGTTAAATGTGATCGCCGTGAGCCTCAATAAGATTGCCAATGATATCCGCCTGTTAAGTTCCGGCCCGCGATGCGGCCTTGGAGAGCTCTCCCTGCCGGAAAATGAGCCGGGCTCTTCCATCATGCCGGGAAAGGTGAATCCCACCCAATGTGAAGCCGTGACTATGGTCTGTGCGCAGGTTATGGGTAATCACACGACCATCACGATTGCTGGCGCACAAGGGCATCTTGAACTCAATGTGTTCAAACCTGTCATTGCGTACAATGTGCTCCAGTCCATCCGGCTCATCAGCGATGCTGTCATGAGCTTCACTGATAAGTGTGTTGCGGGCATTGAGCCTCATGTTGACCGTATTGCTGAGCTAATGAAACAATCGCTGATGCTGGTCACAGCGTTAGTTCCTCATATCGGATATGATACGGCTGCCAAAATTGCTCAAGGGGCGCTAAAGAATGGGCGCACGCTGCGAGAAGAAGCTATTGACGGCGGTTTTGTAACCGAAGAAGAATTCAATACCTATATGCATTTGGAACGGATGATTCGCCCTCAGGGACATTGAGTCTATTCTTGTAGGGTTCTAATAAGAGATTAAAACGAGAGATTGCGATCACGCTCGCCTACGATTTTGATGTAATCCGGTATGTCTTTCATCACCGCTCCAATCTCCAGTTCGGATTCCTCAATTCGTCGCGCTATGGCACAAGCCGAACAACCCCAAATAGGAATTTTGAGCAACTGCACCGCATTCGCCACCACTTTTAATGCTGGTAATCCGACTCCTATGACCCCCTCGACCATACTTTTCCTTGCTAGAATCACTGCCTCCCCCTGAAGCCAGAGAATCACATCATGCCCCTGTTCTTTGGCTGATTTGAGGCGATAAACGCCAATGTGGCCATGGTAGGGTCATCCGTGCCTTTGCTAGCTGCTATGACAAATTGTGCCATGAGTTCCTCCTCCTGCCTGATAGAAATTTTTCCAGTAAACCTTAGATGGTCATGATGGTGACTGGCTACCCCTTGCGATGACTCCTCTATGAAGAGTGTCTCGACCTACCCGTATCGAAGCGGTGATGGCACTTCTGATCCGCGCACGAACGAGAAGGGATGTGGTGCGCCCTTGAAACAATGCCGACGGCATACCTTCTTGTAATGAATTCCCAAATTCCTTGGAGAAATGCCGCCCATATTTTTGTGACAAGACGTTGACGATTTGCGTTTTTGATGGAGTTCCCAACGTGCGATCTCCACACTTCAAAGGGTTTATGAATTCATGCTGTGAAGATTTCTCACTCGTTTGAAGGCGAGTTCCTCGTAGAAGCGTTGCCAGTCACGTGGCGGTTTATTGGCATGGTTGGGAATGATGGCCATGAGGAGGAGAGTCAGTCCTGTGAAGATGTCATTTTGATTTCCTGCCTCGGCCGGGATTCCGCCATGAATATCTCCGAATCCGATAAGCCAACCGGCAACGAGTCAGTTAATGACATCTTGTTAAAGAGTCGGAATGCCTTCTCGGCGGGAACCAAGCGGAAATGCTCGATCGAGCATGGTGATATCGTCGTCGGTGAGGACGATGCGCGCGGCGAGGGCATTGTCCTCGACATGGGAAACTTGAGACGTTTGCGGTATGGCAAAAACAGAGGGGTGTCTGATCAAAAAGGCCAGGGCGATTTGCCTGGGAGATGCTGAATGCCGCTTGGCAATAGCTGCAAGCATCCGTCCGGCTCTGCTGTTCGCTGAAGGAAATCGGCCGGATCCAAAAGGACTATAGGCTACTAATGCCACATCATGTTGGGCACAAAACGGCAGGACGGCGTGTTCAATTGCGCGTTCCTTCAGATGATACAGCACTTGATTGTAGGTCATATGTTCATTTGATGCTAATTCTATGGCACGAGCTAATTCGTGTTCATCCACATTGCTCATTCCCCACGATCGAATTTTTCTGGCATCCTGCAATTCTTCAAAGGCCGCAAAGGTTTCCTCAAGCGGATGAGGACCAAGCCAATGCAGCAGATAGCAGTCGAGATATTCCGTCTTCAAGCGCTGCAGGCTCCGTTCGCAGGCTTGAATGGTGCCTTTCCTTGAGGCGTTGGATGGCAGGACTTTACTCACGAGAAACAGGTTGTCGCGATCTTTCTTCATCGTCTTTCCCAGCAGGACTTCCACCTGCCCATCTCCATACATTTCCGCGGTATCGATATGGGTCATTCCTAACTCCAGCCCGCGATGAATGACTCGGGAAAATTCCCGGTTCGAGAGGGTTTCCATATTCCACGTGCCCTGCCCAATGACAGAGACAGGAATGTCGGTAGGACCAAAGTGGCGGTATTTCATCTTCGCATCCGAAGGCCTAGACCGGGCATGTGACTGTATAGATGGTCCGTGTGCCTCTATCCCTGGTCTTTTGTTCGATACCGATTTCAGGGAAATCACGGAAAGGTGGCGAACGGCTATACAGAAAGGCCGACGGTGGGCCCGAAAGCTACAGAGAGGAAAAAGTAGAAATTCCTCAGAGTTGTGTTTCGTCTGACATTCGGAATGAAGAGAATTTCCGAGAGAGCCTATGATTTTTTGACGTAGGCTTTGTAGACAGTTTTTTCGGAGCCGGGTTCTTCTTCGAGGCCGACCCATTCATGGCCGGTGGTTTCACACCAGGCGGGCATATCTTTTTTGATCCCTTCATCATCAGACGCCACTTCCAGTACTTGGCCGGGAACCAATTCCTTGATTTTCTTAGAAGTTAGAATAATTGGCATGGGGCAAAAATATCCGAGTGTATCGAGTTTGACATCGGCTGGTATCATGGTGAGTCCTTCTTTATTTGATTCTAATGTTCTATTAAATGAATAAGTTGACGGAGCCATGTCGGGCTTCAGCTAGATAGGTGCTGACTCCGGCTAATTGGTCGATCCCATCAATCAGCGTATCTTTCGAAATGCCCATCATTCCCAGAGTGGTCGTACAGGCGATCATTGTCACGCCGAGGTCTTGAGCTGTTTCTAGCAATTCGGCAATGCCGGGCATGCGATTGTTTTTCATGACCTTTTTCATCATGGTGGTGCCGAGCCCACCGAAATGGAATCGGGACAAAGGCAAATTGTCCGTTCCACCCTTATTGATCCATCCGAATGCTCGACGCATCCAGTCTTTCGCCGAGCTCGTGGATCCGGGTTTGCGAATAATATTCAAACCCCAAAAGGTAAAAAACATGGTCACCTTCATGCCCATGGCGGCGGCACCGGTGGCAATGATGAATGCGGCCATGGCTTTATCCATGTCACCGCTGAGGACGACAAGGGTGACACTATCGGGTTTGGTTTCTTTTAATTCGGCGAGTGCGGTGGCGGGTTCAAGCTTTGAGGCATTCATGGGCGTCACCTTTATATGGTAAGAAGTGAGAGAATGATTGGAATCCTTTAATAGGGTCTCATTTAGGCCAAATGTGTGACAGGACTATACCAGGTTCGTGCATGTTTTTTAGAAGACTTTCTCTCGGCCTTGAAGAAATGCTTTGAAAATCAGCTAGTTCGACTATAATATGCGATTTTTAGGGGTGTCAAGGAAGTTTGTGTCTGGAAAAATCGGCACATAAGAGGGAAGTAGAGATACGTCGTCTCGTTGAAAGTGTGCCAAATTTCAGTGAGGGCTGTGACCAGGCTGTTATTACTACGTTAATCCCCGGCATGAAGCATGTTCCATGCGAGGCCCTGTTGGATGTGCATGTTGATCCGGATCAGCATCGTTCGATATTGAGGATGGTGGGGCGAGCCGGACGGCAGGGCACGGCACTCTTTGGTTTCGTCCGCCAGGCTCAAGAACTTATTGGTATACGTCAGCATCTGGGTGAGCATCCACGAATCGGGGCGGTGGGAGTGGTGTCGTTGTGTCCCCTTCAGTGGTAACCATGGAAGAGTGCGTCACCTATGCCAACGAGCTCGGGGCTCGAATTGGGCAGGAACTTGGAATTCCGGTCTATTTATATGCACAGGCGGGAACGGTTCCCTTATGGGCAAGGTTAGAATTGGTTCGTCGGGGAGGGTTGCCGGCCTTAGGCACGCGCATGCAAGTCGATCACGGTTGGGAGCCGGCTTATGAGCATGGGGGTGCGGTTAGTCAGTCGGGGATTGGCCCAAGTGTCCTGCATCTCACCGATTATCGGGGAGCATCTTTGCGTCGGGCCTTTTATCGGGTCAACCGCGAGGGGCAACAATGTGATGTAGGAATTTTAGAAAGCGAGATTGTGGGGTTGGTGCCTCGCGCCGCATGGGATGAAAAATTGTCCCACGATCTCAAGTCGCGGCCGATCAAGTCCGATCCTATAGTAGAACATCGCCTAGAACAATCCCACGTTTTTTGATATATTCGAATCTGCTTCCTTCATAAGTGAGGAGGCGCAGGTCGTCTTCTATTGAGGAGGTTTGATGATGAATCCAACATCTGAAGGTCGGGCAGCGATTCGGGAGAGTAAGTTTGGGCATTTAACTGTCGGTACGATTATGGAGACGCAGGTGCAAAGTGCGACGAAAGACATTGGAGCGGAAATGTTGGCGTCCTATATGATGGAAGGTTTCGGGTCCGTGCCAATTGTAGATAGCAACAATAAGCTTGTCGGAATTGTGTCAGAGTTTGATCTGCTCGCGTCGCTTCGCAAAGGAAAAAAATTAGAAGATGTGACGGCAGGCGACATCCTGACGGCCGGTCCGATTTCGGTCACCAAAGATACCGACGTGATGACCTTGATTGACGTCCTTCAAAACAATCACCTCATTCGCGTGCCGGTTTTGGATAATGGGGGCCACCTCATTGGCATTGTGGCGCGCAGAGATTTGCTGCGGGGCTATTTACAGACATCGGGGAGTTGATGCTCCTCGAGGAGTTGTGCTACTCCATTTCTCACCGTGTGTATTCTTCCCATTTTCTGAAAAATTGAAACATTGTGAGCTCTTCTCCTGATTGGGATGAGTCTGTGTCCTGAATCTGTAATTCCTTAACCATGACAGATCGAGTGAAGCAAATTGTCAGCGCCCAATGGTTTGAACGCGGGATCATTGCCTTCATTCTGATCAATGGGGTGATTTTGGGCATGGAAACGTCCCCGGCTCTGGTGGAACATTATGGGGATTTCATGCATTTGGGGAACCATCTCATTCTTGGGGTTTTTATCCTGGAGGCGCTCCTGAAAATGGTTGCGGTGGCTCCTCAGGTTGATCGGTATTTTCGTGACGGATGGAACATCTTTGATTTTTCCGTCATCGTGTTTTCGTTGATCCCCGCCACAGGGGATTTTGCCATGATCGCACGTTTAGCGCGTTTGTTGCGGGTGCTTCGTCTGATTTCAACGATTCCGGAACTCCGATTGATCGTCTCCACCTTGGTCAGATCCATTCCCAGCATGATGCACGTGATGACCCTCATGAGCGTGATTTTTTATATCTATGCTATCGCCGGTTATCAGTTGTTTCATGAACATGATCCCACGCATTGGCGTTCGTTGGGCATGTCGCTGCTGACGCTCTTTCGTGTGGTGACTCTGGAAGATTGGACTGATGTGATGTATACGGCTATGGAGTTTCATTATCTGTCTTGGCTCTACTTTGTCAGCTTTGTCGTTTTAGGCACATTTGTCATTATCAATTTATTTATTGCCGTCGTGATTAATAATCTCGATGAAGCCAAAGCCGAACGGCTGGCCGAACTTCAAGGACCCGTCACGCAAAAAGAAATACTGAAAGATTTGAGAGAAACGCAAAAAGCCCTCAAACGATTGGAGGAGCGGTTGGAGAGAACGTCTTAATTTGGTTAGTCGAATGATGGGGAGGAAGTATTAATGAGTGGCTGGTCCTAGGACCAGCCACTCCTCTTGTACGGCATTCTGAAATAGTTCTTAGCTCCCCTCAATTCTCACGCCAATTGTTCCGGCATAGTTATCGAATTGGCTATGCCCAACCAAGGCCTTGAAATTCACGAAAGGTTGAATTCCATTAGGTAACACTAACACGGTACCAATGCCTAAATTGAAAAAATTTCGATCAGGCTTATCGTTATTAAAGCTAAACTTTGTTGGGTTGGCTCGGTTGTCCTCTATAAATTGGACATCAATGGATCGACGGTCATTTTCAAACTCATGAACATAGTCTGCTGTGGCTTGGGGAACCCAAACACCATAGGACGTATTGATGGCCATTGATCCCTGCACGCCAACCGTGGTCTGCAGGGATTTCACGGTTTGATCGTCATATTCTAAACCTATCCCGCCCCCGCCGTTTTCTTTGTAATCATCAATAGAAAGTCGAGAATAGTTCACTCCAACCCGTGGACCGATGGTAATATTTCCGATGCTGTGGTCATAACCTGTCAGAGCCTGGATAAGGAATTCATTTCCATCTGAATCGCTCCTGGCATTGCCCCCAAATGGAGTTCCGCCAAGTGTCACGTATTGCACTTGCCTTTTAAGATCATAGTTATGTCGGGTGTATCCGAGGCTGACATCCATGAATAACGCTGGAATAGGCATGACGGATCCGTAGACGATGCCGCCGTAGGAATCCGTATTGAAATTTCCGCCACCGTCAAAATCGCCATCTCGGTTGACATAATTAAATGCACCTCCGGCTAGGAACATTTCATTGAAACGATAGTCGGCTCCAGCGGTGGCCCCTAATACTGTTGAATCAAACCCGTCTCCAAATGTGGTTCTATCTCTATTTAACGCCTCGAAGTTCCCAAGGACAAAGATACCTAAGCCACTCGGTAAGTTAAAGGTTGCTTGATTACCTGTAGAATTTCCTTCCAGTCGATCGTTCCGGCGATTTTCCACAGTGGCCCCTAATGATTGGGCGGATCCGGTACCACCGCCAGCAGAGCCACCTGGGCCAGATGGAATATCATTGCAAAGAGCTGTCAGATTTGAGCCTAACCCAGCCACAGCACCTCCACCGGTCAAATTTTGACATTGAAGATCCAGTTGATTAGCTATAGCTTGATCTAAGGTGGTTGCCGCAAGTGTTTGAGTCGGGAAACAAAGGCTGGCCGCTAAGAGTACTGTCCCCAAGAGACCATGCTTTCCTGTAATTTTGATCAGCCGACTGAAAGAGGTGGAAAATCTAAAGGCCCTCTTGCTTGAAGAGCTTTCGCTAGGCTGTTTGTCATTCATATTACTCATTTTTCACCTCCCCAAGGTACGGATCTGGTAAGAAGTACACATATTTTTTTCATTTCAAAAAGCCATCGATTATAAGCCCTGAAAAGCCTGTTTTCAACAAAAAGGAGTTTCTTCAGTGTTGATCAGTTTAGTCCAGACTCAGTACACTGCCATGTATAAGTAATTGTAAGAATTCTCACAATGGCTATTTCTCCAAAATTTTCCAAGAAGACAATCGTCACCGCTTTATTTTTCACGGTGTTGAGTACCAGTTTATTGTCTTCATGTAGAACAAATTCCGGTCAGGATTCCCGCTCTGAAGGTGGGAATCAAGGTGGAGCCTCATCCGCTCCTGTCGTGGGAGGCGATGATTTTGTAACTGTTGATTGCCTGCTTCCAGGGCAAATGCGACGTCTCGGGACTCATGTGACATTTGTCACCGCCCGTCGCCCAACACGAACCACG
Organism: Nitrospirales bacterium; assembly: GCA_040904705.1. Taxonomy (GTDB): domain Bacteria; phylum Nitrospirota; class Nitrospiria; order Nitrospirales; family UBA8639; genus Nitrospira_E. The sequence goes on along the minus strand of JBBDSY010000099.1, from coordinate 37,224 downwards.
GCCGAAGACTGCGCCATACGTGGCGGTGAGTTCACTCTCGCCGATCGAGCTGACTATCAGACCTCACTGAAGTTATGGCTTGATGCGGGGCAAGAAGGCGATGCGAAAGCTCAATATTACGTAGGTACCCTCTATGAGAAAGGGCCGAAAGGCATACCGGATTTTGCCTTGGCGGCAGCCTGGTATCAAAAAGCTGCCGAGCAAGGCCATCGACAAGCGGCGATGAACCTGGGGCGCCTCTATGAAAAAGGCTTGGGCGTGCCCCAAAATGCTTCCACGGCCTTTAAATGGTATGGCCAGGCCTCTGGGTTTGGGGAATCCGGGTTGTCGATGCTGATGAATGGTGAAGCGAGTAGTCGAATTCAAGGCCTGGAACGAGCGGTGGGGGAGAAGGAACAAGAGATACATCGGTTGCGAACGCATATCAATGAGATTACTCACGAACTTTCTGAATTGCGAAGTCAGCTTGGTCAACAAACATCAGAAGCGGAATCTGAACATCAGAAGTTACACGAGCTTGAAAAAAACTACGAAGAGATTCAAGCGCAGGCCAAGGCCGAGCAGGCCCAACATGAACGAGATAAGGCTGAACTGCAAAAGCTCAAAAGTCTTTTAACGAAAAAAGCTGGTGCCGTAGAAAGCATGCATCAACGAATCCAGGAATTGGAGACGTCTTTGATACAGCCTAAGCAGGATGGCAGGCACGAACAACTTCAAAAAGAAATGCAGGCTATACAGGTGAAGCTCGACCATCAAATGAAGGTCGTGAGCGAGCGCAATCAAGACGTCCAGCGACTCCATCAGCATATTGCATCCTTGGAGAAAGAGGCGGCTGAACGGAGCCGGGAATTGGAACAAACTCCCAGCGTCGATTTGGGGTTTGAAGGACCAACCATAGAGATTATCGATCCCCCTATGACGCTTACTCGTGGCATTAACGTGGTGAGCGATGCCCCAAGTATACCCGCCGTTGTGGGCGTTCCACGCCATCTTGCCGGACGGGTCATCGCCCCTGCAGGACTACGAACGTTCAGGATAAACGGGCATGCTGTTCGAGTTGATGAGCAGGGCATGTTCGCGATGGACTTTCCCCCGATACAGGAAGCTCATGGTACGTTCCCTGTGCAAATAATGGCTGTCGACATCCAAAATAAACATGCGGCCAAAAAAATTACCCTTGTGGCAGGAAAGACGGTGGTCAAGTTGCCAGAGATGTCCGACGAAGATATGGACGTGTTCGGAGACTACTATGCATTGGTCATTGGTAACGATAAATATGAGCATTGGAACCCCTTGCACAATGCGATTTCTGATGCTCAAGCCGTTGCCGACATCCTTCAAAGCCGGTATGGATTCAATGTGACCTTTCTCAAAGACGCAACGCGCCGCGATATTCTGAAGGGACTCAATAACTTTCGGAAAAGTCTCAAAGAAAATGACAATCTTCTGGTCTACTATGCCGGACATGGGCATTTGGAAAAAGATATCGATCGAGGCTACTGGATTCCTATAGATGCGGAAATTGATGACACCTCTCAATGGATTCTCACTCCCAGTATTACCGATCTTTTAGAATTGATGTCAGCCAAACACATTCTGGTCGTCGCGGATTCCTGTTTCGCCGGTAAACTGACTCGGTCAAGTTTGGCACAATTGCGCCCTGGACTCTCGGAAGAAAATAGAATGAAGATGTTAAAGACTGTGGCGAAAAAACGAGTGCGTACTGCGCTGACCTCCGGAGGCGAACATCCAGTATTAGATGTTGGAGAAGGGGGCCATTCGGTGTTTACAGGCGCGCTGATCTCCGTCTTGGGCGAAAATCAAACGATCCTCGAGACCGAACGTCTCTTTCTGGCCATTCGTACTCGAGTCGTCAGTGCGGCCAGTGAATATAAAATGGAGCAAATCCCCACTTACTGGCCCATACAATTTGCCGGCCATGAAAGTCTCGGAGATTTCATCTTCATTCCGCAACAAAGTTAATGTCGAAGAGTTTCGATAACGATCCATTACAACGTCATAACCCGTTTTCATATACCTGCAACCAGTATTCGCGCTGCAGTTTTTCCTGCATGGTGGACATCTCGGTCGTTTGGGCCTTGGCCATCGTGTTCAGTTCTGATCGAAGGTGCTCCATTTCTTGCTCTTGCTCTTTGAGGGCTTGTGCTGCCTGTTCCCGCTCACGTCGTTCTCGAACAGACTCTTCCTGACGATGAGACTGTTTCGCTACATGGGTGGCCGTCAGGTCGGCGACTTTCGTGCGAAGTTCTTCGACTTCTCGTTCCCGTTGATCCAAATCTTCTTTAATCTTGGCCCGCGCGATTTCGGCCTCCTCAAGTTTTTCGCTCAAGGTAATCAATTGCGCCGTCTTCGAAGTTTCCAAACCTTGGATGTGGGGGAGTGGCATTTCGCCTTTAAGAGCGAGGGTGGAAACCACTACCTGATTTTTCGCAATCCACCCCGTTTCCTTTTCGGAAAGTTTGACGCGGTACCAGTCCCCCAATTCCCCATTAATAGCGAGAGTCTGATCTTTTGAAATTGAGGCGATGACCGATGTTTTGGGCCCTGCGCCACTAAAGATAGTGGCAGATGCTTCCTCCACCGTGGCCAGTTTGTTGGCGGTGATGATGGGCTGTGCGGGTTGTATATCGACTGGAAGCCGAAGGTCTTCATTCAGAAAAACTTTTTACAATTTTTCTTGAATAAAGAGTTTAAATTGCAGTTGATCATCCGGGAAATCCGGCCAGACGGTAAAGCTCACCCGGACCTGTTTCGATTCATCGGGTTCCAGTTCACCAAACCGAACGATGTGCGGACATATCTTCAGATGCTGGTCTGGGGCGTTGGTCATTTCCACCCAGGTATTGGGAGCCAAAACCGATCCCACGTTGCGCAGGGTCAACAGGAGGTCGACGGCTTCCCCCTTTTGAATGCGGCCGTCGCCATTGCCCACGGATTGGCCGCTGCCATCATCCAGAATTTGATAGTTATAGGCGAAGCGCGGACGTTGAGTTCCAGCAATGGTCAACGTGGCATGCAGAGGATCGGGAATAAAGCCATTGAATTCTGTAAAGGACACGTCGATGGCTGTTTCCGAAGAAGAAAAATCTTCAGGGACGTCAATGGCCACGGATTCTGACTTCTTTTCCCCTGCCGCAATCTTTCCAAAATACAAGATCTGGGCATCGAAGACAGGATTGGCGCTATGCGTGGTTGCTTGGAATCGATACAACGGCCCTTTCCCGGTGTTGTTGACTATCAGGTGAATCTTCACACGCTCCCCGGGTTTTACGTCATGGGGTTGAATAACGAATTTGACTTCAGGATAGGGAGGCGGGGACGGGGGCGGGCCGACCCCACTATCACGTTGTTGAATTTCGGGAGCCTTCACGCCGCCTCGAGAGACGGTAGGTGTGGTGATTTGCGGGGTTCGAAGGCGAACCATGCGGTCGCGACCTCCAGAAGCCAGGCCATGATCATGTGTCGTGGAGGCGAGAGCCCAGACGGGCCCCTGATGGTCAGTGAACGAGGCCAGCTCGCGTCCGCTCTTGGTGTCCCAGATGCGAATGGTCCCATCTACTCCCGCAGAAATCACATGTTGGCCGTCAGGAGAAAACGTAACGGCCTGGACCGCTCCGGTATGCCCTTTCATCAGACCGCGTTCACGCCCAGCCGCCAGATCCCATAGCCGCACAGTGGAATCGGCGGATCCACTCACAAGAAGGTGTCCATCAGGAGAAAACGCGACAGCATGAACGGCTTTGGTGTGGCCGGAGAAGGTGCGTTGTTGGCGGCCACTGGAGGGATCCCAAAGGTGAACAAGCCTGTCGCTGTTTCCAGTGGCGAGGAGGCGACCATCAGGGGAATACGCCACCGAAAACATGATCCCAAATCCGCTTTTCATGGCCTTGAGGGTTTTTCCTGTTTTCCAATCCCACAGATAGAGGCTGCCGCCATCCCCGACCGTGGCCAGGGTTTGGCCATCTGGAGAAAAATTAAGAGAGCGGATGTTGCCAAAACGAATACTAAACGAGATCAGTTCTTTGCCGGTAGAAACGTCCCAAATCCGACAGGTGCGATCTGACCCTCCGGAAGCCACATAGCGATTGTCCGGTGAGAAGGCCAGGGCATGAACGGCACTGGTGTGGCCTTTGAATTCCTGCCGGAGGTTCCCGCTGATTCTTTCCCAAAGACGAATGGTTTGATCGCCGCCGCCGGAAGCCAAATACTGACCATTTGGAGAAAAGGCCAGCGCAAAAATTTCCCCATAGTGCCCGGTCAATGTTCGTGAAGGTGTCTCTTGCGCAAAAGCACTCGAAGGGATAAGACCGACGAATAGCCAGAGAAACATTAAGGTATAAACGGGGCGAGCAATTCCGAGAGCGAAGTGAGACGGGGCTGCGAGTTCGACATGATAGGCACCTTGCAGTGAGGAAATTCAGTCCTAGTGCCCAGTCTGTCGTGGCTCGGGGGAAAATGGTTCATCACTTTGGTGTTGGGGGTAAGGGGACCAACTGGATTCACCAAACATGTCTGTTATCCATCCTCTATCATCGTTGAGAAAGAGAAAGATTCTTGAATAATACCCATATAGTAAAGAATGGACAGGCAAAGGGCCAGGGCCGGGGTCCTTGATCAAAAATTTAGAGGAAAAACCCTAAAAAATGAGGGCTTTGGGGTTCCGATTGAAAATAATGATAAAAGTGTCGAACCCTTGGGCTATTTTTTTCGACTGATTTGGTAAGGTCAGGAAGCGACGAGGCCCTGAGTAGGGTAAGAAAGACCGTAGAAAATCTTAGCAAGGAGTTTAGTGATGCGACCCAACTCATTAATGACATGTCTTTTTTCTATACTCATCATGGTGGGCGGGACCACACTGGGCTTGGCTGAGGCTACTTCGACGACAACGGTAGACTTCCCCGCCGCCCTCCACTTCCTCAATCCGGCGGGAGACGATATTGAGGTGGGGCCCGGGATCTATCAGGTGGAGGCAACCGAGTCGTGGCTCAAGTTGGTGCCAGAAGGTGAAGCCCGGTCGGCAGCCGTGTTGCTTGATGCGACTCAGGGGAATCATGTGGAAACCCTCACGGAGCCTGTTGTTCGGGCAGCGGCCGATACAGAGAATCTCGATGTCTTCCATGTGGCCATGTTGCTACAAGACGGTACGGGGCTGGAATCGGTTGGGACGAAAAGCGGTATTCGGCCTCGTGGGTTAAACTTGGCTTTCGTGAGCAAGCTCAGCAAGGCCAAGACCCTCTCGGCCCGCCCGAACATTTCACTTCCAGGGCCGGTTGGCCAAATGAGCTTAAGCCTGTCTCCCAAGCCCTGCGATAGTGAAAAAATAAAAAAAGTCCGGGCCAAGGCCGGTTCAGAATGGGAGGCTGAAAGCATTGATTGTCAGTTGAAATTGGAAAAAAATTGGACCATCACAAAAAAACTCCTTTTTGAAGGTGCATCGGCGAATAGAGTTACCCTTGATTGTCAGGGGGCGACATTAGGTGACGGTTCGAATAAAGAAATGATTGAAGTGCGATCTCGAAAGATCGGGCCGGACAAATGGGAACGCCCTCAGAATGTGACCATCAAAAACTGCAAAATTATCGGGGCCGTCCGTGTGTGGGGAATAGGGAGAAACGGTGAAGCGGCTGCGGTCAAAGAATCATCCAAAAGAGAAAAATCAAAATCCATGAACCATATAAACCGATTACGAGATAGTGCTCCAAAAAATATTGTCTTCGATCATGTCACCATCACCGGTGTAAAAAGAAATCCGTTTTATTTGTCACCCGGCGTAACGTATACCAAATTAATTAATTCTACGATGAACGGAAAATCGACTAAGGTGGCCATCTACTTAGATGCTGAATCTGCGTACAACACCATTAAGGATAACGATATCGATGTTGAAACAGGAAAAGATACCGTTGGGGATAACCTCCCAGGAATGAAGAGTCGGGGATGGCCCATAATCGCTATTGACGGGTCAAGTCATAACAAAATATCCAATAACAGATTTTCGCAAACTCACCGCGGAGGAATTTATTTGTATAGGAATTGTGGAGAAGGGGGGACCATCAGGCATGCCACACCCTCATATAATACGATTATTAATAATGTGTTCTATTACAACAAATACACTGGGGGAAAGCCCTCGGTATACCTCGGCTCTCGTGATTATGGTTTCAAAGAACGTCTTGGGCACTGTGATGATGATGATGGCAGGCCCTATGGGAGCAGTGCTTCTGAAACAGACTATGCAAGACGCAACGTCGTTATGCAAAATCAATTCTACAAAAGGCGAGTGTTTAAAGGAAATCGCCTGGTTGAAGCATCCATGTCTGACTATGTTAAAACTAGAAATACGAAAGCCAATTCCCCCAATTATATTGAACATAACCAAATCGTCACGCCCCAAACGGTTGTGACAAATCGGCGTGCTGGCTGCTATCTCCCAAACGTTTCTCAAAACTTTTTATTGCATGGGCGTTCCCTTGACCTTTTGAAAGATTCCGGGAGTGCGGCATGTGTCACGCAGTCTACTTGCACAGATGGAGAGCTTTCTCGTTCGCAGACCTCTGACTGTAGGATTAAAAAAGTTGGGTTCGATTGCCAAGTGAGTGGGAACAACAATGGCTGTCAGAAAGTGGTTGCTTGTCCATCCGGGAAAACACTCGTCGGGGCCAAGGGTGCCTGTAATTTAGAGTCTGGGACGGTTTCAGAGAACGCCATGCAATCTATCCCCCCAAATCTTTTAAAGGTCATCAAGGCCTCTGATAATGTCTCTTCGGGGAGTTGTCATGTCGGGTTCAATAAATTGCAGAAGGGACAAAATGATATTACCAGCATTAAAGGTTTTCCGAGTGTCGCGGTAGGCTGCAAGGAACATGACAAAAATGGCGGAGATTGCCACATCAAGGGGATACTCTACTGTAGGTAAGGAGAGTAGGCCTAATTCAAAAGAGGGCGTTACTGAAAAGCAGAATCACCATTCCTACTCTTCTTATTTTAGAGAGGAATTCTCCAAATTACACCGTTACACCGTGAGGCCAAAAAAATATGGGAATTCAGCCATTTGTAAAATTACTAGGATCACTGATGCTTTTTTTGGGAAGTGTGGGGATGGCGCATGCTGATCTCACTACCCCATTAACTGTAGACTTTTCAGCCCCGATTCATTTTCTGACTCCTGGAGGAGAAGATGTGGTCCTTCCAGCTGGAATGTATCAGGTAGAAGTGGCAGAGTCGTGGTTGCAATTGATACCTGATGGAGAGCGGAGAATAGAAGCAATATTGGTTGAAGCCACTTCAGGTGCGCACGAAGAGCTCTTGACGGAAAACGCGGTTCGATTAGAGGCCGATTCAGAAAACCCAGATATTTTTCATTTGGCCATGTTGTTGTCAGATGGGACGGGACTGGAAGCCATCGGAACCCAAAGCGGTATTCGACCCCGTGGGTGGAGATCTGCGTTTGTGAGTAAGTTCAGTAAAGCCAAAACTTTCGTTTCTCCCCAAAGGGCATATGCCTCAAGGCCTGACTCACAAACTCAAGCTCAACTTCGGCAACCGAAAATTCCACTACCTGGTTCTGGGAGCCAAACGTTAGCGCCGGTCTCACCTGTCTCAAAGCCCATCAAATCCATTCACTATCGCGGGAACTTTCCCAGTCACCGTAATAACGGATGGAGTGACGCATTACAAGGTGTTGCCAACGATGACAAACATTGGTTTTTTACGCAAGTCGGGCGACTCTGGAAATTTCCGATATCCCACGATTTGAATACGAAGGTGTATAAGCCAGACTCCCCGAAAGGGATTCTAGCGGTGTCAATCCCGAAAACCTTACGTGACAAAGGGTACAATCATTTTGGGGATTTAGATTATTTTGATGGGTATTTGTTCATACCACTAGAGGGTAATAATATAGATCCCGGAAATTTCTATACACCCCCGAAGAAGGTTAGGATAACACCCAGAGTCGCTGTATTTCGCGCCTCGACCCTTTCGTATGTTGGATCATTTCTGTTGCCTGAACAGACTCATGCGGCATGGTGCGCCATACATCCAATAACTAAGCGGCTTTATTCATCTAATATCGACATTTCCTCTACAAATCCCCTCTTTGCCTATGCCTTTGACTGGGGGCAACTTAAGACAGCAAAGCCATCTTCCATTTTGTCATGGAAGGCATCCCCCAAAAGGGAATTCCTCTTTGATGGACAGGGCCAAAATAAAATGACCATAAAAGGCTACCTTCAGGGAGGAGATTTCTCAGCGTATGGGCAAGAACTGTACATCGTGAATGGTAAAGCAGACAAATTTACTAACACGAATGGAGGCATTTGGGTTTTTTCCGGCAACGACCACAGGCTGCTAAAGCGGTCGTCTCAGGGCGGGGAGTTTAAGTTCGAATTCCACCCGGGTTGGAAAAAATATGAAGAACCGGAAGGGATTACTATTTGGAATGTACCGAGTGGGAAAGCGCCACGAGTTCCCCGCAGCCAGGTCCATGTGATCCTCCTTGATAACGATTGGCCGGATACGGACGAATGGTATTTCAAACATTACGAGGTGATTCGCTGACGCGAGGTTGTTTTGGGGGGCAACGTGAAAAAACAACATAGGAAGGCAAGCTGCCACCTGGTGGAATGATCCAAAAGAATCTTGATGATCCGTTTTCCACTCTGCCCTCAATCTGTCGGCATAAATGGATATTTTTATACCCAGAGATTCAAAAATGGAGGAACTCACTCGGGAAAATGCGTTTTCGTATTCCTGCAATCAATGCTCCCGGTGTTGTTATGACAAACGCATTCAGGTGAACCCGTATGAAGTTGCACGGTTAGCTCGCAACAAAGGGCTCTCCACGACCGATGATTGCTCAATACCTTGAGTCCGGTAAACCGTACCTGGACAATCAATCTGACGGAGCCTGCGTGTTTTTAACGGATAAGGGATGTGGTGTGCATGCCGATCGCCCCCTCGTCTGTCGAATTTATCCACTAGAACAAAAACTGACGGGAGAGAGAGACGAATCGTTTCATCATGCGACGCCTCATCCAGAAACCAGAGGAGTCTATGGGCATTCTGGAACAGTGAATGATTTTCTGATCGCGCAAGGCGTTCTCCCTTTTTTGAAGGTGCGAGACAGGTATGTGGCCATGGTCTATCGATTGCTGGATATCCTGGCCCACGACGTTATAGACCATGAAGACGCATTTGAGGCAGCGAAAGCCGGCTTCAGTGACGAAGCGTCGATCCAACAAGCCATTGGGAATTGGTTGGATCTGGATGTCGTGGTGGCCAGGCATTGTCAGGCGCATCACCTGAACGAACCTACGGAGCTTGAAGAGCGACTTGAATTATATCTTGAAGCCATGGAAGTATGGATTAATCACCATTCAACAGGAGACAAACATGAAACCCAATCCTAAGAAGCTCAAGGTGCTGAATCGGACAAAAACCATCGCGGCCACTGTTGCCGCCTTAGGAGCCGCGATCGGAGTCAATATGGCTGATGTCCTGGCAGGATCGGCTGATGTGCAACCTGCCGAATCCGGGAAAGCGGCGATATCGAGTCAAAAAATAAAAAAGCCGGATGTCAGCACTCCAAAAGTCGAGCGAGCAATTCAACAACGACCATCCGCGTTCATCGATAAATCTAGCCAACCTGGCCTGAAAACTCGTCCTAATGTGAAAGCGAACAAAGCTGCTCCTATGCTGCCAAATCGGCCAGATTCCAGAAGTAATAAACTTGGGAAATAACGCAAGGAAAAACAAAAATACCTCTTCTCATGGCAAACGCGGTCAGGATTCAGAGCCTCTTTCGGGTCAAAAATCTCTGAATTGGATGGACTCATTCTTGCTGGAAAGGGATGGCTCTTTTTCGGTCTGACCATTCATGCAGAGGATAGTTGAGAAAGCGCCGGCGGGACGGGGTGATCCATTCTTGCAGAAAGTAAAGAAGTTCAAGGAGTCGAGGCGGCATTTGTGCCGCACATTCAATCTCACCGGCATCATTCATCCGCCACAAACAATCTCCTTCTGGAAGGAGATACATCCCCTCTTCACATGATCGACGTATGGTCATGATGTCGCTCATTGTTTTTTCTCTCCTTTAGTAACGGTGGTCCGGAGAATGGGCAAGGATCTTCGTGCAGTCGGCGCAACACACGTCCTTGTTCGAGACAGAGACCAACCGAATATAATGTTTACACTGGACGCAATACAGATATCCCGGTCCATAAAAGCGGTAAGGATAAGTGGGCAGTAAAACTTGCCAATTAACCGTTTCGATCGGGAGCATAGGAACGGGGAGGGCCAGCATGGAATCAGCCTTTCGTATCCATATGGTGCCGCGATTACGAGCGCCACAACCAAAACATCGACAACAACCCCACTAGGCTGACTCCACTGAGGGTGATGAATAATGTACTTTCCATAAATTTTGTCTTTCTCTTCAATTCGTCGTCGGAGCCTTCCTTTGTTGTAAATGAAAAAGCAACCTTGGTGCCATACTGGGTCTTTTGCAACCGGGCAGGGACGAACCATAGAACCGGTTGAATTCAAAAGATAAACTGAAAAACGTAAAGATTTAAGGTTCCAAGAATCGTCGGAGTGGTCAAATGAGGCATGTATCTAACAGGAAACAAGCCGTAAACATTGGTGGGCACACCGGTACATATGATCGAATGGCCTTTTCGGTTTTGTAGGCAGAAGAAAGGATCAGAGATGTCCTGACCGGTCTTGATTTTATATGGTTAGCCGATCCTGCGTTCTGAAGGCGGGCAAGGAAATTGCTGCAATCGAATGCACCCCATTTCTCACTGGAAATTACCCCAGGAGGCTTCCCGCAAACAGGAAGCCTCACTGGGATGCTTCTTCGATTAGGTATCAGACCACAGCAAATAGCGTTTCTGTTGCGGTCTGGTGGGATCGGCCACTGTAGTGCCGATTCCACATAAGAGCCTGCTTATGTTGTATGTTTGAATGAATCCGCAACATGAACTAATTCATTATTGGCTATTACCATGTCCTCGTTTGGCTTTTGCCCGAGAGTTTTTCGTACGACAGATTTTCTAATGCGCAATGACGGTTCCTCACCAGATGATGCTACCGTTTTGGAATGATGGGAAATGACGGGGACTTCAGTCCAGTGGGCGGTTGAAGCCTCTGTCTTGTGGCACTTGGTGTCGTAATCGTTGAGGTAGCTGTAATCCCGTTTGGGCTCAATTGAATGAACTGATTGCCTGAACGCAGGATCAGCCGTTCCTGACCGCTGGTATCGTCCAGGACAATTTCATTAATTCCTCCCGACGCGGATCGACCCTGAAAAATGGAGCGGAACTTGTTGGCCGGTAGCGATGAGGGCGGCATGTCCTTACCGTTCCACATACTTCCGATGACCACTGGACGATTGGGATCGCCATGCTCAAAGACTACGAGCACTTCATCGCCAACATCTGGTATCCACATGGAGGTGGTGCCTACGCCCGTGGCGATCTGGGCCACCCTCACCCATCCACTGTCTCCCGATCCATCGTTGTTGCTGAAAGCCGGATTTCGCCATGGAAATCGAACCCGAACCCGGCCGAATTCATCGACATGCTTCACTTCTCCTTGTGGGCCAACCACGATCCCCGGCAACACTCCGGCAATCTTGGGTTGTGGGGTCTCGGGAGACGGGCGAAAAATAATGTGGGCAGGCAGACACGAAAATGTATTGTGATAGCCTTTGGGTGTGCCGTGATGTTCCACACTCGTAATGACATATTCCTGGTTGAAATCCTTGCGGAGATGTCCGCTGAGGGAGAAGCGATAGCCCGCCTGCATGTGCATGTATGTGGATGTTCCTCCGCAGGATTGTCCGTCACTGATTCGTGCACCCAGACGGATAGCCGAATACTGTTGAGATTCTTGCAGCGTTTCCACCGGGGCAGGAAAGACCCCTTCCACCAAATCGAGGAAGAGTGGAGATTGCGCGGTGGTCGTCAAATTGACGTTCGGATTTTTCCAATTAAAATCCCCAGCCTGGGTTCGACCGGAATGGAGTGCGAGCCCCTGCGAAAATGATGTGATAGATAGGCCCTTTGGAGACGCAAACACCAATTGGCCTGGAGATAAGACCGGGAAGGCCGTATTCGAATCCCCAAGGACTGTTTTTGCTCCAGCACCGGATGGCTCAAAATGGTAGTGAATGCCTTCCTGCTCTAGGAGACGGGAGAAATAGGTGAATTCGCTTTCTTGATATTGCACAGAGATGTCTTGCGCCTTCACAGAGTTACTGAGTCGAATTTCAAGATCTGAAATCCCGGCGTCATTCATCACGGTATTCACGATTTGTACGGCATTCATGTCGACAAACGTTCGACTATTGATGCGATAGGCGAGACGCTTGAGGGCCGGAACGAGACGTACATGGTACCGCCCCTGTGGGCCAGTGACGCCAGACTGTTCGATATGTTCGATGATGCCCGCCACGGTCCGATCTTTGGCCATCGTGACTTTCAATGGTTGTCCCACGATGTTGGCCAAGTTTAACGCGGGGTTTGCCACGGTCACGTCAAGATCAAAGACGAATGGCTGTGAAATACGCTCCGTGCCGGTAAATTGCACCACGCTGGCGCGAGACAGAGCCGCCAAATCAGTGTTGGGAGCAGCGAGGGGGCTAGTACTGAAGGCGAGATTCAGGGTGAAGAAGCCAACCGCCAGGAATATTTTCTTTGACATAATAAGCCTCCTTATCCCCTCAGGGCAGAAATTCTTTCAAGTCGGGTATTGACGGGCCATTGGGAAAGGACAGGCCTGACATCGTACATGTCCGGCCTGGTTTCAACCGGCCCTAGAACTTTATTTATCCCAGAAGTCGCACACGAAGCGGGCGCTATCGATGTACCAGCCATATTTACCTCTAAATGCTTTGCCGACCTTGCCTGAAGAACAATGAAAGGAATCACTTGCCTACCCCCGTTACCCCCAAAAAAAGTGCATCGATCACCATTACATACTCTGCTTGTGCTAAAAACGGGGGCTTTACGGGTTGGCTCCCACCGGCTACACATCATCATTATTGCATTGATAAATTGCCCTGAAAATCCTCGTGCTCCCTGGACAACGTTTCCGGAATTACATCGTTTAATCCGGGCTTGACCGCCGCTTCCCCCTACCGGTCCTCTGGTAAACTCATCCCCCAATGCGCTGGTTTGGGGATTGACCCGTTGACAGATAATTCCTATCGCATCGAGCTACATCCCAGCCTTGTAAATCGCTCCGACGAGAACCGACCTGTTGCTACAGTCTAAGTCATAAGAACGATTCCCTCCACTGCCTCCGAATAAAGGCGTCTTAAATTCTGTAGCCGTAGTGCTCTGGGAAGAGCGAGCAAGCCTTTGTAACTGTTGAATGGTTAATAAGGACAAGCCTCTGGAACGGATGCCGCTACAGCTTCCGACCGCCTAAAGCCGTTTGCCATCTGGCAACAGCAAGGCTAGGTGATGAGTGTCGGGTGATTCGCCTTCAGCCGACAACGCCATTGGAGCCGTGAGAGATTCCTCATGATTCCCTGTTGTCGCCTCAAGTAGCAGGGAGTCCACCGCTTGCCCCTCGGCGGGAGTGACTCGAAGCCATGCTTCGGCGGGTTCGATAGCATACTCTCGGGCTTTCAGTACCACATCACTCCCTCGGCCGTCGTGAAGTGCACGGGTTGTTCCAGAGTCACGGTTGCGTCGGCGAAGGTCGTAGCAGAAAAGCCGAGGGTTAGGATGAGAAGCCCCAGTAATAAAAATGTGATCTTTTGCATCACGAGTCTCCTTTTGCCGAAAAAATATTTGAGGCTTCTTTTGGGTGCTTGTGAGTAAGTCGTTCAAGCTAACCCGCAAGGTTCAACACGTTTCATTGTGGGCCTGGTGAAAGCAATTGGTAACCTTTCAGTGTGGAATACGCAAGGCGCCATTCTCGACCAACGGCGCGCGCCTGCGGGATCAGTCAAGCATCTATTGGTGCTCACATACTGCATGTACGCTCAACGCCAGAAATTGGCTGTGGCCTTGCTGGACAGACCCTTCGACAGGCTCGCCATGCTTTTTGAAATCGTCCCGAATCCTCTCATGTTCAAGGTAGCTGGGGATTCATTAGAATATGAGGAACATGATTATTCAACACTTCCTTAATGAATCAGATTGTTTTTTAGAAATGTTATCAATCTATTGGTGCTGGCCTTAGCTAACGCCATGTGGATACTTCTGTTGATCATTCTTGTTCCGGTTTTCGCCACTTGCCTTTTGGTGCAAGGCCAAGACTCCCATCGTGTGTTGAATGCGGGCATCGATTTCTCTGGTTGGCCAGCCAATATTTCAGCTAGCCAACCAAAAAAGCAGATAGTATTTCTGTGAGTCCATAGTTATCGGTTATTTACTCACATGCAAAGTTATTGTCTTCCCATTGTTGAACCTTGTCTGCCCATTGCTGCAATGACCAGCCTGGGATTCCGTTTCGACTTACACCTTGAGTATTAAGCGGCCCACCCTGAACGGCCCACAGGATCAGTGGGTCACCCAATAGATGATCTTTCAGATCATTAGTGGTCACAGTATTGTTCATCTGCTGTTTAATCCTGTTACACAAGTTTGTTCCTGTCACATCAAATTTCATCGTAGACGGGGGAGCCTGCCACTGGACGGTATGCATGGGAACCGTGTTCCCACCCTGTGGGGTTAATGGGCCACGATTGGAAAACAAGGAATCCTGATGGCACCCTATACATTGGGCTGGGCTCATGGCCGCTAGTGTCGACGTGTGCTGGGAGTTATTCAGGGGCTCTGATGATGCCCTGTGACAATTAACACAGTTCGCATGGTGAAACACTGCAGCCAGGTCTTGAAAGGTCACCGGTTGCCCTTGGGGTTGGTTGCTGGTGACCTCATTGCCATGATAGGCAAAGGGACCGCAACCGAGTGGGTTGCATGCGCGCACTCTCCAGACGACCATATTGGTATGTTGAGGTACAACGGCTGTATGGGTGACGTTGGTGTTTGAACTGGTAAAAAAGGGACCATCCTGACGAAGCATTTCACCAAATTCAGGATTTCTGACTGTTCGGGCCTTGTACAGAACATGGTATTCATATTGCGAGGCATTCTGAACAGCTTGCCAGGATTTTGTTAAGGTCCCGGCACTCTCAAAGGTATAAGATTGAAACCCTTGGAGAACCGGTGCCTGCGTAGGCGGGCTCGTAAAACTTCCGCTGAAATTAAGTGTTCGAGAAACTCGGCCATTAAAATTCGAATTTCCGGTATGCCTATATCTCATTTCCCATTTGATATTGTCACCAGGTCCAATGTCTTTAGCCTCAAGGGCATCAATATCATCCTGGATAACAGTGTATGTACCAGGATCAGTTTCACTCCAGTTTTGTTCATTGATGGCAATATTTCTGACGAATCCATTTGAAGGATTACAGTTAATTGCCGTTTCCTGACAAAGCCCTAAAACATATTCTTTCCCTGACCCTTGACCACAGAGGTCGTGGCCTGTCCTCTCCCATGTAAGCTGGGTACCCAATGCCAGTTGTCCATTATTTGCTGGAGAGGTCAGGCTCATGGTCAAGTTGAATTCGGCATTGGGGGCACAGGCGAACAATACTTTGGGAGTTCCAGTAGGTCTTCCCCCTGGCCTCAGAATTCTTTGTTTATTCGGAGGCAATTTTTTCGGTGCAGGGAGCGGTTTTTTAGTTGCGATGCTTGGGATTATTGGATTTGCTGGGATGTTGCTTCTGCGCGGATCATAGCGGACGGTGTTACTTTTTTGTTGGCCTAATAGCACCGTGATGCTTACGATGGACCTGGGTTTTGACCCGACATTGATGAGCGTGGATGTTGATGATTGGATCGAAGATCCACTTAATGTTCTTTTCTCTTCGATAACCTTGATCATGTCCCTGTTCGATCCAAAGCCTGTCCCCTTGATCTGATAGCCCCCTGGGGTGGCAATGACACTGGATATTGTGGGCTTGGTTATGGGTATTGTCCGTGCCGATTGGCGAACATTGTATTGCCGTCTGATTTGTGCTGTGGTGACCCGTCGTGCACGTGAGGTTGCGCGAGAGCGAATGCCACTATATGAGCCTATGGCCTCTAGGCCTTTTCCATCTGGCAGCATCAGCACCAAAAAATGTTCATCCTCCGCCCCTGCTTCAGAGAATGACAAGGCTGTGGGTCTGTCGACGGCCTCTTCATGAGTTGTTGATTCTGCAACAATCATGATCGACTCGGTCGTATCACCAGGAACCAGTTCAAGAGAATCCTTCTTTGGTCTCACCTGGTATGAGCCTGGCTGAATTGTGATGTCTTTACCAGTGAGGGCTGAAAAGTGAACCGCTTGTTCCAAGTCAATGGTTGTTGCCTGCGAATTGTCGGATTCATCCATTAATGGGGTAGTGCAAGCGTACAAAAACGACACAAGTAGAATTGACCCTATCAGGACCGATAGGAATTTTTCCGGTTGTTTCATGTTTTCTCCTTCCGTGCGCCGGTCACAACCGGCAAGGTATTAAAGTGAAAGTCTTTATCAGTGAAGGATACGTAACCCTACAATGTTCGAGAGTTATGCGCGAGGCCGTTGGGTAACCACGTTCGCAAAGCGTTGACAGGGGGGACAGATGGTGGGTCGTGCAGCCGGGGGGCTGTGGTTTGGTCACCCCAGAGCGCGGTCTATCGGCTGCATCAATAATCGGTACTGAGGCAAGCGAGAACAAGATGAACGCAAAAAGGAAACACCCCTTGGCTATCGTGGCTCCTTGATTCTCTCTACCCTGGCTCATGCCTGCCTCCTTAGGTAAGTTAACCTATGCGCTTACTGTTTTATCATCAGTGTAAATCACTTTTTTTTCAATCCCTTTACACCCAATATCTCAGAACTTGTACCTTCAGTCGTCCTACCAAGGAAAATAGTTCAACGGAGAGTCCATTTTTCAGAAAGTTCGTCCCTAAATCTTACAGAGTCGCCAAAAAAACATATAAAAAGGGAATGGTTAAAATCGGCGTAACTCTCCCCCTTTGAGGGCGTAAGTTTTTTTGGGCATGTTGATAAAGATGGCCACCAAGCTTCTGGTTAACGGAATTTTTACATTGATTCACCAAATATTGCCTGCCCCTGGGGTGTAGGAACTGGAGACCACACTATTCGTGATCACCGTGTCCGCCTGTACCAGCCCACTAAACTTTGAGGTTGCAGCTTGAGCCCTAACCGCTGAAGCATTGATGTTGACCATGCTTCCTTGAATGGTGACGGTGCTGGCTTGCCCAATCGTCACCCGACCGGCGTTGTCGACCTGGATCGCTGAGGACATGAGGTTCAATTGACCTTGCAGCGTATTGACGAGACTCGTTAACGAGCTGACTTGTTGCTCAAGGACTTGAACGCGTTGAGCGAGAGGGTCATTGGATTGACCTGGAGCTTGAGAAGGTGTTGTGGGTTGTTGGACGACGGGGCCTTTTGCGGATTGGGTTGGAATACGAGAGGTCTGTTGTTGAGTCTTCGTCTGTGAGGTCAATGGGCGTTTCACGGCACGTGATCGAATCCCACTCACCGAGCCAATCGCTTCAAGGCCTGTGCCTTCCGGCAAGAGAAGGGCGATTCGATATTCATCGTCTTCACCTGATTCTGACACGGCTTTCGCCAATTCGAGTGTTTCATCATGCTGGATTGGCGTTGCCTGTAATAATAGGGCGTCTCTTCGTTCGCCGGAGATGAAACGCAGCCATTCCTCGGCGACCTCAATGATGTAAGTGCCTGGTTCTATTACGACATTACTTCCATCGGGGGTCATGAAGTGGACGGCTTTTTGCACTGTCACGGTGGTAGGAGAGAGGGAAGAGCCCCACGTTTGGCCACAGAGAGCAAGTTCACACAACATGAATATCAGGCTATAAAGAATGGGCTTTCTCATGGGCCTCTCCTTTATGAGAATGTTTTGGCATGAATGGGAGATTGATCGTAATCACGTTGTCTGCGTACTCCTCGCTGACGGCTCGATTTTTTCTTTCTTTTCGGAGCGTCGTTCGGCCCATACCACGAGCGTAGTAGAATCGGGTACTCGTGTGACAATGGCAGCTCGAAAAATTGAGCTGTGTTTCCGTCTGGATTGAAAGATAAACGTCTAATCTTGTGGCTCAGGGCGAACCCGTCCTGATTATCTCTTGGTCTTCTTCTTACTCTTCCTCTTTTTTGTATTCTTCTTCTGCGTGTCCGTAATGTCTGCGCCTTAATATTTCTTGCCCATCTTTTCGGATCCCGGTTTCGATATCTGCTAGACTCCTGTTCTTGCGCGCGGGCTATGCTGGCGGATGGAGTGAAGGTCGGCATCAAGCCAAGACCTCTAATTAATGTCGCCATGAATATGGCGATGGGTATGAGACGTAACGGCTTCATGTGGTTTCTCCTCACTCAGGTAGGTTGTCCAGAAGTGCCTACGGTTTCATCTTTCATTATCGTCCTTGTGGAATAGTTAATTGTCCTGGCTGAATCCGGCCTGGCAATGGAAAAAAAAGTTTCTGGGGACACGGTGTTCCAGCCTCAACCCAGGGGTCGACTTTGTTAAACCAGCCTTTCAGGTTATTTTTCATGGGCACCGGTAAATCCGGACGTCCGAACGGAACCCATCCGCTGGAGACAGCCCAAAGAATTCGTGGGTCATCGTGGAAATGATGATGAAATGTCTGAGCATCGAAAGGAGCTCCGGTCACGCCGTCTTTATTGGTGAATGGTCCGGTGACAATCGAACACACTTGACTGGCATTTTTTCCTTGCCAGTTATTCCCCTGAACCGCAGCCGGGGATCCTTAATTGGCAAATACGGTGGCGCTGCCGGCAATGACTTTTCCCCCTGCCACCGGACTGTCTTTTAATGCGATAGGTTTCGTGCCGCCATTGAATTTGATTTGTGGGGCTTTTAGCTTAAGCCCTGCCGCCCCTTCTGCCGTGATATCGTGCCCTCCCTGTAGCGCAAGGGTTTTCGCACTGGTCAGGCTGAGGTTGTCGTTTGAGGTGAGACTGGTTTCCTTCCCTGAAGACATCGTCAGCGTTTTCCCGGCATTCAAGGTCAGATGTTCTGCTTGAATGGTTACGCCATTCGGCGAGAGCAGCACCACGGATCTCAGGCTGTTGACCTGCCCCTGAAGCGCCTGCACTTGTTGGGTGAGCGCCAGAATTTGTTGGTTCAGATACTCCGGGGTGATTTGTAATTGTTGGGCCGTTCCTCGTTGGTGTTGCATCTGAGGCCGTTGAAGTTGGCGTGTTGCTGGGTCGGCCGCGCTGGCCTAAGAGAATTGAGAAATCAGCAAAAGAGTCGCGAGGGTGAGTGTAAATTTTTTCATGAGTGTTCTCCTTATTGATCATGGCCTACTGTTTCTGAGGTAGGCGAGGGGTGAAGATGCGTTTCTTTGGCAGAATACGAGACTTAGGTTGGGGCAGTGTGGCCTTCTGTTGAGTGGATGGGGCCATTTGTTGTGTCGTCCCGGTCGGTTGTGAGGCCCTACTTGCCGACCCACCTCCAGGAAATTGCGCCAATTGCGCGGTCTCGCAAAACATTTCGATTTGGACGTGTGAGACCTCACCTATGGTCACGGGGGCCATTCTAAAAATACCAAGATTACCCAGGGCGACAGCTGCCAATACGGATTGATTATCTGGTGACAGTAACTCAAGCAGGCCTTGTTTGCGGTTTCCAGCCAACTGTCCTGGAAGCAGAAACCCAGAAAACCATGCGGTAAAGGGTCCAGCCTCATGGCGGGGAAGCGTGATGACTAAATTCCCAACCTGTAGGCGGCCACCCCTTACCCGGGATTCCCCGGTACTCCCTCCGTCCCTATAGCTGATGATTTCTTGATTCACGACGACGGGTTCGATCCGTTGAACGAAGGCACAGGCTTGTTCCAGCCCTTGAATTTGAAGCCTGAATTTGGAGGTGCTCAAAACGGCTTGATTCGTTTGGGGAGGAGGACTGATTTGCCCCGAGGCCGATTGATAGCGAATGCTTTCCGGTGTCAATGTCACTTTGAAATAGGCCGGCCCATTGGAGGAAAGGTCCAATGCGGGGAGTTCCACTTCCTTCACCAGGGTATTCTGTATTTCTCGGCGATCGATGATTTGACCATGTTGGTTGATGGCTAGGATGGCTCCATTTTTCCCAAGATTTTGGCCATTGAGCGTTCCCGCAACCCATTGATAGAAAGTTGGAGAAAGATTCGCCCCGCAGGTCAGAACAATATCTTCATTCTTCAGCCTACCTATTCGCTTTCTCAAGAATAGGTCGTTGCCGTCTTGATATGTCATGATCTCTCCCGAAACAATTCCACCCTCCATGGAATTCAAAGGACCGACTATGGCGCCGTCTAGTTCCAGTAAATACTGAAACATATCTCCTCCTTGACTATTCTGCTGAGACTGCGCGGCGAATGCTGAGCTGGGTCGGTCTATGGGCCAGCCAAAGGCCAGAATCCCACCTGTGAGGAGGGCAGTTTGGGTGAGAAACTCCCGCCGGCTTTGGGAGGTGGAGTTGGTGTGAGTTCGATTTGTGGGTGTCGGGGGTTGCATGGATCGCTTCCTTTCATGACGGCTGACTGAGGCCAGAAGTTGTGAGGATTAGTTCATGGTTCAGGCTTTGGTTAGCTTGAGAGTCAATTGGTCGTCACCTTTGAGCCCTTGATGGTGACATCAGCCGATCCTTTAATCTGGATATTTTTGCCCTGGATCGTGACATTCCCGTTTTTGTTGAGGACGATGGAGGATTTGCCGGCTTGCAGAGTCAATCGGTCGCCTGCCGTGATGATCATCTGTTTCCCCGCAGCCATCGTCCGATTGATGGCCACGTTTTCTGCCAGATTCTGCCCGACCGTGAGTGCCATGTCCTTCCCGATCCTCGTGCTTTGATTCGAGCCGACGGTGAGGTTCTGGTTTTGGCCAATTGTTTTTGTTTGGGTTTTTCCTACCTCCGTGCGTTGATCGCCGCTCACGCTACTCATCGCATTCCCGCCCGTCACCTCCTGTTTATGCTGTGTGGCATGAATAACCGTGGTGCCATCTTTGGCCATATTGATAAGGGCCCGGACAGTCCGGAGTTCGTGTTGGAGCACCGAGACCTGTCGCTGTAATTGTTGAATCTGTTGAGTGGTATTGGGGTCGGCAGCTTGCGACACAGATGTGTGAAGCAACAGGCTCAGGCTAAAGACCACAAAAAGGATGTGCATCATTCAATTCCTTTCCAAGATTGGGATACAAGAATCGTGGTGAATGTGTTATTAGCTGTTTACCAGTCTGTCGTGTGACAGGCTCTGGTGGTTCAAACTTTTCTCAGTGGAATTTGGGATTGGAGCTAGTGTAATAAGGTCAAGCAAAAATGTGAAGCAAATCACAGTTTTTTAAAAGAAGGCAGACTCGAATAAATGCTAAACCCCAAGGAGTCTAGCGGTTTTTCATCTTATCCAGTCTGAACCCTTTTTGTTTCTTTTGAGAAGTAGGATACGGCGTGTTGCCTTATTGTACAAAGGCAGCGGCTTCGGTGAGTCCGACTTGTTTGAGTAAGGAGGCCCGTTGAGCGAGTAGGTCGGTATTTCCGGGTTTGGCTTGGATGAGAGTTTGTATGGCAGTGAGAGCATCGTACCACTGCCCTTTTTGTGCATAGCCTTCCGGTGAATAGAGGAGGGAGGTCGAAGTGCCTGCAGTCGCATGAATTCGTTGAATGGTTCCGCTCGCCGTGAGGGTTTCCGCCGCTTGCGGATTGATGATACGAATTGTCCATCGGTAGGGAACTTCCGGACGTAGGGTGATGCCATAGTCTTCTAAGCGCAGTTCATGAAATCCAGCTTTGAGTGGAGGGAAACCGAATATCCAACAACACGTCCAAATTCCCTTCTTCGGCAATCATGACATCCAAGGGATGTTCCGCGTTCTGAGACAGGTACCAATAGAGTACAGGGTGCTCCTGACTCGTGTGCCCGATGTGATTCGGGGCTAAGACAAACACCGAAGGGAAAGTCGCATCGGGACTGTTCCCGTCAATGCGTAAGCCTGGCTGGTCGGGTGCGGGTGCCTGATACGTTATCACCGGAGATTCTTCAATGATACTGGGAAGAGGCGGGGAAGGATCGGGAATAGGTCTGGTTTGCGGGAGAGCAGGCGGTTCCGGTTCTGGAATAATCCCTGCTATCGGGGGCGTTTCAACTGGCGGAGCAGGAGCCCCTGGGGGAATGGGCAATTCGGCGTCCGGTGTAATGGGGGCGGTCCTTGGCCAGGGATGGGTTTTGGTAATGCTTTGGAACTCCCGGTGGCTTCTCAAGTCGAATTCCCCCCGGCAACAACAGGTTCATCAGTAATTCATGGTTTTTGCCGTAGCGAGTTAAGGCCATGGGGGTGAATAATTCATATTGTTCATGAGTGAGTGCCTGAGCCCGAATGAGAAATTCTTGTTTATCGACGACCGCGGTGACCCGTAATTCCTGTGGTCCGGCCTGTTCGATTAAATATTGACCTGGCGGGAGGGTGATGGGATTGCCGTTGAGCGCGGGAAAGTGAATAGCTCGATTCAGGACGACATTGGGCGCAGCCGCCAGAAGAATGAGAGGAGTCGTGAAGGAAACCGCCACTGCGAGTACGACAAGGCTGAAGGTCCCCTCCCATCGTCGGAAGCGTACGTGATAATTCAATATCGCACCCTTTGATTTTCCAAAATCTTGGCCAACATGTCTAAAGCGTTCATACCTTACGGGATTTTTCATGCCTGTGCAAATACTCAAATCAAGAAACCGGCGAGGCTCCTGCCGGGAATCTTTCTTTATCTGATTTACGACTTGTTGGGCAGGTGTGGAGATGACGAGGGCTCCTGAATCAGGGCCTTTTATTCAGTTGTCTCGCATGCCGTGATCCCAAGGCAGTTCGGGAGTGAGGACTGTTAACGGAGTGGGCCGGTTCGTGCCAGGGGCGGTGGAAAACCCGAAATTTCTTTCGGGGGCCCCAGGGAGCTGAAAGCAGTAGGGACGGTCAGGGTTGAGGGGTTAAAGGCTTGTGGGCCTTGGCGTTTGTCGAAGGCGTTGAACGCCAGCGATCTTGGCGGCGAGTAATTTCCTCTTCTGGGACTCGGGTTTCCCACTCTTCGACAAGACCAGAGGGTCCTCGGTGCCACCACGTGGGCAGGTTGGATGGGGAGCGTTTGACGGGTTGTTCAACCATGGTTGGCACGACCTTTTGTAAAAAGTGTTCTATTCCCACATCACGATGTGGCGAATTGTCTGCAAAACGACCAGTTTTCTAACTGAAAATTGGTTGAACTCTTGATTAAGCAAGGATAGTGCCATAGCGGGTCTCCTTCGAACCTCTCATCCATCTGCTTTATTCTACGAAGAAAAAACGTCAGCTATCATGTGGTGTTTCGTTCTTTGATAAGAAGAAGGACGTTGAACCAAGAGATCAAAAAGTTTCAGCAAGTCCCTTCGCGGGTGTCCCACAAATTGGTGTCTTTTTCGATACTCGGTGAATCACTTTGGGCCAAACCTCTTCCTCTATCGCTAAATGGTGCCGGCGTCGGAAATAGAGATTTTGGCGGCGATTGTCGTAGCAATCTGTGGCACTGATCTCGGTCCATCTAGATGGACTGCCTTCATTCCTTTATTGAAGTTCTGCACTCCGTTTGGGGTATACCGTCGTAACGAGTTTATTGGAAATGACGACTTGAGGGTTTGAGGAAAACGAAGGGGATACTGTTCTCTGGAATTTCGTTTTACCAAGTTCACCATCAAAAATAATTTTTGATGAGAGAGCACCACAACAAAATGAGGCGGGAATTCTTAGGAAGGGTCTTCTCGATCACAGGCTTCCTATGGAAATCTTGAATGTTCTCTCCAGGGTTCTCCTTCCAGAATCGAAGAACCAGAAGAAGACATATTGAATCACTGGCGCTTCTCCATTCCCTTTCCTGCCCTTCGGACCTTTATCTCAAACTTTTTAATGGCCAGGAATTCTCCTTGCTTGACCAAGCGATCCTCTCAGACCTCTTTGTGAATATGGACGTGATGGGTATCTTATTGGATAACAAATGTATCTCTGAATTTTTATTTTCAAGGCTCATAATTCTAGAGATTACCCATAATTACAACAGCTTATGGAACTTTTTTTTGGCATAAAAATTGGGTTTAACAATTTTTAGATTTTTTGTGTTATAGGTTACGAAATTTTTGAACCTTTTTCACAGTGGGGACGACGAACGATATGAAGTGTCGATCAAAAAACAACGATCTCTCTGTCCGTCGATCGGGAAACCTTCTTGAGGATATTTAATGACTAGGGAATTATCAATAATTCAGAGTGGTCGAACCTGTTATCAATTGCGCGGTCCTCCGACTTAGTACTTCGCTGAACATGTTCTTCTCGTTTTGAAGTGTGGGCTACCTTCAATTTGAGCGAGCAGGCCTAAAGTATATCTGATAAACGAGGCAGGGTTCAGATGGCGTGAACCAACTGTTCTATGTGCGTTAACTAACTTAAAGGAGATAACACATGATGGGAAAAATTTTTCACCAACGAAAGGCCGTCGCAACTATGGGATTGGCCACTGCATTGACCTTGGTGGGAGTGGCCGGCTGGAGCCTTATGGCACAGGCACACGAATCTCCAAGAAAAAGCCTGAGAGTGATGACTGACGAGGCTGAACTCATTTTTCAAGGGGTGGTATCTAAGGTGGAATACGGCACGGCGAAAGGTACGGAATCTTATGAAGGGAAAGCCTAAGTCGATGCAGGATTTCCAACGAAAAGACGTATTTGTTTGGTGGATGATTGGTGGCATAGTTCCATGACTCACTTATTTACATATCATCTCACGAAAGGAGCGCGCGCTATGTTCATGAGACGTTCCACGTCAAAATCTTGTTTGGGCAGGAGTGCCGGAGGACTTTGGTTCTGAGATGTTTCAGATCTGATACTTTTCCGGTTGGATGAAAGAAAGGGGGGATTTATTTTTTCTATGTTTAACTGTCACATGAGAAACCAAGGCATCGGAAGATGCCTGAAACCGTAAAGGGAGACCTGACATGAATCTGAGAATATCAATTATTGTCATGACTGCAGTCGCCGGGTTTGCCATGAGCGGAACCGCCTGGTCGACCGGTGTGCAGGATCCCGCGCAAGCGGGAAACCTGGAGGCGCTTACTGAAGAATCTAACCTTGTGGTACATGGTTCAGTCGTAGAGGTCGAATATCAGACAGTGACGGAAAATGGCGAGACGGTGCCCCAGACGCGCGTCACCTACCAGGTGCAGGAGACGCTACGCGGAACAGCCGAAGGCCAGACGGTCACGCTCCAGTTTCCTGGCGGGCCTGATGGCATGGGTGGATTTCTTGCGGTCAGCGGAGTCCCTCTTTTCCAGAAGGGAGAGGAAGACATCATTTTCATCAGAAATAACGGTGAGGAGACATTCTGTCCTCTTGTTAACTGCGCGTACGGTCGCTATCGGGTCGACAAGAATAGGGTCTACAACACGCACGGAAAACCTGTGAGGGGGATAAAGGGAAAGAACGCCCTTGCGCGTGGCCGTAGTGCAGCGAACTTCAACACCTTCAGTTACCCCGCCCCCAAGTTTGATGATTTGATCAAGAATCCCCAGGTCCAAGCGATGCTTGCCAAGCAGAAGATGTCTGTGCAGCAAGCACGCGCCGAGTACGCAAAGAGTGCCCCCAAGATGATCACACTCTATGCTGACGGACCGAGTGCCTCCCAGGGCAAGGACACCGCCAACAGGGACCCCCTTGAAGAAAAGGCCAAGCAGGGGACGAAGGGGAAAGCCCGGGGCCCTCAGCTTAGGAAGGAAATAGGTCCTGACGCTATGTCCAAGACTGCCTTCTTTAACAAGGTCAGGGCTTTAGAGAAACAGGCGAAGCGCCGTCCGAAGGGCGTGAAGAACGTGCGCAAGAGTGGCCCGATCAAGCTTATGAAACCCGGATTCCAACTAAAGACTCGGGCCCCGCAGCCGCCAAGGGCTCCAAGTTTGCGGGAGCAGGCCAGCGCAGCGGACGAGGCCGAGGTCAAGGCATTAAGAGCACAGAACTTCAACCCAGTCCTGAAACGCAGGCAACCGAACCTGGACCCACGCCTGAAACCTGGGCTACAGAAACTCAAACCAGGCCTGAAACCTGGGCAACTGAACCGTAATCCGGTTCGCTCACGAGGGATTGAATCATCTTCCCCACTGGTGATTCCCGATCCCGAACCACCGGCACTTCCCAATTTTGAACTTCAGGGAGAAGCAACTGAAAAGAAATAGGTACCATCCCTGCAGCCCAGACAAAGGAGAAAACCATGAAAGCATTCTTAACACTAGTAGTGGCCATCACGATTGGCCTCTTCGCCCAGGACGCCTTCGCTTACAGCTACAAGTACTGTGGAAGCAGTGGGAACAAGATTAAGTGGGGCGGGACGAGTAAGACACTAAACGCCAGCACGGTCAGTTTCCCGGCCGGTTATTGGCAGAATGGGATACAGGACACCATCAACATAACCAACCGAAACCCGAGCAAGTTTCGCTACTCACTGTCGATGGACTCGGGTGGTGTGGGTCGGGGCAACGGACAGTCAGAAATATGGTTCTCCTCGTCCCTCTGCAGTCCTGCGTGTGCCTATCAGTATTTTTCATGTTATTGGCTCTTTGGCTGGCGCTACGGGATGAATGAGGTGGACATCGTGTACAGTACGTCCACTTCATGGACCGCGAGTACCGCCAAAAGTGGATTGATTCGCTATGGAGGGACGAGACGTGCACTCCAGTCAACCGGCGTCCACGAGCTAGGACACGGTCTGATCCTGAACCATGTGAACTCCGAATACAATATCATGGGGTCCGACTTTGAGCACATGCAGGCCAATGGCGGGACCGCCCGCACCTATGTCGGCGAGGACGCAGCCGATGGAATGGTCGCTATTTATGGGAACCGTGGGGGCTGGCAGGATCTATCCGTCACACATTGGAAATATTCCGGAGCCTCGGGAGAATACAGTGATCACACCAAGACGGTGATTCGGAATAGCAGCGGAAGCACCCTGCCTACGGTGAATGTTGGTGGAGAAACAGGGCATCGCGTGACTCGTGGCAGCTGGGTCCAGGCCGAATTTACGTTTGAGAACAATGGTTCGAATACGCAATCCGGCGTGCCCGTTGGTTTCTACATCTCGACCAACGATTACATCTCGACAGGCGACCGTAGAGTGGCCACCCGCACTCTCACTCTGGCTCGGGATAATGTGTACACGTCATCGACCTGGGTGTACATTCCGTCCGACCTGACGCCCAACCGAAACTACTGGCTCGGTGCTATTATCGACTACACGGGCATCAAAGCGGAACAGGTTGAGTACAACAATGCTACCTATATCCCAATGCGTATCAATTAACTCTTGAACTTTTACCATCGAGGTGTGGGCAGGCATCATCCTGCCCACACCTCAGGTGTTGCGAATCGATGTCATTTAGCGGATATCAATATTGAAGCTGAATGCCTGTTCGGGAGTCGTTCCTGTCGCTGGCCTCAGCAGCTCGAAGTTTACCTTCCCGGTTCCAACGGAGCGAGTTTGGAAACGAAAAACCTGGACCGGCCCTGTATCAGACTGACGACTCCCCATGTCATTTGCCTTCGTGAGGGTGAGACCATCCTCGACGCGAGGTTTCCACACCGCAGCTCCTTCCGCCAAAGGTAGTTCAAATTCCAGCCAGTCCCCGGATTCCACCATAACAGTGCGTCCAACGTCGCCCGTGGTGAGGATATGAACGGGGATTGCCACCCCCGGTAAACGATCATTGTCGTTATTCCTCTGCCCGCAGGCAGTTCCCAAGAGGCTAGTAGCGAATAGCAGGCTGAACAGGAAGACTTGAACTACCTTGGATGGTCGGACTCTAAACTTCAACAACGGGTTGCCGCCGTTAATAATGTGAATTCTTTTACGCATCTGATCCTCCCTGCTTGAATTTTCGATTGATGTGTCTAAAGGTCAAGATTGAATGGAAACAGTATACGCTTTTCTCAAGAATTAGAAGTGTATGGTAAATTTTCAGCAATAGTAAGATAACGAAGTGATTATGTCTTAATTACTCCTCCCGGCTTTCGCTTAAACCTCCCCAAAAAGCGGCAAGTCCTGGCTGGCGATTTGCCAGCATGGCGCAACTTTAAGGATGAATACTGATACCCGCCACTTGTTATTGCATTATAAAAATGGTCTATCCCTGATTGGGTGGACACATCTAAAAAGCGCCAAGAGGTGTGTCATGTCATTGACCTGCCCCCAGTGATTAGGCCACCGGTTGTGCGATTAATTCCCTCGTCGGCCAAGATACCAAAATATTAGCATCATCTATGAAAGAGCCACAACGCAGGTCAGGTGCCGCTGAGCCTTAGCTGCCTACACCCCGCCTAGAGTTGCTGCCTCGTCTGGCATCACTCTCCAATCATCTCAGTACGACCCGGACCGTTTACCTTTATTTTTGAGTATTAAAACGCCTGCCTATCTTTATTTCAAGGGACTGTTAAAGAATGGGGGGTGGCGGAGGGACGATGAAAGGCTTATTGCACGAAAGGAAATCCAATTCCAATTTACCGGGGGATCCCAAGGCGCTGGAACTCGTCCCCCACAACCAGGTGAATGTACCTGGCTTGATCGGGGATTCCGACCCGGTGAGCCTCGTACACTAAACTGGTGGCATCGGGATCTAAAGGCGTTGAACTTTGAATTTGATGCACAAGGGAAGATACTGAGGCTCGATATCAAGGGTGGACCCAGTGCTAAATTCATGTACATTTATAACAGTATCCGCAATGGGTCTGTTTTTCAATTGCATGCCTATCAAGCTAAATGCGGAGGGAAAAATGTTCATTCCTTAGCATAACCAGGATTGGACCTTGATCAATCAGGAGGAATTAAGAAGTTTTTCTTCTCTTTTCAAGTTTCAAAGGTAGGTGTGGGGCCTCATCATCGAAGAGTCGATAACCAAGGGAAGTTACCTCTTCTTCAAGTTGTTAAGGGACTTCCAAAAAGCGATCGGAATTGGCAGGTTATTGGAACTCTAAACAGCCTTCACTTTATTTTCCTTCTCCCACCAGAAAAAATGGGGCCCAGGCATAGGGATGGCTGAAGTAGGGAAAGCGGCCTACCTTGCCTTGCTCCATCACCTGTAGCATCCCGCCCCGCAAAGCTGCACTTTTCGAGAGTGTGGAATCCTTTCCGAACAACTGAAAGACCTCGGTCATCAGGGCTTGAGTCGCACGATCATCCACGCTCCAGTGAGAAACCAGGAGGGCTTTGACGCCGGCAAAAAAGAAGGCTCGTGCGAGGCCACTCAACCCTTGGCCGCTGCCATCGCCTCCTGCGGTGTTACATGCCGAGAGAATCACCCACTCGACTTGTGGAAGTTGAAAATCAAGAATCTCGCCCATCGTGAGCAGACCGTCATCCTCTTGAGTGGGGCGGGCCGGAATCGTGAGAACCAAAGCGGGTTCTACCAGCCCGTTTAACTGGCCAGCCAAGAGCCCGTGAGTGGCAAATGAGAGCACCTGTGTACCCCCCAGACGTCCCGAGTTCAGGAGTTGTCGGACGTGGGTCTCTGTCGCGCGTTTCTGAAGAAATAAATTTGTCTCGGGGTTGACGCCCATAGTCCGGGCGATGGCCTTGAGTTCCTGTTGTGTACCCGGCAGGGCATTCATCATTCGTAGTTGCTCAAAACCTGTGCGGGACCCTTGAAGTGCGGGCATGTTCCCCCCACGTTCTTGACCATCTCCCGAAAAAACGGGATCACCGAATCCAATAAATCGATCCGTGTTGTTTTGAGATCCTCTTACGGATTGCCGCAATAATTTGAATGCGGAAGCTGAGGGCACCACCGTAATGGGAAAGCGTTCGATCAGCCACTGCACGTTAGTGTACGCGTTGAAATCGGCAGATGAGAGAAAGTTACCCGATGGGTAAAGTTTCGCAAGCCGGGCAAAAGCGGGACCCGTATTGTCCGTGATCAATGCGGCAAATGGTAAAGGAAGCAGAATTTCATCCGGGATAATAATGAGGGTTTCCACTCCTACAAGTTGGGCCTCCAGGGGTTGGAACAGTCGTTGATATAATTGGTGGGCCGCTTGCACATCAAACGGTCGTTTGGCTGAATGCAGGCTGGCTCGAATCTGTGTCACGAGTCTGGATAGTTCCGTTTTGACTATTCCCGAATTAAAGAAGACAGGGGTTTGCCCAGGACGAATCACCCAAATTTGAAGCAGATGTTCCCAGGCAGAAAAACTGATTAAGGCCTCTCCTGGTTTCAGAAGTTCTTGTACGGCCTCAAGGTTCAGAGGTTTGGGAAAAGCCAGGTTCGCATATTGGGGGAAACGGGCTTCCAATTGCGTTAATGCCTTATCCAGGTCTTGTTGAACTTCCTGCACTTCTGTTTTGACGGCGGATAATTTCTCCAGATGGGAAGAGTCCTGGGACGGGTGTCCGTACCACGCGTGAAGGGTTCCCCATAACTCCTGTCGTCGCCGGCGGAGATCGTCAATATATTTAGCCAACTCCACATCCGTGGATCGGTGGGCATGTTTACGGGCCATGGCCTTGGCCACTGCGGCCTGCACAAGCCACCCTCGTGCCTGTTCGGCCACCAGAAATCCATCGGTCACTGTGGAGAGTTCTGGGTTCTGCGGGGACAACTGAGCGAGGAGGAGGGCATAGTCCTGGAGGCTGGCAATCCCTTGTTGGTGGAGACGGCTGAAGGTGACATCATCTAAGTCCTGGTTCAACCGGCTGACCGCCACATAAATCTGACGCGCTCGTTCATAGTGCGGCCGGGCGTTGGCTAATTGGCCCTGTCGATGTTTCACTCTGGCCAATTCATTCAAAAGCATGGCCAAATCTGGGTGGGTGTCTCCCAGTGTGTTTTCTCGAATGCTTATTGCCTGTGTGAGTATACCCTCGGCCTGGGAATACTCTTCCTGACTGCCGGCCATCCAGGCCAACCGGGTGAGGGTAGTAGCCACGTCGTTGTGCTGTGGGCCGAGCGTGGTTTCTTGAATTTTCAGTGCTCTGGAAAACATTTGGCGGGCCGGACTCAGGTTTCCCATCTGCCGATTGATCTCGCCCAGACTCAACAAATTGGCTGCCACAACGGGATGAACCGGTCCCACCGAGTGTTCGACAATGGCCAGGGCGCGTTGAAATGACGTGGCTGCCTGTTGAAGGTCACCTTGTTTCCAGTGCAGGGTCCCGAGTGTGTTTAAACTTGCCGAAGTTTCCGGGTGTTCCGGTCCCAAACGATCTTCTCGAATCTGCAAGGCGCGCTTGGCCAGGGGCAAGGCTTCTTGGGGATGTCCCATTTTCGCTTCGAGTTCGGCGAGACTGTCGAGGGTTCTTGCCACAATGGGATGCGTGCGCCCAAGTGAGCCTTCTTGCAGCAAAAGTGCGCGCTCAATGAGTGGCTTGCCCTTGGCAAATTCCCCGTTTCGGCTCAAAATAACACCATAGCTGGTGAGAGCCATGGAATGCTCGATGGCAGGCGCCTGAGAGGTTTGATCAAAAATCTGAACGGCACGGGCCTGCGTGGCGAGTGCCTCGTCCAGATTCATTTGAAGTCCCTGGACCATCGCGAGATACATTAAGGTCTCCGCGACTTTCACATGGTTGCGGTCAAATACCTGGGCTCGAATATTCAAGGCCCGTTCCAACATGTCCTGCGCTTTAAAAAACGCACCTTTAGAAATCCAAACACGGGCTAAATTCGTTAAGCTTTCACCGACCTCTTCGCTTCGGGCTCCTGCCCGCGCTTCTCGAATGTGGAAGGCACGTTCGTGAACGTGCAGTGCCTGGTCGATTTCTGCGAGATGATGGTGAGTGAGACCTAATGTGTTGAGGCTCTCCGCCACAGTCAGATGATTCGCACCCAAGACGGACTCGCGAATGTGGAGGGCTTTCTCTGCTTTAGGTAACGCTTGTCGGTAGTCCCCCTCTTCCAGGAGTTTCAAGGCCTGATGGTGCAGTGACTCGGCTTCAGGCAAGGAACTTTCGATTTCCGGGTCTAATGAAGGCTTGGGGGTCTCGGAGAGGACGTGGGGATTCCAGGAACACATTAAAGCTAAAAAGCCGCAGAGGAGGAATATCAGTCTGGTGTATGACTGTTTGGTGAAGGAAGGTGAAGGGGACGGTGTATCTTTGGGTATGAGATAACGATGGCCCATCGTATCAGGGCTCCATGGTGCCTAATAGGCCCAGGTGATCAAACCCGTAAACACATTTTTGGTGTAGTCGTATACCGGAATATCGGAGCCGTTTCTAATGTGTTGGTATTGGGCTGTAAAAGTTAGGGTGTCCGTGAGCGGTTTAATCAGTTGAACCAGATGGGTTTGTTGGCGGTCATCACGCCGGGAAAGACCTCCATCCTCATCAGTAAAGAAGGTCTGAGCATTTTTGTAGTCTCTCCAGTGCACGTCATAATCATGTCGGAGCGTCAGTTTCCCCCAAGGTAAGGTGGCTTGCCACCCTGTCGTCAACCGGTGGCCCTGATAGGAAAAGGAGGTGCCATCTGCAGCTTCATGATCGTATTGATACCCCGCCCTGACCAGAAACCGATCCGCGGCGAACCGAAACGTATGGACAAACCCGGTCATGAAGTTCAAGGCATCCCGGCTTTCGCTTTGAAACCGGGAATCATCATCACCAGATTCTCTGAAAAATTCTTTCACCTGATAGCGAAAAAGGCCATTAGTGAGATTGGCCACCGATCCGACCAGTGGAGCCGTAAAGGACGGGAGGACCAGCGTGCCGCTCAACGTGGGGGTATGACGGGAAAGAAAACCATCCATATCCAGAAACAGGTAATCGTACGTGTACTGAAGTGCGACCTGGTAGGGAATATCGCGAACCACCCCCCGGTAGAAACCGCCGAGCCCGACCAGATGATTCTGGAGATTAAACTTGTCCAAGTTGGCATTAACATTCAGCGTTTGAAAAAAGGAATAGGTGGCCGTGGCCTCCATGGGGCCGTTCCGGAAAAAGGCATAATCCAAGAGCACCGACGCCAGCATGCCCGGGGAGGTGGTCTTCCGGCTTCGCAAATTATTCAGGATGAGTTGCTGGTTGGGATTGCTAATCGATTCCTTGTTGGGGTTAATGGCCACATTATCGTCGTAGAATCATCCCACACTTATTTGAGCGCGAAATCGTTTACTTTCGGTGACCCGCCGCGCGGCCATCAATTCATCACGGATTCGAACCGAGGCGGCGGTCAGTGGCGACACCGCCTGAATTCTCTGAACGGCTTCCAATTCCGAGGCCGCTTCTTGCGTCAGCCCTAATACACCCAACGCCAACCCTCGGTAAAAACGCGTGAGCTGCTGAAAGTTGGAATCGGTGGCGACGTTGGTATTAAAGGCGTCAACGGCTTCCGAATAGTGTTGGTCTTGATAGCGGGTCAGTCCCGTGTAATACCCCAAATTTTCCCGATCCGGAGTCTGCTGATAGACCTCTTCTAAAAGAGGCCCCGCCTTGTCATAGGCTTTGATGGAAAAATAGGCGACCCCTAATTGAAATGAAATGTCTCGACCCGTGGGACGCAACTGGCGAGCCTTCTCCAGCGGAGCAATCGCTTGTTCCGGTTGCTTCAAGGCCAGGTAAGTGAGCCCTGTGTAATACTGTGCTCGAACGTTAAGGGGGTCTTGCTCGGCTCCTCTCACGAAAAAAGGAAGGGCCTCAGAATACCGCTTCTGTTCATAGGCCAGCACACCTTCGGCAACGGATACCTCCGCTTCGCTTTGTTGGGCATAGGTCTGCATGGGCACCAAGGCACTGACCGTTTGAACAACAAAAAACCCAATTATTGCGACCATCCGCAGGGGAAATCGTGTGGGGGCTCGGTTGGCCTCCTTCATCGTGCTCTCCTTTTTCCCCCCTCCTGTGGAGGGGGTCGGCATTCTAAACCGAACAACGTTACAACAATGCATGGAAAAAAACCACATATAATCGAGGTTTTTCAGATGCCTATTGTTAAAAAAAAGGAATTCCAAATATCTAGCACGTAGGGCACACCTTCATGGCTTTCCCTTGAAAATGGATCACCCGTCTTTTTTTCTGCTGTGGCATCATTCAAATTTGAGGCACGGCAGCTTTCTTTTTCTCAGAAGACTCGTTACGCTTCCGGGAAGCATTGCTTGAAAATGAGCCACTTCCCGTGGCTAAGAAGAAGGAGCAAGCCAGGATGCGTAAATCACTATTCGTTTGCGTTCTCAGCGGGGTAACGGCGATGACGATAGTAGGTCCGGACTTTGGCTGGAGTGCCGACCCTCAACGAGGCATCAAGGTAGAAGCAGACCGTCCCCTGGTGCTATCAGGACTACAGGGGAATGTGCGATCAGGTTCTCCGAGTGACCGGTCGACCGGGCATGAGCTTCAGTTTGGCGAGGCCATTCGTGTTGGCGATCAAATCCTTACCGGAGCACAAAGCCGTGCTGAGATTTTAATCGGACATCAAGAAGTGGTCACGATGGAGGAAGAATCTTCTGTGCGCATTTCCGCTGACGAGACCAATGGGACTCCCATCATCGACATACAAAACGGAACCATACGATTGGCCGTCGCCGAATCGCAATTGGCTGTTCATGAACAAATGAGCGTGCGGACGCCTTCCACCAAAGCACTTACTCGGGGAGGGGTCTTTCGAGTCATGATGGGAGGGGAGGCAAAGCGAGCTGAAGTACCATCGGGAGGGGAGGAGTCGGAAGTGATATTGGCGTCATATACCACTTCTACCGCCAGGGCGGAAATCCAAGATTCCACGGTGATATATCAAGTGGAAGAGGGCATGCTGACGGTCGGAGCCAATGGCCAGTCGGTCCAGGTGAAAGCCGGGGAGAGTGTAGAGGTGAGCAGCGGGCAAATAGGCGTTCCTTTTGCCACTCCGGACGGTTTACGCGGGCAGTATTCCCTGACCGCGTTGGCTCACCACCAGGACACACCGAAGTCGGGGCTTGTCTATCTGGCCTCCCAAGAACTGAAGCAAGCAGAGGTTCTAGGGGACGTGTTGGGTGGTGTGGCGGCACAGACCCAGGAATCTGAAAAGGAGGAGAAAGCCCAGCAGGAAGTGATTCTGGCCACGACAGGGGTTTCTCTTTCCGGAGGAACGAACTCCCTGCCTACAAGCCTCCCGCCTCTGGGTGGAAGCTTCCCCGTTGCCCAAGAAGTGGGAGGACCGACCAGCAGCCTCATCGATCCGGCCGCAAACGATAGTTTCAATGTCATTATTGGTCCCGTCGGGCCCAATGTTCCTAATCCGAAAGGAGGGGGAGGTCTACTGTTATTTGATAATAGTCATGTCACGCTGAATGGGCTCACCAACAACGGGAATCCCCGCATTGAAATTCAGTACACGCCCATTAATAGTGAATTAATGTTGGTAGATGGTGGAAATCTTTCGCAGGTCCCTCATCAGGGGCAAATCCCAACGGAGCGGATATCAGTGACCAATTTAGTTGGTGGACAGTTTAGTCCAGATACCGTCAATCGGCCTGCTGGAAGGAATCTGTTTCTCCCCTTTCCCATAGCAATTAATAACGATCCGGGTGAATTGGCCAATGCGGCCGGCAAGGCAAATGTGCTCACGCGGTTTTCTGATCCCGCGGATAAACCGTTGGTTATAAATGTATTGGAGACGTTTGCCTCAAGTATGCAAGTTGTTCCTGGGACAGGGGACGAGAATGTGTTGTTTCCCCCTAAGTTCGTCCTCGGCGGATGTTGCAGTAACGAAGATGCGGTGGAGGGAGTCCACGGGGTGATTCGGGCAAGGGATGTTCCAGGCGGAGACCCCCTGACGGTGAAAGGCGGTGTGGTCATCAATAACAACACGGATGTTGTGGCGACCGATACGGGCGCAACCTCCAATTACTTTCAACAGCCGAATGATATTGAAGGGTCGCTCGTAGCCATATTGGGAAGAAACTTTGACGTTCGTATCGAGGATCAAATTCCACTCGAACCCAGCCCTCCCAACGTAGATCCCATTACCGGATTCAGCCGTGATGATGAAATTATTTTTGATTTCATTGAAATTATTCCAGGGAATGAAGGCGGTGGCCAATTGAATCCGGTAAACCTAAAAATGAAGGATCGTGTGTTAGGAATACTGGATGGGAGTACGATTGTTCCGGATACAAGTGATCCCTTTAACATTCCACAAGTATCGTTACTGACCATTCTAGATAGCCGATTGGAAGGGCCCACGGAACCACCAGACCTGATCCCTGGAGATCTCCAGCCGGTTGCTGGAGTAAGCGAGCCACCAATTCCTTTAGGCAAATCACGTGCGGATATTCCCCCGCTCATTGAGGTGCTGGAAAGTGGGACTCCGAATCTTTCTTTTTCCGACCCGAATTTTGAATGGGCGGTCGAATCGCACTCGGCCATGGTCGTCCGGGGTGACTTGCATCAGGGCATACTGGAAGCCAGCGGGCCGTTGGTCAGTTTGTTTCAGAGTACGATGACTACCACGGGGGATTTTGTGAATGTCCAAGGCAATGGGACGGGCGGCAGTGCGCAGCTCGTAGCTTCTCTCCAGCAATCGAATGTGCTCCAGGGAGCCGTTCAATTGAATAATAGCCAACTCCAAGTGGGCGGACATCTGTTTAACTTTCTCAATGGCGCGACCGGGCAGGTGGCCGGTAATTTGACCGCGCTGGCCAATAACAGTCTGCTGTCGGTGAACGGGGCGTTACTGGCTGTCGGATTGAATTCGTCCTTTACCTTAAGCGGCGGGTCACTCGTCGCGTTTGGGTTTGGGACAAACACCGTCAATATTACGGGAACGTCCGGGGCATGTGCCGGCTGTACTCTTTCCACCACTGTACCGAATTTGTCGGGCCTTCCGGTGCTGGTGCATCCGAGTGCCACAGTCTCCGTAGGGAATGGATTCGTGCCGTTTGCTGGAGTGGGTCAGGGAGCCATTGGAGGTGTGGACTTTAACAACACGGTGACGGTCAGTCCGGGCGCCGCAGTGTTGCAGGTGGACCCAGGAGGAACGTTGGTACTGAATCCGTAATAGAAGGGCATTCAGGGCAAAAGCCGGAAGTTGGGCACATAAAAAAAGGACGATTGACCATATTTTACCTATCAAAGCCAGCGCGGAGGACCACGTGGCGTAAGCCCGTGGGTGAAAGCGCTCCCCGCTGGAAGCGGGGGACT
>JBBDSY010000098.1:0-18012 GCA_040904705.1 Nitrospirales bacterium | reverse complement strand
GACCGAGCACTTGACAAACCTCATAGAAAGTCTGTCCTGAGGCGGCTCGAAGGGAGGCCGCAGCCATTTTTACGCGCGGAGCGTATGCGTAATCCGTGAGCACGGGAAAATGGCGAGAACTCCGCTGGCGGATTTTTCAACAGACCCGATAGGAGCCCAACTCAAACAACACTAAGGGAGGTCAGTGAGAAATTATGGCGAAATTAATTCAGCAACCGACAAGAATTGAAGCAGCTGGAAATAAACCTAAGCTCATCGACGAGTTTTTCGGGCATGTGAATTCTGGCTCCCCTGGAATCAGCATTGCGCGCATGCAAAGCCCATCCGGCTGGGTGGAACCTGGGCAAACCCCAGAGTTCGATGAATATACTATCGTCCTCCGCGGCATCCTGAAAGTGGAAACGAAAAATGACACACTGGAAGTCAGAGCAGGGCAAGGCGTGCTCACGTCAAAAGGAGAATGGATTCGCTACAGCACTCCAGGCACAGACGGAGCTGAATATATTGCGGTCTGCCTACCAGCTTTCTCGCCCAATACGGTTCATCGCGATCCTTCTTGAAGTCACCGGGTAGTCCGCAACGTTCATTGCGGCTTCGCTCCTCCTACGCTATAAGGTTGTTTGGAAACGTGACGGGTTCGTCTGGGGAGGCCAATGGGGTGGTGTCTACCGACGGTGACTACGTTTGGGATTAGCCAACATTGCTGATGATGCAAAATTATTGGGAGAGCCGATCTGACTTTCGAGCATACAGTCTCCCACTTTACCAATCTGCATATTATTCTGCGGAATGCCTTACCTGAACGAACGTATTAGTGACGGTGCCACCGACGATGCCCGTGGCCGTACCATCGCGGACCAAAATACCGAGGCGTTCCATACAGGAAGGACCCACCAAACAACCTGTCCCGGCCAAAACCAAGGCTGAGGCCGTAGGGCGGATAGACCTGCACAGAGGGATACCCATACCAGTGAGAGCGATTGTGGGTGAGTTGGCGTTGGAGTTGGGCTGTGGCTGCTCCTTGTTGCGAAATCTGTTGTTGCAGTTGTTGAACCGTCTGCTGTTGATCTTCCAACTCCTTTTCCAACTTGGAAATTTTCTCCTGTTGAAGTTCCATAAATGTTCGAATACACCGATCCTGGGCGTCTTCGACAAAGCCGGAACATTCCCAGGGAACAGCCGGGACTGTCGCACCCGCAGACAGGGTCCACAGCATCACGCCGATGGCACAGAGACCACCCACACGACCGGTCACGATAGCATAATGAAATCTTGCATGTAGAATACGCATCATGTCCCCTCCTGGTATTCAATGATTGGATTATACCAAGAAAGGAGATGAGATTGCCGGACATGGACTTGGTCACTCGCTCTCCCTACAACCGGGGATCTGAAAAGAATATTGACTCCTCATCCTTGAAAACGTAGCCTTTCTCAGCTTTTTCACCGGAAACTTAGGTGCAACCTGATGTCCCAAAAAAATCCGGCCGGCCTGACGGTAAGATTCGCTGTGGATGGGTTGGTGAAAAACCACACTTCATACCCTATCACGATGAAGAATGGGGCGTACCCGTGCACGATGATTACCGCCATTTTGAAATGTTGATTCTCGAAGCTGCGCAGGCCGGTTTATCCTGGTCGACAATTTTGCTTCGACGCGAAGGCTACCGCAAAGCTTTTGCGGGATTCGATCCGGCACAAGTGGCACGATTTGATGCTCGAAAGCAAACCTCCCTCCTCAACAATACCGGCATCATTCGAAATCGTCTAAAGATTCGATCTGCCAGCACCAACGCCAAAGCATTTCTCGAAGTACAAGATGAATTTGGATCCTTTGACGCCTATGTCTGGCAGTTTGTGGGTGGCAGCCCAAAAATTAATTTTTGGGAAAATATGGCACAGGTCCCTGCTACTACACCGGAGAGTGATGCGCTCTCCAAAGATCTTAAAAAAAGAGGCTTCAGCTTTGTCGGCAGTACCGTGATGTACGCGCACATGCAAGCAGCCGGGTTGGTCAATGATCACACCACTGATTGCTTTCGACATCCTTCACAGGGAAAACCCCGCGCAACACGGGAAAAGACCAGACAGAGCAAGCACTGAATATTCAGGTTAAGCGAATTGATGAATCCCCAGCACCCGAAGATGGATATCGGGTCTTGATCGATCGACTTTGGCCACGAGGTTTGGCGAAAGAATCAGCCGCTCTCGACCTGTGGCTTCAAGACATGGCGCCTTCAACCACGCTGCGCAAATGGTTCAACCATGACCCCAATCGATGGAAGGAATTTACCGGCCACGTCTGAAATTCTATGGAATGACAGGTTCCATGAGACTACGCATGAGACCTTTCACCATTCTTCCCCCAAACTGCTAACCTGGGATTGA
Organism: Nitrospirales bacterium; assembly: GCA_040904705.1. Classification (GTDB taxonomy): domain Bacteria; phylum Nitrospirota; class Nitrospiria; order Nitrospirales; family UBA8639; genus Nitrospira_E. The sequence goes on along the minus strand of JBBDSY010000098.1, from coordinate 15,624 downwards.
ACAACCACGCTTTGAACATCATCCACCCCTGACGCTCTTTTGGCAGGGCCTCACCTCCATTCTGACCTCAACGACACCTTCCTGAGGAACCCCTTGCACATCTGATAGTTCATAGGACATCCTATCCACCGATGCATCATGGTGACCGTACAGCGACCATGAAAATAGACTCTGATCATAACCCTGGAGCATGTTCAGATTGTTCTCGTGTTTCCCGTGCTCTTGGTGATTCCTGAATCCATATCTTCCAGTAGGAACACATTCGTTTGCTGAAAGCGTTCGGAGATTCGACAAAGAGTCGACACCCCGATTGACGGACAGCCCTTCGTAAAATATGTTTTCGTTTCCGAATCGTCACCAGGAGGGGGTTGAAAGGACTGGCCGAAGAGTGACGCTCTCCATGTGGTTCAACTAATAATTTTTCGAAGACGCCCAGATCATGATCCTCTCCGAGATACTCCTCCAAATCGTGAAGCTCGTCGCATCGCTTCGACAAGACAGGGTTCCACGCATCTCTCAGCAAACGACAATGATACCAGTGATATTTGACATGTTTCCTCCACTCATGAAATCCGTTATCGGTCGGCCGGGTGAACGCGGCTGACATACAGTGAGAGGCCTTCGCATAGGTTGTTTTTAACCCTGTATAGAGAGCGGTTTCCTGGCAACCATCAAGCATGTCATCGGAAATACGTTGGCGCCCTTTTTCCAACCCGGCTTGAATTTCCCGGAATACGATATCGAGGGTTGGGGTCGTGTGTAACCGTCTCTGAAACTGTTGGGATAACTGTCGACGGATCGGACCAAATGCCCGCCGGTCAAGGCCATGGGGCAGGACAGCCATCAGGTGGTCATAGGTTTCGATCATGACCTGAGCGTCACGGATGTCGGAAAGCATGCGGGCCGCATCCCTCAACCGTCTATTTTCCTGTTGATACGTCCTGCGATTTTTCATCCCGGTCTTCGCGAGCCGGATAAGGGCTCTGATTTTCTTACATCGCTTCCGAACCTGATGAGGCCCCGAAACCGGATCAATGGGGCGTACGCTCAATTCCTTTAACGCCCGATCAATTTGTTCATGGACCAGACGCGTCATGCCTTCCATGAACGGTTCCGATTGGGCAAGACGAAATTCCATCTGCATACAACCCTTCCAGTGAACACGAGGAAAAAATTTACCTTCCCTGGAGCACCGTCCACTGATAGTCAGAAAGAACGGGTACCTTCTATCGTTTAAAAGTTGGGAAATCGGACCTGGGAAGAATCGGAACACATCTTGCGGAGAATATGGAGTGTTCCCCCCATACAGGGACGATTGATCAAAGGGCAATGTTGGATGGACATCATTCCCAAAGACAACAGGAAATCGCCAACAGACCCCGAATGCAGTGCCTCTCTCCGATCAACCCGGTGATCTTCAAAAAACCAGGAAGTCGCTCTAAGCCCTATCCTCAAAAGAGGGCGGCCGACACGACCCACGCCGTCCCTGAGAGTGGCACTGCGAAAACGGAAATTCCAGCGTCAAAATGCTTCACAGCCTCCAAGAAAAATGAAGGACACATTGTTCACTCTCTCACCCAATCCTCCTCATCGCGGTTCCTGAAAGGTTTCTTCGGAAAGATTCAGTCTCTGGCCAACTCAGCCGGATCCGTGATTTGTCTGCAGCGTTGTCCTTCCTCTTGCAGGACTTCATCTTTTACCATTCTTTTATACAGTGGCCCGGCTTAGTCTCGCCCAACTTTTTCAAGCCCTTCAATGACCCTTTGACAATCATAACAGGTTTTAGCGAAGGGCAAAGCCTTCAGCCGGGCCTTATTGACCGGCTCTCCACACTCATGGCAAAACCCATAAGTCCCTTCCTGAAGTCGAGTCAAGGCCTCATCAAGGGTAATATGCATGCGGTGCCGGACTTCCAATAAGGAAAGGAGTTGATCGCCTGAGCTATCCCGATAAGCCATATCAAGACTATCCATAGCCGATTCTCCCCTCCACCGCTCTTGCTCTTCCCGACGCTGAACAATCAATTCATTGATTTGTTTTTGAATCTCATTCTTTTTTTCTAAGAGCATCTGTCCGAGACCTTTTTCCCGGCCGTCAAGAATGTCTTCACGCGCCATCTTTTTCATGACGTCACTCCTTTGTTGATTTGAGACTGTCATGGTCCGACGAAGTTTGGTCGCAGTACAACAGCCTCTCCCGTCTGACCTCTTCTATGTATTGACAAATTCAACCATCGGACTCACCGTAAGTCGTACAAATACTAGAGAGGAATGTAATTCTTTATCGTTCATCCGAAAACTGGAATGAACCCTGGAATGCGTCTGAAATACCCCTGATTTTCTCCTCCCTGAATGGGCAACAGAGAAGATCTCATCCCACCCTTGGGCCCATCAATACATAAGACCTATCCAACGTCCTCATCGTGGCGATCGTTCCTCTCGAAAACCGACCAGGTTGAAGACCTGCCATCGGTTCTAAGACATTTTCCTCCTGATCTTTCTCTCATCCCCAACATGCCGATTCTTACTTCACACATCCCATCGACATCACCACCAGATGACCACCTCATTTTCGTGATGGCCTAGGGCATGCGCCTTTATTAACCAGGGTTTTTCATAGGTCTCTTTGGAATACAGGGATATATAATCCATCTATGACCTTTTTAATACTCATTGAAAGAAGCAACCCAAGGAGAATTCCATGCTGACCTCAACCCATGACCGCCACACACTCCAAACCTCAATGCTGACCACACGTCTTCTTGTTATGACGCTCTGCGGGGTATGCGCCTGGTCTTTACTATCGGAATCGTCCACCTCCGCCCGGGCCGAACAGTCGGACAACTCACAAGAGGCCAACCTTATCCCGGGAGAACGGGTAATTATGGGCATCGTCGAAGAAATTCGGGGTGACCAAGCCAAAGTGAATACCGGAGAAGTGCAGCCCAGGTATCTCCCCATGAATATCCGCAAAGAAAAGGGGCTACCAGCACTAAAAGAAGGAGATAAAGTTGAAATGACGGTCAACGATCAGAATCTCCTTGTTGATCTCCATTTGCAGGGAGAAACCTCTCAGCATAAGAAAATTCACGGGATCCTCACACAGCCTCTCGTGACGGGACATAACAAAGCGGTCATTCAGTCAGATGAGAAGAAGGAGGAGGCCTTTTTGATCAGGCCGTTAGCGCGCAGCAAGGTGGCGTCTGTGCCGGTCGGCGCAGAGGCGACTTTCCTCATTGATGAAATGAATCAGATCGTGGATGTCACGTATAGCGGCCAAAAAGAAGTGGATAAAGCCCAAGGGCTTGTGGAAAAGAAGACCCCACTGAAAGCCAGCTTCAAAAAAGTCACCGGCGTACTCGTTCAACCCCTGAAAGAAAACACGATTTCTATTAAGGAGAATGGGAAAGAACAACAATATGAAGTCCGCTCCCTTGTCCAGAAAAAAATCAAAGCCCTCTCGCCCGGACAATCCATCGTGTTATTTATCGATGATGAAAATAAAGTCACCGATGTCTCCTTTGAAAAGGAAAAATCGTAGGTTCAGCATGACGGTCGACCGTCGCTTGCGAGGCCAGGCATTTTCGCGGTCATAGAAGAGAAGATCGCGCCTATTGAATCGACGCCTCCCGACCTCAACCCCGGGAGGCTGCCGATTTCCTCCCGATCGGGCACAGCGTATGTTTTCGGTTTATCTGTCTTCTATTGACTGGCAATCACTGTGCGCGCCTTCGTGGCATATCGGCGAGAAAATTCTTCGGGGAAGCATGGTGTTTCTCTTTCTCTTCTTTGTCGGGGGATTCCTGAGACGGCAGGACGGTAGGCAGGAACCATCAGCATTTTAGGCCTGCTCGTGACCGTCCTGATTGGGGATGCAGCTCAGTCCAATAGAGAGAGAACCCTCCAGAGCCGATCGCATCATGGCCAGGCCTGATTCGGTTTCCGCACAACGGCAAGAACGAGTGGATTTTCGTCTAAGTAGTGAATCGGGCATTTTCAATCCTCAGGTGCCTCCCCGACAAAAATGGGGTAGAATGTCGAACGGATCTTCTCATCACGACAATGATGAACCTTCGTCGCCCACAAGAAACACTAGCAGACTGCTGCTGGTTGGCCCGTATGGCTGATAAAGTGCGGGCTTCCCAACAGGGAAACTTCCCGCTTCTCTATCGCGTGTCTTTGGGTAGTCCGATGGGAGTTGACGGCTATTTCCTTCGGCACTTTGGGCTGTCTTTTCGACAATTTCGCCATGCCGTCATACAAACTCATTCTGACAAAGATTTGGAGCATTGGTTTCTCGGACAGCCGGGAGTGAATTCCTCAGCGATTTCAACCTGGAACGACTTTGCTCCAAAGCTTGGCACTCCCGGCCACCCTGTCTCCTTTCTACGACATATCATAAAATGGTTCGTCTATCCCAAATCGATCAAGCAACCCGTGAACAGCCTCTTTGAAATGATCGAACAGGATGAAAAATCCTAAATCCGGCTTGCCTTTGAAATCCATCAATCTCCATGCACAATAAGATCTTCTCTTGTGGTGCAATGTGGAGGTACCCGTGAACTATCAGGACATTTTAGAAGAAATTCATGAAGACGTGAGGCATATGTTACCTGCCGGAAAAGTGGCAACCTATATTCCCCAACTATCGAGTATTTCGCCTCATAAGTTTGGGATGGCCGTTCAGACCATTGAGGGAGACTCATTCCACGTTGGTGATGCGTTAGAACATTTCTCGATCCAAAGCATTTCAAAAGTGTATACACTCGCCCTGGGATTTACCTTCGAAGGCGATAAAATTTGGACTCGAGTCGGGCTGGAACCATCAGGCTCAACCTTCAATTCTCTTGTCCAGCTCGAGTATGAACATGGCATACCTCGAAATCCGTTTATCAACGCAGGCGCTTTAGTCGTCTCTGATATTCTCGTGTCTCATCTGAAAGATCCCCAATCCTCATTTCTAGAATTTGTCAGACAACGAGCCAATAATTCCTCCATTCAGGATGACCCTCTGGTAGCCCTCTCTGAGGGACAAGCCGGATTTCGAAATGCTGCATTGGCCAATTTTCTCAAAAGTTTTTCGAACCTCACGAACGAGGTGGAAGATGTCTTGAAGTTTTATTACTTTCACTGCTCACTGTCGATGAGCTGCGTGGACCTGGCGAAAGGATTTCTCTTTCTCGCCAACAAAGGCCATTGTCCTTGGACCAATCAGCAGGTCCTCACCCAAAGTCAGACAAAGAGGGTGAACGCCCTCATGCTCACCTGCGGAACCTACGATGCCGCAGGAGATTTCGCCTTCAATGTCGGTTTGCCGGGGAAAAGTGGTGTGGGGGGAGGAATTGTCGGGGTGATCCCAAACCGGCTAACGGTCGCCGTCTGGTCTCCCGGCTTAAACGAAAAGGGCAACTCATTCGCAGGACAACATGCACTCGAATTATTTACCACCAAAACCGGGGTTTCTATTTTCTGAATCATGAAATGGCACGCCACTATTTTTCTGTGTCTGGTGGGAATTCTAAGTGCGAAGGGAGCCTTGACCGCTCAAAAGGTCCCACTCCCTATGAAGGAGATAGGCATAACGGGAACCCCCGTCACAAATGAACACGTGGAAGCCGGACTCCACAAGACCCGTGAAGCGCTAAGAGCATTACTAGAGTTCCAGGCAAACGATGCACCGACCCATCTTCGATTGGCAGAAGTACTCAGCCAGCAAGGCGATCCGAATGGGGCCATCGAAGAATATCGGGCCGCGATTCAACTCGATCCCGGTCACGCCAGGGCGTTTCTTGGTCTAGGAGCTGTGTACCTTGATCAACATGAATGGAGGCAGGCAGAAAGCGCGCTGGAACGAGCTGCACGCTTCGATAGCAAGAATAGTCAGACTCAATATTGGCTGGGCCGATCACGGTTGGCTCAACACAAATTTTACGAGGCCCAACAGGCATTCAGCACCACAACGAGGCTGAATCCCGACGAGGCGGAGGGCTTTTCCGATTTAGGCTTGACGTACATGGCTCAAGGCCAATCGCGGGAGGCCATCAACGCACTTCGACACGCCATTCGCGTGCGACCGGATTTTTCAGAAGCCCATTCCCGCCTGGAGCTGACTCAAGCCTTTCAAATCAATGAGGAACGGCTCGTCCAGGAGACCGCCAAAATTGTCCATGTTCTCTTCAGAAGGGAATAATATCGGTGTCCTTCGTCCTCCAATGAGTCCCCCCCGTCATTCGACGCATACGTCAGACGAGTCCCCAGTTCCTGGTCCATCCTGCTGAAAGACCTGAGTCTTGAATCACAGACCAAGGTCATTGAAACCATGAACATCCTTGCCATGTTTAATGAAGTCAGGGTTGGCCACTCCACTCGAACCTCAATCGTATCGGTCAATCCGATACGGACAAGGGTTTTCAGGAAACGTTTGTGTTTCTGCACCGGAATGAGCGTGTTCAAAAGAAAAGGGATATCCCGTTTCGAACTGAATGCGCGTTCTCGTGAGAGTGGCGGGATTCAGACCGACTGTTGGCCGATCCGACTCAATCGACTGAGAAAAAGGGCGCACATACCCAGGATCCATCGGCGAGGGGAAGGAGGATCGCTCCTGTTTGATTGACCATAGCACCAGAACTGTCCGACAGATTGACGTCCCCTTCTTCCTGGAAGCCATGCGGGAAGATGGCTTAGGGAGAGTGTTTCATCACCTGACGGATGCCTTCTACGAGCTGCCCGGCGACACTGCCTTTGGTCACATACAGGGCGGCTCCAGCTTCCAGGAGTAACATTTCGATCTGCTTATCCTCATGAACCGATAATCCAATAACCTTGATTGACGGGTGTTCTCTGGTAAGGACTTTTGTCGTCTCAATCCCATTCAGCTTCGGCATGTTGACATCCATAATCACCACGTCGGGATGAACGAGGTTCGTCACCTCAAGGGCTTCTTCACCATTTTTCGCTTCACCCACTATTGAAAAATCAACATGGTTTTCCAACAAGGTCCGGATTCCTTCACGGATCATCGCATGATCATCAACCAGGAGAATCCGAATGTCTTTCTTCATTGATTTTCCCGGAGGTGTATGAGGAAGAGGTCCCAGAGATTCTTTAATTTCCCTGTTGGGCAAAATCTGTTGGGTGTTCAAGTAGGGCGTGATCACTAAACTGGCCCGAGTCCCCTGCCCTGGGGCGGATTCGATGTGAAAGTGCCCACCCAGGGCTTCCGTTCGTTCTCTAATACTAAAAAGTCCGAATCGCCCGGGTTGGGTGTAGTCTGTTGGATGCAATGATGACTGAAACCCCTTTCCGGCATCCTGAACCACGACCTTGAGTTCCATCCCGGCGTGATAATGGAGGGAAATGGTCGCTTCCGTTACACCGGAATGCTTAATGACATTAAAGAGCAATTCGCGAACGGCTTGAAAAACAAAAATAGCCTGATCTTCAGGAAGCTGGATGGCCTGATCAGGATGTTGCATTCGTACCTGCAGGCCATGACGTTCCATCTGCTGACCTAACCAGATCAGGGCAGGAACCAAACCCAATTCATACAAAATGCTTGGACTCAGTTCGGCGATTAAGGTGCGCGCGTAGGTCAGAGAGTCGGAAAGGATTATATCGATCTCCTCCAGCTTGGTTTTTAACACAGGTACCTGTGCGTCATTAGTAGCTTGAGCCAGTTTCATTCGACAGACGACGAGCAATTGCGCCAGATAATCATGCAGTTCAGTGGCCAATCGCCGGCGTTCCCGTTGTTCCGTCACCACCAACTCCGAGGCCATGCCTCGCAGATTTTCCTGATACATCAACAAATCACGGGTTCGATCGGCCACACGTTGCTCCAGGGAATCGTTCAATTCTTGGATGGCCTGTTCCGCCCGCTTTCTCGCGGTAATATCGGTCGCTATTCCACAAACGGCAGATGGAGTTCCTTCAGCGTTATATAAGGGAAATTTCGTCGACAAGTACGTATGCACCCCATCCGATAGTTGTATCTGTTCTTCGAATTCCTGAGGGAGTCGACTGTTGAGAACCTTCTGATCATGTGCCACCAATTGACCGGCAAACTGCGGACTCAAGAGGTCCCAATCTGTTTTTCCAATAATCATCTTACGAGGTTTTTGAAAAATCGTTTCAAACCGTTTATTCACCAGTTGATATTTTCCCTCTAAATCTTTCACAAATTTTACCGTTGGGGAGTTTTCCCATATAGCCTGGTGACGGCTTTCACTCGTTTGAAGGGCTTCTCTAATACGTTTTTGTTCGGAAATATCCCGTTCAATCAAGGAGTGGCCGATCAGGTTTCCATCCACGTCCACGAGTGGAGAAATCGATAACGAGACAGGAAACACCGTGCCATCCTTTTTCATTCGAAGCGATTCCTGGAGAGTGTCCCCGTTGTGTTTCAAAAAAACTTCCAACTGTACGGAGGGGTCTTGTCGCGATTCCTGAAGAAGGAGAAGGGAGTAGGACCGACCAACCATTTCAGCGGCGCGATATCCATACATCCTCTCCGCCCCATTGTTCCAGCTGGTGATGAGGCCTTCCAAATTGGTGCTATAAATGGCATCCTGAGATGATTCGACGATCGATGCCAATCGTCTCAGATTTTCTGAAACCTGCTTTCGCTCCTCAATTTCTTTCTGAGCGGTTTGGTACAAGCGGGCATTATCCATCGCAATGGCCGCCTGCGAGGCGATACCGGTCACTATGGTTTCGGCCTTGTGGGTAAACACGTTGGGGTGTGAATGACCGAAAAATAATCCTCCTAGGACTTCGCCGGAACGGGAGACCACTGGAACCGCCAGATAACTCTTTACCGGCAGATGGCCGGGCGGCATACCATGAAAGGGAGGCACCTGACCGTACCGCGGATCGTTCGTGACATCATCTATTCGAACGACGGCTTCTCCCGAAAATGTTGGAGCAAAGATGGGAGTATTCCTTGGAATTGGGAAATTCTTGACGGTTTCCTTTGGGACCCCGGATATGGTGTATACAACAAAGGATTCTCCCTTTTCATCCAGTACATGATAGAAAAACGCCACGAATTCCGCCCCGGACAATTCGCGACAGGCATCCGTAACGGATTGCACCAGTTTTTCTAAATTCAATTCCGCTGCCAACGTACAGCCAATCCGATTCACCGTCTCCAGCGCATGGGTCTGCTGCTGCAGCCGTTCCTGGGCCTGCACCTTATCGATCGCAATGGATGCGGAGTGTGCGAGAAATTCCACATCCTCTGTTTCCTCATCCGTTGGTAAACGGGGAGCCGTATAATACATACCAAAGGTGCCAAGCGTATGACCGTCGCTGGCCAGAATCGGCATGGACCAGCATGCCCGTAACCCATGTCTTTCTGCGAGATCCTTAAAATTCGCCCAATTCGGATGCGTGGAAATATCCGGAATTATGACAGGTTGCCTCAGGTAGGCCGCTGCGCCACATGCGCCTACCTCCGGACCTATGGCAAGCCCATCAATGGCTTGTCGGTAACTTTCCGGGACGGACGGGCCTGCCCCATGTCGAAGATGACAGCCATCTTCATCCAGCAGAAGTATGGCTGCCAGCACATTTGAACCGAAATGTTGCTCAATTTCCAAACAGAGATTTTCCAGAATAACGGGAAGGGGGGTATCGTTGATAATCTGCTCCAGGACATCATTATGTCGTTGGAGAACATGACCGATGCGTGTATTGGTATCTCTATCCATGACTGTCAGAATTCGGCAGAAAAACAATCCCCATTCCTTGGACGTTCCGTGTGTTTTATCGATTGCCTAGAGGTTCGGGCAACGCACTAAAATCCTTTTATTCAAACCGCCACAATATAGACGGAGAGTTCAAAATCGAAAAAGGCTGAGTAAATATTCGCTATGGATCACTATCCACAACTTTTCAAGAGAAACATACTATCAAAAACCCTGGCTTGTCATAGAAAGTTTCTACACCCATCATGCGATATGTCCTGCCTATTCACGAATCTCACACGCACACACCTTCATGAATGCACCTAAAGTATAGGGCTTGAGGGGATCAGATTTCGCTTAACAGCTTCATACCATCTACCCAAGCAGGAATTCCGAAAGAGGGTGCACGAAAGGGAAGTGACCCGTGTATACATGGCATGTGCCTGCCACCACGTCTTTAAAAGTTCAAAGATTACCTGTTAGATCGTCATTACCGTAAACGTGCGCGTGCGGCCTATCATTCAGAACAACTGATTCAGTCGACACGTCACATTCGGCCTATCCTGTTTCGCGTGGGAACATCATTACCGCGCTAGGGGCGAAAAAAAACGGCCTGCGGGATTCCTACCCGCAGGCCGCTGAGCCTCAACCACCTCTGCATGTATTCTCTCCGTTCAGAGAATCAGAACAGCAGGACTTCTTCGACGTAGTATTTACCCATATTGTCTATGGTCTCGTTGGTTTTTTCCTTGGCCCCTTGCTTCAACTGATCCATCATCCCACCGGCCTCTCCTTTGGTGGCATCTTTGGCTTCAATGGCTTTCCCAGATTCAGGCTTCTTGTTGGCCATCGACTCGATACTTTCGTGTTTGGCTTCGTCCGCTTTGCCCTTCAGAGACTCCATCATCCCGGCAAACGAAACACTGTCCAACTCATCACAAAAATACTCATGCCCACTGTAGACATGAACTTCTTCAAACGGCACCTCCGTTGAACGGTAAAATAAAAATGGAAGCTGTGAGGGGAAACCCCGCTGCGCGTTTCAATCGAATAAAGTCAAACCCTGACGCCCGTCGGAGAGGCGTTTTGCTATCCTTTGACGCAGACAACCTGACGTAACGTATGAACAATCTCAACTAGGTCCCGTTGCGCCTCCATGACCGCATCAATTGACTTATACGCGCCTGGTGTCTCATCAAGCACATCCCGATCTTTCCGGCATTCGACCCCTTGAGTGGCCCGCTCATGGTCGGCCAGGGTGAACCGACGTTTCGCTTCACCTCGGGACATAGCCCGGCCGGCACCATGACTACAACTCTCAAAACTTTCAGGATTCCCTTTGCCGCGAACAATAAAAGAACGCGCCCCCATGCTCCCGGGAATAATACCCCTATCGCCGATTCCAGCCCGTACGGCACCCTTACGCGTCACCCACACGTCCTGCCCATAATGTGACTCGACCGTCACATAATTATGGTGGCAATTGACCACCTCCTGGGTGGCGTCAAAAGGCGGCACTTCTCCAGAGTCACGAATGGCATGGACCAAATTATCCATCATGAGACGGCGATTGGTCATCGCAAAGTCCTGCGCCCATTCCACCGCCTGCACATAGTCGTCGAAGGATTCAGTGCCTTCTTTCAAATACGACAAATTCACATCGGGCAAATTTCGCATCCATTTCCGCATATCCCGCTTGGCCAATTCGATAAAATACATCCCAATGCGATTGCCCACCCCACGCGACCCGCTATGCAACATCAGCCAGACAGAATCATTGGCGTCCAGACAGACTTCGATAAAATGATTGCCCGTGCCTAACGTCCCCAAATGGTTCACATCATTCCCGCGATTCAACTTGGGATGCTTCGCAAGAATCTCAGCATACGTCGGTTGCAACCGTCGCCATTCCTTCAGATGATGCGCAGGAATATTCCACCAGGCGCCGCGATCCGATTTTTGCCCGTTATTCGTGCGCCCATGGGGAACTGCCCGTTCAATCGTCGATCGAATCATTCGCAATGAATCGGGTAAATCCCTCGCATTCAACGTCGTGTGGACCGCCATCATGCCACAGCCGATATCCACGCCAACCGCTGCTGGAATAATCGCGCCCTTCGTAGGAATCACGCTCCCGATCGTGGCCCCCATCCCCCAATGCACATCCGGCATGGCAGCCACCCATTTATAGACAATCGGCAGCGAGGCCACATTGCGCAATTGTTGTTCTGCTTCCGGTTCCAAGGGCACTCCCCTGGTCCAGGCTTTAATCGGGAAGCCACGACCTGACTCAATTAATTGATACGAGGGCTTAGCCATCCTTACGGTCTTCGAAAATGATGAATAAAAATTCGATAAAAATCAGGAAGACTTCCTACCCACATAGCGAACCTGTTCCTTGCCCTTAAAATCGGCATCTTGTGTCCATAAAATTGCCTGATAGGCCCGCGCGGTGGCATAAATCACGCTATCCGCCAAAGGCAAGGACTCGGCAACACTTACGCTGGCGGCAGCCATTGCGAGAGCAGTAGTTAAATCCACGACCTGCCCTTGTTTCATAGCGGCGATAGCCAAGAGTGCCTCATGCTCCCCTCGCTGTTGAAGAATTCGCTTGAAGACCTCAAAGATTGATAACGATGGAACAATCAATTTGGCAGTCTCTTGTATGGGTTTGGAAAAGAATGCTGCATTCGGGCCATCAGCAAAATATTCCAACCAGCCCGAAGAATCGACGACATTCATAGCCGATCCTTCTCCCGAGCAACACTAGTATTCAGACCCTTTAAAAATCCTCGCATCTGTTTCATGGGACGAATGGGGATCAATTCAATGCGATTGTCATACATGAACGTCTGCACTTTTTGGCCCGGGACTAGAGCAAGTTTTTCACGAATATGCCTGGGGATAACTACTTGAAACTTTGGGGAAATTGTCACAGTTTCCATAAATACTCCTGTAAATTTCATGATCGATAAACCTATCGTATGACATATACCTTATCGATAGAAAAAAATTCCGTCAATATAGAAAGGGCTAAACCATTCGCAATGAGGCCTTCATCTCAATAAAGGGGAATATCATTGCCTTCCCACGAGGCAGACTCCATTGAAACATCAAGCAAAACCAAGCGTATAGCTCTTTTGGAACATGGGAAGAAAGACCAAGAAGACTATGAATGCGAGGAGCGATCTTTGAACGTCAATTCCGCAATCGCGGATTTATCGAGTTCGCCTTTGCCTTGTGCCACGAGGCGTTGATATTGCTCCCAGGTGGACGTGGCTAACGGCAAGGTCATGCCAACCGATTCCGCCATGGCACAGGCAATACCGGAATCTTTCGCGGCATGGGCAGCCGAAAAATAGCAGTCGTGCTCACGATTCTGCATGTCGGCGCCATCCGTCTCTAACACACGGGAAGCCGCGCCTGTCTGACTAAACACTTCCTGCAACATGGTTACATCCAAACCAAGGGCTTCCCCTAGCCCCAAGCCTTCGGCAAGCCCTGCGGTGTTGATGTTCATCACCATATTGACCAAAGCTTTCACCTTGGCAGCCTGACCGGCAGGACCGATGTATCGCAAGTTAGCGCTCAGATCCTGTAACAACGGTTTAGCCCGCTCGAACGCGTCAGACTTGCCGGCACACATCAGATACAACGTTCCCGCCCGGGCTTGGGGAATGCTGCTGGCCATGCAGGCCTCCAGCGACTGCCCGCCTGCTGATTCCACGAGCTGTTCAATTTCCTCGTGAATGGACGGAGACAGCGTGGCACAGTTGAGAAATAATCGCCCCTTGGCATGGACCAGTAAACTCCCGGGGTCGCCCTCCGAAAAAATACGGCGCATCGAATCATCGTCCGTCACCACGGTCAAGACAATGGTGGAACATTCGGCCACATTGGCCGGAGTAGAGACCGCTTCACAGCGGAGTTCCCGCCCCAACTCCCGAGCTTTTTCTCCGATGACATCATAGACGGCAGAAACCGGATACCCGAGTTCGTGCAACCGCCTCGCCATATTGGCCCCCATTCGCCCGACTCCGACAAACCCGATTTTTTCTTTCTGTGTATCCACCATCATCTCCTTTTTCTCATAGGCAGAATTCGACCCGTTGCCTCGTGAATTCCAACGAGGATTCTGAATATGTTTCCCGTTCCTGTGCGGTCTCCCTCCGAAGACCCTCTCAGGGACCCTACTCTACCGAACGCCTTGTATCAGCTCAATCAAAAATTCGAAGACAGGACAGGGTTTCCCCCACCATCACCAAGGACAATTTCGTAATTGTCTCCTCCATCTCTACATTTCAAAAATGTCAGAGATCGCTACCACCTCACACCGAAAAAAATTTTCTACCACCGGTTTTAACAAATCACCTCTTGTTTTTGTTTCGAATGACCGCCACCGGACATCCCGCACTCTGGACAACTTTGTTCGACACACTGCCCAAGAACGCCCGCTTGATTCCCGTGGACCCTCGTGAGCCCATCACAATAAGATCAGGCCGCAGATATCGCGAGGTTTTAAGAATTTCGGTCGCAGGATTGCCTAACACCAACCGCTCTTGAATGGTCATGTCGTGAGAAGAAAAGGCTTTTCGAGTATATTCAAGAAGCTTCGTCCCTTCTCGTCCTCGAGCCTCAAGAAATTCTTCGGCCAATTTTGCAAATTTGGCCTCGTCTTTGCTGTCGGCAGTCAAGGCCTGCTCAGTTTCGTACACATGTTTTTTGACGACATGGAGAATCGTGATTTTCGAAGAATCCGGCAATCCCATCGCTTTAAGAAAATTGACTGCCGCCTGCGAATCGGGAGACCCATCGGTGGCCAAAATCAATTTCATCCCTCGAGCAACCTTTTTCTCGCGAGGCATATTCCGCGCTATTAATACCGAACATGGCGCTTCCTGTAATACCCATTGGCTCACACTCCCAAGCAACATTCCGGTCGCTTTGCCGTAGCCCCGTGTGCCAAGGACCACCAGATCGATGTCTTTCATTTGAATTGTTTTCAAAATTTCCTCTCCGGGAAATCCCCTTTTCACAATCGAATGAACATGCACATCCTGTCGACTCAGGATTTTCTCAACTTTCCCCAGAAATTGACGCGCCTGTTCAAGCACTTCCTTTTGAATCGCATGAACCTGCTGAGAAATTTTTAAAATCCGTTCCTTCGCCAGACCCGTAATCTTTTGGGGGACAGGGTTTACATGGAGAAGAAAAAGATCTGACCCAGGGGGAAGTCTTAACTTGGTGAGTATCCGAATGGCTCCTTTAGAAATATGGGTTTGCTCCAGCGCCAGCAGCACTCTCATCATCATACTCCTTTCCATACATGGGCATTGGAATCGGCTTTTAACGCCTAGTCTATCTTATGACGTCTTCGTTCTCCACTAAAACGACGGTGGAAGCCCCGCTCTTTTAGCGGTGAGGAAACGTCCAGCCGACCGGAAGCCGGTCCAGGCTGTGATACCATGGGCGCATGCCACTGAAACGAACGAGTCATGAGGTTTACGACACGAAATAGCATCTGGTCTGGGCACCGAAATATCGGAGGTGGATCGTTCGGGAGGGTATCCGACGACGCCTTGAGCAGGTGTTTCGCGAAGTTGAGGAGGGCTTTGGCTGTGAACTGGTCGAATTGGAAGTGGAGAAGGAGTACGTGCATGTCTTTCTGAATTTCCCGCCCCGGTATTCGATTGCCAAAGTGGCAGGGATCTTAAAGAGCATTTCAGCCAGACAGGTGTTGAGGGAATATCCAGAGTTGAAGAAGCATTTGAGGAAGCAAACATTTTGGGAAGAGGGGTATTTTGTTCGGACAGTGGGAGATGCGGTAACGGTGTCGTTCAGTCCGGACTAGACTTGAGGTCGAAGGCCGGACTGTCAAGTGTATAGGGTCACCCATTAGAAGGCTCCGGTCAAGTGGGCGCACGTCTCCTGTCACTCTG
>JBBDSY010000097.1:0-83540 GCA_040904705.1 Nitrospirales bacterium | reverse complement strand
GTATTCCACGGGGGAGCCACTCATTCCAAATTCAACGGACTTTAGGATAACCTCTCATATTAAAGAGGACTTGAAAGAAGGGAGGGTGATTGACAGCACGTGCCGGCTGTAGGACTTCCACCAATTTCTCAAATGGCACGTCTTGATTTGTGTACGCATCCAGACATTTACGCCGGACCTGAGCTAGTAGCTCTCCAAATGTAGGCTTGTTGGCCAAGTTGGCGCGTATGACCAGTGTGTTAATAAAGAAGCCCATCACTGGTTCGATTTCCTGTCTGGTGCGCCCAGCACTGGGAATGCCCACACATACGTCGTCTTGTCCTGACAGTCGTTGGAGCAAAATTTGAAAGGCTGTCAATAACGTCATAAATATTGAGGCTTGCGCACTTTGGCTGACGGTCTGGATTCCCTTTATTAGCGAAGGTGGTAGAGAAAAGTTAACTATTGCCCCCCGAAAGGTCTGGATAGCTGGCCGAGGGTTGTCGATGGGAAGTGATAAGGTTGGGACTGGCGCCTGAAGCTGCTCGCGCCAATACGCCAATTGACGTTCCAGTTCATCGCCCTGCAAGTATTTCCTTTGCCACACCGCATAGTCGGCATATTGAATGGACAGTTCTGGCAACGATAGTTCTGCTTGGTCTACAAGCGCGGTGTATGCAGTTGCCAACTCTCGAAAAAACACTCCCATTGACCAACCGTCAGAGATGATATGGTGGAGGGTCACAAGAAAGATGTGGTCTTCCGCCCCTAGCTTGAGAATCCGGAAACGGAATAGTGGGCCGCTCATCAGATCAATTGGATGGTGTGCCTCGTCATGGAGAATACGGTTAACTTCCTGTGTCTGTTCGGTTGCGGGTTGTTGCTGAAGATCCTCAAACAAGATGGGCACTGGGACTTCTGGCGAGATGATTTGTACTGGAACGTCACGTTCCATCCCAAACGCGGTCCGCAAGGATTCATGCCGTTGGACCAGAAATCGCAATCCGCCTTCTAAAGCCGGAAGCTGCAACGTCCCATGGAGGTGAAACGCCCATGACATGAGATAGGCGGAACTTTCCGGCTCTAGTTGGTTCAAAAACCAGAGGCGTTGTTGGGCGAATGAGAGGGGAATAGGTGCGTGGCGAGGTTGCCTTGAAATAAGACTAGACGTTGAGGTTGGTGCTCTACGCTTAAGTCGTTGTTGGAGCCATTGACGTTCGGCTTCTGTTCGGTTGGGAGTGGTCATCTTTTGATGAACATGAAATATTTAAGGAGGTGGTTGAGTTGGTCTGGTTATTGTGGACCTTAAAAAAAGAACCGGATTTATATAAAAAGTATCGGTTTTTTAAACTCTAAATTTACGAAACCTGCCATAAAGCCCCTTGCTTTGCATGGGGATAGATGGCAGCCCAGAACGAGGCGGAGGTACCCAGGCACAAGTAGTCAGTTTTTGAAGAAGCCTCGCCCTTTGGGCGGGCAGTTTCACTTCAGTGAACAATCGTTTCTATGGCTAGGCGAAACAAGAAGCCTAAGCTATTACCCCTGAATGAGCAATATAAATAATCCCAATGATAGGATGCGTAACCTAGTGTTGTCTGAATGAAATTGCAGCTGATACAAGAGTTGGACTGATATAGAAAAGGGAGTTTGGGTTTCTCAAAAGATGGACAAGAGAAAAAATATGGAGCATTGATTTAAGGTTTGTGTAACATGGGAGCGTGTTCAATATCTATGAGTTAATTACATTCGGAATCTGTCGTCTGTTCGAATCCTTGAAGTAGGTGTTCTTCTATCACTCTCGCTTGGTCCTCTAAGAGAGGATGATCGAACAAAACTCGTAAGGGCAGATGAATCTGAAGATCATCATTTAAGCGGGCAATGAGTTGTGCCCCTAGCAGAGAGTGCCCTCCAAGATCAAAAAAATTATCGTGGACGCTCACCTGATCTAAATGTATGACTTCTTTCCAGATCCCTACGACTAATTCCTCAACCTCTGTTCTTGGTGCCATGAAGAATGGGTCCTGTGGTCGATGGGTCGGATTCGGAGGAGGCAACGCTTGACGATCGACTTTACCATTGAGTGTGAGGGGCAATTGATCTAGTAGAACAAACGCGATGGGCACCATATAGTCTGGCAACAGCGTGTGGAGATACAGGCCAATGGTCGCCGGAGCGAGAGTAACCTTTGGGGCCTTTTCCAGATAGGCTACCAATTGTTTCTCGCCAGGCCTATCTTCTCGACAGAGAACCACTGCGTTTCGTACCTCTGGATGCTCAAGCAATAGACTTTCAATTTCCCCCAACTCAATCCGATACCCACGCATCTTCACTTGGTGATCGAAACGGCCCAGGTATTCGATATTGCCGTTAGTCCGGTACTTTGCTCGGTCCCCGGTACGATAGAGACGTCCTCCTCGATGTTGGCTGAAGGGGTCAGGAAGAAAACGTTCCGCTGTCAGGTCGGGACGATGCAGATAGCCTCGAGAGAGGCCATCCCCGCCAATATAGAGCTCTCCAGGAACGCCAAGTGGAACAGGCAGATACTCGGTGTTGACAATATACATTTGGGTATTGGCGATGGGAGAGCCAATCGTTATCGCTAGCTTCTCCGATGGGACGATCCGAGTACACGTAGAAAAGATGGTCGTCTCGGTGGGTCCGTACAGATTCCAAAGTGCGGCTCCACACTTAAGTAACTGATTGGCAAGCTCCTCAGATAGGGCTTCCCCGCCAGTGAGGATGACTAAATCTGGTTTGCCTTCCCAATTCGCTTCTAATAAGAGGCGCCAACCAGATGGAGTGGCCAGCATCTTTGTCACAGATTCGAGGGAAATTGCTTCAACTAATTGGTGGCCATCCCTTGCTTGCGCCTGACTGGCCAGAATGAGACGCCCTCCAAAAGCCAACGGGCCAAATACCTCAAATATGGAGATATCGAATGAAAAACTTGTGGTGGTCAAAATAATGTCGGGCTCAGAATTCTTTAATTTCGATTCCACATCTATTAAAAAATTGACAACTTTTTTATGTTCAATCTGTACACCTTTGGGTTTTCCGCTTGAGCCGGACGTGTATAAAACATATGCGAGCGAGTTACTAGTAAGAGGGAGTGTGGGTTTCATTTCCGCTTGGGTCGCGATCATTGACCCATCTCGATCGAGAGAGACTTTGATCAGAGATTCTTGAGGGAATAATGATTCCAGATCTTCTTGCGTCACGACAATTTGGATTTGGGCATCGTGAGTCATGAACTGGAGACGATCCAGGGGATAGGTCGGATCGAGAGGAACATACGTTCCACCTGCCTGCATAATACCCAACAGGCCAATGATGAGTTCCGAGGAGCGCTCGTGACACAAGCCCACTCGAACCTCCGGCCCGACTCCAAGCGATAGGAGATAATTGGCTAATTGGTTGGCACGGCGAGTTAACTCTCGATAGGTCATCTGTTGTTCTTGGTAGACCAGAACAATTGCATCAGGCCTACGCAACGCCTGTTGTTGCACCAAGTCATGGAGGCAGGTATCACGAGGATAGTCCGTTGACGTGGCATTCCAGTCAAAAAGCTGCTGGTGTGTTTCTGCCTCGGATAAGAATGAGATTTGATCGACGGGCCGTCGAGGATTGGCGATCAACTCTTTCAACAGGATTTCGTAATGTTTCGCGAAATTGGCCATCATGGAGGCAGAATACAGTTCTTGGGGATAGTATAAAAATCCTTGGATACCCGATTCCGATTCTTCGCAGACCATGTGGAGATCAAAATTCCCGGGTTGTTTTTTTTCGGGAAACAGATGCGCATTCACCTCAGGAAAGGATAGGAAACGATCGGACCGTTGGCGTAATTGAAAGATGGCTTGGACGACGGGAGACCGACTGGGGTCACGCACCGGTTTGAGAACCTCGACTAATTTCTCAAAGGGGAGATCCTGATAGCGATAAGCCTCCAAGCATGTTTTTCGCACTTGGCGTAGAACCTCATGAAACGTCGGGTGACCGACTATTTGTATCCGCAACACCAACGTGTTAACCAAAAACCCAATAAGGTTTTCCAGGTCGGTGTGGGTACGTCCCGTAATGGGGGTGCCCACCAGAATATCCCGTTGCCCCGTATAGCGAGACAACAGAATCTGGAAGACAGCCAGCAACGCCATGAACATCGTGATGCCTTGCGGCTGAATGAGCTGTTTGAGGTTGGCGAGAACGTGAGGCGTGAGGGTGAAGGTCTGGTACGTTCGAGGACCCGAAGTGTCTTTGGGGCGGGCACCATCAGACGGCAGCTCTAAGACGAGCGGCGCTCCGTGCAGGTGGTTTTTCCAAAACACCACTAGCGAGGCCAACTTCTCATCGGTGACATGGGTTTGCTGCCAATGGGCATAATCTTGGTATTGAATAGGGAGAGGGGAGAAAGCAAGAGGTTGCCTGTGAAGGGTTGCCTGATAACACTGACTCAGTTCATGGCAGAAATTTTTCAACGACGTCCCATCAAACACTATATGGTGGACGGTGAAGATGAGCACATGGTCGTCTAGGCGACACCGCAGGAGCGTGAAGCGGAGGAGTGGGCCCGTGAGAAGATCAAACGGTTGGTGCGGTTCGTCGATCAGGAATCGATCAATTTCGGTTGCAAGCTGGGCTGGGGCGTAGGCGGACCAATCTCTTTCCTGGAAGGGCGCCGTAAGCGTCGGCTGAATGACCTGAACCGGCTGTCCATCGATTTCACGAAAAATGGTGCGCAGGACGTCATGGCGTGCCAGTATGAGATTGAGGCTCGTGACCAGGGCTTCAGTGTGTAACGATCCCTTTAATCGCCAGGCCCGAGAACTATTATACTCTGGGCTTTGGGGATCTAGTTGGTAAAGAAACCACAGGCGTTGCTGCGACAGCGAAAGCGGTGCCAGGGCGCCCTCTGGCTTTTGCGGAATGGAAGTCAGTGTCTGCGCCATAATCTATGTAACAGCTGTCGTGGTTGAATCAAACCCCTGGTCAATCCGGTACTCGCGCGGAGTTAGCGAAGGAAAGCGGTATTTCTTGAACAGCACGGTATGGTCCAGTCAGCTTATTTCGAAAATGTGCATCCGTCGTCCTACCCGCATTTGAAAAGCATCATAGCGTGTGTCTTTTATTTGGTAGAACCCGAAATTCTTCAAGCAAGTATATCATTCCCTGTTTGAGAGGAAGAGTTCGATGCTAGAGCCTTTTACGGATTGGGTTTTATGGTTCCCGGCCCGTGTTATGAGTCAATACTCATGACTGATAGGAGCTTTTATTAGATGACCAGTCCGAAACGTTGTTCGTTAATTGCGTATCAATTGCCTGAGCCATTAGAGCGATGGTGGGATAGTCAAAAATGATGCGGAGCGGTAGGGTGAGTTCCAGTACTTCACGAAGGCGAGCAATCACTCGCGTTGCCAGGAGTGAATGGCCGCCGAGGTCGAAGAAATTATCATTCACGCTGATTCGTTTTACTTTAAAAATATCGAGCCAGATCTCGGCGACCAGTTCTTCCAGTGGGGTTCGCGGTGGGTCAGTGGCCATGTCCTCTATTTCTTGTTTTGAGTCCTGGGCCGGTAGGCTTTTGCGGTCCATCTTTCCGTTAGGTGTCAAGGGGAAAGCTGACAAGTACATGACCTCGGAAGGCAACATGTAGTCAGGGAGCCTACCTTTTAGCCAGGTCAAAATTTCAGTTGTCGTGGGCTGGTTGGTGTCGGCCACGACCACATATCCCACCAGTCGCTTGAGGTTGGGGGAATCTTCACGGCAGAGCACGATCGCCTTTTGGACGCCAGGATGTTGTGCCAAGGCGGTTTCAATTTCACCCAGTTCAATCCGAAAACCTCGTATCTTGACTTGATGATCCAGGCGCCCGATGTACTCGATCGTGCCGTCGTTTGTAAACCGACCTAAATCACCGCTCTTATATAATCTGGCGTTAGCCTGTTTGCAAAAAAGGTGAGGAATGAATTTATCAGCAGTCAGCCCTGGCCGCCCTTGGTATCCTCGTGCGACGCCTACCCCTCCAATAAAAATTTCACCGATACACCCAACTGGCATGGGCTGTAAATGTTTGTCAAAAATATACATTTCCATATTACTGATAGGCCGACCAATGGGGACAAGCTGTGAGGAAAGTTTCTCCTGCCCAACTTCATAAACAGAACACCCCACGACTGTTTCGGTCGGACCGTACTCATTAACAATCGTGGGGCCAAGGCTATTTGGCTTCAAAGCCAATAAAGCTTTCTGAGAAAGAGCCTCTCCGGCAAGAATCAACGTGCCAATCTGGCCTGAAATTTCGCCTAGATTTATCAATTGATTTAATCCTTCAAGATGAGAAGGCGTGAGCTTAACATGGTTGAAGTTACCGTATGTTTGTAAGGCTACTCCTAGTTCTTGCAGTCCTCCATATTCATCAAGAAGCCGAACACTCTTCCCAACTATGAGTGGCGAAAATAGGCTAGTAATGGTGAGATCAAACCCAATAGAGGAATGAAGAAGGGTGCCTCTTCCCTCCTCCATTTTATAGGCCTCGATGCACCAGGTGAGGTAATTGACAAGTCCTCGGTGCGAAATCATGACCCCTTTTGGATTCCCGGTAGAGCCCGAGGTATACAGGATATATGCGGAATTATCAGGTACAGCGATATTCAAGGGATTGTTTTTGTCTGCCTGAATCCATTCCGTAGCATTTGTATCAAGATAAAGAGTTCGAATTCCTTGGAGGGGAAATTTTGAACAAAATTTCTGTTGTGTCAGAAGGAGTGAGACTTGGGAATCGTTAAGGAAATATGCCAGACGATCGGTGGGGTTGGCCAGTTCCAGAGGAAGATAGGCGGCACCTGCCTTGAGAATGCCTAGGAGTCCAATCATTAAATTCGGTGATCGTTCAAGAGCAATAGCGACGACCGCCTCAGGCCCAATTCCTAGAGATCTTAAGTGATGAGCGAGTTGATTGGCCTGGCCATTGATGGCGGTGTAGGTCAGGGTCGAATGCTCAAAGACGATGGCGATTGAATCCGGTGTCCGTTCAACTTGTTCTTCAAACAATTCATGGAAGCATTTGGTCCCTGGAACGCCATGAGTGGTATCGTTCCATCCGAAGAGTTGTCGGTCCCTTTCGGCTTCCGTTAAGAAGGGAATATGCTCGACGGCCTGTTCAGGATTGGCAATTAATTCTTCTAACAAGATTCGATAATGTTGTGCGAAATTGGCCATCATCGAGTCAGAGTACAGCTCTTGGGGGTAGTACAAAAACCCTTCTATCCCTGACGATGCCTCTTCGCAGACCATGTGAAGATCAAAATTTCCTGTTCTTCTTTTCACAGGAAACGGTTTAATCTCAACATCCGGAAAGACTAAACGAAGGTCCGATGCTTGTCTGAATTGAAAGATGGCTTGGACGACGGGAGACCGACTGGGGTCACGCACCGGGTTGAGGACCTCGACTAATTTCTCA
Source organism: Nitrospirales bacterium (assembly GCA_040904705.1). Taxonomy (GTDB): domain Bacteria; phylum Nitrospirota; class Nitrospiria; order Nitrospirales; family UBA8639; genus Nitrospira_E. The sequence goes on along the minus strand of JBBDSY010000097.1, from coordinate 76,105 downwards.
AAGGGGAGATCCTGATGGCGATAAGCATCCAAGCATGTCTTTCGCACCTGACGTAAGATATCGTGAAACGTCGGGTGACCGACTATTTGTATCCGCAACACCAACGTGTTAACCAAAAACCCAATAAGATCTTCCAAGTCGGTGTGGGTACGTCCCGCAATGGGGGTACCCACCAGAATATCCCGTTGCCCCGTATAGCGAGATAACAGAATCTGGAAGACGGCCAGCAAGGCCATAAATATCGTAATGCCTTGCGGTTGAATAAGCTGTTTGAGTTTGGAAATAACGTGAGGCGCAAGGGTAAATACTTGATACGAACTAGGACCCGAATTGTCCTTGGTCCGAGCATCCTCAGATGGGAGCTCTAGGACGAGCGGAGCTCCCTGCAGGTACTGCTTCCAAAACCTTACTTGCTCCGCCAGTTTCTCATCGGTGACATGGGCTTGCTGCCAATACGCGTAATCTTGGTATTGAATGGGAAGAGGAGCTAATAAGGGACTGGTCTGATTCGCCAACGTGACGGCATAATAATGGCTGATTTCCTGGCAGAACACTTTTAATGAGGTTCCATCAAACACCATATGATGAATAGTGAAGACAAGCACATGGTCGTCTGGTTCGCACCGAATGAGCGTGGAGCGGAGAAGCGGACCAGTGAGGAGATCAAACGGCTGACGAGGTTCGTTGATCAGAAACCGATCAATTTGAGCTTCACGTTGAGCAGGGGGGTAGCCGGACCAATCCAATTCTTGAAATGGCGCATGGAGAGTGGGGTGGATGACCTGAAACGCCTGCCCATCGGTTTCCTGAAAGGTTGTCCGAAGCGCCTCATGACGGGCCAGAATGAGATTGAGGCTAGTCCTCAGAGCTGAAGTATGTAATGGCCCTTGTAAACGCCAGGATCGTGAAATATTGTATTCCGGGCTGTGGGGATTAAATTGAAAAAGAAACCATAGCCGTTGTTGAGCTAACGAAAGTGGGGCTAGAGCGCCTTCGGGCCTTTTTGGAATGGAGGATGATTTCGGTGCTATCATGTCATTGCGAATGGCACTCCTGAATGATCAGGAATTTCCATCGTTATTAACCCAAGTAGTTTTTAAATGGCGCATTGGGATCCACATACACATTTAAACATGCGGGTATGCCGGACTCGACAGCCCGACGTAAGGCTGGTTGAATGTGCTCGGGTTGATCGACCGATTCTGCGTAGCCTCCACAGGCCTCCATAATTTTTTCATATCGAAGTCTCGGTTGAAACATCGCGACAGGTTCGTGATCAGCAGGGTATAAACTTCTGTGAACGCTTGTGGCGCACCCACCGTCATTATTGACGACAATTACAATGATGGGAATTTTGTGTCGCACGGCAGTTTCCATTTCCATGGCCGCTATGCCGAATGCCATATCTCCCGTCACGACCACCACCATGTGGTCGGGAGTACTCAGTTTTGCCCCGAGCCCAAATGGTATGCCGACTCCCATACATCCATTCGAACCGGCTGTAAAACGACTGGCCGGCTCATAAGAGAGAAGCACTTCCTGCGCGACTGCCATCGTATCCCTTCCATCTAAAACGCAAATCGCATCCCGTGGTAGGAAATCACGTATTTCCTTCATCAGGCGATGTGGCGACATTGGAAACGTTGAATGGCTTATCTGTGTTTCCAGGCGACATTTTTGTGCATCACGAACATTCCTCAAGTATTCAAGCCAGGTTTCTCGGTCGTGGACATTATGAGGCTTCGTGTCTCGTCGTTTCAGAGAGTCAAACAATTCTTTCAAGACGTGCTTGATATCGCCTTTGAGGCCAATTGAGTGTGGAAAATTGCGACCCAACTCTTCTGTGGCAATGTCGATGTGAATTAAAACGGCGTGACGATTAAATTGCTTTCCAAATCGGAATGTCCAGTTGAGTCTTGCACCCAGGATGATGATCGTATCAGCCTTTATTTGAAGAGCATCGCGTGCAGCATTGAAACACAATGGATGATCGTCAGGGAGATAGCCTCTTCCCATCGGAGAGGTGATAAAAGGAATCTGGTAGGTGTCAATTAAGAAACGAATTTCATCACTGGCTTCCGTCCATCTTAATCCTTTGCCCAAAATAACTGCTGGTCTCCGAGAGTCTAATAACACTTGAGATGCTCGTCCAAAATTTTCCGAGTTTATTGGTCCGGTACATGCGGATTGGGAGCTCGTCTCTGTCATTGAAGGTAAGGCAGACGTTTTTTCTAAGGCACATTCGGGTATCTCTAGATAGACGGGACCTGGCTGATCTGAAATCGCAACCTGAAATCCCTTGGTTAGCAATTGAGAAATTTCTGAAGAAGACTGCACTTGGATTGATGATTTAGTAATCGTTTGAAATAGTGAAATTCCGTCAACCGCTTGGAAGGCTTCTCGACCATGAACTCTTGATTGTGAAAGAGGAGGTATTCCGGCAATAATTAATAGCGGCCAACGGTTATCCCAAGCGACTAAGATGCCCGTGGCTGCATTGGTCACAGCGGGCCCAGCCGATACCATGGCTACAGCCATTAAACGACCAGCGCGATAGTTGTGGGCAGCGGCCATGAGCACTGCGGCCTGTTGATGGCGCACTCCAATCGCTCGAATTCCTATTTGCGAACAAGCGGGCAGCGTCTGTCGAATGGCACCCCCAGATAAACTATAAATATGGGATATTCCTAACGATTTAAGAGTATGTGCGACAAGTTTGTGACCATCCACGATAATATTCTACTCCTAGGGGGTCGCTTTTTGGTTTAGCGAGCCTTTGAGAAATCAATAAGCGCTTGTTGTTCCACGTTCGTCACGATAAATTCATGAAGTTCCGCCACGGTCGGATGCTCAAAAATCGTGACGGCATCGATGGCGAGAGAGGGTGTGAGATTCTGGAGCCGATTAGCAATTTGCATCGCTCGAATTGAATCACCTCCAAGCACAAAAAAGTTGTCATCTTTTTTAATCTGCTCTATTGCTAGATGACGCTGGTAAAGGTTTAGCAGAAAATCCTCCAAATATTCCGAAGGTCCCTTCGTTGACGAGGCTAACGATCCCGATAGCTGCTCAGCCAAGATTCGACGTTGTACTTTCCCAGTGGGCCCTTTGGGAATATCTACTACGAAGAACACCTTTTTGGGCATTTTGAAATGAGCTAATCGTTCTTGGAGCCATGGTCGCAATTCCTGTTCGGTAAGATGCGCATTTTGACCCAACACCACAGCCGCCGCGACCTCTTCCCCCAACGTCGGATGCGACATCGCAAATGTCACCGCTTGCTGGATGCTCGAATGTTGCAACAGCACTTGATCAATTTCTAAAGGAGCAATCTTCTCTCCACCCCGGTTAATCTGTTCTTTGATTCGGCCGGTTAAAAAAAGATAGCCTTCCGCATCCAAGTAACCTTGATCCCCGGTACGAAACCATCCCTTTGTAAATGCCTCTTCATTGGCAAGTGGATTGTGACTGTAGCCTGTCATGACGTTAGGACCTCGGATGACGACTTCTCCGATTTGCTTAATAGGCAGTGGATCTCCTACCTCTGACACGATTTGAATCTCTGGCCCTGCCGGCAACCCTACTGAACGGGGTTTTCTGACCCCAGGCGGTAACGGGTTACTCGCCATCTGATGAGCGGCTTCCGTCATGCCATAGGCTTCAATGACTGGTACTCCAAAGGTCTGTTCTAAATCGGCCATAATGGTCGGCGCCAACGAGGCGGAGGAAGAGCGGATAAATCGAAGTGTGTGAGTCGGAATGGGTTGTGAGGCCGTTTGGACTTGAGCGAGAATGGCTTGATGAATTGTCGGCACGGCGGTATACCAGGTTGGTTGAAATGTCTGGAGCCATCCAAAAATCTCAGACGGAGAAAATCCGGGAGGACAGATCAAGCTTCCACCGCTCCCGAGCGACGCCAACAATGCTCCTACTAGACCGTGGATATGAAAGAGCGGCATCAGATTCAGGCAACGATCCTGAGGGGTTAATGCCAAGCTGCGATGGAGATGCGTAATGGACGCACACAAGTTTCCTTGAGTCAACGGCACTTGCTTGGGGCGAGCCGTGGTTCCTGATGTATGCAGGATCAGAGCCATATCATTGGATTCCTGTAAAGAAGTGGAAACGGGCGACCGTCCTGTTTTTCCTTCAATGGAAAAACACCCGGCAGGCTGTTCCGCTTGGCTATACATTTCCAAGATGGGAATCCCCCTGGCATGAGCCATGTCTCGAGCCGATGATTTGAGCGTCGATGCAATGAGCAATGCCGATGCATCCAAATCATCAAGATAAAACTCCAGTTCGTCTTTTTGGTAGGCTGGATTGAGTGGGGCGCTCGTGGCATAGCTTGTGCTCCCAAGAAAGGCTAAGGCGAGTTCCGGGCCATTGGGCGCGAGGATGGCTACACGAGCCGATGGTCCTAATCCGAGACGTTGGAAACTTTGCCCAAGTTTCGTGAGCTGTGACCATAATTCAGCATGTGTAAGGGTTTGACGGTTTGGTGCAAGTATGGCCGCTTGGGCTGGGTGTTGTTGGCCCCAATACTCAAAAATTTTGGCCAAATGACTAGGGGGCAATGGCAGAGTTTCTCCGATCATGGGTTCATAAAAAAGCTATGATATTGAGGGAAATCTTCATGAAATTACCGCTCATCCTCTGGTCTAGAATTCCCGCTAGCATCCTGGAGGTTTTGAATGGCAAGAGCGAGGGCATGGATAGTCGGAGTCTCAAATACTTTGGAAATAGGAAGTTCCACATTAAATTCATCGCGGATTCGATTAATGAACATGGCAGCAAGCACTGAGTCCAGTCCTAGTGTGAATAGATGATCTTGCAACCCAATTTTTGGAACCTGGAGAAGATTGGAAAGGCACTGGACAAGAAATTTTTCAGTTGAGTTTCCCGTTGCTTTAAGCTTATTTCGCATGTGTTATCCAAGGGCTACGCGGCTGTGTTTGACATCGGCCCAAGACGTTGGCCCGGCTAAGCAAGCCAGAGTCTTTCTCGGTCCCTCGAATGGTTCGCGCCCATGCGCGAATACAAGATTATCCAAAATCAAGAGATCCCCGATTTTCCAAGAGAAGCGTAGTGTCTCCTCTGCGAAGGCTTGTCGGATTGTCTCAATGGTTTCCTGTTCAATGGGTTCTCTATTTCCATAGAATGTTTGGTGAGGAAGGTCATGGTCGCCCAATTGTCTCACCAATACATCGCGTAATGGTTGTGGCAGAGCGGAAACATGGAGGGCCGAAGCTTGGTTAAACCAGGCCGGTATTCCGGATAGAGGGTGCCAGACCATTGAAGGTCGCCGTTGCCAGGTCCGTAGGTGGTTCATTCCACGCCACTCCCAGGCGATATCCTCTTGGCGACATTTAGCTTCTAATTCGTCCTTGCTGGATACCTGGAAGGCGGTCTGCCAATTCATTCCTGGACCCTCACAAAAATTTCGTAGGTAGAGAATGCCTGTCTCCTCAAACCGTTCTCTCAAGGAAAAAGGTAATCGTGTATAGACTTTTTGAACATCGGCAATTGGTGTTCTTCCCTTCGATCTAGCTGGTGTGACACATAGAAAGCAGACCCAACGTGGCCAGGTGTGGGCAAAAGTACTTTCGGAGTGGAGAGCTATGTCAAAATACTTTGGGGTTTCCGTACTTGAATAAACTTTTCCTTCAATCACCCGCCTTGGGGTGGTCCGATCCACATAGGCCATCGGGTCACCCAATACTCCGCCAATAAAATTTTCAAATCGGGTGGGGGAAGGATGGTGAAGTCCCCGAATTAATACCGCACCATATTGGTCAAGAAGTTCTTGGACAGATGCTGGATATCCGTCCACACATTCTTCCCATGGTTGCCCAATTTGTTTGGCTTGACGTACCCAGGACATGTTCAACGGTTTCATCTGAATTTCCGAGGACAAGATGCCTCATTGTCTTTCTTTTGCAAGAGAAGGATGGTTCCTCTCTACTCTTGAATCACCAAATGACCGGTGCCCGTTAAGGTACTGAGTTGAAGATCCGCCACGCACCGCACTTTCACGTAATTCAGGGTGAGCGTTCCTTCGACATGGACTGGGCCGGTTGCTTGAGTAAAGTCGGCCTTGCTCCAATCACTGGCTTGCGTGTCCAGACGCACCCCTAATTCCGTCCCTCCTCTGGTACCGGTGAACTTGATATGAACATAGCCGCGATCAATGGCCGCTTTGAAGGCCTCCGCCGTTTTCTCGGGACGGAGCCCCACTTCCACGGGATGGTCTCCCGTCGCCAAGCGCGTGACTAATTCATCCGGCTTGGGTGGCTCTGTACTTGGTGGTGGGGGAGGCGGTGGTGGATTTTCGGCTTGTTGCCGTGCCACTTCTTCCATATGTTTCCGAAGACTGAGTGGCCTCATGTCTGTCCAGACTTCGTTGATATAGGCCAAGCACTCGGCTTTGGGGCCTGAGGGGCCACGATCTTCCCAACCTAACGGGTTCTCTCTGTCCACTGGCCAAATTGAATATTGTTCTTCATGGTTCACGACCACTTTATAGGTGGTGAGGTCTTCTTCTTCGTCAATCGCCATGCGAGCCTCCTCACTTTCGTTGTGGATTTCTTAGGTATTTTATTAAAATTCTAGTTCATGTGAAAATAATGAGACGTCTAAAGGCACATATTTCTTAAAAAATAAATAATTAGGAAATAGTATATGCCAATGATAGCCTTATGCCCACTTTGGTAAGTAATGCATGGTTGCCCTAAGGGCTTAACTCACTAGAAGAAGGGGAAATTCCTGGGCTTCATAGATTATCATGTCGTGCCCTAATTTGTTCCAGCGAGAAGTTTCCCATCGGATAGGTCAAGAAACGATTATTATCGATGTAGAGATCAATGGAAAGCCTCGATATTATCTTGCTTTTCATTCTTTCCAATTTGACTGTCTCGGAAGTGTCTTTCATCTGATCTGCTCTCTTGGAAAGTAGGTTCAAAAGGAATGATGTGTTCTTCACTTTCAGGATCTTGAGATTGATCTCGCTCGCTGCTTGGAAGGAAATAAGGACTGAAGATGAGTAGGCTGAACAGGATGGGACCGATGATTGGTATTCTGGTAGGACAACAGGCGCTATCATCCGGTTTTAGTCCTTTTCGAGCTATTCGTCTGGTGCGATAATTTTTGTAAGACATATTCTTGAGAGAAAGAGTTCTGGGGAAAAACCAATGAACCTGTTAACCGTCCGCTTCTTCTTGTTTTAGTAGCCTGACTACCTCTCCATCCATTTCGTATCGGTTTTTTTGAGTAAATTTTGAGATCTTCCATTCAATTTTTGTTATTTTTGTTTGTTGGGCTCTGTTCGTTTATCCCCAATCATCACTCTTCCAAAGTTGAAATGTCCCCGGGGTCCTGGCCAAGTTCCTTTGCTTTAAGGACCCGTCGCATGATTTTCCCTGAACGGGTTTTGGGTAATGAGGATACAATATCAATTTCCCGTGGTGTCGCGATTTTCCCTAGCTCTTGTTGGACATGATTTTTTAATTCTTTGATGAGTTCTGGTGATTCGGTGTGCCCCTGTTTCAAGATGACAAAGGCTTTAATCATTTCCCCCGCGGTTTTATGCGGTTTGCCAATGACGGCCGCCTCCACGACGGCTTTGTGGCTGACTAGAGCACTTTCCACTTCGGCCGTCCCAATTCGGTTGCCGGCAACTTTCACCACATCGTCGGCGCGTCCCATGAACCACATGTACCCATCTTCGTCTTTATGGCACACATCTCCGGCTGTGTAGACTCCGGGAATCGTATTCCAATACAACAGATAACGCTCGGGTTCTTTGTAGATGGTTCGCATCATGGACGGCCAAGGTTTTTTGATGACGGCAAATCCCCCGCCGTGAGGAATGCTGTTCCCTTCCCGATCAGTGACGTCGGCTTCAATACCCAAAAACGGTCGAGTGGCCGATCCCGGCTTTAAGTCCACGCATGGAAGAGGAGTGACCATGATCATGCCGGTTTCCGTTTGCCACCAAGTATCCATGATCGGTTTGGTGCCCCCGGTGACGCGATGAAACCATTCCCAGGCTTCCGGGTTGATGGGTTCACCGACTGATCCCAAGATTTTCAATGATGAAAGGTCATATTTGGCTGGCCATTCTTCCCCGTATTTCATGAGTAGGCGAATGGCCGTGGGGGTTGTATAGAAAATGGAAACGCCATAATGATCGATAAGATCCCACCATCGTCCTGGGTTAGGGTAATCGGGTTTACCTTCGGCCGTGAGAATTGTGGCGCCGTTTAGGAGCGGGCCATACACGATATAACTATGACCTGTGACCCAGCCCGGATCAGCCACGCAAAAATACACATCTTCTTCTTTAAGGTCGAACACATACTTGGTCGTCAGGTACGTTCCAACCATATATCCGCCATGGACATGCAATACCCCTTTGGGTTTTCCAGTCGTTCCGGAGGTATAGAGAATGTATAACGGGTCTTCTGAGTCCAGATGTTCGGCTTCACACTTGGGTGATTGATCTTTGATCCAGTTTTCCCAGTCGATTTCTTTCGGGCCTTGCAGTGGAGTAGCAGAGCCTTCTCGCTGAACGACAATAACTTTCTTAACTGTTGGGCAGTTGGCCATGGCTTCATCGACCACGGGCTTAATGGGAATAGTTTTGTTCCGGTCATAGCCCACATCGGCCGTGATCACCACTTTGGATTCACAATCGTGAATGCGTGTTTGGAGTGCTGGCGCACTGAAGCCGGAATAGACCACCGAATGAATCACCCCAATGCGTGCACAGGCCAACATGGCCACGATTTGTTCAGGAATTTTTGGGAGATAAATGGTGACCCGATCGCCTTTTTGGAGGCCGATACTTTTGAGGGCATTGGCGCATTTGTTGACCTGCCGAAAGAGTTCGGCATAGGTGAAAATGCGTTCTTCCCCTTTTTCCCCTACCCAAATCACTGCGACCTTGTTTCTCCTCCAGGTTTGAACATGACGATCTAAGCAGTTGTAGGTGATGTTGCAAGTTCCACCCAGAAACCATTGAGCCCAGGGATAATTCCACTCCAAGACTTTCTTCCATGGAGAAAACCAATGGAGTTCTTTAGCAATGCCATCCCAAAACTTTTCTGGGTCGGCGATGGAGGCTTTGTAGGCCGCTTCATAATCCTGGACATGGGCATGGGCTTTTAGCTCTGGAGGGGAGGGGATGATTCGTGTGGATCTTTGCAGGGTTTCAATGTGTTCACTCATATCGACCGACTCCTTTTTATTGGGGAATGTTCTAAGAAAATGGCTGGGCCAAACGTTCAATGATGGTCCCATTATGCTGTCCCGTGCCTTTACCTTCAAGTAGGGAGTGGGCTATTAAATGAAATATGAATGAAATACTGAAAGGGATTGAAGATTATGAAAGGGAAAAAGCCTCCGCCGATAGGGAGGAACCTTGCAGAACAATCATTTTCACTAATTGAATGTTGAGCCAATTGAGGCCAATTGAGTCTGTAATTGTCCAAATTTGGCGAAGTAATCCGCCTGACTACGACGAATGACGTCATGAGCTTCTTCGCGGCCATAGACGTGAGTAATCTCGCAATTCTTTTTTTGGGACCCTGGCGCATCTTTGTAAGTCAGAAAGTAGTGCATCAACCGTTCGACGAATGAAACGGGACAGTCTTTAATATCCCTCCATTGTTCGTGCATCGCATCACCTTTCAAAATCGCCACAATTTTATCATCGGCCTCATCTCCATCAATCATACGAAGCCCACCAATCGGTATGGCCTCAAGCAGGAGGTCGCCATGGGTTATGGTTTTCTCCGTGAGAACGCAAATATCCAAAGGATCATGATCGCCGACCAAGCTTGGACGATTGGTTTGTTTTGCACTCAATTCTGCCACCGATTGGCCACAGTATGTCTGTGGGATAAGGCCATAGAGAGTCGGGCAGACGTTAGAATATCGTTGTGGACGATCCACTCGTAAGTGGCCGGATTTTTTGTCGAGTTCATATTTCACGTTGTCGGTGGGAACAATTTCAATATAGACGGTGAGGCAATGCGGAGCCTCTGATCCTATTTCCACGCCATGCCAGGGATGAGATTTACAGGGGAATCCAAGGTTCTGCCATAAGGAGATAAATTCTTGATCAGTCATGTTGGTGTTCCAGCTCAGTGAATTAATTTTGCGTAACCCGTTATTCCGTTGTTTGTCGGTTAAACATTGGGCGGATGTGAGTCTAAATAGTGTGTGGCTGCGGAAAATTTCCCACATGGATTTTTGGAGGACGAACGAGTAGTAATATCCCCGTTTTTCCATGAACCTCCAGGGAGAATGGGTGACATGTTGGGAAACGAATGGATGATTAGGCCGGAGGCTGGTGGTTGGGATGGAGCCAGTCCAGGAATGTTTTGACCGGATTGAAGGTTGATCGAGGGACTTCTACGAATATGGTAATCCAATCTGCCATGCTGCCATTCCAGAGCCCTGGCCATTCTAAAGCTTTGAGTGGACGCCCTTGATAGGTTTTATGAGAAATGAAACTGGTATCAGGATCACTGAACGTCAGAAGATTAAAGGGACGGCCTCGATAATCTCGAACCCCACACACCATGTCGACCGGATTGAAGTGTGTGGCTAAAGCGAACAGTTGTTGCTGTGACTTTGATTCAGGATCTCCCTGCGATTGTTCGACAATCTGGCGCGACTGTGAACCATCGGCATGTTGCACCCAAAAGGGACCCCCACCAGGATCGCCAGTGTTAGGAACCACTCCGCACACCCGGATTGGACGATGAAGAAATCGCTTGAGCCAGTCGACTTTGCCTGGAATATCCAACTGATCATAAGATGACGGGAATGGTTGATGGAGATGTTGTTGAATACATGCTTGTGCTTTTTCAACGGCAGTAGGATGAGCCAACTCCAGTTGTTGGAGGTGATGAAAAATCTCGTCTTGTAACGTCAACAAATAGCCAGCCAAAGCCATTCTCCATTCCACAATTTCCCCTTTGAGATAGTCTGGAACCACATTATCGATATTGGAAATACACACAATATCGCCCTGATAGTCATTGAGGTTTTCCAACAACGCCCCATGTCCACCAGGCCGAAAGATCAATCGGCCCTGTTCATCTCGAAAAGGCTCGCCATGGGAATCAAGTGCAACCGTGTCAGTTGAGGGTTTTTGGATAGAAACCGTCAACTCCAATTCAAAGCCGCTGTTGGCAAGTTTTTGTTTGATGGTGTCTATATGCTCGATGACCTGGGCTTCAAATTGAGCCGAAACCGTCACATGTATCCGAATGAGGCCAGTCGCTTTAGGTGTATACATCATGGCTTCGTGGACATGTTCTTCGAGTGAGGTACGCGTGCCTTCTGGATATCGGTGAAAGGGGAGGATGGCTTTGGGGAAATGGGCATAGCCTAGCCCAGGAACATGCAGGAGTGCTTGAAATACCCTTGTAATCTGTCTTGTCTGGTAAAGATTCTGTATGTCTATTCCTGCTGCGTTGAAGTCCTGCTGGAGATCGTCGCTAAACGGAAACTGAGAGAGTTGATCCCAGGCTGTGGCGATGCCCTCAGGCAGAGGGGAGTCTATAGATCGAGTGGTCTGTGAAGCAGATTCCGTTTCTATAAATTGAAGCAAATCCTTAAACATGCGTGTCGCCGCCCCGGAAGCCGGGATAAATTTACTGATTCGTCCTGCGTCCTGAGCGACACGCAATTGCTTACAGTATTCTACATTTTGTTGAGGTAAGAGTTGCACGATGCCATCGCCCACTCGGCAGGGACGGATAAGATGAAGAGGGGGCATGCCCTGTCGCAGTTGTTGGAGTTGAACTTCAATTTGTGACATTGAGAGTCCATGCTGCTCAAGGACAATTTTATCGTTTTGTTCGAGGGGGGACATGGATAGGCCTGCCTTTTCAATCAGATTCGCATAAAAAACGGTCATGGCAAAAGAAGAACTTCATTGTTTAACGAGGTTGGCGGTGGCAAATGATCAGCACTTCATCAATGTTATCGTCATGCGTCAAGCCCGGCTTAAAGTGAAGTTTTTTTTGGAGCTTGAGTCCAAGTGGGAAAAAATATCGAGTATGGAAAGACATGGCCGTTTCATGATATTGGCGCAGAAACCATGCGCTGAGTGTCGTCAGGAGTTTGCTCTTTGGGAGCATACCAAATGGAGTACTGCGGTGAATTTCAAAATCGTGAGTATCAAGTATGCTCTGTAGATCCTGGGGATCATACCTGCGATAATGTCCGACCAGGGCGTCGAAGGGAGACCAGGCATGCGCATGGAGGGGGACCGACAAGACGAGCGTTCCAAAGTCGGCCATTAAATGGCTGAGTTGGTCAAAAACCGCCCGATCATTCGAGATGTGTTCAATGACATCGAAAAGACAAATGAGGTCAAAGCTGCTTTCCGGATATTTAAACGTTTCGAAGGAGCCGACGTGAACCTCACCACCTGCTTTGTGAAGATGTTCACAGGCTACTTCACTGGAATCAACAAAGACTGTTCCAGAAATAGGTAGTCGTGGACGAAGCCCGGGTCCAATTTCGAGACGCCGTGGTGCCGTGAGACAGAGTTCAGAGAGTACCCCCCATGTGTTGAAATGTTCTGGACCATAGAATTTTGAGTTGGCCCACAGGCGCTCATAAAAATCCTGATTGATTTCGGTCATCCGATGGCGATCTTCTGCTTGTACTTGATGCATGGACTTCATGGAGAATGGATCCTAATAAGAAGAATGTCTATTGACCCTGGGAGACGGGACACAAGAGCCCAAATACGTGGTTGATAATGTCTGATGTCAGTTAAATCGTAAGTGCTACCCACATAGAGCATTGAGAAAAGTTTGGTAAGATACATGAATGAATAGGTTAAGGATCATAGTGGGGAAGAAAATTCGTGACTTTACAATCATAACCGATCAAAAAAAATCATGTGGGAGGAAGAGCCATGACATTTTCGATGTTATTTTTATGGGCTGTTTTTGGTTTGGTCTTAAGCGGCTGTACCGTTAAAGCCACAATAGATACCACAACGGATGGCACCACAGAATTTGTTTCTTCGACCAGTGGAAAAACATGGTGGACTGAAGAAGGATTGGTGAAACAGGGCCACCATGCTGGAGCCTTTGTTTCCGTGAACTATGATCATTTGTTGGAGGATATTGCCAGGGGGGAAGGAGAATATCTTCTAGCATTTGGGAGCCTGCTCCATGTGCCACCTGTGCAGCAGAAGACCTTTGTCAATCGGTTGCAACGGCATTTTGCGGATTTGTCTGAAATCACTGTCAGTCAGGGCGACAGCCATGTGAAACAATTTATTAAACAAGTGGTTGTCCTCACGACGGATTCTTCTTGGCCACATCTGTAGGGTGAACTCTTCCACCGTCGATTGAATGGAGGCGAATGCTATGTTTGCTCATCTCCCTGAGGCTTCCCATTGGTGTTGTCCGATGGCCTCTCCCAGGCTGACCATATAATAGGAAGGTTTTCAGCTATCCGCTCCCCCTTTTAAGTAGCCCAACCCGATTTTTAAGGCTCGGCGAGTGATTTCTGGCCAGCGTGATTCTGGATACTCCTCCAAAACTTTGGCCGATTTACCATCCTGAATATCGAGTTCCTTGATTCGAATAATCCCATCTTCTATTTTTACATCAGCCACTGATTCCCCCCCTTTGTTGCAGACACGCCTTCTTCAGAATAGAAGGGGAATGTCAGACTAAAATGTATGATATAAATGTTTGCCCACATAATAAAAGGGGCTCAGATGGTCACTCAAGATTGATGTTTTGCTTCGGAATTTCACTGCCCTGAAGACGTTCACTTAGTAACCAGCGATTGAGTGGCGTCGTGGTGGCACCCGCGGAGAAATATTTCAATGTATTGTAAAAAATGAAGTATTTGCCATCCACTGGCTCGGCCGTCGCAACCTGAAATTGTTCCCATTGGTAACGTGTGGTCGTTTTAGTGCCGGACACCTTCACATCGCCGCTTAATCGAACATCGATCTCGTCAAGCTCGATTTCACTGGTTTCCTTTTCGCGTGAGACTTTGTCACTATTGATTACGAGGCGGAGAATGTTACCCGTACCATAGCCGGGCTTTGCCAGTGTTTCCTTGGCAATCCGTTGTAGCTCAGTGCTCGTAGACGCTGGTTGAGGCATACGTGCCATTTGTAGAGCTTTCGCACGCTGAGCCAGGTAACGGGTCTTTGCGTGTTGAATGGTATTCAATAGTGATTGGCGCCCTGGCAATGTTCCTCGATTGAGTTGTTTGTCAAAAGCAATCGCGGCTTCAGCAATTTGCAGTTCCCTGTCCAGGCGTTGTATCGCCTCAGTTTCCTGGCCTTCGCCCAAAAATGAATTTTCCCTGGTTTGCGAATCGGCCGGATCGAGCGCAGCGAACCACTCAAGTGTGCTTCCAATTCCGTTCACCTGAACTGTCAGGTTGGCCTCAAGTTGTTTGAGGGTATCGTCAATGGTTTTAACATCTCCCTGTAAGCCGGACATGAGGCGATTCACGTCTTGCAAGTCGAACGCGGCTCCCTGTTCCACTGTCCCTCTCGTCAAGGGTAGCCAGGCTTTTGTCTGAATGATCTCCAATTGATGAAAATCAGCAACAGCGCTGCTCCGTACCAGCTTCGCCTGTTCGATCCAACTAGAAATAGCATCGCTGGTGTAGGGTGCGTTCGGAGTTGCAGGTGGTCGCCTATTACGCATGAGTGTTTGCAAATTGGCAAGGCGGTCTTGCACGTCGCCCAGTTCCTGTAAGACAGATTTTGCCTGATCCTTTCCAAAGAGAATCATCCCATCGAGTTTTTCCAATTCGGCGGAGGCTTGCTGTACGTCCGGATCCTGTGAGAAAGCTGCGTATTTTTGTAGTGATTGATGAAAGCCTGCTGATGCCGACGCGATTTTTTTGACATAAACGGGGTCCTGGAATGGTTTTGGACCACCCTGGTCCAAGGATGCAGCAGCACTACCAATATCACGCACTAGTTTTGTAATTCGAGTGCGGTCCTGCGAGATCATTGTGGTCGTCTTTTCCGAGCTCTTCGTCTTGGGTTTGTCATGAGTGGTCTTGACGTCTTCATTGCCGACTCCGGTGGCCAATGTGGCTGAACTCTCATTTCCGCTTTTTGTGAGAAGCGATTGTAATGTTCCAACAATCGCCTTGTATCGCTGGTCGGCCAGAAGCCACGATTCATGTGTGTGGTTAGTGGAGCTGTCTAATCGTTGTCGTGTCAGTTGTAAGAGTTTAAGTGTGCGGTTAATGACGCTTTCTCGTGGGGTGGTTGTTCCAGAAAATTGCGACTCGATTCGGGTAATGTCATCCATGGCCCCCTTGATCTGAGAATCAGCCGGTTCGGCAGCACCGGCAAGAGCTGGAGAGCAGATAAAAATGGCGATGGCAGTTAGCATCTTCAAATTGCGCAAGGAACAATTCTCCGTCCATTTGTCATGATTGAAAAATATAACCCGTATATTCAGATGATGTATAGGATATTTATTAGCAGATTAAGGTGTTCAATACCTAGTAAGGGACAGCCTGAGAAATTCCTGAAGGAAGAGACCGCGATTTTCTTGACAGGTTGTAGGGGCAATGCTAGCATTTTCTCAGTCTCTCCGACATGCAATCTTTCAAAAAAATCGCCAGCCCTGTTCACCTGAGGCCTTCTCCATGACGTTAGAAAATCAGTACCGTCCAATCAACCCATTGAGAATCCTGCTTTTTGCACTATTCAGTTGGGTGTTGGTCTCTTGTGGGGGAGCGCCGAATTGGGTGAAAGAAGGCTCGGGTGTTCTGAACCAAGATGATACCAAGTCGATTTATGGAGTCGGGGCCATCGTAGGTGTGAAAAACGAACCCTTGGCCTGGGAAGCCGCTGAGAATCGAGCTCGAGCTGAACTTGCCAAAACATTTCAGTCCTATACGGCCTATCTCATGCAAGATTATGCCGCCTCAACCACTGCTGGCAACTTTACGAAATCCACAGAAGAACAAAACGTGGAACGTGCAGTCAAAACCTTCACGGCCATCACACTAAACGGGGTGCGTCCGGTTGATCGTTATAAGGACGAAGACACTGCTACCTATTATGTCTTGACTAAGTTATCTGTTGAAGATATGAAAGCCGTCCTGCAACAAGCGGAAGAGTTGGATGCTGAGGTCCGTGCCTATGTTCAGAAAAATGCGGATCGAGTATTCAAACAACTTCAACAAGAGGAAGCGAAACGAGCTGGAGGATTATAGCGCTCGTTTGATTGCGTAACGTTCGTATGGTTGGATAAACGATGAAGCATTTTTTTTCTTTCCCTGCGGAGGCGTCTAGACCTTATCTTTTAATCGTTGTCTGTGTGGTCAGTCTCGTGGGCCTGATCGGCTGCGGAAAAGAGAAGAAGGTGACTCGTGTGGATCCTGGCGTGGTCACTGATTTAAGTGGGCGTTGGAATGACACGGATTCCAAAATGGTAGCAGAGACGATGATACAAGAGATGGTGAACCGCCCCTGGTTACAGAAATTTACCGGATCAACGGGACGTGAGCCAGTCGTGATTGTTGGAACGATTCTGAATAAAAGTCACGAACATATTGATGTAGGGACGTTTGTCGCGGATCTAGAGCGAGAAATGACCAGCTCCCAAAAGGTGTTATTCGTCGCCAGTAAAGGCGAACGAGAAGAAATCCGAGATGAACGGAAAGAACAGGCCGTCTATTCTCGCGAGGATACTCAAAAACGGCCAGGACAAGAGCTTGGAGCGGATTTCATGATGAAAGGTACGATTGCGACCATTCTGGATGAATCGGCCGGGACAAAAGCCATCTATTATCAAGTTGATTTAGATCTGATTGATTTAGAAAATAATGTCAAATCCTGGTACGGTCAGAAAAAAATCAAAAAAGTTGTTGAACGAAAACGCACGTTGTTTTAAATCCATGCGTTCCCGTGTCATTGTCACCGATACGTCAGGTTCTTCGCTCCTCCCGTTTTTTATGTATTTACCTTTCCTTTCCCTGTTCTTCTAGGCACAGCCTGCAAATTTCGCTTCTCCCCAATATTCCCTTAAGCGGGATTATAGGACTTGTGTTGGGGGCCCTGTCGTTCATCGGCTGTAGCGGGCCAATGTCCCACTATGCCGGTATAGAACGGAGTCTTTTAGCTGAGCAGCCGGCACAAGCCGTCCAAATCATACAAGCTGCTAAGGAGGAATATGGCCCCAAAAGCCAGCTCTTATTTTTAATGGACCAGGGGATGGTTCTCCATTTAGCCGGTCAGTACGCCGAGAGCAATGCCGTGCTTGAAGAAGCCCATCTTCTTATTGAAGATCTCTATACCAAACGTCTGCGTGATGAAGCGTCGGCCCTGTTGGTGAATGAGGCCCGCCAACCCTACGAAGGTGCTCCGCATGAACATGTCATGGTCAATGTCGTGAAGGCCTTGAATTATGCCGCGTTACAGAAATGGGATGAAGCCTTGGTCGAAGCAAGAAGAATTGATCATCGGCTTAATGTGCTCAGTGATAAAGGGGAGGGAAAAGATACGTATCACGAAGATCCCTTTGCCCGATATCTGGTTGGGCTGCTGTATGAGATTGCGGGGGACTTTAATAATGCCTATGTCGGCTACCGTAAAGCGGAGCAGATCTATCAAGAAGGACAAACCTGGATACGCGTGCCTGTGCCGGATGTCCTGAAAAGCGATCTTATTCGCACGGCTAACCGCTTGGGGTTCCATGAGGAGGCCAAACGTTATCAGGAACAGTATCCCGAAGTGGCACAACCGGGGGGCGCTCAGGATCACCCGCTGGCCCAGCTCATTGTCCTCACCTATCACGGCCATGGTCCTGAGAAAGAAGATCTTTTTATCGATGTGCCGATCAGTTTGGACGCACTCGCGCTAGTGGCCTTAACGAAACCTGGCTTCAGGGGGAGCACCAGAAGGACCAGGGGAGGGGAGGCTCTGCTCTACGGCATTCATGGAAGAATTGCTCGTATTGCGTTGCCCAGGTTTACGTGGAATAAAAAATCCCTGGCTTTGGACACCATTCACGTGAGA
This sequence comes from Nitrospirales bacterium, assembly GCA_040904705.1. Lineage (GTDB taxonomy): Bacteria > Nitrospirota > Nitrospiria > Nitrospirales > UBA8639 > Nitrospira_E. Next base: position 58,056 of record JBBDSY010000097.1, on the reverse strand, counting down.
GGTACAACGGCCACTATCACGACTCAGTCCCAACGTATGTATGATATCAATGCCGTGGCTGAAAAAACGTTGGCTGACAAATACGATACCCTGGTCTTGCGTGCTGTCGCGAGGACAGCCATGAAAATGGCAGCAGCCGAAGGCATTGCCATTGGTGCGCGAGCCGCATTAGGAAAGAACAATCGGGATTGGGTCGGTCCATTGGTCGGGGGCATCGCCCGTGTATTTGCGTTAGCGACCGAGGAAGCGGATATTCGATCGTGGCGGACGCTTCCAGGAGAAATCCGGATGGCTCGAATATGGCTTGAACCCGGAGACTATTCGGTGACCATCAATTCAAGACATATTCAAAAAGACCCAACCGGATCCGCTGCTTCTTCCAGTTTTCATCTTCATGACGGCGAAACACGGTTCTTTCTTCAGCGGAGTGGACTATAAAGAACGATGCATGCCCCAAGAGTTTTAATCGTGCATGTGTGGTTATACTTCTGGATAAGTGGGTGTGCCTGGCTAGGGGCCGAAATTCCTCCTGAATGGATGATGGCCCCACATCGTATATTTCCCGCAGAACGGTTTCTTGTCGGGATGGGCGAGGCGAAGGACCGGGATCAGGCCGAACAGCGAGCGTATGCGGCTGTGGCCAGAATATTTTCTGCGAAAATCCAAGCTCAGTCGATGGATCGAGAATCCTATGCCATGCAAGAAACCGGCAAGACGAGTCGAACGCAACGAACGTTACAACTGGATCACCAGACTCAAGTATCGACAACCAAAGTCCTGAAAAATGTGAAGGTGTTGGATGTCTGGTATCAGCCCTCCACTCGGCAATTTTTCGTCTTAGCAGGATTGGATCGTCAGCAGGCTGAACAGACCATCATGGATCGATTGCGGAATTGGGATCTCACCATTGGAAACATGGTGGAGCAAGGGCGCACACATCCTCTGAAAATCCAACGGATCCACGGATACAAAAAGGCCATGTCCCTTTTGCATGATCGCGAACAGTTGAGCGCTGATTTGCGGGTGATTCGAACAAGTGGGAAAACCCATCCGCCACCCTATCGTATCCCAGATTTGCAACGAGAGTTTCAGGATTTTGTCGCGACGGAATTGGTGATCTCTGTTTCGATGAAAGGAGAAAATCAGGAAGAGATGGAGCGGGCTATATTGGAAGGTCTCAAACGTGAAGGATTACTTGGCCATACCACATTTGCGTTCAACGAGGGAATGGGCGGCAGTGAAGATGTGGAGATCGTTGGCCAAACCAAACTCTGGATCGTCGATTTACCCGATCCCTTATTCAAATACGTGCGATGGTGCGGGGATATCGATATCTATGAAAATCCCTCCCACCGATTGATTGGAGTGATTGCAAAAACGGGACGAGAAGGACATATTACCCAGCAGGAAGCAAAAGTACGTGCCAGCGGTGCCATGCAACAAGTATTGAGTCGAGAGGTCGTTCGACTGCTGACAGAGTCGATCTTCGAAGAGATGAATGCCGAAACCAAGATCCCAAGAAAATCAAAATCCTGCCCTTAATGATAGAATCAATGGGGGGATTCGGTTTAGTTGATGGAAGCGCGAAACGAAAGTTGACGAATCCCATCTAAGAGCACCCTTGTCGCCCGACAATCATCTTCATTGTAGTCCAGGATCCGCTGCTTAACATCCAGATCTCCGCTTTCCACCCACCGATGGAACCATTCAATCGATGCTGCGCCAGAGGGATGGGTATCGCGCCAGATAAATCCCAAATATTTGGCTAGCGATTTGATAGAAAAATCGCGTGTGGGCCATTCGGTGGCTTTCAGAGCCACATCAAAGTAGAGGTCGATCGCGCGTTCCGGATCGAACAGGCTTTCGATCTGTTCTGCCGTGCAGACATTGGGATACTTGGCTTGCAGCTTTCGATAGAGCGTCCGTTCATATTTCGAGTAATAATAGACTTGGGAATGGGCATGCTGGTGGAGGTAGCCGATGGCCTTGGCGAAGGCCTCCTGTTCTGCTTCTGGGGTTGGTTGATCCGCAAAAAACGCGACAAACTGTTCCGTGGCGTTCTCTTGGTGTTTGCGTTCAATAAAACCATGCAGATAGGTGTGATCGCGAAGTGGATCGACTTCGATGTCAAAGAAAATCTCCGAATCATGTTTGGGTAAATCGATTTTTTTTCGGAGATACGGGCGAGCTTGATCTCCTAGGGCAATGAGTTGGGCACGGGCGTGGAGTTTTTGAAGGGTGCCGGGCCCCATGCCGGGGATGCCTGTTGTTGTGCTATGCGTCAGGGTGCTGAGATCTGCCGACGCGAATTCTTGGATCGTGGAAAAGTAGGAACGTAAGGACTCACGTTTGGAACGGCCCAGTTCAGGTAAGAGCGTGAGATCATGGGTGCGTTGAAGATCCAGCAAACACGGTTGATACCACACACACAGTTTGCAGATCCCACTACTATAAGCCGCTTGAGTGGTTTGCCGCTGCTCAAGAATATCCTGGGCGCGTTGGCGAAACGACTCATACAGTTCCCACCAGGTATGCGGCGTGCGGCTATTTTGTGGTTGGGAAAAGTCATAGCGCACTTCTTTCCCATGAATATCCCAAATAAAGCCCCAGCGGCCAGGTGAACATTTCAAGCGTTCGAGGATATCGGTATACAACCCTAATTGGACCGCATAAGATTTTTTGAGTTTGGGGCTGTCGTCGTCCCCTTCGTCTCCCGATCCCGATTTAATATCGCCTGCCACATAGGCCGTCCCTTCCTTTCGTAAGAGATCGGGTTCCCCCAATAGATGATCCACGGAAAGGCGGCCGCTATAAATGAGCGGCACGCCTTGTTCCATCGCTTCTCGCGTGCGGCGTTCCTTCTCCTCTCTTCGATATGAGGAAAGGTCAAGGAAGGGAAGGTTCAGTGCGGTCATCACCTCTTTTTCAAAGAGCGTGCCTTTTTCCCATAATAATTGGATGAAGGCGTTAGGTTTGGCGCGTTGGGAGAGATCCCCAAAGGTATCCAGGTATAGGCGATGCTCACAGCTGGTAAGGTTATAGAGCATCGATGCAGTGATAGGAGGGGAAGGCATCGTGAAGTCCGTGATGGAGTGTAGCAAAATTGCGGAACAACCTAGAAGGGAATGGATTGGCTTTCATGCGTCAAATGCGAAGTCGTGTAAATGAAGATTGTGTCAATAGATATTTCTAGAGTTGAAGGTTACAAAAAGGCCTGTCGGCTTGAAGGGAATAGAGAGGACAGACCTAGAAAACTTGATGATGGATTTATTGCTACTTGAGGGTATCGGAACAGACGAAGTCTTTGTGTAATCCCAGAAAGAGGTTTCCCCATTCCTCATTTTTTTGGAGGAGATGATCCCGTCTTGCCTTGATCTCCTCTGGAATTACTGAAGGGGGCACAAGAAGGTCCTTGGAATCAGCCAATTTTTGGTGTCCTTGGAAAAGGTAGTGGCAGACGCCGTCAGGGGCAGGGGGCGTCCCTCCAGTTCGTTCATACAAGGCTAAGGCTCGAAAGCCCAATTCTTGGGCGCGGTAGAGATGACCGGCCGCTTGAAATATTTCTCCAGCTAAAGAATTTCGAGACTCGTTTGTTAAGATGTCGGCCATCATCGCGGCTTTGCCCATGGCTAGCGCCGCTCCTTCAGAATCGGATTGGGCGGCAAGTTCATCTGCCTGTTGTTCCAATCGATCCATTTCGGCGTGTTCTCCAGTGCGCTGAGCTGAGGACGAGGCAGGGTTGAAAATTTCCAGGAGAGCGATGAAAAGGATACATAAAGAGAGCGTTGCTCTTTGAGGGCCTTTCACGAGAAAAATTTTACTAGACCGATTAATGACAGAATTGCTGCTCTTCTTTCCAACTCTCTGCTTGGATAATGAGGGATTTTTGCAGAAAAAATTACCGCTATTGAATTTGTCCGTCCATGTCAACTTGTTTGACGGTCCAATTGGTCGCGTCTCGAAGCTCTTCCATTTCTTTGGAGGTGTCGTATATGAGCCACACCTTTTTTTCTAGTTCCCTAAGGGGTGGGATGGATTTCTCATTGCGAAGCTTGCCTAGACTCCACACCACTTCTGAAAGAACGGGAAAATCGATGTCTGCCGATGTTTTCATGTTCTGTAAGCTCCTGACGAGATACTCCAGGATTGGTGGAGTAATCGTGGGGTCACCGGTATGGGATCCAATTTCTCCCAGTGCTTTTGCTGCCGCCGCGCGAATACCGGAGTCTTGGCTGGATTGGAAAACCTCAGTCAGTAAGGGAATAGCCTCACTCCCGCTTGATGCCAGGGCGATAATTGCTGGTTCTGCCAATTCTTTATCTTGTATGAGTTCTTTTAAATAGGGGAGTGCATCATGCGATTGCATCTCTGGGAGAAGGGATAAAATTTTTAATTTGCGTGGGTTCGTGGTGTTCGGATCCTTAAGTAGGGTGAAGAGGCGCGTATCGTGGCCCCATTCGGCTGCAAGCATGACAGGAAAATCAAAATGTTGAAGCCGTTGGGCGAGTTGGGCAATGGCATACGATCCTGATTGCGGCGCATTGGCCGCTTTTGCCGCGCTTACCGCATCCGTGAAATCGGTTCGGACTTCTTTTTCCCAGCCAAGATCCCGTCCCTCTAGCCGGTAGGTAAAGAGGCAGGCTGGACCCTTCCACAAACGAGCAGGCGCATCCAGATGATCCGCATCGCCGCCGGCGCGTGTGGTGCCGGCCCATTTTTTTTGTTCTTCACATTTCACCATGAGCATAGCATCAGATGGGTGGTCACGGCTTGTCACTACTTGATAACCAAGGGCTGTGAGACGTTCCTGGACAATATCCTGAATGGGCTGGCCGTCACCTTTTCCTCTCTCCGTCAAAGCGAGGACTTTCACCCAGACGGTGTGAATGCCCTGGAGTTGATCTCTTTGTTCAGGGGTAAAATGTGTCCGGCGTGCCAACCCTTCGGAGGCCATGATTCCAAAAAATAGAGTGACTAATGTTAACCTTGTAATCCAAGCCCGCATCCTTGTCCTCCTCAGCATCGTATCGTCGATGTATTAACTGATATGCCCGTCTAGATCTATTTGTTTATACGTCCAACTAGTCGCTTCACGCAGATCTGCCATTTCCTTGGAGTTATCAAAAATCAGCCAGACTTTTTTTTGCAGTTCGCCCATGGGTTTGAGGGATCCCTCCCACCGTGTTTTTCCAATGGCCCAGACGACTTCGGTCAAGAGCGGAAAGTCGATATCTTCAGACGTTTTGATCTGAGGTAAGATCGTTGAAACATAATGAACCAAAGGGGGAATGGTGCGAGGGTCCCCGGTCTTGGCGGCAATGGTGCCCAAGGCTTTGGCGGCTTCCGCTCGGATAGGTGATTGTGTGCTGGTTTGAAAAAAATCGATCAAGAGGGGAATAGAATCCCCCCCCGCTCCCGCAAGCGCATTAATCGTTTCTTGTTGAAGATCTGTTGATTCAAGCAACTGAGTGAGTTTTGGCAAGGCTTCTTCAGCCTGCATGTCACTTAACACCGACAGGATCTTTGCTTTTCGGAGTTTTGTAGTTTTGGGATGTTCTAAAAGTTGAAGTAGGCGATCAACTTGTCCCCATTCAGCAGAGAGTAGAATAGGGAATTCATATTCTGCCAAGCGTTGATTTAAATGCGTCATGGCATATTCACCCGGATTGTCCACATTGGCTTGTTGGGCGGCCTGATCCGCATCAGAAAATGAGGTACGAATTTCCTTTTCCCAATCTAAGTTGCGATGTTCGAGCAGATAAGTTAAGAGACAGGCCGGTCCCTTCCAGAGTCGATCCGGGGAATCGGCTAGCTCGACGTCTCCTCCCGTGGCCGTTGTCCCGGTCAACGTCTTGCGTTCCTCACATTTAACTTTAAATTCAATGTCATGTGGCTGCGCCGGGTCAGTGACCACGGTGTAGCGTAGGTCCTCTAATCGAGTCGTAATCGTTTCAAGAAACTGCGAGGTATCGGCTGGGCCATTTTCTGTAAGGGCAATGACCCTGACCAAGATCGAATTGGCTTTAGCCAATTGTGAGTGCTGTTCAGGGCTCAGGTGGATTCTTCTCGCTTCTGATGAAGAAATGCTGAGGCAAAAGCAGAACACACTCAGGACAAGAATCCAACTTTCCTTGGCAGAGGCACCTACATGTTGATTAGGAGCATTATCCATTGGGAATGACCTCCTTGGAGGGGAAAATGGGAAATAGCTACGGGTGCATGACATGCATCCGGAATTCCACCCTTTCAATATACCTCCCCAATAGAAGGGTGATCAACAACAGAGCTTGAATCTTTTATACACAATGATCATCTCTTTCCATTCAAGCGATTCCCTACTGAATCGGTTGAACCCCTGGAGAGCTCCGGCTATACTCGCCTCATGAACCCGAGCTTAAAAATGGCCTTTCTTGGTGCAGGCAATATGGCGGAAGCGTTGATCTCTGGTCTCGTTAAAGGGAAGCTGGCTGATCCCAATTCCCTCCTGGCTACAGATATTTCTCCCTCGAGATTAGATATCTTAAAAAACCGGTACTCTATTCAGGTAGGGTCTCACAATCGTGATGCCGTCTTGTGGGCTGATGTCATCATTCTCTGTGTGAAGCCTCAGGTAATGGGTGAAGTTTTAAGTGAAGTGCAATCGGGTCTATCAGAGAAGAAATTAGTTATTTCTATTGCGGCTGGAATTACGATTAAAGGTATTCAGTCCCAAATCGGGCAGGCGATACCTCTTGTCCGAGCTATGCCCAATACTCCCGCTGTCATCCAAGAAGGGGTGACGGCTCTTTCGGGATGTCGCGGCGTCTCATCCGAACATCTGAACGTTGCCCAAAGCCTTTTTGAATCTGTCGGCAAGGTGGTAGTTGTGGATGAATCGTTAATGGATGCCGTCACCGGTCTTAGTGGAAGTGGCCCGGCCTATGTGTATTTGGCAATTGAAGCGCTGATTGATGGGGGCGTGCGAGTTGGGCTCCCTCGAAACATCGCACATATATTGGCCGTACAAACCGTCTTGGGTTCGGCAAAAATGGTCAGAGAGACTGGTGAGCATCCAGCTGTGCTCAAGGATCGCGTGACTTCGCCGGGTGGGACCACGATTGCTGGTTTACAGCGGCTGGAGGAAGGAAGGTTGCGAGCGACCCTTATCGAAGCCGTCGAAGCTGCCACGCATCGTTCCAGCGAACTTGGGGAATAGTCTGTTTTTATTCGCTCTCTCCGTGACGAACACGTCTAGCCTACTTTTTTGAGGAAGGAGTCCATTGTGCAATACTGGGTGAAAGTGGTGTTTGTTGATAATAAAGAGGTTGAAATTAAGGATGCGGTTCGACACACCATCAGTGACGATATGGAGATTTTAGAGATTGATACACTGAAGGAAGTGACAATTATTCCACTCAAACAGATTAAGTACTTTTCTTGTGATGCCACTGTGTTTTCGAATCAAAAAGAGAGTTCCTAGAAAATCCTCGTCCAACACTTAATTTCGATAACCAAAAGTCCGAAAAATACGAAGAACGAGACCTTGCCGTTAATGAGTTCATGCGGGCGTCAGCTCTATTGAATTTGTAGAAATTGATTCAAGCCATTGAATTTTCAGTAAAAAAGACCAACGTCAGTTGACAAAAAGTAACAATCGGAACAGAAATTGGCTTGTATGGATGCGCTAAATATGTCACCATACCCTATTAATCTTTTGATGTGATCTATCTTTTGCATTCATGTTGAGCTTGGTCATCATTGGTTTATGAGATTTTTTGATAAAATGGGCAACGCGCTACACACCATGAGGGATGTGGTTTGGCAACTCGTGGTCATACTCCTCTTGATTGGCGGGGTGTTGTTGCTCGCGGAGATACCGCATTATGAGGGCAATGCCCTTTCACACAAGGAGAGAGTGGCGCAATTTAGTAGTCAGTTGCCTTCTTATGAAATTCAAACTTTTCTCAAGCATATCACCGCACGATTGCCTCATTATCGTGAGGAGTTTCAGCAAGCTGGAAAAGAAACTGGAATCCCTTGGGTCTTATTAGCTTCGATGTCCTATCAGGAGTCAAAATGGAACAGACGTGCCATCAGCCCAACGGGGGTACGTGGACTCATGATGTTAACCCGTTCCACTGCAGCAGATTTGGGAATTGAAAACCGTTTGGACCCCAAAAACAGCATTACAGGTGGGGCTCTATATTTAGCTCAATTATATAAGCGTTTCCCTCATGTCCTTCAATCGTCTGATCGTATGCATCTGGCCTTGGCGTCATATAATGTTGGAATTGGGCATGTAAAAGATGCTCAGTTGCTTGGTCGGCGTTTAGGGAAAAACCCAAATGAATGGGAGGACTTGAAAGACGTACTTCCTCTTTTGGCCAAGAAAAAATTTTACCAAGATCTTCCGCACCGCTATGCTCGAGGCTGGGAACCAGTGGTGTATGTGACCCGTATCCAGGAATACAGGAAAATCCTCAAACAGGTTATCAAGACGGAAGCGAAGACCCCACCGGTTGAAATCTAAAATTTTCCCCTGGCAATGTAGATACCCACGGGCTTACGCCGCGTGGCACTTAAAATTCAAATTCGAGTTGAATCTGCCCTTTGTCCATTCGTTCTTGATGCTCCACGTACCGCCGGATGACGGCCTCATTCAACCCCACAGTCGAAGAGAAGAACCCCGGAGACCACAACACCGCCCCCCAGTACGTCCGCTTCAGTTCGGGATACTGGAGCCGCAGTTGCCGACTCACATTCGCTTTCATCTTGCCCACAATACTCGAGACCGCATATTTCGGAGGTATTCCCAGCACCATGTGGATATGGTCAATCTGCACACTCCATTGCTGTACCTCCACATCGGGATGATCCTGTTGGATTTGGGGCAACTGCTCCTGCACAAAGAGCTTGATTGCCCCCCGCAAAATGCGCCGTCGATCCTTGGGGATCCACACCACATGATATTGAGGCTGATACGCCCCATGGGCACTGAGCCGAACTTCCATGCGCCAGTGTCATCCAAAATCCCTCATGTGGCAAGGAGTCCCCCGCTTCCAGCGGGGAGCGCTTTCACCCACGGGCTTACGCCACGTGGTCTTCCGCGCTGGCTTTGATAGGCATAAATGCCTATAATTTCTCTCCATCCCTTCTCAAATCTTTCCTCACCGTGTTTTTCTGTCAATCTGACGTAATGAGGAACCATCTATTCTGTATTGGCTAGGGTTTTTTTTGCTCGAAAAGATGCCAGAAAAATCTTATGGCGTGGTGATACCGATTGGGTCTTTAGGATTCGCGCGCTCTATGGTTAGCGCTTTGTCGTTGGGGAGGACTTTGGCCTTGATTCGATCTCCATAATCGAAGGATTCAGACACGACGGTCTTTGGTGTCACTTCAATTCGAATTTCTCCTTTTTCTCCACGGACGATGTAAAAATCCCCATCAACCATTAATACGTCAGCCACAATGGTGCGAATTGAAGGCCTCGCCTCGACTTTTGGCTCAGGCATGATCTTTTCCGAAAGAGTTGGGCTTGGGGATGAAGAAGGCGGGACTGGAGCTGGGGCTTTCGAAGGAATAGAGGAGGGAGCTATCTCATCTTGAAAACCTTTTCGGTCACCTTTGCTCGCACGCATCACAGAAAGCGCGACATCAGAAGGTGTAATTCGAGCTTTAATTGTGTCTCCAAATTTGAATTCTTCGCTTCGTTCAGTGTCAGCGGTAATTTCAATTTGGATTTCTCCATGCTCGGTCCGAACGATGTAAAAATTCCCATCGACCATGAGCAGGTCAGCAATGATGACGCGAACTTTAGGTATCTCATGGGTTGGTGCTAAAAGCGGCCTTGAACTGGTTTTAGCTTTTTTTTTGGTCCCTGTAGAAATCGAAGGCGGGGCCAGGGGAGGAGGTTCTGACTCCTGTGTGCTGATTAGTCCAAACGGTTCTTCTGGGGTGGCACGGGTGATACTCTGAGCCACATCGTTGGGTAACAGGACGGCTTTGATGCGATCCCCAAAAGTGAACTTCTCAGATATCTTTGTATCAGAGGTGACTTCAATTTGAATTTCCCCACGCTCTCCTCGAACAATATAGAGGCCTCCATCCATCATCAGGAATTCAGCGACGATGGTTCGGGTTTTGGGTGTAGAGACGAACTGGACATTCTCTTCAGCTTGAAGCGTATTATTGGTTCCGAAAATAGAAAAAACGAACACAAGGAAGAGGGATATCTGTGGGGTAGAGCAGAGGCGGAGTGTGAGCATTCTCATGAAGTTCACCAATGTTACAAGGAGGTTATTCAATCATATCATAGGGGATAAAAATTTCCTGCATTTTGCCAAATATGGTGCCGAGGCGCAGAATCGAACTGCGGACACCAGCCTTTTCAGGGCTGTGCTCTACCAACTGAGCTACCTCGGCACACCAATCTTAACCAAGCCTGTCTCATTATGACTGTACAGAAAAGGCCAATGTGTGTACCAGGATTTTACCTGTAAAATCAAGCAAAAGGATAGGGTTCCTCCAAAGTTTGCAGCACAGGCTGTTTCTTGACGGTTTTTATAACTGCCAGGTATTCTCCTTCACGGTTTTGCCCTCTATTTGACGAGCGATGGTAGTATTTTTCTCCATTTTGTACACCCGATTTACAAATCGAAAAAGGTCTAAATAATTATGGAAGACAATGTTTTTGGAGAAAATCTTGAAGATATCGATGATGCAAAAGCAGATAAGGTCGTAGACGAGGCAAAGGATCTCACCCATGAGGAATACCTCGCCCTCGTCTTGCAAAAAGCCAAGGATGCCGCTCGTCCTATGAGTGGTATGATTGCCATGAAAAAAAATGCGGCCTTATTGGCGATGGCAGACGGGCTGGAGAAAGCCCAGGAAACGTTGCTTGAAGCCAACGAAGAAGACCTTCAGGCGTTTGAAGGCGATGAGTCACGTGCCGCAATGGCCGACCGTCTTCGTTTAAATCCCGAACGAATTGCTGAAATGGCCAAGCAGATTCGAGAGATTGCCAAATTACGTGATCCTGTTGGGGAATCAAAAGGTTTTTGGCAACGTCCGAATGGAATGCGAGTGGGACGCGTACGGGTGCCAATCGGCGTTATTGGAATGATTTATGAATCTCGTCCTAATGTGACCGCCGATGCTGCAGCATTATGTTTGAAATCCGGTAATGTGTGTGTGTTGAGGGGAGGATCCGAAGCCCTGCATTCCAATATGGCGATTGCCAAGGTCTTGGGAGAGGCCGCGCAAAAAACAGGAATCCCCGAGGGAGCCATTACCTTTATTGAGCGACCGGATCGTGAGGTGGTCTTGTCTCTACTCAAAAGCGATCAATATATCGATCTGATTATTCCACGTGGAGGCGATGCGCTGATGAAAACGGTGAATGAGCATGCCACAATTCCGGTGATTAAACATGATAAAGGGGTATGTCATATTTATGTCGATTCAGACGTGGATCTTTCCATGGCTCAACGCATTAGCTTTAATGCCAAGGTGCAGCGACCTTCAACCTGTAATGCCATGGAAACCTTGTTAGTGCATGAAAAGGTTGCGAATAAGCTGTTGCCATCTTTGGCCGCAGAATTTCTTGAAGCCAAGGTGGAAATGCGGGGATGTCCTAAAACGTGTAAAATCATCTCCGAGGCCAAGCCGGCGAAGGAGGAGGATTTCGGGCAGGAATTTTTAGCCTTAATTGTGGCGATTAAAATGGTCAAAAACATCGATGAGGCCATGGATCATATTTACCAATATGGATCACGGCATACGGAAACCATTGTGACGAATGATTATGATCGAGCCTTACGATTTTTGAGAGAAGTAGATGCTGGGACTGTTATGGTCAATGCGTCTACCCGGTTGAATGATGGGTACGAATTTGGATTGGGCGCCGAAATCGGGATCAGTACTACCCGAACCCATGCTCGGGGACCAATGGGTCTCGAAGATTTAACCTGTTCAAAATATCTTGTCTATGGCACTGGCCAAATTCGCGAGTGACATTCCTTCCTAGTATTCGTGGGCGGTGCTGGCTGTGATTTTTTCCATTATCGAGTCTTTTGCGATTCTAGAGACTCAGTGGGCATGACGTCCCGACTGATCCTGCCATGAACGTTCAAGCCATGTTGCAGCATCCGGAAGCCATTCGGTTTCCCGGCAATTATCCGTACAAAGATCAGTGGGACTCAGCCGGTGGGCGAGTGATGGAGCTTCCTTCCGGCCATCACGTGTTGTATGGCCGGCATAACCTGCGTATTTTACTGGTTGATCCCTCAGGGGCTCCGTTACACGAATGCCTTTGGGAGGAACATCCCACCGGCCTTCCTAATCTAACGTCGGCTCGAATTCGTCTGGATTGGGGCCAATGGGTTGGTATTAAGCCTGGCGGTCTCGTGAATACCATATCTCTGGATCTTTCGAAGCGGTCCGGTTGGGAAAATCTGACTCGAGATGATCTTCGAGGGATGGCCGCTCGGGCCATGAATGCGGACATTGGCACCATCCGGTTTTTTTACCGTGATGAGGATTTGAAACTGGCGGATGATGGACAAGCCACAATCCGTCAGGTGAAGGATGCCTTTTACGTGTTGCTGGATGGGTCTTTCCAGGAACCACGATTTATGTCCTGCATGAGTCGGATGGAATGGGGTCGAATCGATTACTTACCTGTGGTGGAATTGTTTTTGTCCTTGCTTCCAGGAACGGGGAGTGCGACGTTTGAGTTGATCCGTGGACTTTATGATGATCAGCAGGCCGATCCCTCGACTCTATTGCGGTATCGAGGAATTCCCGGTTATCCGTCTATGGGCGCGTTTCGTTTATTCAGCGCCTTTTTTTCTCCTTCAGTGGAATCAGGGGAGGTTCCACAAGACGTATTTCTAGACGTCAATCGGTCGCACCAAGTGGCATGGCAGGCTTCCCCTGAGTACCCGGTCCGGCACATCGACGACGAACAACGGCTAAGTGTGACCGTTCATCACCACACGATTCAAAAAGTCACCCGTTGGGATGATTCAACAGGCCTCTCCTATGTCCCCATGACACCTTCCGGCGAAGCCAGGGCTGACGGGCGTGGATCCCAGGTTTTTGGAAAAGAGCTCCATCTGTATGATGGCAACCAGAAACATGTCATGAAGGTGCGGGAATCATGGCAGGTTTCCTCCACTGATTTTAGGCCTGATTGGAAAGCCCCTTGGATATCGTGGAGAGACTGCTTTCCGAAAGGTCCTCCAGTTCTCACTCCACCCCAAGCCTTTTCTGCCGTACTGCTCTACCCAGACCATGCCCATATTATTGGTGAAAAAGAAAGCCAACCCTTTCTCTTCGATTATTTGGATGATTTTCTGGAAGAACAAACAGAATTACGCCAATTTCGGGAAATGGCAGATCAGGTGTTATTCGCACGATGCGAGGCAGGCCTCGGACCATGTCTGAAGTATGAGCGGCCCCAATGGTATACCGTCTGGTATGAGTGGCCAGAGTTTGCGCAAAAACAGGCGCAATACCTTTGGAATGTCTTAAACCGTAAGAACAGATTGTCTTGGCTCCCACATTTTCAATTTTTTCCAATGAGTCAGCGGGAGATCACGCACACCTCGTCGCCCTTTGATTGGATGAATGTCTGGATCCCGTTCTCTATCTATGATGATCATCAAGAATTACGACAATGGAGTTGGTTTCTTGCCAATCATCTTGTTCCGGGAGGAATTGGATGCGTGGCAGGGCCAGAAGTCATGGCCCGTTTTTTCCAGGAGCATGGGCTCTCTGTGGTCCATGCGGAACATGGGGAATCCTTACCAACTTTCAAGATTCATCAGGCAATTCTTCAGGCTGGCCGGCTCCATCCGGAATTAATGCTTTGGATCATCCAGCAATCTTAATGTGTGTTTCTCAATAATTTTAAACACGGTCGAGATACCAAAGAGCTACCTAATCAGACGAACACAATCGCTTCCTTTTAAAGAATTCGACCGTTTGGTGTGTGGGGGTGCCCGCCAAAATGACGAAAAAGCCACTGGTGGATTTTTTTCAACATTCCCTGGTTACTTTTCGACGGTTTGGGTACACCACAACCTTTTGTGGTTGTCTTGATAAGGTGAGAGATCGCTTCTCCCCACGAACGGAGACCTAATCCAATGTCTTTCATCTGTGATGTCCTTGTGATCGGAGGTGGGCCAGCAGGTTCTGCCCTGGCAACTGTACTCGCCGAGCGAGGATGGAACGTTCATGTCCTGGAAAAAGATTCTCACCCACGTTTCCATATTGGTGAATCGTTGCTCCCGCAATCTGTCCCAATCCTACAGCAATTAGGGGTCTTGCCGGAGATTGAAAAAATCGGGATCAAGAAATATGGAGCCGAGTTGATTTCCCACTATGAGGGGACATCAAAGATATTCTACTTTGGTCGGGCTATTGATGAATCGCAACCCTATGCATTCGAAGTCAAACGGGATGAGTTTGACGCAATTCTTCTTCGAAATGCCGAGGCCAAAGGGGCGCAGATATATGAAGGAATGCAGGCTCGGCACGTGGAGTTTAATCCCGGGAAGTCTTCCATTGTTCATGCGCAAGATCGGGTCGGAACATCCGTAGTCTGGGAAGCTCAATTTGTGGTGGATGCCAGTGGGCGAGATACCTTCTTGGCAAGGCAACTGGGTGGGAAGCGTCGCAATCTTCAACACAATAGTGCGGCCATCTTCGGTCACTTTAAAGACGTCACCCGGTATACAGGGAATGACGCAGGCAACATTGCCGTGGCATGGCATGACCACGGGTGGAGTTGGATCATTCCCTTCAGAGATGGCACATCGAGTGTGGGAGCGGTCTGTTGGCCGAATTATTTTCGTTCGCGAAGTGTTTCTCTTGACCAATTCCTTCAAGATACTTTGCTTTTATCTCCCCCTATTGCCAAACGAATGCGACAGGCCAAACCCATTTCACCGGTATATGCTGCCGCGAATTTTTCCTATCAACAACAAACCATGTCGGGGGAGGGCTATTTGATGGTTGGCGATGCCTTCTCCTTTATCGATCCAATGTTTTCTAGTGGCGTACACTTGGCGCTCAATAGTGCCTTGAAGGGTGCAGAAGTTGTAGAGGCTCACTTACAAAAATCGCCGGAATACACGAAACGCCTTCGGGAGTTTGAAGCCTCCGTTAAGAGGGGAATAAAAACCTTTTCTTGGTTTATTCAACGCTTTACTCAGCCGGCATTTCGATCCTTATTTATTTCCGAACACCCTCCGCGCTTTATAGAGAAAGGGGTACTGTCCCTCTTGGCGGGTGATGTTTTCGGAAAATCTCCAACCTACCTTCCACTGTTGTTCTTTAAGATGTTCTACTATATTTCGTATCTAACCAATTGGGGAGAAAACCGGGCAGCCGCGCGCCGGCGGAAGAAAGGCATGGCCGGTACGGGAACTAATCTGAAAGATTATGCCGTGAACCATCCAATCTAATCTGTGCCTCAAGATCGCTGGCTGAATCCCTGACCCCTTTGAATTCAGCTTCTCTCCAGATAAAACAGGGCTTGCCCTACTGAAAAGCGAATCGAACAGATAAAGGAGTGTGCCTAATGAATGAGCAGGAGAAGCTATTGGTGGTCATGGCCCATGCCCTGGCGCATCAAGAGAACGAGATCCAGTATCTTAAAGCCTTACTTATTGAAAAATTGAATATGAAAATCGAAGAGTTCCAACAAGAACAAGACGAGTTTTGGGCGAAGAGTAAACATTATCGAATCTATGAAACCATCAAAAAGCTCCAAAGTCTTGAACAAGAAATGGAATCCCTTCCTGAAGATGTCGATCTGGATATGTATCGCGATCATCTGCGCTGGCCAAGGGACCCACAAGATCCTCTTTTGGAAAAATGATGTGATCGGCCAGCTTCTGTGGAAGAGAAACACTGCGTGAGTAGATCAGATGCCTCTCTTGACAGGACAGGGTTTCATGAATAGGATGCGGTAACCTTTAAGACTCATCCAGTGAGGTGAGTAAGGAGATCACCCGACGATGGCCCTTTCCCTGGCCAAAATTCACATGCCCTTCCCCTGCTATGCAGCGAAGGGTTTTTTTGTGTCCATTTCACTGCAATATTCAGAGAAAACTAACGAAAATTCATGAGTACAACTCAACCGGAACGAATCGTGATGGATGCCCAAGAAATGTCCAGGGCCTTATCCAGGATTAGTCATGAGATACTAGAGCGAAATAAAGGGTCCCAGGATTTGGTATTGGTGGGTATTCGCACAGGTGGGGTGTATTTGGCCCAACGATTGGTCAAGCGTATCCAGCAGATCGAGCAACGCGATATTCCCGTTGGAGAGCTGGATATCACTTTATATCGAGACGATTTATCGATTCGCAAAGATCAACCGGAGATACGAAAAACAACCATTCCCTTTAATATTTCGGATCTGAAGATCGTGTTGGTCGATGATGTCCTGTTCACCGGCCGAACCATTCGTGCGGCCTTGGATGGGCTCATGGATTTGGGGAGACCTGCGGAAATTCAACTCGCCGTGTTGGTTGATCGTGGGCATCGGCAGCTGCCTATTCGGGCCAATTATGTTGGGAAAAGCATCCCCACTTCCCGGGAGGAAGACGTTCAGGTGTTTTTTGAAGAACTAGGACAACTTGATCGGGTCTCAATCATCACCAGGCATAGTGGGTAATACGACCTATGGGGTTGAAGGGAAAAGATTTACTCACGATTACCTCCTTATCCGTGGAAGAAATAGAGCTCATTTTGACGACAGCAGAGTCGTTGAAGGAAGTCGGAGGACGGGATATTAAAAAGGTTCCCGCCCTACGAGGAAAGACCGTCGTCAATTTATTTTTTGAACCCAGCACCCGGACTCGAACTTCGTTCGAATTAGCGGCCAAACGGCTGAGTGCGGATGTCATAAATTTTTCTCCATCCACCAGCAGTGTGGTAAAAGGGGAAACACTTATTGACACGGCACGAAATATCGAATCCATGCAAGCGGATATAATCGTCTTGCGGCATTCGTCCCCCGGTGCGGCTGAACATTTGGCGCGGTTTGTTCGATCGTCGGTGATTAATGCCGGAGACGGGTGGCATGAGCACCCCACGCAAGCGCTGTTAGATGTCTATACGATTAAGGAGAAGAAGAAAACGGTTGAAGGGCTCACTGTTGTGATTGTTGGAGACGTTGCCCATAGCCGTGTTGCACGATCAAATATTGCCGCCTTAACGAAAATGGGTGCTGAGGTACGGGTCGTGGCGCCGCCAACCATGCTACCCTTATATGTTGAACAACTCGGCGCGAAGGTATTTTTCCGTTTTGAAGAGGCATTAATCGGAGCGGATGTCGTCATGATGCTACGGCTGCAACGAGAACGGCTCGGGAAAGCCTTACTTCCGAGCATTCGAGAATATGCCACATTATTTTGTCTGACGGCCGAAAGGCTCAAGCTGGCCCAACCTGATGCGATTGTCATGCACCCGGGGCCACTGAATCGAGGCGTTGAAATTTCACCCTCTGTTGCGGATGGCCCTGCCGCAGTCATTTTGGATCAAGTCTCCAATGGCGTATCGGTGCGGATGGCCTTGATGTATTTATTGTCAGGGTCCGCGTAACATTTATCGAAAAAGAGAACCATGAACGAAGGAACGTCGAATCAAGCCGTCATCCAAACCGTCTGTATTCAAGGAGGAATAGTCATTGATCCAGGTCATGTGAACGGACGAGCTGATGTCCTCATCCAAAATGGGAAAATTGTTGAGGTGGGTCATCCACTCAAGCATTCGCTCAACCAGGATGCGTCCGTTACGATTTACGATGCCAGTGGGTGGATTGTGGCTCCAGGACTCGTGGATCTTCATTGTCACCTGCGAGAACCGGGATTTGAATATAAGGAAACGATTGCAACCGGGTCAGCCTCAGCCGTCGCCGGCGGGTTTACCTCAATCTGTTGTATGCCCAACACGCAACCGGTCAATGATAATGCAGCCATTACGCAATTTATGTTGACCAAGGGTCAGCAGGCGGGGAAAGCGCGAATCTTTCCGATTGGCGCTATTACCAAAAATTCAGATGGTGAAGAATTAGCTAACATTGGAGAGCTGGTTGAAGCCGGTTGTGTGGCAATCTCTGATGATGGACGTCCGGTCATGAATAGTTTAGTTATGCGCCGTGCGTTGGAATACGCCAAAGCGTTTGGTATTCCGGTCGTCGATCACTGCGAAGATTTGCATTTGACCGATGGCGGCTGCATGAACGAGGGTGTGGTTTCTACGGAATTGGGGATGCCAGGCATTCCTGATGCGTCCGAAGAAGTCATGGTGGCTCGCAATCTCGCTCTTTCCGATTTGACCGGAGTCACGGTTCATTTGGCGCATTTAAGCACGGCACGATCTGTGGAACTCGTTCGTCATGCGAAGGCTCAAGGGCTTCCAGTGAGTGCGGAAGTCTGTCCTCACCATTTCTCTATTACCGAAGAAGCCGTCCGCGGGTACAAGGCTAATGCGAAAATGAACCCACCCCTTCGAACGAGTGAAGATATGCTCGCTCTTCAAAAGGGGTTAGTTGACGGCACCATTGATGTGATTGCCACAGATCATGCGCCTCACGCGCTGCAAGAAAAACAGTTGGAGTTTGATACGGCTCCATTCGGAATCGTGGGTTTTGAAACAGCCCTGCCGCTGACCCTTCAGCTTGTGCATGATGGCGTCTTGTCTCTTGAACAGGCACTTGATAAGTTGACCCGAGCTCCTGCTCAGCTTTTCCATCTCCCAGTGGGATCACTGAAACCTGGAAGCCTGGCGGATATTGTGATTTTTGATGCTGACGAAGAGTGGGTGATCGATCCTGAACAGTTTCAATCCAAAAGTCGGAATACCCCCTTTGGTGGAATGTCGGTGAAAGGAAAAGTCAAAATGACGCTGGTTGACGGTCGGGTTGTGTTTGATGGTCGTTAACATATGGGAAAGAAGCTCGTGAATTGGGGCACGATAGCGTTTTTCGTAGAAATGTTCGCCTTGACGCTCTGGGTTGGTGGTTTGATGGTGATTATTGCCGTGGTTATTCCGGCCGTGTTTAATTCGTTCGGTATGGAGCCGGCTGGCCGGTTTTTGCGTCGGGTCTTTGATGGCTATGGCTACCTGAATCTTGGCATATTGGGGGTTCTCAGTCTTGTGGCCTTCCAGCGTTCTCGTGCTTATAACCAAGATCCTTCTCATGTTTTTTCTGTCGCGGGAGTGGAGTGGTGGCTTCTCGGCGGGATGCTTGTGGTCACGGTTGGCATTCTTGGAATCTTGGGGCCTCAGGCTGTGGCGTTACAAGAGATCGCCTTTGAAGCCATATCGAAAGAGGAAAAAGAATTGGCCTACGGACAATTTTTTCGGGTGCATATGATCGTCCGTGCGTTGCATCTGGTGAATGTCGGACTGGCCTTTTCGTTGTTTATTGTCAAATTACGGAAAGTCCTTGTTCATCGATTAGCTGATGTCCCTTGAAACACCTGTTCTCGAACATACGATGCGACTACCAATAAAAAAGGTCATGGCATGAAGACTGCCGTATTAGCCTTAGCCGATGGGACGGTTTTCAAAGGACAAGCCCTTGGGTTTGAAGGCGAGACCATGGGTGAAGTGGTCTTCCATACGGCGATGACAGGATATCAGGAAATTTTGACTGACCCTTCCTATAAAGGCCAGATTGTGCTCATGACGAGCACTCAGATTGGCAATTATGGTGTCACCCCGGATGATGATGAATCGCGTCGAGTCTGGGCAGAAGGATATATTGTGCGAGAGGCCTCCAAACGAATGAGTAGCTGGCGCGGGCGTCAATCGTTTGAAGAATATTTGCTTCACCATCGTATTGTGAGCATTCAGGGAATCGATACTCGAGCCTTAACCAGTCATCTACGGGAGAAGGGCTCTCAAATGGGCGTCATTTCGCATGTCGATATGGATGAAACGTCTTTATGTTCCAAGGCGCAAGCGGCTCCTTCCATCGTCGGGCGAGACTTAGTGCAGGAAGTCACATGTGCGTCTTCCTATCAATGGGAACAGGGAAGCATGCCCCTTGATTTCAATGTGAAGGGTGCTGGTTCTTCTACCCAACCAGGACGCTCTTTCTCCTATAAAGTCGTCGTCATGGATTTTGGAGTCAAGCATCAAATTCTACGGAGTTTAGTGGATGCAGGATGTGAGGTTCAGGTCGTGCCAGCCTCTACGAGTGCAGAGGCCATCCGTGAACGCCAACCCGATGGCCTCTTTTTATCCAATGGCCCAGGGGATCCTAAAGGCGTGCCCTATGCGGTGGAAACGGTGAAGGCACTACTCGGGTGGAAGCCCATTTTTGGTATTTGTTTGGGCCATCAAATTTTGGGATTGGCTTTAGGGTTGACCACCCACAAATTGTCATTTGGACATCACGGAGCCAATCATCCCGTCATGGATCTACGAACCAGAACAATTGAAATTACGTCACAAAACCATAACTTTGCGCTTGGGTTACCTCATCAAGAAGAGAAAGGCGCTGCCTTAGCCACCCAACGATTTGATACGATGATTGGCAGGATGGAAGTGACTCATCGAAGTCTGAATGACGGATGTTGCGAAGGCATGGTTGGGTTGGATAGTCCTATTCTCTCAATCCAATACCATCCTGAGGCATCGCCAGGTCCACATGATTCGTCGTATCTCTTTCAACAATTTACCGACATGATGGAAGGCCACAGACATGCGTAACCGCCTTGGTATGACTCTTTTCCTTTTTCTTGTGTTAGGCGGATGTATCCATGTGGATCTTTTTTCGGGTAAGGGAGCCTTACAGGAAAGCACGATTTCGGGTGAGGGCTCCGACAAGGTTTTGTTAATTGACATCTCGGGAATGTTATCGACCAGCAAAGACTCAGGGCTTTTTCCCGAGCCAAGTCTTCCGGCCCGGCTGAAAGAAGAATTAACGAAAGCTGAAAAAGACGATCATATTAAAGCCATTATTCTTCGAATTAATACACCGGGCGGAACGGTCACATCCTCAGATATTTTGTATCACGAGCTTCTAAAATTTAAAGAGAAACGGAACGTGCCCATTATTGCTTCAATTATGGATATAGGAACGTCCGGAGGCTATTACGTGGCCATGGCTTCGGACTATATTTTTGCCCATCCTTCGACGATTACCGGGAGCATTGGGGTGATTATGCTCACACTCAATGGACAAGGGCTCCTGGAAAAAATTGGGATTCAACCCACAGCCATTGTGTCTGGACCAAAGAAATCCATGGGGTCGCCATTTCGGGCCATGAACGATGAGGAACAAGCCATTTTTCAAAATGTTATCGATCGATTGTACGCCCGATTTCTCACCGTGGTGGAACAAGGCCGCCCCAATGTTTCGGCAGCGAAAATTCGGCAATTGGCCGATGGGCGTATCTACACGGCGGATGTCGCGAAAACCGAAGGTTTGATTGATGAGATCGGGTATCTCGATGATGCGATCGAACGCGCCAAAAAGCACGCGAAGTTACGTGAGGCACAGGTTGTCACGTACACCCGAAGCAGCCGTGAGACCCACCAGAATATCTATTCTCATTTTGCTCCGCCCACAATTGGCCCGTTGGGATTTCCTCAGATCAATGCGAGCACAATGCTTGGGGTCTTGCAAGGAGGAACGCCGCAAATGATGTATATGTGGGTTCCTTAATCGTTAACAGTAATTTGTATGAGTCATCTATTGTTGTATGACCGTAGCTCTCATCAATGGAGAATAGCCTCCTCCATATGCCTGAGTCTTTTCTTCTTATTTGCCGTGTCCTGCCAAAAGGCTCCAGGTACGGCTCGCGATCAACTCATTTATATATCCGAGGAAAAAGAAATTGCGTTGGGACTTTCCGCATTTCGGGAAGTGTTGAAAAATGCTCCATTAAGCAAAGATCCAGAAGTGACCCTTATGGTGAACCGTGTTGGCCAACGAATTGCCAAAGCTGCCAATAAGCCAGAATACATTTGGGAATTTGCCGTCATTTCGGATGATAACCAGGTTAACGCGTTTGCCCTTCCCGGTGGGAAAGTGGCGGTGTTTACGGGACTGTTAAAGATTACAGAAACTGAAGCCGGATTAGCCACGGTCATGGCGCATGAAGTGGCGCACGCCCTGCAGCGCCATGGTGCGGAACGGTATAGCCGAGGAATTCTTGAACAAATTGGTCAACTTGGAGCCTTGGCCGGAGCGGCCGTTGGGGGCATTGATCCAGGGCTTGCCATTGGTGCGATGAGCGCCTACGGGGTTGGCGTGGCCTTGCCGAATTCTCGCGAACAGGAATCGGAAGCCGATTTTATTGGTTTACAATTAATGGCGAAGGCTGGATATGACCCAAAGGAAGCGGTTCCATTTTGGGAACGGATGAGCGGGTGTCCGAGAAAAATGATTGGGAAATTTTGTTTTCGGAGTCAAAATGCCATTCCGGAATTTCTGTCCACCCATCCGTCTGATGTCACACGTATTAATCAAATAGAAGCGTGGATTCCGCAAGCCATGCAATACTACCGACCAGAGCGATCAGATTCGAAGAAAAGTGAGCCATCTACGACTCCTCTTCGGTAACACAAGAAAAGTTTTGAGAATCAACCATGCCGCGTCGTCATGATATCCATCGAATTTTCCTCATAGGCTCGGGCCCCATTGTCATCGGCCAGGGTTGTGAATTTGATTATTCCGGGACGCAAGCTTGTAAAGCCCTCAAAGAAGAAGGCTATCAAGTGGTGTTACTCAACAGCAATCCTGCGACGATTATGACGGATCCTGATCTTGCGGATCGTACCTATGTTGAACCCATCACCGTAGAAATTATTGAAGCCATCTTTGAACGAGAGAAGCCTGATGCCCTTTTACCCACAATGGGTGGGCAGACCGCGTTGAATGTGACGGTTGAATTGAGCAAACTGGGCATTTTAGAAAAATATGGCGTGACACTTCTAGGGGCGTCCTATGCCTCCATACAAAAAGCCGAGGATCGAGATCTTTTCAAGCAGGCCATCGAACGCATTGGGCTCAAAACAGCGGCCAGCGGATCGATCCGGTCACGGGAAGAAGCCCTTCGACTGATTGAAGAGATCGGCTTCCCAGCGATTGTACGCCCCTCTTTTACTCTCGGAGGGGCCGGAGGCAATATTGCATACAACCGCGAAGAATTCGATCGGTATATAGATTGGGCCTTGATGACCAGTCCCGTTGGACAAGTTCTGGTTGAGAAATCGCTTTTAGGCTGGAAGGAATATGAATTAGAAGTGATGCGGGATTCCAAAGACAATGTCGTGATTGTCTGTCCGATTGAAAATGTCGATCCTATGGGTGTGCATACAGGCGATAGCATCACCGTGGCGCCAGCGATGACCTTGTCGGATAAAGAGTATCAATACATGCGTGATGCGGCGATACGGATCATTCGCGAAATTGGCGTGGAGACCGGCGGTTCGAATATTCAATTTGCCGTCAATCCTGAGAATGGAGAACTTATCGTTATTGAAATGAATCCGCGTGTGTCCCGAAGCTCCGCATTAGCGTCGAAGGCGACAGGCTTTCCTATTGCCAAAATTGCGGCAAAATTGGCTGTAGGGTATACCCTGGATGAAATTCCCAATGACATTACCCAAGTCACGAAAGCTTGCTTTGAACCCACCATTGATTATGTCGTCGTGAAAATTCCACGGTTTACCTTTGAGAAATTTGTCGGCATCGATCCTACACTCACCACTCATATGAAATCCGTG
Organism: Nitrospirales bacterium; assembly: GCA_040904705.1. Taxonomy (GTDB): domain Bacteria; phylum Nitrospirota; class Nitrospiria; order Nitrospirales; family UBA8639; genus Nitrospira_E. The sequence goes on along the minus strand of JBBDSY010000097.1, from coordinate 34,317 downwards.
GGAGAAGCCATGGCCTTAGGTGGTACGTTTAAGGAAGCCCTCCAAAAGGCTGTTCGGTCTCTTGAAACAGATCGCTATGGTTTAGTGTCCTTACATGGATTGGATGGTAAGCAAGAAGCGCCATCCGGCACGAATCCGATCTTGAACACGATTCAAGTCGCGCTTCGAATGCCAACAGCCGATCGACTGTGGCACGTGGCCGATGCGTTTAGACTTGGGATGTCTATAGAGGAGGTCCATCAACAAACAAAGATTGACCCCTGGTTTTTAGATGAAATTCAGCAAATCGTACGATTTGAAGGCCAATGGGTGTGCACGTGTCAGGCCCAACTTGGAAGCGGATCGAATGCAGAACACCAGATTGGGGTACCTGAAGCTGTCGTCGCGCTGCTCCTGGAGGCCAAAAAACTTGGCTTTGCCGATCAACGACTGGCGCAATTGATTGGACGTCATGAGGATTGGATTCGCCAGGTGCGACAGAGTCAACACGGGAATCCCGTCACCGTGTTTAAACGAGTCGATACTTGTGGAGGGGAGTTTGAAGCTCACACGCCCTATTTATATTCTTCAGCAGGATCAAGCTGCGAAGCCCATCCAACCCAACAAAGAAAAATTATGATCTTAGGTGGGGGACCTAATCGAATTGGGCAAGGCATTGAATTTGATTATTGTTGTGTCCATGCCGCCATGGCGTTGCGAGAAGAAGGAATCGAGACCATTATGGTCAATTGTAATCCCGAAACGGTGAGCACGGATTATGATATTTCCGATCGCTTATACTTTGAGCCCTTGACCAAAGAAGATGTCTTACGAATAATTCATACTGAACGGCCTGACGGGGTTGTGGTGCAATTTGGCGGGCAAACGCCCCTCAAATTGGCTGTCCCTCTGGCACAGGAAGATGTCCGGATTATTGGAACCCAACCTGATGCCATCGACCGTGCGGAAGATCGAAAACGATTCAGTGATATGTTGACTGGGCTGGGCTTGCTGCAACCCCAAAACGGGACGGCCCGTTCTTCACATGAAGCGCACCTGATAGCCGTGAATATTGGTTATCCTGTCATGGTCCGCCCGTCCTATGTCTTGGGTGGACGTGCCATGCAAATTATTTATGATGCCGATTCTTTAGATCTCTATCTTCAGAAAACGGCTTTAGATTTGGGATCTCACCCCTTATTGGTCGATGATTATTTGGAAGATGCAACCGAGGTTGACGTCGATGCGATTTCAGATGGCAATGATGTCGTCGTGGCAGGAATTATGGAGCACGTAGAAATGGCCGGCATTCATTCGGGCGACTCGGCCTGTTCGTTGCCCCCGCATAGCCTTTCCGAAAAAATTATTCAAGTCATCACGACCCAAACCATCATCTTGGCCAGAGAACTTCAGGTTCTTGGTCTCATGAATATTCAATATGCCGTAAAAGACGATCAGGTCTATATCTTAGAAGTGAATCCTCGTGCTTCTCGAACTGTACCATTTGTAAGCAAGGCCATTGGCATACCGTTAGCCAAGTTAGCGATGAAAGTCATGGTGGGGCGGACCTTGCGAGATTTGAATTTTCTTCATGTCCCTGAATGTTTCCACATCGCCATAAAAGAGGCCGTATTTCCGTTCACGAAACTTGGAGTTTCCGATGTGTTGCTCGGTCCAGAAATGCGCTCGACCGGAGAAGTTATGGGAATCGATCAAAGTTTCGGATGGGCATTTGCCAAGTCACAAGCCGCGACGGGAATGGCGATGCCATTGTGCGGGGCGGCACTTATCAGTGTAAAAGATGGGGATAAGCCCGCTGCTCTTGAGATTGCCAGGCAACTGTCTCGTTTAGGTTTTTCTATTAAAGCGACGAAGGGGACCGCTGACTTCTTTCAACAACATGGCGTGATGGTTCAGGCAGTGAACAAGGTCAAAGAAGGACGTCCCCATATTGGGGATTTGATTAAAAATAAAGATTTGGCCATGGTGATGAATACGGTTGGCGATAAAGCCTCCCAGGAAGATTCGGCGTCGATTCGGACGGCAGCGGTGTTTGGAGGCATTCCTTATTTTACGACCATGCAAGGAGCGCAGGCGGCAGTGTTCGGCATTGACGCGATGAAAAAAACAGCTCTGAGTGTGAAAAGTTTGCAAGAGTACCATCATCGTCCTACCTGAAAATTGTTTGAAAGATGATTTTTTCGCTCATATTACATTATTGACAACTGTGTGGAGTGTCGGATTATGAAAGTTCCTATGACAAAAAAAGGGTATGAAGCACTACAGGCCGAACTAACACGTCTGCGACGGGATGAACGGCCAAAAGTGATCCAAGCGATTACTGAAGCACGCGAACACGGCGACTTAAAAGAAAATGCCGAGTATAAAGCGGCGAAAGAGCACCAACAATTTATCGACACCCGCATGGGTGAATTGGAATACAAGCTTGGGAGCGCGCAAGTCGTCGAAATTTCGAGTGGAACAAGTGAAGCGGTAGTTTTTGGAGTGACGGTGGCCCTGCTCAATATGGAAACGCAAGAAGAAAAAAAGTACACCCTAGTCGGAGAGGATGAGGCCGATATCAAAAATGGGTCGATTTCCGTTCAATCTCCCATTGGGCGAGCGCTCATTGGGCACCGGGTTGGCGATATTGTGGAAGTACATCGACCAGCCGGGATGATTGAATATGAAATTCAATCTATATGTTTCGAGGATCCTTTATGATGCCATCAGCCATTTCATTGGTCACGCTCCTGACTGATTTTGGAGATACCGACTATTTTGTTCCCAGCATGAAAGGTGTTCTGTTGGGAATTAATCCCCAAATCCGAATCGTCGACCTCAGTCATCGCATTCCACCTCATGGCATTGAACAAGCCGCATTTTTTCTCAAATCTTGTTATGAATATTATCCGGATGGAACGGTCCATGTGGTCGTCGTTGATCCGGATGTCGGCAGTGATCGTCGGGCGATACTTGTTTCAACTTCGCGATATTTCTTTCTGGCCCCGGACAACGGGGTCTTGAGCCATATCTTTAAAAATGAGGCATCGGTAGAAGTCCGTGCCATTGAGAATAAGCAGTACCGATTAGATTCAGCTGGAACAACCTTTGACGGGCGAGATGTGTTTGCGCCATCTGCCGCCTGGCTCACGAAGGGGCAAAGTCCCGGTTCGTATGGGCGGTTGATTTCCGATTACGTGATTCTTCCGGAGGCCCCTGCACAAATGAACAACCAGGTCCTTCAGGGGTGCATTATGTATATTGATCACTTTGGAAACGTCATCACTAACATTACCTCCACGGAGATGGAGACATTTCGATCAGTCACGAAAAAAGAATGGACAGGTCTTGCCGTAGGAGAGATGACGGTGAAAGGGGTGAAACGTTATTATGGAGAAGGCTCGACAGGGCTTCCAGAATTGATAATCAATAGTAATGGACACCTTGAAATATTTATCAAGCAAGGCCGGGCAGCCGACCGTTGCGGATTGCGGGTAGGCCAAAAGGTAGAATTAATCTAACGCGTAAACTTTTGACCTTTGTAGGAAGGTAAAGTCCTGGTTAGGCCTTTTCTTGAGGATTGCTGTTCCCTGTTTGTCGATGCACGAACAATAGAAATTGCAACTTTGATGATGGCGACCATTTGCTTTAATTCTTGCAATGTTGCCGATAGAGGAGGCATCAGGATGATGGTATTGCCAATCGGTCGAATGAGAAGGCCTAGGGCTCTGGCGGCCAGGGTCACCCGATGGCCGATACGATCGATCGGGGGGAACGGTTCTTTGGTTTGTTGGCTTTGAACTAACTCAATGCCCACCATATACCCGCACTGTCGGATATCTCCAACCCATGGTTCGTGAGCAAGTGTGTTCAGGAAAACAGATAACCTGGGCGAGCGACGTTGCACGTTAGTTAAAGTTCGTTCGGTTTTAAAAATGGAGAGATTCGCTAAGGCCGCAGCACATCCCAAGGGATTACCCGTGTAACTATGGCCGTGAAAAAATGCTTTGCCTTCATGTGGCGCTCCCAAAAAGGCCGAATAAATTTCTTCGGTGGTCATCGTGGCTGCCAATGGAAGGTAGCCCGCGGTCATGCCTTTGGCAATTGCCATAATATCCGGATTGACCGATTCATGTTCGCACGCAAACATGCGACCGGTTCGACCAAATCCAGTGGCCACTTCATCGGCAATGAACAAGACCTGATACTGCCGACAAAGTTCTTGGAGGCGTCGAAGATAGCCAGGAGGAGATGGAATAAGCCCCGCCACGCCTTGGACCATTGGTTCGACAATGACTCCGGCGATTTCTTCATGTTTTTCTTGAAGAAGAGTTTCAAGGGGATCACTACAAGCCAATTGGCATTGTGGAAATTTCAAGTCAAGTGGACAACGGTAGCAGTAGGGAGCTTCCACATGGTGCCGCCCAGGGAAGAGTAAAGAAGAAAATGGCTTTTGAAACAACTCGATACCACTCAAGCTCATACCCCCGACCGTGTCTCCATGATAGGCTAATCCGAGATGGACGAACTGAGTTTTTCGTGGTTGGGGACATGGGCATTGTTGCCAGTATTGTATGGCCATTTTGAGGGCGATCTCGACAGCCGTTGACCCATTATCCGAAAAAAAGACTTTTTGGAGGCCCTTCGGAGCTAGGCGAACGAGGGCTTTTGCCAATTGAATGGCTGGAGGATGGGATAAGCCCAGCAGCGTGGTATGGGCAATATTCGTGAGCTGGTGGCGAATGGCTTCATCAATGGCAGGATGTCGATGGCCATGAAGGTTGACCCAAATGGATGAGGTTCCATCCAAATAGGCATTCCCGTCGACATCATACAGAAATGTGCCCTTCCCGCGATTGATTATAAGGGGTTCCTGCTGTTCCCATTCCTGCATCTGGGTAAAGGGATGCCACACATATGTACGCGCGTCCTGTCGTAATAGTTTGAAGGACGGGGTTGATTTTTTTGGCATGGCCTTTAGATCCCTCTAGTGAAACACATTTAATTTTGACAACCTTTTAGGGCCTCACTACAATCACGGACACTTCGAATGCGTAAGACCTTCCCGCAAACCCACATACGAAATTTCTCCATTATCGCGCACATCGACCACGGAAAATCGACTCTAGCGGATCGATTTTTGGAAATGACCGGTGCGGTCTCCTCTCGTGAATTTCGCGCGCAGTATCTTGATGACATGGATTTGGAGCGTGAACGGGGAATTACCATAAAAGCGCATGCGGTGACCACTCAATTTCAAACTTCGAAAGGGGAGAAGTACCTCTATAATCTGATCGATACGCCCGGACATGTCGATTTTGCCTATGAGGTCTCGCGGAGTCTAGCCGCCTGTGAAGGCGCGTTGCTCTTGGTTGATGCCACCCAAGGCGTTGAAGCTCAAACCATTGCCAATGCCTATTTAGCCATCGCGAATGATTTAGTCATCATCCCCGTTATTAATAAAATTGATTTGGCCAGCGCAGATGTCGAAGGCGTAAAAACGCAAATTCGTGATGTGTTAGGCCTCACCGAGCATGAAGCATTCCTGGTTAGTGCGAAGGACGGGCGGGGAGTGCAAGAGGTCCTTGAAGGTGTTGCGACTATTATTCCCGCTCCGCAAGGGTCCCCTGATGCGCCATTGAAGGCCTTAATTTTTGACTCATGGTTTGACAATTATCAGGGAGCCATTGTGCTCTTGCGGATTATCGATGGCACGATTCGCCCGAATATGATGATCAAAATGATGTCGTCTGGACAAGACTTTGAAGTCTTAGAAGTGGGCATGTTCTTGCCAAAACGAACCAAAGTCCCACAACTCGGCCCAGGTGAGGTGGGATATATTTGTGCCGGCATGAAGGAACTCTCCGACACGAAGATAGGAGATACCATTACGGATAGCAAACGACCCACGTTGAAAGCGTTGCCTGGCTATCGCGATGTACAGCCGGTGGTCTTTTGCGGGCTCTACACCACCGACACGTCAAAATACGAAGATCTTCGAGACTCATTGGAAAAATTACAACTCAATGATTCTTCCTTTGGCTATGAACCCGAAACATCCCTCGCGTTAGGCTTTGGTTTTCGTTGCGGATTTTTGGGTTTACTCCATATGGAAATTATTCGAGAACGGTTGGAGAGAGAATATGCTCTTGATCTCATTAGTACCGCGCCAACAGTGGTCTATCGTGTGTATTCCACGACCGGGGAAATTATTGATATCGATAACCCCTCTAAGCTCCCCGATCCTTCACAAATCGAACATATTGAAGAACCCTTTATTAAGGCCACCATTATTGTCCCGGAACGGTATATCGGCAATATCCTCCAGCTGTGTCAGGACCGCCGCGGCATTCAGGTTGGCCTGAACTATCTGGATCCGACTCGGGCGATGTTGATCTATGAGCTCCCTTTAAATGAAATTGTGTTAGACTTTTATGATCGTTTGAAATCACGAACCCAAGGTTACGCGTCCTTAGACTATGAATTAATCGGTTATCGTAAGTCGGATTTAGAAAAACTTGATTTGTTACTCAATGGAGAGACGGTCGATGCCTTGTCCATCATTGCTCATAAAGACAAAGTCACCAGTCGAGGACGACAGTTGGCTGAAAAAATGAAAGAGCTGATTCCCAAACAAATGTTTGAAATTGCCATACAAGCTGCGATTGGAAAGCGGGTCATTGCCAGAGAAACGATTGGAGCCATCAAGAAAAATGTGACGGCCAAATGCTATGGTGGGGATATTTCCCGAAAACGGAAACTTTGGGAGAAACAAAAAGAAGGGAAAAAGCGTATGAAACAAATCGGTCGAGTGGAGGTCCCTCAAGAAGCGTTTCTGGCTATTCTCAAAACGGATCCGAGTTAATCGACCGATGCCACATCAAGAGCCTCAGCCCACAGAACGTTCAGAGACGAATCTGGAGAAAACCTCCACGGAGCCTTCGAATAGGCTAGAGCATGCTCCGGCGGCCAAATCTATTTTCAGGGAATATGCGGAAGCCCTCATTATCGCCATTATCTTAGCCCTGACCATCCGCGTCTTTGTGGTTCAGGCCTTTAAAATTCCCTCAGGATCCATGATTCCCACGCTACTCATTGGAGATCATATCCTGGTTTCCAAATTAGCGTATGGCATTCAATTGCCGAAAGACTGTGAATTCCAAATGGCCTTCCCGCCGCTGACTTGTTATTCCTCCACGACCGTCATGGATTTTGACCCTCCCCAACGGGGGCATGTTATCGTGTTCCGCTTTCCTGAAGATGAAAATAAGGATTTCATAAAACGCGTGATTGGAACCCCCGGTGATGTGATTGAACTTCACAATAAAAATATTATGATCAATGGCGAAACGTTCATGGATAAAGACTTCACCCAACGAGTCGACCCGGGAATTATTGATGGCCGCATCAATCCCAGGGATAATTTCGGTCCGATCACTGTCCCATCTGACTCCTATTTCGTCATGGGGGATAATCGGGATCAAAGTTTGGATAGCCGATTTTGGGGATTTGTGAAAATGCACAAAATAAAAGGCCGAGCCTTCTTGGTGTACTGGTCATGGAACGGACAAGGATCGTGGACGGAATGGGTCCGTTGGAATCGAATTGGGAAAAGTATTGAATAAGCCTTGCTTGAGTGCGCATCTGGCCATTCTTTTTCTGCATCGTTCGCTCCAATGAAATCCTCATCGCCTGTTCCATCGATTCCCTCTCGACAACTGAAGACCTATCTTCGCCGCTTCTCTGACACCAAAATTTTAGTTCTTGGGGATCTCATTCTTGATCATTATATTTGGGGGACCGTGACTCGTGTCTCACCAGAAGCCCCGGTACCGGTGGTGCATGTGAATTCCGAATCCTATCGGATGGGGGGAGCGGCCAATGTCTATCATAATATCGTCACTCTAGGTGGTCAGGTCGAACTCTGTGGTGTTATTGGTCATGATTCATATGGGAAGCAGATGGTGAAAGAGATTCGCCGGGCATCAAAGTCTGCTCCTGGAATTTTTGTTGACCCCAGCCGTCCGACCATAAAAAAAACCAGAGTCATCGCCCACAATCAACAAATTGTTCGATATGATGTCGAAGAACGGGATCATGTTTCAAAATCCATTGAACGAAAAATTGTGAAACATGTTGCCAGGCGAATGGCCGACCTTTCCTGCATTGTGATTTCAGACTATGCCAAAGGTCTCATTACGGAAGAACTCATGACTCAAGTCCGAACCTTGGCCAATCAATATGACGTGCCGATTATTGTTGATCCTAAAGTCGAGCACATGCCGTATTATAATGGCGTGACCGTGATCACCCCTAATTACCTCGAAGCCAAGCAGGGGGCGGGATATCTTCCTACTCAAAATATTCCCATTCAACAGATTGGCCATGCGCTTCAACAACGTTTGGGATGCCAAGCTGTGGTTGTCACAAGAGGAGAAGAGGGCATGAGTATTTTTGAGCGGAATGGTCGATCGTGGACCATTCCCGCCGTCGCTCGTCAAGTGTATGATGTCACGGGAGCAGGCGATACCGTGGTGAGCACTCTCGCCTTAGCCTTAAGTGCGAAAGCGTCCATTGCTGATGCGGCCGTGCTCGCCAACCACGCTGCAGGTATTGTGGTGGGCATGGTTGGAACCGCCACCGTCACCCGATCTCAACTTCAACAAGTGTTGACATATGACATCTCCTGATTCCGCTGTGAGTGTGTGCATTCCAGCCCGCCAGGGCTCATCCAGATTTCCCGGAAAACCGCTGGCCCTGTTGGCAGGGAAGCCATTGATTCAGCATGTGTATGAGGCCGCGCAACAGGTGCCCCAAGTCGGGCAAATTATGGTTGTGACGGATCACGATGCTATCCTTCACACGGTTAAAGACTTTGGAGGAGAAGTCTGCCTGGTGACGGAGCCATGTCGGACCGGAACAGACCGAGTGGCAAAAGTGGCGTCCCAATTGACTTACGATGTGGTTGTAAATTTACAGGCTGATGAAGTCCTTCTTCACCCTGGTTTATTGAGTGATCTTATTCAGCCATTTGTACAGTCGGGTGCGGGAATCGGTACCTTAAAAAGGAAACTCCTGCCGGGAGATAATAGAGAAAATCCCTCAATCGTCAAAGTCGTGACGGATCGTCAGGGCCGGGCACTTTATTTTTCACGTAGCCCGGTCCCATGTTGGCGAGATGGGATTCCTGCTGGAACCGAAGATGCCACTTGGACTCATTTGGGAATCTATATTTTTACCAAGCCAGCTTTGCAACAATTCAGTGAACTGCCCAGCGGGCTCCTTGAAGAAGCTGAAAAATTAGAGCAACTTCGAGCTTTAGAATTTGGGCTTCCAATTATGGTATGGAAGACAAAACATGAGTCCCTTCGCATTGATACTCCCGAAGATCTGGTCATGGCTGAATCCGTTTTCTTAAAGAAATAGATGGTTTCATGCAGCATCTTTTGGGGGCGACGACAGAGACTTGAAATGAGGGAGAAAAATATGGTGAAGTCAGGGGATACACGCATTCGTTCTTACCAATACCATCCAATGTCCGAACGATGAGTAAATTTATTTTCATCACAGGCGGGGTTGTTTCATCTCTTGGGAAAGGGCTGTCATCGGCGGCCATAGGGCATTTATTGGAAAGCCGGGGGATGACGATCACGTTCTTGAAGCTCGATCCGTATATCAACGTGGATCCCGGCACCATGAATCCCTATCAACATGGTGAAGTCTATGTCACCGATGACGGAGCCGAAACCGACTTGGATCTCGGACATTACGAACGATTTACCACTGTACAATTAAGCCGCGAAAATAATTGTACGACAGGACGGATCTATGAATCGGTGATTCAAAAAGAACGCAGAGGGGAATATCTTGGGGCCACCGTGCAAGTGGTCCCCCATATTACCGATGCCATTAAGGAAAGAATTATGAGCGTCGCTCATAATGTCGATGTCGTCATCGTCGAAATTGGTGGCACAGTCGGTGACATCGAAAGCCTCCCGTTTTTGGAGGCGATTCGTCAAATGCCCTATGACGTTGGGCGGGAAAACGTTCTCTATATCCATTTGACCCTCGTGCCCTACATTCCCACGGCAGGGGAACTCAAAACCAAACCGACACAACATTCCGTCAATAAATTACGAGAAATAGGGATTCAACCCAATATTCTTCTCTGTCGAACGGACAGGTATCTTCCACCGAACGTGAAAGACAAAATGGCATTGTTTTGTAATGTCGAGAAAGACTCGGTCATAACCGCGAAGGATGTGGAGTCGATCTATGAAGTACCAATAGTCTTACGGAAAGAAGGTCTGGATGAACTCATTGTTCGTTATCTGCGATTAGAAACCGGCCCTCCCAATCTTCGGGATTGGGATGAATTAGTGCAGAAAATCAAGAGACCTCGACACGAGGTTACGATTGCCTTAGTTGGCAAATATGTCGAATCGCGCGAATGCTACAAAAGTTTATCTGAAGCCCTGGTCCATGGTGGATTGCGGGATGAGACCAGCATCAAGATTCAATGGGTGGAATCCGGAGAAATTGAAAAAAATGGGACGGAACGACTCCTTGCTGATGTGGATGGAGTATTGATCCCTGGGGGATTTGGCATCCGAGGGATTGAAGGAAAGGTTGATACCATCCGTCATGTCCGAGAAAAAAATATTCCCTTTTTAGGAATTTGCCTGGGCATGCAATGTGCGGTTATTGAAATTGCCCGCAATCTTGCCGGGCTCGCAAAAGCCAATAGTTCAGAATTTCATGCCGAAACCCCTCATGCCGTCATTGCTTTATTGCCTGAACAACGATCTATTCAGGACAAGGGCGGTACGATGCGCTTAGGAGCCTACCCATGCAAACTGATCCCGGGCACCTTGGCATCGAATGCCTATAAACAATCGGATATCCAAGAACGGCACCGCCATCGGTATGAATTCAATAACGATTATCGCGAGGCTTTAACCTCAAAAGGCCTTATCATTAGTGGGACATCACCTGATGGAAAATTGGTAGAAATTATCGAATTCCAGGGACACCCTTGGTTTGTCGGCACGCAATTTCATCCTGAATTTCACTCGCGGCTTTGTTCTCCACATCCCTTATTTACCGCCTTTATCGGGGCTGCGCTTCAACGAAAATTCGGTACCTAATAGACCGGATTGCTGATGACTCCACCAACTGAAGTACAAATCGGCCCATTAAGGGTAGGCGGGGATTCTCCGCATATTTTAATTGCGGGTCCTTGCGTGATTGAAAGTGAAGCCATCGTCCTGGAAACTGCCACAGCGATTGCCAAAATCGCACAGGAATTACACATCCCCTACATTTTCAAGTCGTCCTATGATAAGGCCAACCGAACCTCGATCTCGTCGTTTCGAGGCTTAGGGCTTGCCGCTGGTTTGAAAATTCTCCGAAAGGTCAAAGAAGAAGTCGGTGTCCCGGTGCTGACAGATATTCATGAAGTTCATGATGTTGACCTGGTTGCCGAGGTCGTGGATATTTTGCAAATCCCAGCGTTTCTCTGTCGGCAAACCGACCTCCTGTGTGCGGCCGCTCAATCCGGGCGTGTGGTGAATGTGAAGAAAGGGCAATTTTTATCTCCCTGGGATATGAGTAATGTGGTCAAAAAACTTGAAGAGGCCGGCACCACTAAGATCTGCTTAACCGAGCGAGGTTCGAGCTTTGGCTATCAAAACCTGGTTGTGGATATGCGGTCCTTGCCGGTGATGCGGGCGCTCGGTTATCCCGTCATTTTCGATGCCACTCATAGCGTGCAATTACCTGGAGGGGGAGGGACCTGTTCCTCAGGCCAACGTGAATTTGTCGCTCCATTGGCGAGGTCTGCGGCAGCCGTCGGGTGTGATGGGTTTTTTATGGAAGTGCATCCTAATCCAGAGGACGCGCTCTCTGATGGCCCCAATATGGTACGGGTGAAAGAATTGAAGAGCTTGCTTGCCCAACTTCAAGCGATTTGGCAAGTTTCAGGGAAGGGAAATTCACAGCCGCTAACATGATGTTTTACTTTAAATTTAAGAAAATATGAATTCCACAGATGTCCTCAAGACAGAAGCCGGCCACTCAAATCTAGCAAGAGGGGAGTCAAGCCTGAATCTTCCCAATTCCCTTACCCTTCTGCGGATCTTCTTAATTCCAGTTTTTGTTTGGCTCTACCTGGAACCAACTCCGGAGCGCGCGCTCTGGGCTGGACTGGTTTTCTCGGGGGCCGCCTTTACAGATTTTTTGGATGGCTACTTAGCTCGTCGAAGGGGCCAAATCACCAACCTTGGGAAGTTGCTTGATCCCGTTGCGGATAAATTGCTGGTGGCCTCTGGCCTGATTCTTCTGGTTCAAGCCCAACAGATAGCGGTGTGGTTGGCTATAGTCATGATTGCTCGTGAATTAATCGTCACCGGGGCAAGAGCCGTTGCGGCGAAAGAGGGTTTAATTGTCCCAGCCGATTCGCTGGGAAAATTCAAAGTAGTCGGTCAAATTGGAGGCATTCTCTGTTTGATTTTTCAAGGCGCCTGGGTAGAGGCCGCAGTCTTCCTTTCTCTCGTTGGCGTTCTCCTTCTGTATGTCGCACTTGTGTTTTCGCTGGTTTCAGGCTGGCGATACCTCGTTCAAATTTTTACAAAATTAAGCCCGCAATACTGGTAAGCCATACTCCGGAGCCCAAGGAATGCTGAGCTATGCGTTAGCAGCTGTGGGAGCCTACCTTTTGGGGTCCATTCCATTTGGTGTTATTGTTGCTAAAGCATTAGGAGAGATAGATCCGCGTACATCAGGGAGCAAAAATATCGGGTTTACCAACGTATTGCGGGTTTCGGGAAAAAAAGCTGGAATATTGACGTTACTTGGAGATATTGGAAAAGGTGTGCTGGCAGCAGTTCTGGCTCAAAGTTTTGGGGCTCCACGTCCTTGGGTGCTTTTTATCGGGTTATCGGTCGTGGTTGGGCATGTCTTCTCAATTTTTTTGCGGTTTAAGGGAGGGAAAGGCGTCGCCACAGCCCTTGGTTCGGTTTTGGGTTTTGAGCCCTTTCTTGGCGTGTGCTTGTTTGGAATTTGGATTGGAACGGTGATTAGTTTCGGGTATTCTTCAGGTGGAGCACTGGCCTCCTTTATATCCTTTCCTATTCTGGCGTATTTTTTGGCCGGAGACGTGCCCCTCACTTTCTTTTCCTTAGCGATTCTGGGTTTAATCGTGTATGGGCATATAGAGAATATTTCTCGGCTCCTGAAGGGGACTGAAACAAAAATGAGACTATTTTCTAGTTGACATAATATTTATTATGCGACGTAATAATATCTAAAGTTATACATGCGTATCTCAATAATATTGCTCGTATTTTCAGTAGTTTATATCTGTGGTAGTGGAACATTTTCTGCGGCAAAGACTCTTGTAGATCAAGAAACTCGCGGACTCCAGGCTCTCGAAGACATTCAATTCACGATTACCAGTTTGGCTGAACGCGTCATGCCAATGGTGGTGAATATTACCCCGATTCGAGAAATCACTTCGTCTGATGGGTTTAAACGAAGAGGTTCGTATACCCAGGGAAGTGGCTCAGGTGTCATCGTTCGCGAAGATGGCATCATTGTGACCAATAATCATGTGGTGGGTGAAGATACGACAGAGGCTGAAGTGCGGCTGTCGGACAAAACCCACCAAATTGCCCGAATCATCGGTCGGGACAAAGAAACCGACATTGCCGTCCTGAAAATCGAAACGGATCGAAATCTGCCTGCCGCAGAGTTCGGAAATTCTTCAGCCTTAAAAGTCGGGCAATGGGTCCTGGCTGTGGGTAATCCCATGGGCTTGGATCGAACGGTCACCTTGGGGGTGATTAGTGGAATTGGAAGGGAACGTTTAAATTTATCGAAATATGAAAATTTTATTCAGACCGATGCCGCTATTAATCCCGGGAATTCCGGAGGGCCATTATTCAATCTTCGAGGCGAAGTCATCGGCATCAATACGGCCATCATTCATATGGCCCAAGGCATTGGCTTTTCCATTCCCGCAGACATGGTCTCCCGTGTGGTTGATCAATTGGTCTCACAAGGTCGTGTGGTTCGAGGCTGGCTAGGCGTAGGGATTCAAGGGTTAACCGAAGAACTCTCCAAACAATTCGGCATTAAAGAAGGACAAGGCGTCCTCATTAATGAGGTTTATGAAGACGATCCGGCCTTTGCCGCCGGCATTAAACCAGGCGATATTATTCTTATGGTAGAGGGCCAGCCGGTTAATTCACCCAACCAGCTTTCCCGGCTTGTCGCTCAGGTCGGTCCAGGAGAGAAAGCTGAAATTCTCGTTCTCCGTGACGGCAAAGAAATGATGTACCATGTCCCCATGGCCGAACGGCCGGAGAAAACCAGCCTGGCCTCACTCCCCTACCAAAAATCAGAAGTGAAATTAGGGCTCGACGTGCAAGCCCTCACGGCTGCGTTGGCTGAAGAATTTGAACTCAAAGAATCGAAAGGTGTTCTCGTCTCAAAAGTCGAACGCGGCGGCCTCGCCCATTCCGAAGGCATTCAAGAAGGCGATTTCATCACCGAGGTTAATCGTCAACCGGTCCGAAACGTCGCACAATTTTCAGAGGTTTTAGAAAAAGTAAAACCCGGCCAAACCGTCCTCCTGCGTATCATCCGCAAAGCCCGCGCCTTCTTCATCGTCCTCAAAACTCAGCAGTAAATATTTGGCGATTATATACTTGACGCACGCTAGGGTATTTGCTAATATGACTTCATGATGATTATTTCTTCTTTTTCTTCTTATCCTTTTCATCCTTCTCATGGGCCACACGCTCAAGCTCTTTCCTCACTTCAGGCGGAAAGATCTTTTTGGCAATCTCTTTTGTGGTCATGTCAGAAGGTTTCTTTTTAGGAGTCATAGTATGCCTCTCAATTCACCAAAGCTTGATCTCATTACCATGATGAGTGCGTACCATTCTCATGAAAAATGTCTGGAAGTCTTAGAAGATATCCGCTGGCCGAACGGGGTGCAATGCCCGAAATGCCAGTCCTTCAGTATTAGCCGAATTTATGCCCGTAATCAATTTGACTGTAACGCCTGCCGGAATCGCTTCTCTGTCACTGCTGGCACCATTTTCCATGACTCCCATTTGCCACTGAATAAATGGTTTGCGGTGGTGTATATGATGATCGAATCCAAGAAAGGTATTTCGGCTAACCAGGTGAAGCGGATTTTGAATGTCTCCTATAAGACTGCCTGGTATCTGTGCCATCGGATCAGGGCAGCCATGGCCGAATTGAATGCCGAAATGCTCGATGGGATCGTTGAAGTTGATGAAACCTGGGTGGGCGGCAAATTGAAAGGTCATGGTCAGGGGGTGGGTAATTATAAAAAGAATAAGTCCTTAGTGGTTGGCAGTGTTCAACGGAATGGCAAAGTTCGGATGCAAAAGATTGAAAATGCCGACCGAAAAACCCTGCACAAATTTATTAAGGATCACGCTGAACCTGAGACAGAAATCATCATCACGGATGAAAATCCGGCTTACGTTGGAATTGCCGACGAAGATACTAAGCATGAGACGGTGAACCATAAAGCGAAAGAATGGGTGAAGGCTGGCGATATTCATACCAATGGCATTGAAAACGTGTGGAGCCTCTTAAAGCGTTCAGTCATGGGAACTTATCATAAAATCAGCAAGAAACATCTGGATGCCTATCTGGATGAACTGGAATGGCGCATCAATAACCGCGAGAACAAATTTCTATTTCGGGATACTCTTAAGAAGCTGCTTGAGTCGAAGAAGATAGAATATAATACCCTCATTGCCAGTTAGGGTAGTCTTTTTATTTCAATCGGATTTTGGGATAATCTCAAAAATGATGGCATGGAACTTTCGTTTGACATTGTTGTTGTAAATCCAGCAACTAAATTAGAAGAGATAAATCCAACCTGTTCATGTTGCTCTGCCTCTAAATCCGACAAGATAAGTCTAGCACTAAAAACCTTCATAGCTGCAGTAGTGA
This sequence comes from Nitrospirales bacterium, assembly GCA_040904705.1. GTDB lineage: Bacteria > Nitrospirota > Nitrospiria > Nitrospirales > UBA8639 > Nitrospira_E. Next base: position 18,339 of record JBBDSY010000097.1, on the reverse strand, counting down.
AAGTTCCTGGTGTATCACTAAACATGGATTCCATGAAATCTTGCTTGTCTTGAAAGCGAAAGGCGATATATCCACATAAAACTGATTTTGGCTGCATCCTTAAGGGGAATGATAAAAAATTCACTTTTATTGCTTCGTCTAGGGCCTGCAAGTTCTCCCACTTTTCAAGTGGGTGTTGGAGTGGCTGTATCTTCCTTGTCCCATGAATCAATAAGTGCATATCCAAACTAAATGCATCGCTATTCGATGTATTGGTCAGAACAAACCTTTCAATAATAAAATAAATGGCTCTTGAGTTTTCCACCGTCAAAATGGATAGCGGTGATTCAGTTGAAAGCTTAATGTCATTAAGGCTGGGTAGATCTGTTACTTGTGATGATGGATTTTGGTTTTGTGGTGGAGGAATTTTATATTTTATATAAATATTCAATGAAAAATTTAATATCAATAGGACAGAAACGAGCGCACCAAGCGTTGATAATATAACTACCCACAAAGGCTGCCCATGAAACATTGAGGCAATGCCTGTGGCCCAAGAAACTAGCATTGCCAGTAAAACCCCTTTCCAGCCAAACCACTCCAAAACTGCTCCAAAAGTATCGACAGTACATACGGCTTCCCAAAATCTCTTGAAATTTTTTTTCCACCTTCCCTCCATGCGTAAATTTTACATATTTCTACTACCTGCTTCAAGTAGATAATCGCGAAATATTTCCTCTTTTGGCCCCGGTCATACCTTACATGCCTGGTACGGAGTCATTGGAGTTTTTCCTTTATCTTTCAAATGTTAGGTGCATTGACAGGATAGGAAGAGCTTCCTAGAATGATGAACAAGATGGATACCAACACCCTTGTCTCCTCTGAAGAGTTAACCCAATGGTGGGCCGAGCTTGCCCAAGACGAGCAGTCCCCGGATTATTATGAATTGACGGAATACGGAGAACTCGTCTTGAGTCCAAAACCGACGAACCGTCATCAACGACTCTGTACCGAAATTGCCTTTCAACTGCGTTCTCAACTGGGAGGTGAAGCGGTCGTTGAAGCGGCGATCCTCACCGCTTCCGCCGGAGTTCGTGTGCCCGATGTGGTTTGGATGCCAAAAGCCCAATGGGATGAAGCCACCACCAAACAAGATTTACTCCAAGCCCCCGACATCGTGGTCGAAGTCCTCTCGCCAGGCAACCGCCAACCAGAAATGAACCATAAGATCCAAGGCTATCTCCAATCCGGCGTACAAGAAGTCATTGTGATTGGTCTCTCAGGCGGGATTGAATACATCCGCCAAGATGGGGTGAATCCCACGTCCAAATTTAAACTCAATCTGACCCTTCCCTCCCAGCTCTTCTCGTAAGGTAGAGATTCTCCCGAAAAATGGTGACAGAGCTCAAACCCTCTCAACTATTACTAATTCACCTTTCCCCTACTACCAACAACGAAAGATCTGGACCGCATTCATTTAGATAGGTGATTTCATCACCGAATAGAATCGCCAACCTGTAAAGAGCGTCCCGCAATTCTTCAAAGTCCCCAAGAACGTGAAACCTGGCCCAACCGAAATTTAGCCCGTGTGAAGCGAGAACGGGATTTTTTTAACAGACGCGGCGGCGTTCTTTGCCAAGGACGCGATGCGAGATATGTCATGATTCAACGCTGTTGCAAGCACTTTCCAATACGGATGATGGGTCGGCTCCTACGAGTGTCGCCCAGTGGCTACTATGCGCGACAACGGCGTGGACTACCCACGGGCCCAGGCGAATGCACACGTGGTGCGGGAGATCCATGCCATCTATTCCGAACATGACGGAGTCTATGGCAGCCCGTAGATCTGGCAGGAGTGGCGGACACGGGGACACCATTGCGGCCAACATCGAGTCGCCCGACTGATGAAACGGGAGGGCCTTCAAGGGATTTCATCGCGGACACGTTGACGACGCCGAAAGTCTGGTGCCCGTCCTCAGGACGTGACGAATCATTTGGCCCGTGACTTGGAGCGGAGACCTCTCATACCAAATGGGTCACCGACCTCACCTATATCCGTACAGCCGAAGGCTGACTGTCTCTCGCTGTCGTTCTTGATTTATTCTCCCGACAGGTGATTGGCTGGGCCATGCACCCGAATCTTGGGCGCGAGTTGGCCATCCAAGCCGTGCAGATGGCAGGAGGGCAACGGACGACCACAGCCGCCGTGGTCTTGCCGCGGATTCATACAATAAGTGCACTCAGACCGTGGGACACAGTCTACGGCCGAGGAGTTTCAAACCTTTTTGAAGACGCATGGGATTGTGAGCAGTATGAGTGGAGTCGGGAACTGCTATGACAATGCAGTGGCGGAAAGTTTCTTTGGGTTATTGAAGCGAGAGCGAGTTTACCCACGCCGCTATCGGACTCGAGCGGAAGCCCGAACGGACATCTTTGACTATATTGAATTGAACGGTTCTACCATCGACAACGGCGTCATTCCCATACTGAGGGGGTGCCCCCTGGGATATATGCCGAACAGATCGCACACACTCTTAACTAACCTGTCCACAAAACGGGGGGAAGATCAGGGCTTCCTCTTGTGAGGGACGGGTAAATTCGGGAATAATAAGCATCCCTTTATTATGAATAAGAGATGGGTGAGGTTGTATCAGCATGAATATGTAGGGGTGAAAGGTTCAATAAGATGAAAACTCGATTGGTTTAATCTGACAGAATAACCGGGAAAAAGACCCGGGCTGTTTTTTGTACATTGGTTCTCTTACATTCCTGCATGTTGGCTAGCACTTCAAGGAGTGAGACGGGGTGTTCAGCGTGTTAAGATTGGTATCATCCCCGCATAATATCAAGGTTTCCCTGTGATATGAAGATTCTCCTTCTGGAAGACGATCAAGAATCAGCGTCGTACATCGCCACCGGTCTTACGGAGGAAGGATATGTGGTCGACATCGCAATTGATGGAAAAGAAGGGTTTATGAAGGCCATGGATGAAACCTATGAAGTCTTGATTGTAGACCGTATGCTACCCACCCTTGACGGGCTCAGTTTGGTAAAAGGACTGCGGTCGGCGAATGTGAAGACCCCTGTTCTTTTTCTCAGTGCACTGGGCGAAATTAACCATAGGGTTGAAGGACTCCGAAGCGGAGGCGACGATTATCTTACCAAGCCCTTCGCCTTTTCGGAATTAAAAGCCCGGGTCGAAGCTCTTCGTCGCCGCCCCCCCATATCAACCGTCGAGACACGATTACGTGTTGGAAACCTTGAGTTGGATCTACTCACACGGATAGTGAGAAGGGGGGAGAACCTCATTGATCTTCAGCCTCGCGAGTTCCGCCTGCTTGAATATCTCATGCGAAATGCCGGTCGGGTTGTCACGCGGACCATGCTTCTTGAGTATGTGTGGGATTTTTATTTTGATCCTCGCACCAGCGTAGTAGACACCCATATTAGCCGCTTAAGGATGAAAATTAATAAAGGTTTTCCCCAACAATTAATTCATACCGTTCGTGGCACGGGCTATCGTATGAGCGCAGATGCGTAAACTCCTGCGCACAGCCAGTTTCCGATTAACCCTTTTCACAGCCTGCCTTTTCGCGGTCTTTGTTATTACCACCTTTGTGATTTCATACTGGATTGCTGTTCGATACTTACTCGATCGGGTTGACGGAGAAATTACCTGGCAGATTCAGATGCTTGCGGACGAGTATCAGTCCGGATCCCTCAACTCCTCGAACCCTGATCTAGTAGAGCCGGGGACCTATCTCCTATTGCGTGATGGCAATGGAAGCGCTATTGCTGAGAATTTGCCTCCAGGGGCTGACGCCCGTCAATGGTTTAGGGAGTTGCTTCCAAAAATTACCCCGATTGACAATGCTTCACACGAACTCCGCGCGCAAGCTGTTTCCTTGCCCGACGGCGCACACTTGGCTGTGGGCCAGGATTTAAAAGACCTCCAAGAGGCCAAGGAATTTTTGCGTCAAGCCTTTGGTTGGTTATTGGCGGCCATTCTCACTCTGGGGTTCGTCTGCGGTGCGATTGTGAGTGCCATTACCCTGCGACGTGTGGAAAAAATTAATCTCTCGGTGGGAGACATTATGAACGGCCACCTGGACTGTCGTATTCCCCTCAAAGGGACCAACGACGAATTTGATCGATTGAGCAGCCATCTCAATCTGATGCTGGATCAAATTGAAAAGTTGATGGGTGGGTTAAGGCAGGTTTCGATAGACATGGCTCACGATTTGAGGACGCCTCTCTCGCGTATGAGACAGAGACTGGAGGGAGTCCGTAATCGTGCAAAATGTATGGCGGATTATGAGCAGGCCATTGATCAGTCCCTGAGACAAAATGACGAGATTCTGGAAACTTTCAGCGCCCTTTTGAGAATTGCACACGTAGGGTCTGGGGCCTACCGGCAGGGATTTAACGATGTCTCCCTCAGTGAAACTTTCGAAACCATTGAGGAAACGTATGCGCCGATTGCCGAGGAGCGACACCAACTCTTGCGAGCGAGGATCGAACCAGGCTTGAATATCAATGGCGATAGAAGATTGGTGACACAGATGCTTGTCAACCTCGTAGAAAACGCTATCCGTCATTCGCCGCCTGACGCACGAATTTCTCTCACTCTTTCTCATACAACGTCCGGTGTAATGGGGGTCATTACCGACACCGGTCCAGGTGTCCCGGAAGCCGAACGAGAAAAGATCTTTCAGCGCTTTTATCGATTAGAAACAAGTCGGACTACAAGTGGCAGCGGACTTGGGCTAAGTTTAGTGTCAGCCATTGCAGACCTCCATGGAATTGGTATCAGCCTTTCAGACAACAACCCGGGGTTACGCGTGACCCTGGAATTTCCCACCCAGCTTCCCCATTCAGCCCACCAATAAATAGATCGCAACCTTACGGATTCGTAAGAAATCGAAGCAGTTCCGGTAAGATCCGTTCGTTTATTCTCCTTTAGAACGTAAGGCCAGGCTTGCATCGTGTGATGTTAGTTAAGGACGAGGAGGCCCACGATATTGAGCCCGAAGTGACCTATTGAGTTTCAAACATTTTGCCAAATCCAAAGTCCAGGGGCCATATCATAGCGAACTCCATAGAAAATACCACGGAAGTCGCCCATAAGATCCTCTACAAGGGTAGTTCAAGCTTTATGCGCATTCTCCGTTCTCGCGTTGATGACCATTTCGCGGGCAGGAATCGCCGTGACGATCCTTGGCTGTATCTTAAATCGGCAATCCTCCTGGCATGGTTCTTCACCTCATTTGGAATGTTGTTGTCCAGCTCAAATTGGGGACTTCAGATTTTTCTTTGCCTGTCAGCTGCCCTCGCAGCTTGTGGTATCGGATTCAACATCTTCCATGACTCGATCCATAATTCCTTTTCCGCGAACCCCAAAATCAATCTCTTCCTTGCACGGATTTCCTGCAGCATTTTAGGCGTCAGCCGGTATTTCTGGCGGTATAAGCATAATGTTCTCCACCATAGTTATACGAATGTCCTTCAATGGGATGATGATTTGGAAACACGAGGGTGCCTGCGGATGAGCCCTCGGCAGCCTTGGGAAAAAAAATTCAAGAATCAGCATATTTATTGCTGGTTCCTCTATGCTTTGGCAACTATTGAATGGATCTTCATTAAAGATTTTGTGCACTATTTCACGATGAGGATTAATCAATTCCAGAAGTATCCAGCAATGTCAAAAAAGGATGAAGTTGAATTTTGGACTCTAAAGGTTGTGTATTTTTCCCTTTTTATTTGCACTCCTTTCCTATTTCAGCCTTTCTGGAAATGTATCGTAGGACTTCTGGCTTTTCATCTCACTCTGGGTCTTAGCGTGACTTTGATTTTCAATCTGGCTCATGTTATAGAAAAATCCTCGTTTCCAGAACCTTGGGGAGAGAGTCCGCCCAGCTTCGAATCTGAATGGGCAGTCCTCCAACTTGTCACAACGGTGAATTTTGGAAGAAACAACAAATTGCTCACGTGGTTTTCGGGGGCCCTAAATTACCAAATCGAACATCATCTTTTTCCTAAAGTGAGTCACACGCATTATCCGGAAATCAGCAAAATCCTCATACGAACTGCCGCAGAATTTCGCCTCCCATATAATGATTATCCCACCTATGTTTCCGCGCTAAAGAGTCATTTTCGCACGTTGAAAGGGTTGAATGAGCCGGGCCGCGTAGATTTTCATCCAGTGCAGTAAACAGCTGACTCCTCTGCCATTGATTTCTTGAAAGCTGCAACCCTGTTCCCTGACTTGTTTCAGAGGCTTAGGAAACTCTGCGAGAAAGCAACGGTCAAAGATAGGCTACGAAGTCGGATTTTTTTGTTCCAAGCCTCTGTCGGTAGCCGAGGGTTTTGTCTCTGACGGGGAAGCTGTTCCAACCTCTACTGATATATTCAGTTAGGCGTAGAAGAGCTCATGCACTCCTGAGTAAACCCGTGGTACTTTGTCTTCGACCGCATAGAGTACGATACATCCTGTACGAACGGACGAATCAACGGAGCCGTTTGAGTATAAGAGTTGGTTAAACGAGTGAGAGGCGTTCTTCTGACCAACGACCATTGATTGGGAATTAACAAGATAGATTTCCGATAGAAAATGTCGGGAATGACGACGTTGATAATACGTTCGGTGAATCTTATAAAATGAACATTGCTCTTTTAAATCACGACTCTTTAGCCAACTAGGGTCTTTATCGAATTTTTATTGCACTAGGCGGCGTGGGAGGGGTTGGTGGCGTCGGGAGTGTGGTGTCGACATTATTTGTCGACTGGCGTGGAGATTGTATTTCAAAATTTCTCGGTATCGTGGTCGTGGCGGTATCTTTTAAGCTTTGAGCTAGACAGATCTGCAGTTGGGCAATTGATTGTACCGTGAAGGACTTGGAATCGTTCGCATAGTCCGTCGCCAATTTTTTGCAGATGGCCTCTTCTACAGATTTCTTCACTTCGAGCAGATTGGCCGAGGCTAATCCGGTGAAGGCTATACACGACAGTATCGTTCCAAAAAATACCGGTCTCAATTTTGTGAGCGATTGAAATGTCAAGAAGTATGTGCCACGGCTTCTTTTTTGTGTTCTTCGATGACGCGGCTGACCATTTCCTTGGGTACGTCTTCGTAGCCGAAGAATTCCATGCGATAACTGCCCTTGCCGGCGGTGAGCGACGTTAGCGTTGGGGCATAGGTGAGCATTTCTGCCAAGGGGACATGGGCTTTGAGAATTTCATTGTGGCCTTTCACATCCATACCTTGAATCCTCCCACGCCGGGAGTTGAGATCTCCGATGACTGCACCAACCAGATCGTCCGGAACCGTCACCTCTACGGCCATAACCGGTTCGAGTAATCCGGCCTGCGCGGATTCCATGGCTTTTTTGAACCCCATGGAGGCGGCCACTTTGAAAGCCATTTCCGATGAATCGACCGGATGGTGAGAACCATCATAGACGGTGACTTGAATGTCGACGACCGGGAAGCCGGCCATGATCCCATGCTGCATGGCTTCGATGACGCCCTTTTCAACCGCCGGGACGAAGTTTCGCGGAATCGAACCTCCCACAATTTTATTGTGGAACTCGAACCCTTTTCCGCGTGGTAATGGCTCGATTTGCAACCAACAATCCCCAAACTGTCCGTGGCCTCCGGTTTGTTTCTTATATTTCCCTTGAGCTTGTGCCATCTGATGGATAGTTTCTTTGTACGGAACTTTGGGCATATGCAAATTGACGTCCACTCCATATTTCCGCCGTAATTTTTCTAACGTGGCATCGATGTGCACTTGCCCTACCCCGCTGAGGAGCATTTCTTTTGTTTCGTCGTTCCGCAGAAATTCTAACGATGGATCTTCCTCGACCAATTTATGAAGCCCCAAGCTGACCTTGTCGATTTCATTTTTACTTTTGACTTCTAGGGCATAGGACATGACGGGTTTGCTGATGGTGAGACCGGGGTACACGATGGGATGTTTATCGTCACAGATGGTGTCGCCGGTTTGCGTATCTTTGAGTTTGGCAATGGCCACGATATCTCCCGCGCAGGCATGATCAACCTGTTGATGTTTTTTCCCGATCGAAAAGAATAGATGCCCGCCTTTTTCTTTGATCTGCCGGGAGGCATTTAAAAAGGCCGTATCGGCCTGCAGCCTCCCTGACATTACCCGTACATAAGTTAGGCGTCCCATGAAGGGATCGATCGTGGTTTTAAACGCTAGACCTGAAAACGGCGCTTGAGCATCCGGTTGTTGCAGGCATTTTTCGTGCGTTTGCGGCTGCGTTCCCACTAACGGATGAAGATTGGCACGATCTTCCGGCGAGGGCAAAAATCGGGTGATGGCTTCCAGGAGGCTAGTCATACCGACATGTTCGGTTGCCGATCCACAGAGTACGGGCACAAATTTCCTTTCTAACGTTCCCCTCGTTAAGCCATCGATCAAATCTTCTTCAGACAACTCACCGTCGGTGAGATATTTTTCGACTAATTGATCATTCGTTTCGGCGACCAGTTCTGTCAGACGACGACGATGTTCGGTGGACGACGCGTCCTGATCCGGGGGAATGTCCCCTCGCGCTGTTTTTGATGATTGCGTGTTGGAAATCACCAGTTGGCGAGAGAGGAGATCGATGATCCCCATTAAGTGGCCATCCTGAAAGGCCGGGATGGTGAGCGGCACTCCCTTGAGTCCCAGCGTCTTTTCACATTCCCCCAATATCACACTGAAATCGGTCCCTGCCTTATCCAACTCATTGATATAGATCAAACACGGTAATTCATGGTCTTGAATGGCTTCCCACACCCGTTCAATTTCTGATCGAAGCCCCGTCCCGGCACCAATAACCAGAATCACCCCATCCGCAGCTCTCAGGGATGATTGGACTTCCACCCCATAGTCGACCATGCCCGGCGTGTCCAGCACATTGATCCGTGTCCCCTGCCATTCAAATTGAAGGAGCGCGGAACTCAAGGAATGATGGCGATGGACTTCTTCCGGTTCGAAGTCGGCTAGCGTATTGCCCTGTAGAACGCTACCCATCGTGGGGATGAGTCCTGTTGTAAAGGCCAGGGATTCGGTGAGGCTGGTTTTCCCGGCTCCAGGATAGGAGGCTAGGACAACATTGCGGATGGTGCCGTTTTTCATACGAACCTCCTCGTGATGTTGGTGGTCGGTGTGGTGGATGAATTCTAGGTAGCCCATGAGGCGGAGTCAATGCAAAAGAGGCCGCCTAGTGTCAGGGATCTCCACGCCAAAATACTCACCCTGTCACTCACTCGACAGCACAACCTGCCTTCCACCACGTGTTGCGCATGTGGTCTTCACGTCCTTCGGCAAAAAAATTCCAGTAATTCAAAGGGCTGTCTTGGTGCGTTTCTTACCTGAGGGAGAATGCTCAATCTGGCATTCAGGTTGCTCTATAGCCGGTAAGAAGATGAATCGGAAGACCCGCTGAATCTATCTCGCGATTCAGTTCAGCCTCTCCTCTGTTTACGGTCTTCTCCGATTCATTTTTAACACGCGGTCATTCTTCGAGGTAAAAATTTTAGGGGTTTTTTGGACCCGGAGAATCCTTTGTCCTGAAAGCTAGGTATAAATATTTAGGTACAAGAAGGGAAGTGACATGATGAATGAAATTCTGATCGAAGCGGCGCAATCTTTATCTCCGCGGGCTATCACGTGTGTACGGAATGAATCCTATCATCCGGTAGAAAAAAAGAAAGGTGCCTCAGGGCACCATTCTGTAGTTCCCTTGTATTTTCACTGTCTCGGTGGAAATTGGGAAGGTCAGATCCAATTTCTGAACTCCGCTGCTTTAGAGTTACGCATTCAAGGTATGCCTCCTGTTCAAGAAGGCCAGAAGCTTCAGTTTCACTGTCTTGGGAAGGCCTCAAATTCAAAGGCGCAATTGAAGACTGGTATTATTCAGCACATCGGCATCCACCAAGGTTCCACAGTATGGGAAAGGATGACTACTCTTCTTGTTGAGTCACATGATTTAGACATCAGCCATACCCCATTTCTCGAATCTCTCAATGCGGACACACCATGCCCGCTTGGAAGTTTCGTCATCAGTCACGTGAGCAATGAAGCATGGGGCGATTCTTTTGACAAAGAAGGGCAAGATGTTGCGTCTCTACCCTCGCGGCCTTCATCGAAAAAACCATTGATCGCTGGTGAAAATCAGGAATTTCTGAAAATTCAACACATCAAAAGCTCGGTGGTCTCTCTACACAATAAGTCGGGCCAGATGATTGCGGCTTACCACGATTATCCAACCAATACCGATCTCTCCACATTGCCGGTCGTGGTTCTGTCTCCTGGGTATGGAGAAACGAAACGCGACTATCTGACCTTGGCGTATTATTTTGCCAGCAATGGCTTTCATGTGGTCCGCTATGACCATACGAATCATGTCGGCGAAAGTCAGGGAGCACATTTCGATATTTCTCTTTCGTCGATGAAACGCGATTTCCAGACGGTTGTACAGTTTGCTCGTCAACAGTGGCCTCAAGGACCGGTCATTGGTGTTGCCTCCAGCTTATCGGCACGGGTGGCACTGAAAGCCGAAGCTGAAGAATCGGCGCTTGCCCTCTTAGTGCTTCTAGTCGGCATTGTCGATGTTCAACAATCAGTCGCCACAGTCCACCAGGAAGATGTCTTTGCTAATTATTTGAATGGGCACATTCAGGATTCTGCGAATATTTTAGGATTTAACGTGGGGGAACAGTTTTTATCCGATGCCGTGACGAATAAGTTTTCCACCCTGAGCACAACCCTTGACGATGTGAGAGCCCTCTCAACTCCAGTCATGTATATTTCCGCCGGAAAGGATGCGTGGATCGAAAAGGACGCGTTAGTCGTATTTACTCAAGCGATAGATTCGCGTCTTTCAAAATGGTTAGATGTGCCGGAAGCCTTGCACCGACTTCAGGAAAAGCCGAAAGTTGCACGGACAACCTATCGACACATCATTCAGCATTGTCAGGAACAGGTAGGATCATCGTTACTGGAGGACAGTATTCAGGAACCGAATCGTGCAGATTTAGGGAGACAAAATCGTCAAGAAAAATTCGCGCAGTCACAACAGCCACATACGAACGTCGGACAAAACTTCTGGAGTGATTATTTGGGAAATTTCCAAACTGTCGGAACCTGTCAGGATTACGTGCAACTCTTGGATCATGTCTTTCATGCCTTAGGACCTATTACTTCTGGGCAGCGGTTTTTAGATGCGGGGTGTGGAAATGGGAATGTCGGATTATATTTCCTGCAGTCCTTACAGCAAAAGACCGCCCCGCCCCGTTTGATTCCTGCAGATCCCATTCGTTACGTCGGCGTCGATGTCGTCAGGGAAGCTCTTGGACGAGCCCAAGAACAGATGACCCAAGCCTATCGGTCCCAACAACAATTTCGATGTCAGCAATCCTCCGCTGTTCACATGTCCTGGTCGCAGGTTGATTTACACCATTGCTTACCTTTTGTGGATCATCAATTTGATCGCATCGTCTCGAATTTGGTCGTGGGATATGTGGCTGATCCCCAATCCGTTCTACGAGAATTATATCGGGTCCTGGCTCCTGGTGGGCGAATGGTGCTCTCGAATCTCAAGCCCAACGGCGACTTTTCTGGTATCTATCAGAATCTCGTCAACCAGGCCGGACAAAATGATCAGAAAACGGAAGCTCGAGAACTTTTGAATAATTATGGAAAGATTCGACAAGCCGAAAAAGAGGGGCAATTTCGCTTTTTCGACTACACAGAATGGAGGAATGCTCTGGAGCCTTTGAATTGTGTCTATGCCGGGGTCTATCCTACGTTTGCGAATCAAGCCTATTTAATCGTTCTAGAAAAATCTGCGTCTTCCACTCACCGTTCTCTGGCTTCCACTTCAAGCTCCAATCTCCGTGTGCAACCTCATACCGTTGTGCCGACAAATTTCAAGCATGCGGCCTAGACTCATCGGCCACGAAGGCCTCCTTCTTTCATGAGATGAGACCGAATGTTCTGCCCATGACCGCGTACTGATGAATCCTAATGAGGAGGAATAGAGAGTTTTGACTTCTACCTGGAATTATTGTCCAATAGAATCTTCTGCCGGGATACGACCGACAGGAACGATTGAGTCTCATCCAGGAACTTTTCTGCTACGTGAACTTTCACGCCTTCATCGGACTTCTTAACGGCCTGGCCGCCACCGTTTCCGGCATTCTTATCTATGTAAAAAATCCCTCAAACCCTAAACATCAGGCGTACGGTTTCTATGCCCTGGCCGCCGCGATCTGGGGTTATGGCTACTGGGCCTGGCAGATTTCAACATCCCATGATGCGGCATTGTTTTGGGTTCGTGTTTTGATGGTCGGGGCAATTTTCTTGCCCGTAGCCTATCTCTATCACGTCCTCACCTTATTAGAGAAAAGTGAAAATAAGCGACAGTTCTTATGGCTGTTAGCAGGCACTGGTTTCTTCTTTTTTCTCGTCAATTTCACGCCATACTTTGTTGCTGATGTCCAACCGGTTGACGAATTTTTGTTCTGGCCTCAACCCGGTCCCGTCTTCCACTTCTATCTTTTCTGGTTTGGTCTTTGCTCGCTCTATGGCACAGGGTTGCTGTTTCAAGGCGCGCGCAGCAAAAGCGGAGGAGAGCGGTCACGTTTTTACCTATTAGCGTTCGGATCCATCGTGGCTTACTGTGGTGGAATGACGACATTTCCCCTGTGGTACGGCATCAACCTCCAACCTTACGGCGCTATTCTGCTGACCGTGTACACCTCCGTGGTTGCCTATACACTCCTTCGTTATCGACTGATGGATATCGGCATGGCGTTTGAGCGGGGTGTCACAGGAACCTTTCTGGTCCTCTTGGTGGCATTCCCGGCGTATCCTGCCTTATTGCTGGGTCAGAAATGGTATTTGGGATCGATCAATATTGGTTTTTCCCTTGTGGAGCTCTTCGTGTTGCTTCTGCTGGTTTTTGGGGCCTCTTCTTTGAAAACTCAGGCGACAACTTTTATTTCGAAAGCGTTTTTCAAGGAACGGTATGATCAATATAAAACGGTGTTAGATTTTTCGAAATCTCTAGTTTCCATTTTAGAATTAAAAGATTTGACGTCCACGATCGTACAGTCGATTTGTCCAAGCCTCGGCTTGCAATGGGGCGCATTATTTTTACGCAAACCGGGAGGGAAGGATTACGATCCAATCTCCAGTTTTGGCAAGCCCTTGAGTGATTTGGCCAACTTGCAGCTTGGACAACTGTCTTTTTTGGAAGACCGTTGGAGGCAAGGGACGACGTGTTTCGTCATTAATGAAATGAACGAGTTGGTGGGAGATTCCGAATCACAAGCGGTCATTTCCCAGCTTGTCGGAACCGGTGCCGAAATGTGCTTACCATTAGTCAACAAGAATCGACTCTTAGGGTTGTGTATCTTTGGTCCAACGGTAGGCGAAGGGGAAGGCTATACATGGCAGGAATTGGAGCTACTGACCACCCTTTCTCAAGAAGCTTCAGTGGCACTGGATAATGCGCTCCTCTATGAAGAGCTGAAGCGTTCTCAATCCCTTGTGCGCCGAACGGATCGGCTTCGTTCACTTGAAACCATGGCCGCAGGATTAGCTCACGAGATCAGAAATCCTTTAACGTCTATTAAAGCGTTTGTGGATTTAGCCCCTGAACGTAAGGACGACGAACAATTTCTTGCCCGATTTAGCAAGGTCGTGAAGGAAGATGTCTTTCGTATTGAACGATTAACCCGAGAAATTTTGGATTATGCGAAACCGATTGAACCGTTTTTGCGAGAGGAAGATCTTAACGATATTGTCGAATCCTGTTTGTATACGCTGCGAATTCGCCCTTCTCATGAACTTGTCGTCATTGAAAGCGATCTGATTCGAGATTTGCCGAAAATTGTCGCTGATCGGCAACAACTGAAACAAGTGATTCTCAATTTTATGTTTAACGCTGTGGAGTCCATGTTGCCCAAAGGCGGTGTCCTCACCGTTCGGACTCGATTTCTCAAATTTCCTGGGAAGCAAGATTTGGTTCAACTGGAAATTCAAGATACGGGATCAGGCATTGCCCCTGAGGATATCGACCATATTTTCGACCCGTTTTTTACTACGAAGCATCTCAGTCAGGAATATGAAGGAACCGGGTTAGGTCTGGCCATTGCCCATCAAATCATTCAGGAACATCGTGGAAAAATTGAAGTGCAAAGTGTGAAGGGACAAGGCACTATATTTTTCGTGAATTTGCCAAGCACGGCCCCTTGTATTCCCGAACCCTCCTTACCAGCCAAAGGGACGGCCTCAATCCCCACCTTTCCTAGCGCCCTCCAGTGAGCGGGGTGGCTGGCCGCCAAAAAGAATCTAGAATGCCAATCATGAATTTTGTCCCTATTGCAGAGACGCAGAGTCGGTTATAGAGGTGTTCGGGCTTCGAGTAACTGGCCATCCCAATCACCGGTCCCCGGTTTGAGGCGAATCACGCGCGTACGACTCAGGCCAGCTTTGTGCAGCCAGGAGCGAACGTCTGCAAGGGGATAGGTGTTGCCGGTTTCCGTATAGAGCAGCATCGTGACGGCAAAGAGATTGGCCTCCAACGGTCGTAATCCTTGGGAATCTTGTAAAAACGTATCTTGGATGAGAAGTCGCCCGCCAGGTTGAAGCGCTCGTCTAATTTTCTTGAAAACCTTAAGGTTTTCCGCCGGTGAGTAAATATGAAGGACATTGGAATACCAAACGATATCGTATTTTCCCGGAATACGGTCTTCGATAAAATTCCCGGCCTGGAACGAGAGTCTCGATTCAATCGAAACCTGACTTGCTAGGGTCCGCGCAACGTCGAGCGCCGCCGGGCGGTCCATCACGGTTGCCTGCAAGTGTGGATTCTTCCGGAGAAACGCCAAGGCATATGTGCCTGGTCCACCACCCAGATCCAAAAATGACCGCGCAGATTTTAATGCGATTTGTTTGGCCACTTGTTGCGCAGGGTCATGGGAACGATGGTGCATCGCCCAGGAAAAAGAACGCCGATATTCGGGTGTTTCCGGCTCCTGACTGTCGAGAGGAATACCCGATGCCACGACCTCCGTCAGACGTGACCATTCCTTCCATTGCCGCTGCATCAGCGCCAGGTAATCACCTCGAAAATCTTTACTATTCTTTTGGAGATACGTCGTCGCGAAGGGGCTGGCTTTGTAACCGGCTCGTAATTTCACTAAGAGGCCGGTGCTAGCCAAACTCCGACACAAGATTTCCAATCCTCGTTGACTGGTATAGATGTGTTTAGATAATTGAGCAATCGTCCATGTTCGATTGCTCATCTGATTAAAGAGATCAAGATCTAAGGCTGTGAAAATAATCCTGGATAACCGAAAGCCGTACACAACTTCACGAAACTGCTTGAAGGACTGAATAGAGGGATTCACGGACATAAGGAATGGAAGTATTTAAGACCTGCGCACTGGATTGGGAGGAGAGTCAGGGGCGAAACCAGGACTGACAGGTCTGAATTTTTTTTCGCACGTCATGGATTGCGGCCAAGTCGATGGTCTGCTCAAAATTAGCGGCCACAAAATCTTCGGTCATTTCAATGCGTTCTGTAAATCCTTCCGCCACCAGTCTTCCACGATATTTTGAGGTCGTCTGTTGAAGGAAAAATTTCACCTGTTTGGCCAATTCATCGCCCCCTAGGTCCTCGGCTGTGCCGTCGGAAAGCATGCTTTTCATGTCGTCCAAATCATATCCGGCGACACATACCAAACGGCCATCAGGCGTGATTTCCAGCAGCCAATCCTCGTCCGGCAAGGATAACGTCAACGGTTCGGTTTCCTGAGATTCGAGCCACCCCGCAACTTCTGTGAGTAATGAAGCTCTTGCAGATTGCCAATGGGGTGAAATAGCGTGAGTGTCACTCATGAGGGAGTCCGGAGGATGTCGCGACACGGGTAGATAAGGCCTGTAGGCGTTGGGTGTTTTCAGCTAATTTTGGAAGCTGATATTTTTCGTCCACGCGCACCACTTTTTGTAAATAGTGAATGGCTTGTTGCCACTCTCCTCGCGCTTCATGACAACTGGCCAGGATATACCATGCCCCACCCATTCGCAATTCATCCTTTAGGCGGCGCGCCACATCTAAGCTGGTTAACGTGCATGATTGTGCTTCTTCCACCCGGTGTTGACTCAAATACAAACGAGCCATCATGCGAAATACATCGGCCTGGCCGGCGTCATTGCCCACTCGGCGCATGAGGATCAACGATTCCTGATAATAGGAGAGCGCTTCGGCTTCCTGACCGGTTTCGCGCGCGACAAGACCTAAATCTGAGAGTAAGACGGCCTTACCCGCATAATCCAACAAGATATTCATAATGTCCAACGCTTCAAGGTAATAGGCCCGTGCACGTTCCCATTCGCCTGCATCGGCCGATAAATTTCCTAGGTTAGCCAACGTGGTGCTGATCCCTCGATCTTCGCCGATGATTTTTTGCAGTTCAAGCACTTCCGTATAGTAAGCCCGGGCTTGTTCGCGACGTCCACTGACGGCGCAGATATTTCCCAGATTGCCTAATGTCGTGGCCAAAGCTCGTTGATCGCCATTTGTTCGATCGACTTTAAGTGCCTGGGCGTAGCATTGGAAGGCTTCGGTATAAAACCCTTTCGAGAAATGTTGATTGCCTAACGAATTGAGATCAGCGGATTGAGACCATGCCATAGCCAATCACTCACAAAAAGAATTGACGCGACAAGAAATACGAATCATCGAAAATGTCATTCCGGATTTTTAGGCTTGAGCCAACATCTGTTCAACAATGGGTTTGGCTCCCATTACAACTGATGTCCCATCACCAACGATGAGGCTATCGAAGTTATACTTTAATACTCGACGCACGCCTTCACGAGCTTGACGAATATCTGCATATTTTTCCGGAGGAAGAAGGCGCACGGCTCCTTCGGGATGCCCAATAATCGCATCCCCAACAATGAGGATGCCCTTCCCAGTCTCTAAAAACAACGCACTTTCGCCAGGAGACTTTTGATGTGCCAGTTGTATCACCCAAATTCCTCCGGGAAGCAATTCTCCATCTTTGCAGGTTTTATCCGGGGTAAGCGCCATTTCATTCGCATCTGTTTCCGGGGCCATCACCGTACAGCGAAATTCCTCTCGCAGCTGAGCTGCCTCTCGTTCATGATCTCGGTTCGTCAGAATAATATAATCAACAGGACCGCCCTGCCGGGCAAAGGCAATATCGCCTCCCGTCATGGGAGGAGGATCGACCAAGATTCGATGTTCTCCTACCGTCAGGAGATGTCCATTGAAATTGAGTTGCTTGTCTGCCGAAAACCAAGACCACTCCCAAATATTGGGAAGTAAGGCCTTCATAAGGTTTTAATCGTTTCCTGCAAAAGAACGGTGGTTTTTTCCTGAACGGAAGTTTCTTCGGGTAGATCTAGGATATCGTCTTCGTGGATAGTCAGGAATGTTCGGCTCCCCCCTTTTGAGAGGGAAATTTTAAAAAGACCTTGTGAGGGCGTGACGGGAATCACCACTTCTACGGTCCCATCAAGAGTCGTGACCAATTCAAGAAACTTTTGTTTACCTTCTTCAAATTCGTCCATAGTATTCCAATCACTCGAGTTAAAAAGAGAAAATTTTACATCGAAGAAGGCATTGAAGTCGCTAACAGCTTTTCGACTTCTGCCAGAATCATTTCATGGCCGGCTAATGTGCCATCCGTAAAAAAGTTTCCTACACGTTGCCAACGGATCAGACCATTTTGGTCAATCACATACACGTTGGGAATAAACTTTCCTCCACCATAGAGTTTATCTGTGGCTTGTTCAGGGTCCACCAAATACGGATAGGTCACTTTTACGGGAAACGTTTGCAGGAATTCCTTCACATCGCCTTGAGAATCGCCCGAAGAATTCACGCCAACAACTGCGACAGGCTTGCCTTGTGTCGCCTCAAACACTTTTTGAAGGTTCGTGCCTTGCTCCAGACAGGGTTTGCAGATATGAAACAGGCCGAGGACAACGACTTTCCCCTTGTATTGATCTAGGGAAACTTTTTCCCCATCCAAAGAGGTTAACGTGAAATTCGGCGCTGGTTCACCAACTTTAAAAAAACTTCCGGCCTGAGCCAGGGCCACCCACCCAAGGAGAACGCTAGCAAACAGGACCCCAATTTTTATTCGTGGCCTCATCATTTCTCCTCCTTTTTAAGGATTTAATGCGGAAAGACGATCTGTTGAAAAAGCTTGGATAAATCTTAATTGCCTTTCACAAGATGATATCATAGGAATTTTGGCTCTTCAGCAGAATCTGTGGGTGACTTCTGGTTCGGGTAGAGCTCCAAG
>JBBDSY010000096.1:0-19975 GCA_040904705.1 Nitrospirales bacterium | reverse complement strand
GATGGCTCAGGATCTCGATGCCCAGATTTACTTTGCACATCCGTATGCTTCGTGGGAACGAGGAGTGAACGAAAATACGAACGGGCTGATCCGGCAATGGTTCCCAAAAGACCAGGACCTTACTAGGGTAACCGAGGTCGAATTGCAAAAAGCGAGAGACTTGCTGAATCACCGACCCAGAAAGACGCTCGGCTATCGTACGCCCCATGAGGTATTCTTTGGTACGACCACATCACTAACCGTTGCACTTACAAGTTGAATCCAAGCGTTGAGATAATTTGTTTGTGTGAGAAAAGGAGAGTTGAGCCATGATCGTATGCCTGCAACCGATGAGAATTTTGGCATGGGGTGTAATTCTGGTTATGGCCACAGTGGCTATGGGCTGTGGACATCGTTCCACGCATGGAACTCAGGGCCATTCAAAGTTCAATAAAGCCCGGATGGTCGCGCAGCAACCGATGGCGTCAGATCTCGAGGCTTTGAAGGAACCAGCTGGTGGTGAAGGATATTTTGGCGATGAGGCTGGCACATTGTCCGATCTGCTGAAAGACGAAGCGTTGATCCATGAAGATCCTCAATTTGGTCACGAAGGAAAAGGGAGCGGGTCACCGAATGATTACTGGCTCAATCGTACCCGCGCAGAGCAGTTTACGGCGCAAAGCGGACTTGAAGATGTGCATTTTGACTTCAATAGTATTCAGTTGAGTGAGCAAGCCAAAACCATTCTGATTGCGAATGCCGAATGGCTCAAGTTGCATCCTGATGCTGAAATAACCATCGAAGGCCATTGTGATGATCGGGGCACATCCTCCTATAACTATGTGTTGGGAGAGAAACGGGCGATTCGAACAAAAACCTTTCTCACCAGCTTAGGCGTGGCAAGTGAGCGACTGACTGTTATGTCCTATGGAAAAGACAATCCCGCATGTTGGGATCCGACAGAACCCTGCTATCAAAAAAATCGACGAGCGCATTTGGTTCTCGGAATAAAGATGGCCTCAACGGCGATGCGGTAAGGCTATGCAGATGGGCGTTGGATATGTAATGACGAGGGCTCTTTGCCCAATTCTGGTATGTCAAAAGGCAGAAATATGTTGATGAGCCATGCGCAGTTTGATCTTAGGCGTTGGTGTGCGGCCGTGATTATTCTCATTAACGGAACCCTGTTCGCGGGATGTGTAGCGCAGCAGGCCGATGTGGTGCGAATCAAACGGGAATTAGATGCTAAGATCAGTCAGCTCGACAAAAGTAAAACCTCGCTCCAACAGGCTGTCACGGACGCCAATGCCGCGTTAGAGAAAGCCAATGTCCTTATTTCTGGTCAACGAGCGGAAATTCATGAATTGCTGCAAACCCGTGCAGAGGTGATGGATCAAGTTGCCACTCTCAAGGATACAGACTTATCTCAAGTTCGTGGCGCCATCGAAAAAAATCAACATCTCGTTGAAGGGCTGGATCAGAAGTATGGACTTCTCCAGTCAAAAGTCCAGACGGTAGAAACCAGCGTCAGGAAATCAAGCGAGGTCCTCGATCCTCTCGTACGAGAATTTCGCACGCAATTAAAGGCCGAAGAGCAATTACGTTCCGAACAGGGCGGGAAACTGGGTGAATTTCGGACATCGTTAGTTGATTATCAACAAGTCTTGGCCGCGCTCCGACAAAATGTTGCGAAACAGGAACAGCAAATGACGGCTTTGCAACAGGTTGTGGATCGTCTAGGACAACAACAAAATTCCCAATACCAACAAGTTCAAACGGATGTGAAGGATATTCGGCAACATATTCAATCCGTGATTGGGACATTGGAACAAATTAGTACGACGTTTAGCGGACGGTTGGATGCCTACGAGCAACAGCAGTCGCGAACTTCTCATCGAACAACTCCCGGAACGGCTTTGTCCCTTCAAGAATCTCTGACTTCACCAACGTCGCATCAAAGCCAAAATTTGAATCAGGCGGTTTTATCCGCGACTACTCGGTCATCTTCTCCGGATTCGCCGGAGATGAGCGTCCCATCCTATCGGTCTTCCAATGCTGGACTTTCCGGGTCATCGATGGTTACTGCTTCTGTCTCCCAATTACATGGGACTCCATCATCCCATGTCTCAGCGCCTTCTCCCATTGAGAAATTTACGCAGAATGAGCGTACCGCCTATCAAAACGCCTTCAATTTGTTACGTGCCAAGGATTATGGCAAGGCCGCTCGAGAATTCTCAGCCTTTCTTCGAACATTTCCCAATTCATCCTTAGCCGATAACAGCCAATATTGGTTGGGTGAATGCTATTATGGAGAGCGGCGTTTTCAGGAGGCGATAGATGAATTCGAACGAGTCTTCGCGCTCTACTCCGCCAGCAGCAAAGTGCCGGCATCGTTGCTCAAAATCGGATATTCCCATCTTGAGCTCAAGCAACCTTCTATGGCTCGTGCAGTCTTTCAACAACTTGTCCGCACCTACCCGCAAAGCCCGGAAGCCATCAAGGCCCACGGTCGTCTCCAAGACGTCAAAGCGCTTCTTCAAAATCCTTCCTGAAAAATATTGAATCTTCGCGGTTGAGCACAAACAATGAGGTTGAGACGGTTGCGCGTCCTGATTGGATCGTTTGGGAGGATTTTTTGTGCCCCAAGGTCTTAATGAGAGCTTGAATGTCCGGCCTGAATCAATGCGGGTTCCCTGTGGGAAAGAGCAGAGTGCAATCCCGGTGCGATAGGACCTACTCCTTAGCGAGTCCAAGGAAAATAGGGCTGGGCAGCCCATTTACCCTTTATAGATTAGTGCGAATATTTAAAATATCGCACGACTCATCATCACGGTAGGGGCATTCCCGTTGCCTCCGCCAAACCAATTCAAGTTGCCGAACGGTGTGATCGGATCATGCTGGTAGTACACCTTGACCACCGTAAATTTCCCGACGGGAGCGGTTCCCAGACCTGGATTATAGGTCACGTAGTTCATGAGGTTAGCGTCTAAGTCACAGTTTGGAGCTGCGGGAGCTTGTACGCCGTTTGATAAACCTCCCCTTTGTGTAAGCGCGCACGTGGGGGTGGGATTTCCCGCTGTGCCTGCGGTTATTTGGGCCAGGAAAATGCGATATTTCCCTGGGTTATTGGCAAAGTCCAATGCGTTATCCGTGGATTCCAAAAGATCCAGCATATTTTGATCGGAAGTCAAATTTCTAGAAGCTAAGCTAGCCCCTTCCCGAGCTATCTGAGTCAGTGAGTTTCGCTCATTCAATATAGACCCATATTCGATGACCCCAAAGGCCATTAAAAAAAACAGCATGAGGGAGATTGATAGTTCAAGAATAGTTGAACCTTGATGATTATGGAGCAGTTGGAACGTGGGTTTTGACATACACTGAGTCTCCAATTCGGGAAGTCTATAAAATAAAGTTTTCATTGCGGAACGTACCTTCTGACGTAAGCTGTATCGTCCCATTGCCGAAAAATCCACCAATCAATTTGGTAAAAAATTGATGATCATACAAAACGCGCACGCGCATGAAGGCGCCCGCTCCACCTGCATTATTGACGGCTGGATCGTCGGCATCGGTAAAGTCGGCTTTAACCGGAAAAATTTGAATTTGACTTGGATCGATGTCCATAACCCCATCGGCCCGGTTCTTGATCGCTTGTTTGATACTGGCTTCTCGTGACATCTGATTTCCCTGTCCGTCATCTAGAGATGAACCAATGGCTCCTAAGCGAATGCCATCTCTCACCGCCGCGGTCAAGGTGTTTTGATGAAGGAAAAACCAACCAAATTCAATGACTGAAAAGAGTGCGATTAAAAATAACAGCATCGTCATTCCAGTCTCTACGGCCGAAATGCCCCCTTCGTTACGACAAGGAGAAAGAGACCGGCAAAAGAAGGATTCTGAGTGAGATTGATAATCTTTCTTTTCCATGTTGGCAAACCTTTCTGATCACGTTTCTATTGTAGTCTTGGTCTTCCAAAGTCGACTTCAATGGTTCCTTAACTCACCAGCACCAGTTTCAAAATATTAGCAATTTGTTGGAATATGCCTGCCAGTTCTGCCGGGTCTGTCGTATAGTAGGAGAACTCTGGCCCGCTGGAGAGTTGTTCCAAGTAGTTTTGGTCCACGTTCCCCAACCCAATAGTGTAAATTTCAATGCCTTGGTCTTTGATCGCCTGAGCGTTGTCCAAGGCCTTTTGCTTGATGACCCAGGTGGCATAAGCATAGAGCGGATTCGGGTCGGTCATATAGCATGTCTCTGGGTCCATGCCTGCTGTCGCAGGAAAATAATCTAATCCATAGGTGGGATCTCCAAAAATCAGCCATTTCACATTGTCCTTATTGTCATTTTTTAATGGGCAAGCAGTGCTGCCTGAGGGTTTGCCGTCTCCAGTTCTCTCCATATCGTCGGTCACCATCGTTGAGTTTTGTTTGTCGGGGTCAAACATCCAATCGTAGACAACATTGGCTGTTGACATTGCGACCGCCGCATTATATGTAGTGCCCTTATATTTAAAATCTCCTCGAAAAGCTGTGGGATTGCCATCAGAAAAAAAGACGACGACCTGTTTTCCTCGTTCATTCGGAGGAAGGCTAGACTGATCTGTCCACGCAAGGGCGTTGGCTTTGGCGAGGCCATCTTCCGCATTGGTTCCCCCTACTGCGCTCAGTCCATTAATGGCGGTTTCCACGGGGCTCACATAGCCATGGCCCAGATCAAAGGGTTTTTGTACACCAGAGGCAAACGTGATCATGGCAAATTTGCTGTGGCTTTCTTGATCCGAAAAATTTTGAACAAATTGTTTGGCCCCATCCTTTAAGTTGCTCAGAGGGGACCCGCTCATTGACCCCGAAACATCCAGGACCATGGCAATTTCAGCATTCCGAAGTTTGGCTGAACCGGCCGTGGCGACATGAGTCTTATCATAGGCAGGGTTATACCCCTTCGCCAGCGTATTAATGGCGTTGGTCGAACCATTTACGGTGATTTTCCCAAGTCCATCCTGCGTGACGACAAACTGAGCGGTGTCCGTTCCTAATAAGCCGTCGGCAAAATTGGCCTGCGCGACTTGTTGCACAAAAAGGTTGAGGTCGGGAATATTGGGATTATTCACGTTGGCCGCCCCAGCAAATGCTGCGCCATCGATGGATTTGGCCAGTTCGCCCTGAACGGCGTACCAACGTGCCGCCTCCACACCCAAAGCCGCAAATCCGAACAGGACTAAGAGGGCGAGGGCTGACATGGCAAAATAGCTTCCACGTTGGTCTTGAATGCGTTCCCCATGTTTTGTTGGTTGTGGGATCAGCTTATTCATATTTTTCTGCCTCCGTGTGGTCTGAAAAATTCAACATCAATCGACTTTTCAAAAAAAAGTGAAAGCGTCTGGAGTTGAACTTCTTGCATAAAGAACGAGTAATCATGAATGACCTAAGGTCTGTCGACAAAATTCCGAAAACCTTGCAAGTGTCCCTTTCCCTTCCTTTTTTTCTTCTTGGATGTATCCTTGTTTGTTCATGGCCGTTCCTTCAGCTTTGGGAAGATGAAGTGAGCAGGTTAGACAATTGCCACAATGACTTTGTGCTCAAGAACCCCTATTCCCCTTGGGCTAACGAACAAAAGGCGTGATCCTGTTGTCGCTATAACAAAATAGACAAAATATGTGGATCCGCCATGTGCATCTGAAGTTGAGCAAAGGAAAAATGACGAGTGATTGATGAGCGAGGACGTGAGCCGGATTACTGTACTTGTCGAACGCCTTAGGGCTGTTTCAAGTAGGTGGGGAATTGAGCGGATGGCTATAAAGGGGCGATAACCCGAGGAAGTGTGCCGAATACCAATGATTCTCGGGAAACCCACTATCGCGAGTATTTCAAGCAGCTACAATGTGTCTCTATGAAACTCGATGAGCTGTTTACACGAATGGAAAATGCCGGAATTTTTGAAGATGCCGTCATCATCATTCATGGGGATCACGGCTCACGAATTATGAAGACGGAGCCAACGATAGAGAATGAACAGGCACTCACCACACAGGATATCGTTGATGGGTATTCAACTCTTTTTGCCGTAAAATTTCCCAAACACAATAGTTATTATGATCCCAAGCCCTATCCGATCGAATTTCTCCTACACGAAAAAGTCGTGAAACCTCTCGTAGGAGAACAAGAAAGCGCGACACCGTCAGACCCATTTGTTTTTCTCCAATCGGAAGATCCGACGATCAAGGAACTCACACCCATCCCGTATCCTACCTCATCATCCTCCTTCATTCACCTCAGCCTGTAGAGGATGATCGAGAGCCGAAGAAAATCTTACTGTGATTAGAGCCGGATTCCTTGATGCGCCGGAATGTCGGGTTCGAGTTGAAAGGGGGTCTGAACGGCTTGCCAGGGTTCCCCACGTTGTTCGATCGAAATGTCTTGTATCGGGCCTAACCACTGGTCAGCGTTTTTGAGATAAGAAATACGGGATGGGTCAATGCCCATCACCCGGCAGCAGGTTGCGTCGACGGCAGGTAAATTTTGTCCCATGACAAGCACGCCCGCATGCACCGGAGTGCCCATGATGGGACCATCGCCTTCCATGCCTATGATCCCGTCAATAATGGCAAAATGCGGTTTGAGGCTAGCGTTAATATCCAAAATGGATTGAGGTATCCCTTCTTGGTGCAGGACGTTTTTAGGCCACCCGTAGTAAATGCCGGGCATCATCCCAAAAAAGTTTTTCATCGATAAGGTTGCACCTGCCCAATGATGCGTTTTCATTTTGGCCATGGAGACAATCCAATCCACATCCTGGATGATTCGTGGGAAGGTCAAGGTGGCGAGTCTGGTTTGTCGTCCTACATTGGGAACGGTAATCCCTTCCATCATATTCACATCATGGAAGGGGATATGATCTTCGTAGAGCACATCTCCCAGCCCCGATTCTTCAAGGACCAGGAGCGTGTCGTGTCGATGACCTGGCCCTTCCGCGACCACGACGGAAGCGGCACCGAGGCTGAGAAACGCTTCGATGGCTCCACGAACCACCAGTGGATGAGTATTGATATGTGGCGAGGATGGGTGGGGCTCTACCAGATTGGGTTTTAACAGGATACGTTTGCCTCCCATCATGGTGCTGGTGATGCCTAATTCGCGAAGGCCGTTTCGAATGAGGAGGGCTAAATCTCCACGATAATCTTGGGCTTTCCCGATAAACGTTGAAGCGGTGAGCAACGGGCCCCGAAGCCATTGAAGAAAAGAAAATCCGGAAAGAGCGAACCCTCCACCAATCATCGTGGCTTTCAGCAATTCCCGACGCGAAAGGGTGTGCGGTTCCGTGTAGGATGGGGGCGGTGGCATATTCATGGCGTCATTGGATGGATGAGCAGGAATGTCATGCCTCAACTCACATGCGGTGAAAAGATCGAATGAAGCCCTTGAGGGGCGATGGCGGCACATAACAAGATCGCTAATGAAGGCACAGAATATGGCCCATGCCGGTCTTGTAGGCGCAAACTGGCTGAAATCAATTCTTCCGTATGGGCTGGCTTCAACCCCCAGGCGCTCAATCCCAGTAATGTCCAACCCAATGAGATTGGTGTGCGCATCCTCGGTAATTCGTGTAATAAATAGTCTAAGCTTTTCTGGATCGTGTGACGTTCTGTGTTACCCGCCAAAGCTTGCAAGGCGATTCCTGTACATTCCGGTAATGGAAGGAGTTCTTTGCCGAAAACCAAGGTATTCCCCGAATTCCAACCGCCATGGGGAAGTTGGCGATCTACAAGCATGGAGACTCCCTGGGCAATGCGTGCGTGCTGGGGAATTCCGGATATTTGCAATGCCGTAATCGCCATAGAGGTTGGAATGACCCAGCTGTGTGTGTTGGCAATCCATGGCCATCCGACAATTGCGGTGTTGTGGCCCATGACCGAGTCTGCAGTTTTTTCAAAATGAAGCCCGGAAAAGCGTAAAAGAAAGTTCACGGCTAAATCGTGTGCTTCCCGATCTTGGGGTGAATGCGACCAGGCAAGGAGTGCCAAAGGGGTGGGCCAGGATGCCTGGTCATGTTCGGGCGAAATACTGATATGTCCGTCCTCGGCTTGTAAGGAGATTAAATACTTTCGGGCTTGTTCGCATTGTTCTGAGCCTGTTTTGAACGCTGCCATGGCGATCACCGCCCATGCAGTGGCATCAGGTCGTGTCTTTTCCCCCGCTTGATAGGGAAATCCTCCATTGGGTAGTTGGTACCCTTGGATCGTATTCAGGGTTGGGGCCAGACTGTTCATATAGAAAGGTTGTTGTGGCGAAGCATGTTCATGAAGAGGAGCATGGAATCTTCATCGGACGTCCCAAAACCGTTCTTAATAACATGAGGACCATCCGCCTACTCGTCATGATGGTATCGTCAGGGGAAAAAATAAAAAATTTGCAACTATCGTGATAACAGATCATGCAGGAACCGGCCTATAAGGAACCATCATGCAAGAAAATGTACAAATAAACGAAGAACAAGTCCGGCAAGTATTTTAAAAGCCTGACGATAATGGGGCATGCCGGTCATCGAACACAGAAAATATCAGGGAACCCTTAACTGGGTTCACGCACATATGCGGATGACATGGATACACAGTTTCGATCGGGTTCCCCTTCCCGAGAATGGCGAACACGTTGTAAGGCGTGGGCGCAAAGCCACGGGTCAGAGCTGGTCTCTGATTGCCGGGCTGCCGAAGGAGAGACGAATTAAGGGGAAACGACTACGACAGTTCAATCCGGGCAAACTGGCGTAGCGTACAACATTATTATCGCCCGACAAGGAGAGAGACGCTATGGTTAACCAAATTGTGCGTTTTATGCAGGAAGAAGAAGGAGCCACGGCCATTGAGTACGGTTTGTTGGCGGCCTTGATCGCTGCGATTATCGTGGGAACGGTCGGTACCCTTGGTCAAACGGTCAACCAGGCATTCACCGATGTGAACGCCGGAATGCAATAGTCAGAATTAGACGGTTTCCGACAAGCGAGCCATAGCCTTCTGAAGCCCTCGCTGGGAGTCATTCCCAGAGGGGGCTCCGGAGGACCACCATGGAACGCTGTCAATTCGTGAATGTCACCATGGTTCGTGGAAATGGCAAAGAATTCAGAGTACCAAATGAATGGTTTTAGAAAATGGGGTCAAGAATGAGAAATTCAAAAATGAATGACTTGGAGGAGCCAGTGCTCATCATGAAACCATTTGTCAGCATCACACGATTTGTTCAAAGTGAAGAAGGGGCCACAGCTATTGAATACGCCCTTATGGCAAGCCTTATTGCCACGGCGACGGTCGGTGTGCAAACGACTATGGGTGCGACGGTGGTCAATATGTACCAGAATGCCATTGGCTCCATTACCGCAGCCATGAGTTAGGCTGATTGAATTGGCGAGTATACAATAATTGGGGACTGAGCTATGCCCTGATATTCCCAATCACGACCCCCTTCCAAATTTAGAGCGGGCCTCAGGCTTTCGATGAATTCGCGGCTTTGAAAGATGAGAGGTCATCTCTAAATACTCGTTACGTTACCGCCATCAGTCGAAAGGGAAATATGCGATGTTACAGAAAACTCGACAATTCAAGAAATCTGAAAGAGGATCAGCTGCGGTGGAGTTTGCGTTGTTACTTCCGGTTCTGGCAACACTGACCTTTGGGATGATCGATTTCGGGCGGATGCTGTGGTTTCAAGAGGTCCTGGTCAATGCGACACGTGATGGAGCGCGACAAGGCACTTTGTTTAACTCTGGTAATGGCTCCGGCGAGATCGAAGGGTTCATCGCACAAGCCCTCGCGAATGGGGGAGTGGGGTCAACAGGCTTGAACGTCACGGTCAACGGTCTTGGAACGGGACAAGGCAATCCGCTTACGGTGACTTCCTCTATTCCCTGGCAATTCATGGTAATCGATGGCCTGATTCCGGCGTTGTCAACCAATCAATTACAGGCCACCGTGGTCATGATGAATGAATAAAGTCACACGGACATTTTATTTGGAGAAAACCATATGGCACAGACCCTTCATTCTAGAATGATCACCCTTCTTTGCGAGCAAAAAGGGATGGCCGCCATTCATATGGCGATGCTCGGCACGGTTTTAGTCGGAATGGCGGCATTAGCGGTTGATGTGGGGCATGCGCTGGTCACCCAGAATGAATTACAGAATGCCGCAGATGCGGCGGCGCTAGCGGCCACGGGACAAATGGGGGTCACGTACCTGGCTATGCCGATTGGCGATCAACAGAACCTCAGTCGCGATCTGACTGGGGCCGAACAAACAGCCATTACCGGACAAGCTATGGCCGCGGCTGCGGCGAACAAAGCGTCGGATGTGGCCAGTCTGGCGCTTAGCCAGGCCGACATTCAATTTGGGAGCTGGGATTTCGTCGCCCATACCTTTACCCCGACCGTGACACGACCGAATGCCATTCGTGTCACAGCCAGACGGGATGGCGGGCAAAACGGCCCGATAACCACTTTTTTTGCCGGTGTGTTAGGTGTGAATACCATGAACATTGCGACGACTGCCACCGCCGCGCTCGGGACCTCAGGTGGACCGGTGGCTCCTGGGGTCGCTGATGTCCCGTTTGCCATCTCCAGCAATTGGTTTAATAATACGGCCAATTGCAATGATGGTATCCAGTTTTCACCAACTGGTCCGAATGGCTGCGCGGGGTGGCATGTCTTTGACCAAACCCCTGCCAATGCCAATAAGCTTCGGAACACGATCGATGGATTGAATGACGGGAGTTATACGGCACCCGGCTTCAATCCAGGCGCGGATGCATGGGAATTTACCGGTGGAGAAGTGTCTTCGGCGTTTCCGAATTTGATCGATTTGTGGGATGCCAAGAGACAGTGGAGCAACGAGAATGGACGGTATGAGTGGGATATCAATCTTCCCGTCTACCAAGCCAGTTCGCCGTCGTCGTGCGATAACCCGAACGGGTCTATTATCATCGCGGGTTACGCCAAAGCCACGATCACGGAAGTGCAAAGAAACGATATTCAAGCCGAAGTGAAATGCGATGCGTTTTTTAAGGGAAATCCCAATCCCACTCAACCAGGCGGAGGCGGAGGCGGGATCCTGGCGCCATTATCGGTCTTTCCACGACTGGTGACGTAAGGGTCGTTCCATAGTGATAGTCTCATTCCCCTAACGATCAATCTCACCTAGAGCGAAGCCCCTGAATGAGTCGGTTGAACGATTCGCCCAGGCTTCTGCCGTCTCCCTCCATTCCCTCATTCTATTTCTTTCGGATTGTCTTTCTGCAAACAATTGGCCTCTCTAGGGGATAATTAAATTTCTGTTTTGGTTTGTCTGCGCCTTAAGAGCGGTGCCTCATCTACCGACATCACACCCCAGGTATGCACATGAATTCTTAGGATAATCCGTAAAAGAATTTCACCGAAGGAAAAAGGAATTTCATGGTCTCGTATGTTCTGCTCATTGGTTTAGCCATCGCTCTCATTCTTGCTGCAGTCATGGATGTCCGAGAAGGCCGTATCCCCAATTGGCTCACGTTTTCGTTAGCAGGATTTGGGATGGTCGTTCATGGGTGGCATCAAGGGGGGAGCGGGTTGCTCCTGAGTGTGGAAGGGATGGCCGTCGGCATCCTCTGCCTGATCTTTTTTTATATCAAAGGCGGAATGGGAGCCGGCGATGTGAAATTGTTAGGGGCGATCGGGACAGTTGTGGGCCCGTATCTGATCGTGTATGTGTTTGGATTTGCCGCCGTCCTGGGAGGAGTGTATAGCTTGGCGCTGTTGCATGCTCAAGGCGGGTTGGCATACGCCTGGGAGCGCATCCTGCTTTTATTGAATACCTTGCGGTGGTCCAAAACCGTCATGATGGCCGCTCAACCCGATTATAAAGAACCCAAGCTACGGTATGCCCTGGTGCTGGGCTTAGGGACGGTTATTGCCCAGACGCTCTCTCTTTATGGTCTGCTCTAACACGATTTTGCTCGTCCGCAGTGCTAGAGAGCAGACTTTCAGGTTTCTTGTTTGTTAGCCCTAAAGTATGTTTTTTTTAATCCGATATGCTCACTAGATCGTGTTCATTGTTGTTGTAGGGTTGAATCCATTTCCATGAACAAGCGCGACAACCATAGCGTGAGTTAGATACGGGAGGAAGTGTAATGGGACAAAAACGTCCGGTAGCGTTTTTAGGGGTCGCAATCGGTATCGCGTTAATCACGACAGTTCTCGTGTATCAATGGTTGCAGGGACAACGGGTCACCGAAACTGTCGCCCCGGAGGTGGTGGTCGAGGGAGTCAATGTAGCCGTTGCCAGTACGGATATTCCGTGGGGAACTCCCTTGACGGAACAGACGATCAGGATGGTGCCGTACCCTGAAGGCAGTGTGCCTGGTGGACATTTTACGGATCGTGATTTGCTTAAAGGCCGTGTCATTTTGGCGAATCTCAAGAAACATGAAGCCATCTTGGATTCCAAACTGGCTCCGATTGATATCAAGACCGGTGGAGTTGTGGCCGTCATGGATCCGAATAAACGGGCCATGGCCGTGAAGGTCAATGAAATTGTGGGATTACCGGGGTTTGTGCAGCCTGGAGATCGAGTCGATATCATGGGTACATTTGATAAGCCAAAATCGAGACAGGGCCAAAATGAGCTTATTACCAAAGTTGTGCTGGAAAATACCCTGGTGTTGGCCATTGGCACTCAGATGGAACGGAGAAAAGGGGAAGAGGAGCCGGTGGCGGTGAAGGTCATTACCTTGGAAGTGACACTCGATGAGGCTGAAAAATTGGCGATGGCGGAAAATGGTGGAAAATTACGACTGGCGTTGCGAAGCCCTCTGAATCCCGACATCAAAAAAACCACAGGGGCGGATTTTCATGCCCTGGTCAAGTCGCATCAATTGATTCCTCCAAAGCCCAAAGGCTCACAAAGACCGAAGGTTGAAGTCATTAATGGGACGAAAAGCACCACGAGAAGATTTTAAATCCTATAGTTGTGGGAATGGCAATGAATGTTATGAAAGGTACGGTTATGAACAAGATGCATGGTGGTCCATTTTCAACTGTATACCTGGTCGTGGCCTTGGTTCTTTGTGGCCATGCGGGGGTGTTTGCGGCAGATTCGCTTCCAGAGGGTCTGACCCATCAGGCGATCCATGTGAATACGCCTCAGGTGCTGCGCCTGACGGTTGGGGAGTCAAAGATTGTGGAATCGCGATCATCCTTTAAACGGGCATCGGTGGCGAACCCGGATGTTGCGGATCAAATCGTTCTCTCCACCAACCAAGTGTACCTTGCCGGGAAAGACGTCGGGACGACCACACTCACTCTCTGGGGAAATGATAACAAGGTGTCCAATGTCTTCAACATTCAGGTTGCACCTGATGTCAGTCGATTGAAAGAACAGATTCATCTGCTGTTGCCTCAGGAAGCGGGCATTCAGGTGATGAACAGCCACGATCACATTACCTTAGCCGGCAATGTGTCGAATATGGGAGCCCTTAATCAAGTCTTAGCTCTGGCTGAACCCTATGCGCCGCAGCGCATTGTCAATATGGTTCAAGTGGGCGGGGTTCAGCAAGTCATGATGGAAGTGAAAATTGCGGAAATGCAACGAGGTCTGTTGAAAAAACTCGGAGTCAATTTTAATCGCCAGCAGGAGGGGCATCGAGATTTTTCAGCTGGATTACTCAATGGTCTCTCGGCTCCGAATCTTGATGAATTCGTTCGTTCTGGACATCCGGACACGGGCGCTGTCAGAACCACAACGGAGCTGTTTGATATTTTGCCGGCTTTGGGCACCACCGGGATTTTAGGATTTGGCATTGGGAAGGATTTATGGACGGTGTACCTAGATATGTTAAAGGAGCATGGGTTGTCCAGACTCATGGCCGAACCGACGTTAATTGCCGAGAGCGGACAGGCTGCGGAGTTTCTTGTGGGGGGAGAATTTCCGATACCGATCCCACAACAATTCAGTCAAGTGACCATTCGATTTAAGGAGTTTGGTGTGGGGCTGAAGTTTACTCCAACGGTCTTATCGGATGGGCGCATTTCTGTCATCGTGAATCCTGAAGTTTCCGAATTAGATTTTGCCAATGGTATCACGTTGTCAGGTTTCACCATCCCTTCTTTGACGACGCGTCGCGTGAAAACGGTGGTGGAATTGGGAGATGGACAAAGTTTCGCCATTGCCGGCTTGTTGCAAGAAAATATCCGGGAGACGGTGGCGAAATATCCTGTATTGGGCGATATCCCGGTCCTCGGGGCCTTGTTCCGGAGCAGCTCGTTTCAGAAAAACGAAACGGAGTTGGTCGTGATTGTCACCCCGCATTTGGTGAAACCATTGGATATGACCAAGCAGACCTTGCCTACCGATTACTATTTGGAACCGAATGATTTTGAGTTCCTGCTGATGGGCTACCTTGAAGGGAAGAGTACTGCCCCCGATGGGAAGGGGCGGTCTGAAGCCTATATCCAAGAAAAGCCTCGGATGGCTACAAAAATGCCCTACAACAAAGGTGGAATCGAAGGTACTTTTGGTCATCTTGCACCGTAAGGAAGAGAGACGATGAAAAAGGAGAATACCATGCAACGGCAAATGAAGGTTAGAACAGTGAGTGTACTGGGCATTGTGGTCTTAGGCCTCTCCGGTTGTGGGGTGTGGCCGGTGATGACGGAAGACAATGGACGCCGTCCTTTTGCGATGGGAAAAAGCGATCAGGTGATGTGGCCATGGGCTCCTCAGCCACTTCATTTAAACGAAGATTACGGTGTCGCCTACCGGCAATCTGTCGAAGGCCAGATTTTGAACCCTATGGCCTCCAAGAATTTGGGTCCAGTTGAAGGGACCGCCGATCCCACAGGATTGCACTACAGTTTGTTGCGTTATCAAGAATCCTTTAAGAATCCTCCGTATTCTGAGTTTGAGTTGAAAATTACCACAACTGGCGGCGGGGCTTCCGGGGGTGGCGGTAAGAAATCGTCCGGTGGCGGAGGGAATAGTAGTAGTGGAGGAGGAGAAAAGAAATGACGGAAAAAGCTTGGCAGCCCAAACGTATAGGGACGGGAGGATCGGTTAATAGTTCTTCCAAAGACGCCCTTGTGGACATTTCCGTGAGTAACGAGGATTGTAAGTCCACGCTGACAAAATGTCTTAAAAAAATCGAGGGTCTTCGTGTTAGGGAGTCGCAAAGTGCCGAAATGGCCAACCTGGTGATCATGGACCTTGCGGAAAATCCGGAAGAGACCTTTTCCCTTATCCGGGATATGACCAATATGGGAAAGGGCCCTGAAATTATTTTGACCGCACCCATGCCTGATTCAACTGTGTTGCTGGAGGCCATGCGTTCGGGTGCGAAGGAGTTTCTGGCACAACCTATTAAGGGTGAGGAGGTGGAACGCGCCATCCAGCGGTATTGGGAACGGACTACAACCCAAAATGAAAAAAACCAGGTCGAGCAAACGCAAGGCAGTCTGATCGCATTTTTCGGGGGGAAAGGCGGCGTAGGGACGACCAGTATTGCGGTTAATTTGGCATCAGCTCTCAAAGAATTGCCCGGGAGTCCTTCTGTTATTCTGGTCGACGTGAATCAACATGGTGGAGATCTCCCGCTCTATTTGGACCTTCAACCGAATCATAGTTTCCGGGACATCGCGACAGATCTTTCCCGCTTGGATCACACGTTTCTGCTTCGCGTACTCACGAAATGTGAATCGGGTATACAGGTGTTGCCTTCAGGCTATGATGATTTGAGTACCGGGCGGTTGAGTCCAGACTGTGTCGAGGCTACGTTGAAACTTCTTCAAGGGAGCTTTGATTATGTCGTCATGGATTGCGGCCATGTCCTGGATCTCACCACCAAAAAAGCCATGGAAGTGGCGACGTGGATTATGGTGACCTCAACCCTCATGGTGCCGGTCGTGCATCGGACGAAGCGGATCTTAGAGTTGCTTCGAGGGACAGGGTTTGCTTCAAGTAAGATTCGGTTGGTGATGAATCGGTACTTATCGGCTGAGGCCGATGTATTGAATGAAACGGAAGAAATTCTCAAACAAAAAACATATTGGACTATTCCCAATGACTACCCCTCTTCCAGTCAGTCTGTGAATAGTGGAAAATCCATTATTGAGGCAGCCCCGCGTTCCTCTGTTGCTAAATCGTTTAAAGCTTTTGCCGAGTCATTTGAGAACAAGTCCACGACACCAGTAAAAGCGAGTGGCCTCTCTCATTGGTTGAATCCTTTTAAGGGGCGTCGTGCTCAATCATCGCCATCCGGCGCGTAATAATTTAATTCGTTTTATCGCTTGAGGTTTGGAAATTATGACCGCAAAATGGGATGAAGTGGGCACGGGTTCCGGCAGTGGCTTGTTGGACTTGGGACCTTTAAAAGAACGGTTGCACCGTCAAGTTATCGACACGTTAGATTTGACGATTGTGGCTAAACTGGACGAGGGCCAGTTAAAAGGGGAGCTCTCTAAACTCGTCAGTGAGCTCCTTGAAACAGAATCCGTTCCTCTTAGTATGAGGGAACGGGAAGAGCTTATTGCCGACATTCAACACGAAGTGATGGGGCTAGGGCCTCTGGAGCCCCTTGTTCAAGATCAGAGCGTCAACGATATTTTGGTCAATCGGTGTGATCAAATTTATGTGGAACGGGCTGGAAAGCTGCAATTAACGGATGTGAAATTTCGTGATGAAGGGCATCTCAGAAAAATTATTGAAAAGATTGTTTCTGCGGTTGGCCGACGAATCGATGAATCCTCTCCCATGGTCGATGCGCGTTTGTTGGACGGGTCTCGGGTGAATGCCATTATTCCCCCTTTGGCATTAGATGGATCATCGCTTTCCATAAGAAAATTTTCAAAAGATAAATTGCAAATTTCCGATCTTGTCGAGAAAAGATCCTTGACCCCGGAAATAGCCGAATTGCTTCGCGGTATCGTGGAAGCACGGCTCAACGTTCTGATTTCCGGTGGAACGGGTTGCGGGAAAACAACTATTTTGAACATTTTGTCAGGTTTTATCCCTTCCGATGAGCGAATTGTCACGATCGAAGATTCGGCCGAGTTGCAATTACGGCAAGACCATGTGGTCCGACTAGAAACCCGTCCTCCCAATGTGGAGGGTCGAGGTGAAGTGACGCAACGGGAGCTCGTGAAAAATTGTTTGCGCATGAGACCTGATCGAATCGTGATGGGTGAGGTTCGAAGTGGGGAATGTTTAGACATGCTCCAGGCGATGAATACTGGTCACGATGGATCGTTGACGACCATTCATGCCAATACGCCACGAGACTGTCTGACGCGTGTCGAAACGTTAGTCGCGATGGCAGGATTGAATCTCGCCACAAAAGCTCTTCGACATTATGTAAGTTCCGCGATTGATGTCATCTTGCAAATGACGCGATTGTCTGACGGTTCGAGGAAGCTGACCAGTTTGTCGGAAATTGTGGGGATGGAGGGTGAAACCATCACTCTTCAGGAAATCTTTCTTTTTCAACAGACCGGACTTGATGACCAACGGAAGGTCCATGGAATCTTTAAAGCTTCCGGCGTTCGTCCAAAATTTGTTGAACGGTTTAAAGCGTTGGGTATTTCGTGCGATCCGGATATTTTCGATCCGGAGAAAATTTATGAAGTATAAGACAGGTACATTGATTCATCATTTTGAGGGTGTATCCGGAGAATATTTAGTAACCATGCCTGCTTGTGTCTGCACATGAGAAATGTGGAGTTCGTGTCATGACCATTGCCATTAGTATTGGAATCTTTCTTTCTATCATTTTATTGGTGGAAGGATCGTACTATTGCTATCACCAGTATATCAGCCCGGAAAGCCGTACTCTTAAACGACGGCTCCGGGGTGGTGCGGCTCGTCCCAAAGACGAGAAGGACGCGATTGGTATCCTCCGGCAGCGTAAACTCAGTGATCTTCCCTGGTTACATGACATGCTGTCCACGATGACTAACCTGGGTGGATTAGAGAAAATACTTCAGCAAGCCAATAGTCAAATGCCTCTCGGGGTGTTTCTGTTGCTATCGGCGGTACTCGGTGCGGCAGGGATGGGAATTGCGGCGTTTAAGGATTATCCTCTTCTTGTGGCCGGTGGTCTTGGTCTCGTGTGTATGATGCTGCCTTTGATGAAAATAAAAATGCAGCGGAAAGCTCGATTTAAGGAATTTGAACGCCAGTTGCCAGAAGCCTTGGATTTGATGGCGCGCGCACTTCGGGCAGGCCATGCCTTTTCGGTTGGTATGAAAATGATCGGAGATGAATTTTCGGACCCTATTGGTCCCGAGTTTTCTCGTACCGTTGAAGAAATTTCATTTGGCATTGATGTGCCGGAGGCCATGAATAATCTTCACGAACGAGTGGTCAGTACCGATTTGAAATTTTTTATTACCGCATTGGTGGTTCAGCGGGAGACCGGGGGAAATTTAGCTGAAATCATTGAAGCCATTTCTCGCCTCATTCGGCAACGGTTTGAGTTACTTGGACGGGTCAAGGCTTTGTCTGCTGAAGGACGATTGTCCGGGATGGTGTTGTTTGCCATGCCCATCGTCATGTCTGGGGTTTTATGGTGGATGAACGAGGACTATATGAGATTGTTGATTGAGGATGATTTGGGTGTCATGATGGCAGGCGGGGCAGCAATATTGATGATATTCGGTGCCGTGGTGATGAAAAAAATGTGCGATATTAAGGTATAACATATGACTATGGATCCTTTACTCCTCATCTGTCTATTGATCTTTTTTGGTATTCTGGTCATTGGTTGGGGGATATATTCCTTCACGCAATCCAAGCAAAAGCTGAGTGATTGGCATGTCCGGGCGCAGGGTAAGTCCCTCACTCAAAAAACTCCCCAGAAAAAAGATGAACCGGAAGCAAGTATGAAAGATTATGGTCTCAAGCTTCTTGAAAAGCTTGGGCAAGCCAACAAGCCCAAAGATCAGGCTACCACTTCTCAGCTGAAGGCCTTGTTAATTTCCGCAGGCTATCGCAAACGCCAGGCTCCTGTTGTGTTCATGGGATCTCGGATTCTCCTTGCGGTGTTGTTCGGGTTAGCCTTTTTAATTTTTGGATCAGAGGCGGCGAAAGCAAAGGGTCCCCTATTGTTCCCTGCCTTTCTTATTGGTTCCATGTTTGCCGGATATTACGGTCCAAAGCTATGGCTACGGAATATTATCGATAAACGAAAAGAACGATTGGTGAATGGTTTCCCGGATGCTCTGGATTTGATGGTTGTCTGTGTTGAGGCTGGTTTGGGGTTGGATCAAGCCATTTTTCGGGTCGGCAATGAAGTGAAACAGGGCCATCCCGACCTCGGAGAAGAATTTATCCTGTTAAATTTGGAATTGAGAGCCGGATTATCTCGCGAGCAGGCTCTTCGAAACTTGGTGAATCGCACCGACCTGGATGACATCAGAAGTCTGGTGGCCCTGCTTATTCAAACGGATCGTTTTGGGACGAGTATTGGACAGGCGCTACGTGTGCATTCAGATTCCATGCGGTTAAAACGGCGGTTGAAGGCGGAAGAAAAAGGAGCTCAGCTCCCTGTGAAACTGATGATACCCCTCATTCTCTTTATCTTTCCCGCCCTCATGGTGGTGATTATCGGACCAGGAGTTATCAATCTGATACGAAACCTGATGCCGGCCATGGGAGGGGGATAGGAACCTAGGACAAATTGATTAGAGGGTATTCAATCCATACAAGGAGAGGCGATCATGACCAGAATCGACATAAAGAATCAGAATGTAGGTGCTCAAATAAATCGGGGCCGAAAAAACTTCCCGTATTTCACGAATTTTAAACCAGTGAGGTGTATGACTATGAAGGCGAGCGCCCTATTACTCATGTTTGCGGTGCTGGGAACTGTGATGATGGGGTGTTCAAAAAATGAAAAATCCCAATTTACGCTTCAAGACGAACATTATCAGCAAATTTTGGCTCCTCTGAAGAATTTGTGGGTAATGATTAGAGGGCTTGAGGCTGTG
>JBBDSY010000095.1:0-86996 GCA_040904705.1 Nitrospirales bacterium | reverse complement strand
CTGCGGGGCGACTGTGCGTATGGCACCGATCAGCTGATGCGGGAAGCCGAAGCCGAGGCGGTGTCGTATCTGTTCAAACTCAAACAGACCAAGCGGGTGAAGGGGTTGATTGAGCGTCTCTTTGCCGAACCCGTCTGGGCACCCGCGGGACAAGGTTGGCAGGGGGTGGACACCACGTTGCAGTTACAAGGCTGGGACCAGGCCCGTCGGGTTGTGGTGTTGCGCCGTCGCCTGAAGGAGCCGCTGCTCCTCAAGGGCACGGAGCGAGCTCCCGGCCAGCAAGTCTGCGACTTTATCGAATCCTTAGAGCCCCGCCGTGTCTATGAGTATGTGGTGTTGGTGACGACCTTACGGGATGAACTCTGTACGCTCGCCCAACACTATCGTGATCGGGCGGACATGGAAAATGTGTTCGATGAGCTCAAGAATCAATGGGGGTGGGGCGGCTACACCACGAAGGACTTGAAGCGGTGTCAGCTCATGGCGCGCCAGATTGCCCTCATCTATAACTGGTGGTCCATGTTTGTACGCTTGGCGATTCCCCGGCGACATGCGGAAGCCATCACGAGTCGGCCGTTGCTCCTCACGGCCGTGGGCACGCAGACGCGCCATCAGGGGCAAACGACGCTGACGCTGACGAGCGCGCATGCCCAGACAAGCCAGATCCAACGGGCGTTGCGGGGGCTGCGAGCCTTTTTCGCCGACTGTCGGGCAACTGCGGAGCAGTTGGGGTGGGCGGCACTCTGGCGAAAGATGCTGAGTCGCATTTTTGTGGTGTTTCTGCGAGGAAGGCCTCTTCATCCTCCACCGTTACTCCCTCACCCAACATAATTCCCCAAGGTAAGCGGAGGAATTTCTACGTATAATCCATATTCTAACTGCCGAATTTAGGATAAAAGATTCTTCCGTCATCGGGTAACATCCATGGGGTCGATGTCGTTTGATTTGTTATCAGGTTCATGGTAGAAATTGTTTCATTAAGACTGTTAATAAGTTTGAGGACTGCCCGGATGGCGGAACTGGCAGACGCGCCGGACTCAAAATCCGGTTCTTTAACGAGAGTGGGAGTTCGACCCTCCCTCCGGGCACCATTCACAAAAATGCAGATGAAAAATTATCGAGAAAAATGAGCTTTATTGCCTAGGGTTAAATTCGTTGTTTTATATGACTACTCCAAGGACCAAATTGACTTGACAGGGCCGCTCACCTTGACTATAGTCAGTGCCCCAATTAAGAAATAAAAAGTCAACATAATTTTAGTTCGTTTTTTTGATTATTCACTCACACTTCCAAGGAGGAGCCACATGCGGAAGGTAGGGATTATTGGAGCAGCTATCATTCTTGCAAGCTCGGTTGGCGTAGCATTTGGGCAGGAACGTGCCCCTCAGCACGTTGGTTACGGTACGGGTGTCGGAGATTCTCAGGGTGTCGGCGACAGATCACGGGTGATGGACCAGGACGATATGTTGCGGTATCTCTCAGCCGATGAAACCATTATGGGCGAAGTTGTCGGCATTGACTATGCCGGGGGTAGGCTCTGGCTCGATATGGGTGGAAGTTCCCAGGATGAACGGCAAACTCTTCGTGGTGCCTTGGCCTTAACAGAGCTGTTTTTTGATGACAAGACCAACATGGCCAATCTCAAGGCTATTGGCAAAGGCGATTATGTGACCATCCAGGCACAGAATGAAACGACGGAAGCCCAGCAGTTTGGAACTGGGCGAAAGTTGGTTCGCGATGTGTATGTGTTAGACGGGAGCCAATTGTTAGGTGGAGCCAATAACCCGGAGTTCGGCGGTGGATTCGGTCAAAAGCCAGATCCTGCTGGAGCAAGGGGACTCCGTATTAAAACTGCCGGCTATACTGGTGTCCCGGTAGGCTCTGTTCAGCCTGGCGCAGTGACGTCCGGTATCACCAGCGAAGTAGGCGTGATGACGGGTGCGGCCCCTTGCTGGCAATGTGCGCCTCAGCCAGACACAGTCAATGGCCCGACAGGTAAAACGATTGCCACCGATTACGGTGACAAGCGTGATAATTTCAACAAAGGTACGGTTCAGAAATAAAATTTTTCGAGAGAAAAATTTTGTGATAAAAAGAGCGTGCCGGTGTAATAGCCGGCACGCTCTTTTGCTATGGGCTGGAGTTGCTTGATGCGGAGCGACCTGTATTAGCAATCGTATCGGGGAAAAGGAACATGGAAGAGCTGGATTTACGTGGGGTCATCTGCCCCTATAACTTTGTCAAAACAAAACTGAAATTAGATACATTAGATATCGGTGCACAATTAGCCGTGTTGTTAGACGATGGTGACCCGATTCACAATGTTCCCAAAAGTATTAAGAATGAAGGGCATCAAGTGCTGACCCAAGAAAAAATTGAGACCTATTATCGAATCATTATTCAAAAGGAAGATTCGTCTTGGAACTAGACAAGGCGAGTGAGTCGGGACACGGAGTCTGTTTTCTTTTCCTTTGAGGTTGCCCCTGGATTAATAGCGTAATTTCCCCTTTGAGGGCTTTTCCTTCCAAGGCCTGACAAATTTCTTCAACGTCTCCCCGCACGATTTCTTCATTGAGCTTGGTGAGTTCTCGCATCAGGACGATATGACGATTGCCCATGGTCTTGTGAATGGCTCGAAGGGTTTTGAGAATTCGGTGCTGGGTTTCAAAGACAATGATAGTCCCGATCTCCTGTTCGAGCTTTTCAAAAAATTTTTCCCTGGCACCCGGTTTTCTAGGCACAAAGCCTTCAAAGATAAAACGATCCGTCGGGAGGCCCGCTACGCACAATGCGGCCAATACCGAGGATGGCCCTGGAACAGGAATCAGAGAAATATTGGCTTTGATGGCGGCCTTCACAAGAAAATATCCAGGATCTGACACCAGTGGCGTTCCGGCGTCACACACCAGGGCGATGGAGCTTCCCTCCTTTAACCGATGCAACAGGACCTCGGTTTTTTCTTCTTTGTTGAAATCATGGTAGCTGGTCAGGGGGGTTCCGATCTGATAGGTGGCGCAAAGTTTTTGCGTTCGTCTCGTGTCTTCAGCAGCAATGATGGACACCTCCTTGAGAATTCGGATAGCCCGGAATGAAATATCTTCCAGGTTTCCAATAGGGGTGCTAACGATATAGAGGGAGCCAGTCATGAAGGGGACTCAGGGAACGCTTTCACAAATGTAAGCAAGCCTGGCATGGTACTGAGTGGGAGGAAGATTGTCCAGGTGAATAATGCTGTTAACGAATCCGTCTGGAATGGGATAACCTATTGATTTTCTTGACCTTCTCTGGATGCAGCTCTATACTCGAATTTGGGGGGTTTTACCTCAAGGGGGAAAGTATGTTCAATGGCTGAATCCTTGTCCTTTCTGACAATGGGGCTCTATTTTGGAGGCACCCTCCTCTTTCTGGCCTTTCTTCTCCACCGGTCAGAGGTCTTGGTGCGAGTGGCTATTTTTGTGGCGGCAGCGGGATTTTTTGCGCACACCGCTGCCTTGGGAATAGCGATTATCTCGATCGGCCAGGTACCGAATATGACCTTTCGTGGTGCTATGTCGTTTTTTTCCTGGGGCTTGGTTTTGGTTTTTTTGGTCGTTGGCTTAAAGCGAGGGTTACAGGTCTTAGGGGCTTTTATTTTGCCGCTCGCCTTTCTCTCTTTGGTGTCCGCAACATTGGCGCCGGCACAAGCCGGGACCATTGCTCCGGTCTTTCAGACTGTGTGGATTCATGTGACGTTAAGTATTTTAGGAACCATCGGATTTGCTGTGGCGTTTGTCGCTGGATTGATGTATCTGATGCAGGAACGATTATTGAAATCCAAACAATTTAATGTCTTAAATTTTAAGCTCCCCCCCTTGGACTCTTTGGATACCTTAAATCAGCGCTCGATTCTCTTTGGTTTTCCCCTGCTGACGTTAGGAATCCTGACCGGGGCCGTTTCGGCTCAACTCACGATTGGTTCTTATCTCAGTTGGAATCCCGAGCAGGTCTGGGCGTTGATTACCTGGGTATTTTATTTTGCGGTGCTTATGGGAAGAGTGACCGTGGGATGGCGTGCTAAACGTGCGGCCTATCTGACGATCGTGGGGTTCGCGGGGGTTATTTTGACCTTTATTGGCATTCTGATGAAAAGCCCTCAGGCTATTGCCCATTTATGAATATTATTGTGTTAGGACTCAATCACCGGACCGCTCCGGTTGAACTTCGGGAACTCCTGGCGATCCCGGAGAGTCGAATGGGCGAAGCGCTGACTCGGCTCAGATCCTATCCTGGTGTGAAGGAAGCCATGTTTCTGGGAACGTGTAATCGTGTGGAGGTCTATGCAGTCGTGGAAGAGGGGGAGTGGGGATTCCGTAAGCTGGAAGATTTTTTAGTGGCCATACATTTTTCGCTCTCGTCTGCAGAATTGCTCCCGCATTTGTATCGCTATAGTGATGAAGAGGCTATCGCCCATCTTTTCCGGGTTTCGGCAAGCCTGGATTCCATGGTCGTGGGTGAACCGCAAATTCTAGGGCAAGTGAAGGACGCGTATGAGTTGGCGCTGACCCATCGTTCCTCTGGGGTTATACTCAATAAGGTGGTCAAAAAAGCGATTTCTGTTGGAAAAAGTGTCCGGACCAATACCCGTATAGGAGAATATGCAGTATCCGTCAGCTATGCAGCTGTGGAATTAGCCAAAAAAGTTTTTTCCAATCTTAACCAGCAGGTGGTGTTGTTGGTGGGCGCTGGAGAGATGGGGAAATTGGCGGCTCAACATTTGGTCAACCACGGGGTAAAAGAGGTGTTATTGATGACGCGGAATCATCATCGGGCGCTAGCTCTTGCAGAGCGATTTCAAGGATATGCGGTTCCGTATGACCAGCTTCGCACGACCTTGCCAAAAGCGGATATTGTCATCTGTGCGACAGGGGCACCCCACTTTGTTATTTCCAAAGATGATGTCGAGGGCGCTGTCCATCAACGGAAAAACCGACCAATTTTTTTGATTGATATTACCGTCCCGCGCAATATTGATCCGGCGGTCAAAGACGTGGACAATGCCTTTGTCTTTGATATAGATGATCTCAATGCGCATGTTGGACATAATCAGAAAGAACGGTTGAACGAGGCAGCCATAGCCGAAAAAATAGTAAAAGGAGAAGTTGAATGCATGGTGGCCTGGGTTTGTGGACTTGAGGCCACGCCGACGATTGTGGCGCTTAGGAAAAAAGCGGAAGATATTAAAAATAGTGAATTGGAAAAAGCCTTTCATCGGCTAGGCGAACTATCTGCAAAAGATCGCCTTGCTGTCGAAGGATTAGCTTCCGCTATTGTGAATAAGTTGCTCCATGGGCCGTTGGTGACATTAAAGGCGGAAGCCCAATCGCAAAATGGGTTTGCGTTCATTGAAGCAGCAAGGCGGTTTTTTGAGCTGCGAGAACGTGAGCTCCATTCACTTGATGCTGAGTTGCAGGAATCCCAAGCCGGAGATGAGACTTCTGACGAATCACTGTCACAGAAAGATCTGCTGTGAGTCTGGACAATCAAGCGCGTTCGACGCTCGTCATTGGAACTCGAGGGAGCCAACTGGCCATTTGGCAAGCCGAATGGGTGCAAGCGCAACTCAAACAGATGGCCCCTGATCTCTCGGTGGTTCTCAAGCGGATCCAGACCAGTGGGGATAAGATTCAAGATGTGCCCTTGGCCAAGGTCGGAGGGAAAGGGTTGTTTGTCAAGGAAATTGAAGAAGCCCTTTTACGAAAAGATATTGATCTGGCTGTGCATAGCATGAAAGATCTGCCTGCGGAGTTGCCGACCGGCTTAACCATCATTTGTATTCCAGAGCGCGAGGATCCTCGAGATGCGCTCCTGACACGTGATGGGAAAAATCTTGACGCCTTACCTCTGGGAGCGCGAGTGGGCACAAGCAGTTTGCGTCGGCAGTCTCAACTGTTACATGTTCGCCCAGATCTTCAAATTGAGATGTTACGAGGCAATGTGGATACCCGTCTCCGTAAACTTCAAGAGAATGAGTTTGATGCCATTGTTCTGGCCGCCTCGGGGTTAAGGCGTTTAGGCTGGGATGCCCATATCACGGAATGTCTGCCGCTCAATGTGAGCCTCCCGGCGATTGGGCAGGGAGCTCTAGGCATTGAGGGACGGGAAGGTGATGGTTTTGTCCGGAATCTCGTGGCGAAGCTTGAGCATCAACCGACCCGCGTGACCGTGATCGCCGAACGAGCCCTTTTGAAGCGACTTGAAGGAGGCTGCCAGGTGCCAATTGCCGGTCATGCCATCCTTCAAGGGGAGTCTCTCACTTTGGAAGGATTAGTTGCGAGTCTGGATGGGAAACGGTATGTGCGATGCTCGTTGGATGGTTCGATGTCGGAGGCAGAATTTCTTGGGACGAAAGTGGCTGAAGAATTATTAGATCGTGGCGCGAAACCGATTTTACAGGAAATCTACGGGGCCGCCTAGCCGGATGGGAGACTTCAAAAAAAGGGCGCATGTGTATCTTGTTGGGGCCGGTCCGGGTGATGCAAAATTGTTAACGTTACGTGGAAAAGAATGTTTGGAGCTGGCTG
The DNA here is from genome assembly GCA_040904705.1 of Nitrospirales bacterium. Lineage (GTDB taxonomy): Bacteria > Nitrospirota > Nitrospiria > Nitrospirales > UBA8639 > Nitrospira_E. The sequence goes on along the minus strand of JBBDSY010000095.1, from coordinate 80,436 downwards.
ATGTCGTGCTTTACGATCATTTGGCAAATCCTGAGTTGTTGAAACATGCGCCCGTGCATGCGGAGCGGATTTATGTGGGTCGCAAAGGGCGCGGGTCCTATCGGGATCAACAAGAAATCAATGAGCTATTAGTTAGCAAGGCGCTGGAAGGAAAATGTATCGTGCGATTGAAGGGTGGCGATCCCTTTGTGTTCGGTCGTGGGGGAGAGGAGGCCGAAACGCTGGCTGAAGCTGGAATCGCATTTACGGTCGTTCCTGGTGTCACCGCTGCGGTTGCCGTACCCGCTTATGCCGGCATTCCCGTGACACACAGGACGCTGGCTTCAACCGTTGCGTTTGTGACTGGTCACGAAGATCCAACAAAGCCCTTGAGCGCCATTGAATGGCCCCGCCTGGCCTCTTCAGAAGGAACACTGGTCTTTTTGATGGGGACCAAGAATCTTCCCAACATTGTTGAGCGGTTGATTCAAGAAGGGAAGGCTTCGACAACGCCAGTTGCAGCCATTCGGTGGGGAACGTATGCCCGACAACAAACCATTGTGGGGACGTTGGGGGACATTGTGGAGAAAGTAACTAAAGCTGACCTCAGCCCGCCGACGGTAATTGTGGTGGGAGAAGTGGTCCGATTGCGCGATCGTCTCAATTGGTGTGAAACTCGACCATTGTTCGGGAAGGGGATTTTGGTAACCCGTCCCCGTGAGCAAGCCCCGGCTTTGTCCAATTTACTGGCCGAACAGGGAGCTGAGCCAATTGAATGCCCCACATTGGAAATTCATCCACCCGAAAGTTGGGCGCCTGTGGATGCGGCCATTGAGGAGCTTGCCACATTTGATTGGGTTATTTTCACGAGTGTGAATGGTGTCCAAGCGTTTATGGGACGTTTATGGTTTCATCAAAAAGATGCTCGAAGCCTCGCGAGTGCCAAAGTCTGTTGTATCGGTCCTCGGACGGCAGAGGAATTAAATCGCTGGGGCGTCGTGGCGGACCTACTGCCCAAGGAGTTTCAAGCTGAGGGCATTTTGGAAGCGTTGGGTGGGATCGATCTGAAAGGCCAAAGGATTTTGATTCCTCGTGCGAAAGTGGCCAGGGAGATTCTTCCTGAGGAACTACAGGCTATGGGGGCAAGTGTTCAGGTTGTGCATGGCTACCAAGCGGTTCCCCCCAAAGGGGAACGAGAGCCGATCGCTCATCGTTTTCGCAATCAGGATATTCAGTATTTGACGTTTACCAGTTCATCGACGGTCAAAAATTTTTGTCAGTTGTTTGCCGATCGTCAGGAAATGCACAAGTTGATACAACATGCCATCGTAGCATGTATCGGCCCGGTCACGGCCAAAACAGTTCAAGAAGAGGGCTTATCTGTAGATATCGTGGCTGCGGAAAATACGGTGCCTGCATTGGTCGAGGCGATTATTGCTCACGCTAATCAGAGTCACGCCAAAGTGCCATGAAACTAAAAATCGAAATGATGACAGTCCACCCTGTCGGCATCCAAATGGGGCAGACCACGCTGTCGGCATATTCTGTTAACCGATTGATTGGAGGAGTAGAGCCATGGTTCCTGTAAAGTCGTGTATGGTGCCCATAGAAAAAATTGTCAAAGTTGACCGTGATGTTTCGGTGAAAATGGCTGCTGAAATGATGCGCGATAATGGCATCGGCAGCATCTTTATCACGAGTGGAGAGGAAATTATTGGTATTTTGACTGATACGGATTTAGTCCGTCGAGTCGTCGCGGCAGGTGCCGATCCTCTAACCACGAAGGTGGAAAAAATCATGTCGGCCCCCATTGCCTCGATCGAAGGCAACTCTACGTTATTGGATGCGAACGATTTGATGGCCAAACAACATATCCGGCATTTAGGGATTACCAAAGATGGGGAACTGGTCGGGATGATTTCTGTGCGGGATCTTGTCGTGTTTTTAACCAATCTTCCGCGAAAATAGTAGCATAAGGCTGTGTGCGATTTTCAGTGAGATCTTCCCCGTCCGTTTGATGTCAACGTGTTAGTCAATCGAGACTCAACGATTCAGAGTTATTGAACGACTCGTGAGGAGCACCATGGGATTTCCTATCCACCGATTGCGTCGACTCCGACAGCATCCTTCGTTACGACGAATGGTGCGGGAAACCCAATTGACTCCCGCCGATTTGATTTATCCCTTGTTTGTCACCTTTGGTGAGAATAAGCAGGAACCAATCAATTCGATGCCTGGTCAATATCGTTGGTCGGTTGATCGTCTTGTCCCAGAGGTCGCTAAGGCATGGTCATTAGGGATTCCGGCCGTGATTCTCTTTGGGATTCCTGAACGAAAGGATGAGCGAGGATCGGCGGCCATCGAGAAAAATGGGGTTGTGCAAATGGCAGCTCGGTCGTTGAAGGCAAAGCTTCCCGATTTGATGGTTATTACCGACGTGTGCATCGATGAATATACGTCTCATGGCCACTGCGGTATTGTCCGTGACGGAAAGATTGTCAATGACGAAACCTTGGAGTGCTTGCAGGCTATGGCGCTCAGCCATGCTGAATCGGGGGTGGATATCGTGGCTCCGTCCGATATGATGGATGGCCGGGTCAAAGCCATTCGTGAGGTCTTAGACCAACAAGGCTATCCCGAACTGCCGATCATGGCCTATTCGGCCAAATATGCTTCGTCCCTTTATGCCCCTTTTCGGGATGCGGCTTTTTCCAACCCTTCATTCGGCGATAGGCGTTCCTATCAAATGGATGCGGGCAACGCGCGTGAGGCGTTGCGGGAAGTTGAGTTGGACCTTGAGGAAGGCGCTGATATCGTGATGGTTAAGCCAGCCCTGTTCTTTTTGGATATTCTCCGGCAAGTGCGCGATAGGGTGAAAGTCCCGGTTGCGGCCTATCAAGTAAGTGGCGAATACAGCATGATGAAAGCGGCCGCTCAGCAGGGCTGGATTGATGAAGCGTCGGTCATGATGGAAAGTCTCCTCTCTATTAAGCGCGCCGGGGCCGATCTCATTCTGACGTATTTTGCTAAGGAAGCGGCGCACCTTCTTCAACACAATGGCTTATGAATATTACCAGGGGTTTGCCGCCAGTTCCTCTCGCCACTTTTCCTGTTCTTACAATTGGTAACTTTGATGGGCAGCATGTTGGCCATCGTGCATTATTAGAGTCGGTGGTCGAAAATGCGAGACGCCTCAATGGCGTGCCTATGGTGCTCTCTTTTGACCCTCATCCGATTGAAGTGTTGCGACCGGGCACCGTTCCAAAATTTTTATCTGATGCCCAGGAAAAATACGATTTTTTTGAACGTCTTGGGATTGGAGAACTCATCATCCTCTCCTTTACTCAGGACTTGGCCGCGCTAACCCCAGACCAATTTGTGGGACAGGTATTACATAAGGGTTTAGGGGTTCGACTATTATTGGTCGGAGAGAACTTCGTTTTTGGGCAAGGACGCAGTGGGACCATTCAAGATCTTATGCGGTTTGGTGCCGAAAGAAATTTTGAAGTGCAACCTGTGACGCCTGTGATGTTGGGCGGAGCGGTGGTGAGTTCCACACGTGTTCGAAAATGTTTGACCAGTGGCAATGTGGTGGAAGGACGGCAATGTTTGGGTCGGCTCTATCGGTTGGTCAGCAAGGTGATTGAGGGAGAAAAACGTGGACGTCAATTGGGATGGCCTACGGCCAATCTTCGAATTCCTCCTCACCGGCTGCTTCCGGCGGACGGGATTTATGCCACCTTGACCGAAGTCGATGGCGAGTGTCTTGCGTCTGTGACCTATATTGGTAAACGTCCCACATTTCAGGACGGTGAACGCCTCTTGGAAGTGCATATTTTTGATCAGACGTTGAACCTTTATGGCAAGGACATTTCGGTGTCTTTTTTAGAGCAGGTCCGAAAAGACATGACTTTTTCCACTGTGGATGATCTTTTAAAGCAAATGGATCATGATGGCGTTCAGGCGAGAGCCATTATCGCGAAGTATCACAATAGCTTCCCACATCTATTAATGGCCAATAAGGGCCATGATTAGATGACCCAGTCGTCAATTGTTCTGAAGATGGAGAAGCAAGTCCATCGTTATATCAAAACCCGAAACCTCTTGATCCCTGGGGATCGTATTGTGGTGGCTGTGTCAGGAGGGCCAGACTCTGTGGCCTTGCTTGCCTGTTTAGTGGCATTGTCCGAGCGGTGGAACTGGGGCTTGAGTCTTGGGCATGTGAATCATGGTCTTCGTGGGGCTGAAAGTGAAGAGGATGCTGATTTTGTCGTTCAATTAGGAAGCCACTTTGGGATTCCCGCCCATGTCCGGGAAGTTCGGATCAGGAAGCAGGATGCCAAACTTACTCAACAGTCGTTCCAGGCTTATGCGCGTGCGGCTCGATATCATGCTCTCAAAGATATTGCTCAGGAGTATGGTGCGACCAAAATTGCCACGGGGCATACAGCCGATGATCAAGCCGAAACGGTGTTGATGTGGATGCTCCGTGGGAGCGGAACCGGAGGGTTGGGCGGCATTCCCCCTAAGCGCGGTGGCGGGATTGTGCGACCGCTTCTAGATATTCCCCGAAACGATATTATCGACTATTTGGCTAAGCGGCAGCTGCCATATCGAGTGGATTCTTCTAATAATCAGCCCGTGTATTTACGGAATCGTCTTCGTCAAGACCTGATGCCACATCTCAAGGTCTATTCTCCGGGGATTGTTCATATCTTGTCGCGGCAAGCCGAGATACTCCGTGAAGATCACGCCTATTTAGAGGATGTGGCCGTCATAGCTTATCAACAAGCATGTGTGTCTGAGGATGAACACGGGATTCAATTAGATCGAATGAATTTGCTGGCATGGCCAATGGCCATGCGACGTCGAGTGGTGCGTCATTGTCTTCAAAAGATGCATCAGAATACGCCAAACCCGCGCTTTGACACGATTCAACGGGTGTTGGATTGTGTGGAACAGGGGCAGTCCGGGTGGACGATACCAATCAATGGAGTCGATGTCGGGCAGGAATATGATCGATTGGTTTTTTCAAAAAAAGAAACCATGGCCTTCAATAACTCGAGCGCTTCTCCGTTCAGAGAAATGAGTGTGAATATTCCTGGTGAGATTGTTTGGCCCCCGACAGGGCAACGTCTGGCAGTCTCTATGAAATACGACCAAACGAGTGTCAGCCAACCGCATTCCTTAGCGATGGAGATAGATACGAATACGTTTACTCCGGAGCTGCGGGTACGGAGTTGGATGCCTGGCGATGTGTTCTGTCCCAAAGGGCTAGGGGGACGACAGAAAAAACTCCAAGACTTTTTTTCCGATATCAAGCTGCCACGTTCTCAGCGCGAGAAGGTGCCGTTATTGGTGGCCCCGGAAGGTATTCTTTGGGTTGGAGGATTACGCGAGGATGAGCGGTTTCAGCCGTCGTCGACCACAACATCGATTGTGATTGCCACGATGACTCCTTAGTAAAATGGACGATCCTATGCCAAAAATATATGGAAAACCGTTGATCACTCAAGAGGCCATGAATAAACGCATTCGCGAATTAGGCAAGCAAATATCGCAAGATTTTCAGGGTAAAGATCTGGTTGTGATCGGGGTTTTGAAGGGAGCGTATGTCTTCTTTGCTGATTTAGTTCGGGTCATTCAATTGCCTATTCACATTGATTTTCTTCTGGCAACAGGAACAAAAAAAGTTGGGCATCCTCCCAAAACTGGCAAAGTTTGGACAGAGTTGACCGAGAAGATTACGAGCCGCCATGTTTTATTAGTGGAAGACATCGTTGACTCTGGTCTCACCGCGAAGATGTTGGTCTCTCGATTAAAAAAACATAAGCCTGCATCGGTTGATGTCTGTACCCTGTTGAATAAAGCTGATCATCGGCAGGTTGAGATTGAGATTCGGTATGTTGGGTTTGAAGTGCCACCAACGTATATTGTGGGCTACGGGTTGGATTTTGAGCAAAAATATCGAAATCTTCCCTATTTGGCCAAAATGGATTTGTGAAAGGTTCAAAGGAGAGCCCTTGAACCTTTACGGTTGTCACTTCTCAAAAATGCATGGTACAATCAGTTGGTTCTCTTAATGTTTTCACATTAGTTGCGTAATCAACGCTAAGACGTTGTTAAGGGAGTGCCCTGAGTATGAATTCTCGTGTGAAAAATCTCCTGTTTTGGGTATTTGTCTGCCTATTTATGATCTTGCTGTTTAATCTGTTTACGGTACCTAATCAACATCCAGAAGATCCTGTCATTTTCAGTGAATTTATGGCCCACTTAGAACGTGGGGATGTTGAAAAAGTTATTATTAAACAGAATAACATCAGCGCCATTTTAAGAGATGGTACCCGCATTCAAACGTATGCCGTTGAATACCCGGATCTTGTGAAAGTCTTGCGCGAAAAATCCGTACAAATAGAAGCAAAGCCACAGGATGATGGTCCTTGGTATATCACCTTTCTCCTATCGTGGGGCCCCTTTATCCTGTTTTTAGGCCTATGGTTTTTTCTTATGCGGCAGATGCAGGTTGGAGGCAATCGTGCGCTCTCGTTCGGTAAAAGTCGCGCACGGATGTTAACGGAGGACAAGAAAAAAATTACATTTGCGGATGTTGCCGGAGTTGATGAAGCGAAGCAGGAAGTTGTTGAAATCATTGAATTCCTCAAAGACCCGCAAAAATTTCAAAAGCTCGGAGGCCGAATCCCTAAGGGTGTCTTAATCGTTGGGCCTCCTGGCACCGGTAAAACGCTCTTAGCCAAAGCCATTGCCGGCGAAGCGGGCGTTCCGTTCTTTAGTATCAGTGGTTCGGATTTTGTCGAAATGTTTGTAGGTGTAGGAGCATCTCGTGTTCGGGATTTATTCGAACAAGGGAAAAAACATGCCCCATGCATCATTTTCATTGATGAAATTGATGCGGTCGGTCGGTTGCGGGGAGCAGGTCTTGGCGGCGGGCATGATGAGCGTGAACAAACGCTTAATCAGTTACTCGTTGAAATGGACGGGTTTGATACCACCGAAGGGGTAATTTTGATTGCAGCCACCAATCGGCCTGATGTCTTGGATCCGGCCTTGCTGAGACCTGGTCGTTTTGACCGGCAGGTAGTCGTGAATCGGCCAGATGTCCGTGGGCGTGCAGAAATTTTGCACGTGCATACTAAAAAAGTTCCGATCTCTCCAGGCGTGGATTTGGAGCAAATTGCTCGTGGCACCCCAGGATTTTCTGGGGCAGATCTTGAAAATTTAGTCAACGAAGCGGCGTTGTGGGCCGCCCGCCTGGATAAAAAATCTGTCGATCAAATTGATTTTGAAAATGCAAAAGATAAGGTATTAATGGGTGTCGAGCGGAAGAGCATGGTGCTGAGTGAAGAGGAGAAACGGACCACGGCGTTCCACGAAGCTGGTCATGCCCTGATGGCGAAATTATTGCCAGGCACGGATCCTGTCCATAAGGTCACGATTATCCCTCGTGGTCGAGCCCTGGGCATGACGATGCAATTGCCTATCGATGACCGGCATAGTTATTCGAAGGAATTCCTCTACAATACTCTCTCCATTCTTTTTGGCGGGCGTGTTGCGGAGGAATTAATCTTTAAAAGCGTGACGACTGGCGCCGGGAATGATATTGAGCGGGCGACAGAATTAGCCAGAAAAATGGTGTGTGAATGGGGGATGAGTGAAAAGCTCGGGCCTCTGACTTTCGGGAAAAAAGATGAAGAAGTGTTCCTCGGACGTGATTTTGGCTCAAAACGGGACTTTAGTGATCAGGTTGCCTTAGAAATCGATAAGGAAGTGAAGCGACTGGTTCTTGAAGCGTACGAACGAACCACTCGAATGTTAACAGAACATATTCATACTCTACGTGCACTGGCGGAAGCTTTGTTGGAAAAAGAGGTGTTAGACGGCATTGAAGTCGATCAAATCGTTCAACGGACTTCATCACTCGAACCCATTGCTGCAGTCTAACGCGGAACTTCTGCCCAATTCTCCCCAAGAAACGATAATCCTCTACGTTGCGTTTTGTAGCTTCTTCTTCGGGGAGCATCATGAATCCGAAGGAGTGTGCTTAATTGTGTCTGTCTTCAAGGTAGTAGTGATTCCTCTATAATTCCTCTGTAGGAATAACAAATTCTATGGCAGTGGTGACCTTCCCAGAGATTCGTTGCCGAGAGAAAACCCTTTCTTTAGGGAGGGAGGTGCTGATCATGGGAATTCTGAATGTGACACCAGACTCGTTTTCTGATGGGGGACGGTACCTAGATCCAGCCCTTGCCGTTGACCAGGCGCAGAAAATGGTTGACGAGGGTGCCGACATTATAGATATTGGCGGAGAATCAACAAGGCCTGGCTCATTGTATGTGGGCGAAGAAGAGGAAATGAAGCGCATTTTTCCAATTGTCGAAGCCTTGGGGAAATGCATGGGTAATCCCTTATCGATAGACACTAGAAAAGCCGCTGTTGCTCAAATGGCGTTGGAATGTGGGGTGTCGATTGTGAACGACGTGAGTGCGATGCAGGATGATTCCCGAATGGCGCAAGTCGTCCGTGAATCCGGAGCCGCTGTGGTGCTCATGCATCGTCAAGGTTCCAGTGGGACCATGCAAAAAAATCCTCACTATACGGATGTGGTTTCGGAAGTGAAGGAGTTTTTGTCTGCAAGCATCGCCATGGCTCGGTCTGTGGGTATTTCATCTGATCGAATCATTATTGATCCGGGAATCGGATTTGGGAAAACGACTCAGCATAATCTGACGATTCTCGCTAATTTAGGAAAATTTTTTGAACTAGAACAACCACTTATGATTGGCCTTTCGCGCAAGGCGTTTATTGGGGAATTAACAGGCAAACCGGTAGCTAAGCGAGAAATGGGCAATGCGGCCGCCATGGCCATCGCTGCATGGCAGGGTGTCCACATTCTGAGGGTTCATGATGTTGCCGCCATGAAAGATGCTATCCAAGTGGCTCAAGATTTGCGAAATTCGTGCGAAAAGTAAAAGAAAAAGTCTAATTGTGAAAGTTATAGAGAAAATGTAATGGGACGACTATTTGGAACAGATGGCGTGCGCGGTGTTGCTAACCTGGATCCGATGACCAGTGAAATGGCCATGAAGGTCGGTCGAGCCGCGGCTTATGTCTTTCGAAAGCGGGAAGGTCGCCATCAAATCATTATTGGAAAAGATACACGTATTTCGGGATACATGCTGGAGTCGGCCTTAACGGCTGGTCTGTGTTCGATGGGAGTCGATGTGTTGCTCGTGGGACCCTTGCCCACGCCAGCCATTGCGTTTCTGGTCACGAGTCTTCGAGCCGATGCAGGAATCATGATTTCAGCCTCCCATAACCCCTATCAAGATAATGGCATCAAGTTTTTTTCCAATGATGGCATGAAATTGCCGGATGAATTGGAACAACGTATTGAGGGTCTCATTCTGTCCAATGAAATTGAGCATATTCGTCCTACGGCCGATTCAATTGGCAAAGCCTTTCGTATCGATGATGCGGACGGGCGGTATATTGAGTTCGTCAAACGGTCGTTGCCTCGGGATATGGATTTTCAAAATATGAGGATAGTGCTGGATTGTGCCAATGGAGCCGGGTATCACGTGTTTCCAAAAGTTATTCGTGAATTAGGCGCGAAAGTTTGGGTCACGGGAAATGAGCCGGATGGGCTGAACATTAACGATGGATGTGGAGCCGTGCATCCGGAGCGGCTTCAACAAATGGTGTGTGACCGAAAGGCTGATATCGGTATCGCCTTGGATGGGGATGCCGATCGTGCCATATTTGTGTGTGAACAGGGACAGGTGGTGAATGGGGATCATGCCTTGGCGGCCTTTGCTCTAGACCTGAAGCGGTTAGGCCGATTAAAGAAAGATACTGTTGTGGGAACCGTCATGAGTAATTTTGGCTTTGACATGTGTATGCGCGAAGCTGGCATTTCGTTGATTCGTACGGCCGTGGGGGATCGATACATTTTGGAGCGAATGGTTGCTGATCAATTCAATTTAGGCGGCGAACAGTCCGGGCATATGATTTTCATGGACTATCATACCAGCGGTGATGGCATGATCTCAGGGTTGCAAATGCTCAAACTCATGAAAAGAGCTCAGAAACCTCTCTCGGTAGTTACCCAATGTATGCATTCCACGCCTCAAGTCTTACTAGGAGTGAACGTGCCGCATAAACCAGATCTGGAGTCCTTGCCCGTCCTCCAGCAAGCCATTCAAGACAAAGAACGTCAGCTGAATGGGGCTGGGCGGATTTTGGTGAGGTATTCGGGCACAGAGCCCTTGCTGCGGGTCATGGTCGAAGGCCAAGATCAGAGGGTCATTCAGGAGATTGCCGAAGAATTAGTCGGTGTGGTGAAATCATGTATTCATTAACCATGTGTGCGAACCTTTGTGATACTGCATGGAGTTGTCGCCTACCTGGCCGGGCTGTGGCTCGGTCCGTTTCTCTCCCTCTTCCCCCTTTCACTTCTTGGGGCTCTTCTTGCCTTTGGTCTACTCCTAACGTGGCTTGAGCAACGCGGATCGCTTTCCCGATGGGGAGGTGTCTGTGTGTTTGCCGTTGTGGTGGTCGGTATGGGCCAGGCCCATTGGGCTGCCATAAGCAAGATAGATGCGCCTCTACTTTCGCTGGCGACTGAAAAGCCTCTCGCAATTCAGGGAGTCATCATCGCGCCTGTCCGCCAGACGCCGGAAGGGCTTATTTTACTGGTGGAGGCCAAGTTCATCATCGCCGATGGAACGTGGCAACCCATACAAGAACGAATTCGTCTGACCTGGCGCGACCCCGATGCGTCTGTCCTTTATGGCAATCATGTGAATTTTACCGCACGTATACGAGAACCGTTTGGAACGTTGAATCCTGGAGGGTTTCATTATGGCCAGTATTTGAGACAAAAAGGTATTCAGGGGGTCGCGACCGTGTCTGGACCCCAGGCCATCCAGGTGCAACCAAAGTTGGTGGCGGGAATATGGGACCAGTTGTTTGGGTTGGTTGATGAGTGGCGCCACGCGATTCATCACTCGGCAACGGCAAGTCTCTCCAATCCAGCCTTGGGTTTATTTTTGGGGATGATTATCGGAGAACAAAGCTTTATCGAACAGGATTTACGCGATGCCTTTATGGCCAGCGGGACGGTGCATATTCTCTCCATCTCGGGGTCGCATCTTGGCTTGTTAGCCTTTGTTGTCTTTGTGGCAACCCGGTGGAGTGTCCGTCGATTGCCCTCGTCCTGGTTGGAACGGCTCTCGATGTATTTGACCGCCACGCAATGCTCAGTTGTGATAACCCTGCCGATTGTCTCATTTTATATGCTCTTGGCCGGTGCTGAAATGGCGACGGTGAGATCGTGGATCATGATCGTGATCTGTTGTCTTGGAATGTGGTTAGGACGTGAGCGCAATCTGGTGACGGCATTGGCTGTAGCTGCCCTCCTGATGGTGATACCTTATCCCGAAGCTATTCACGATATTTCGTTTCAATTATCTTATCTCTCGGTAGCCGCCATTGGGCTCGTGTTGGTATCTCGAAAAACGGAAGATTCTGACACGTTGGATCTCCCGGATGCAGCCCCGCGTGAGGCACCAAGTTGGGTTGCCCGCGCTTGGGAAAAAAGTAAACTGGCATGGCTCATGACTCTGGCCGTAAGTCTCACGACGTTACCCCTGGTCGCGTTTTACTTCCATCAAATCCCATGGTTAGGCTTGGTGACGAATTTGATTGTTGTCCCGCTAGTCGGCATTGTGGTGATACCCCTTGGTCTCTTGGCCGCGATGGGAGTGTTACTGAGTGGGACAGAGACACTCCCTTTCGGATTAGGGACTCAATGGACTTTTGATGTATTTGCCAAAATGGTGGTTGCTCTGTCGCATGTTCCAGGGGCGGAGTGGCATGTCGCATCGCCTCATTTTGCCTCGATGGTGGTCTTCTGGTGTCTCTTAGCGGGATTGGTGCTGCTGAGGCATCGGTCAATATCTCGATGGAGTTGTGCCACCCTCTTGATCGGGCTGCTTGTCTGGTGGGCATGGTCGCCACGAAATCAATGGGAACCAGGAATATTACGAGTGACCTTCCTAGATGTAGGGCAAGGGGATGCGACCCTCCTTGAATTGCCAGATGGCCAAACCGTGTTGATTGATGGCGGACCGGCGTATCGTCGATTAGATATGGGTCGAGCGGTGATCGGTCCGTATCTCTGGAATCGAGGCATTCATCGAATCGATCATGTGGTTGCGACGCATCCGCAATGGGACCATGTCGGGGGATTGCCGTGGGTCCTCCAAGCATTTCCTGTTGGAGAATATTGGAGCAACGGTGTTTCCCGATCGGAAGCGTTTTACCAGCGGCTGCAGGCGGCTGTGCAGGCGGCACAACTTGATGAACACATCACTGGAGCAGGGGAACGCATTGTCACCTCAGAGTCCTGTACTTTGGTTGTGGTAAGCCCCATGTTGTCTGGGTTACCACGTATGCTGGTTTCAACCCCTAATATCAGTGGGGCAGAGTTAAATAATCGATCACTCGTGATCCGCTTGGATTGTGGCCCGCATTCGGTATTATTGACCGCCGATGCGGAGAAGCAAGCATTAGAGCATATATCTCACCTGCCTCTTGGTCGTTCGGCGGATATCGTGAAAGTCCCGCATCATGGAGCTAAAAGTTCTCTCCACAGCGAGTGGATCAAGCAAATCGAGGCTCAAGCCATGGTGGTTTCTGTCGGGTCCCATAATCGCTATGGTCATCCAGCTACTGAGGTCGTTGCGGCCTATAAAGAGCAAGGGATTCCAATGTATCGAACGGATCGTGATGGCGCGATAATGATTGAAGGGTCTTCCGATTCACCAGAGCTTCGTATTACGACCACTCAACAACAACAACTGGTTTCAGTTGTGCTCAACGAAAACTTCTGGAAACAAGAATGGGCAAACTGGCAACGATTATGGCATTGAAAAATCCTCCGTGTTAAAAAATGGGTAGACTGCCACCTCCCATCAGGTTAAAGAGAATCAATGGGAGAGGGAGACAACAGCATGATCATTAAATTGAACGCCATACTATGGCTCTGTGGGCACTAAGTTGAGTCAACGCGTACTTATCGCTCTGTCCAATCATGGATTCGGTCATTTGGGCCAAACGGCACCTGCAGTCCAGGCTCTGAAAAGCCAAGAACCAAAAACCGAGATCATTGTTTGAACCAATATCCCCGCATTCAAATTGCAGGAGAAGCTGGGCAACGATATTCGGATTCAACGCGCTGAGCTTGACATAGGCCTAGTACAGAAGGATGCGTTGACTATTGATTTCGATAAAACCATTCGTGATTACAATCGATTTCACAATCAATGGGAAATGTTAGTTCAAAGAGAAAAAACAGACCTTCTCAAGACATCACCTGATTTGATTATCGCCAATATTCCATACCTGACACTCGAGGCTGCGCATCAGCTCAAAATTCCGTGCATTGCTTTTATAGTAGATTAACTTTTAACTAAGACTTCTGCCATGCTAATCTCGGGGGTATGAGCAATGCCTATAGTCTTGATCTTCGAGAGCGAGTAGTCGCGTATGTTCAGGCCGGTGGAGACCGAAAACAGGCCTGTCAGATTTTCCAGATCGGTCGAGATACCCTGTATCGCTGGCTCCGGCAATCTCAGACCGAGGGCAGTTTGGCCCCACGCCCCCGAGGGAAATATGCCCCCCGAAAACTGGACGATGTCGTGGTGGCCCAGTATATCGCGAAGCATCCCGATGCGACGCTGGCGGAACTGGGGGAGGAGTTTGCTGTCAGCGCCGTGGCCATGTGGAAAGCCTGCCGCCGGTTGCAGATCACCCGAAAAAAAAACGCTCCTGTACGTTGAGCGGGACGAAGACGCCCGCGCACAATTCCAAGACGAGCTGGCTGACTTGGACCCCGATGACCTGGTCTATCTTGATGAAAGTGGAGTTGATGAGGCCCTGCATCGTCCGTATGCTCGGGCCGCACGCGGCACGACCGTGCGGGGGGACATCGCCGGTTCTACCACTCAACGGATCAGCCTCATCGCCGCCCTCAATCGGTCACAGCTAGTGGCCCCCATGCGATTTGAGGGCTATTGTGATACGGAGGTGTTCAATACTTGGCTGGAGCAAGCGCTGTTGCCTGAGTTGCGTCCGGGGCAGACCGTCTTGATGGACAATGCGTCCTTCCATAAGTCCGCGGCCACCAAGGCTCTTATCGAAACCAAAGGCTGTCACTTGAAATATCTGCCCACGTACTCGCCTGATCTGAACCCCATTGAATCACAATGGGCGATCCTCAAAGCCCGCTTGAGGAAACATCATCAGCCTCACCAAGCACTGGGGAAGGCGATCAATACGATCTTCGCCATGTACTAATGAAAAGTTAAACCACTATAGCTCGCTAAATTGGGCGGAAATTTATCCGTATTATTTTGTTCACCGCCGTGAATCCGGCGCGATCCTAAAACAGATGTTGAATGCTTATAACCGATAGCCTAACCATTGGTCCCCTTGCCCAAGTTGGTCAGGATGTGTCGGTGGAAGGGAGGGCAAAGTTAGGCCTTGAATCATCGAACGTTCTCGTTCTGGTGTCTTTCGATGGAATGGAGTTGAAACCGGCTTATGAAGATTGGCCACGTTTTTCTGGCCTGCATTTTATCGTGCCAGAATCTTGGAACAGTAGGCATCCGGATACCAGTGCCTTCGAATCTCTGGGGTATTCGTTTGTGGATCTACTTCGATCATCGGATGTCCTTATCGCAAAACCCGGTTACGGGAGTTTTGTTGAAGCTGGTTGTTCTGGTACGCCCGTGCTTTATTTACCGCGACAAGACTGGCCAGAAACCCCGATCTTAATCGATTGGCTCAAGCAGCAGGGTCGCTGCAAAGAGGTAAGCCGCAAAGATTTTGAGACGGGGTATTTGGAGGGTCATGTTCGGGATGTCATGACGAAAGGTCGGTACAAGCCAGTTACTACAAATCGTTCATTTAAAAATAGGCGTCATTTTTTATTTTACATTTTCGGTTAGATCCCGGCCCAAAGTCTCAGCAAGGACGGAAGGGGGAAAAGCTTGCTTAATCGGTCCTAGGGAGTGTTCTGGAGTGCTTCAAATATTTGGCGGGGTTGGGGGAGGGGTTCCCATTGGAGAATGGTAAGAGAGTCCTCGACATAGACGGGGTGGCGCATGCCATTCAAGACGCATGTAACCCCTGGTGTACTAGCCACTGTCCATAGGGCTTTTCGGGAAAAGGGTTCATTGCGTTTTGATTCTGGCAATAGGGGATCGATGACCTGGCCAATCTCGGAGAGCTTCTTGGCACTTTTCTGTGCCGCTTCCATCCGCATGACTTTCAAGAGTGCTACCAACTCCGGAATATACTTATCTCGCCAGGATTCCCAAATTTGTTCCTCTTCTTTCCTGCCCGTGAAATGTTTCGCGAGCAATTGAAAAACCCGATTCACATGTGGGCCAATCGTTTGCGATTCAATTTGATCCCAATGCTCTAAGTTTTGCACGGACTCCCGCACTCGTTTGAGCTCTTCGGCCCAATTGAAGTATTCAAGCGGCGATGCGCCTTTCTCCGGCTGAGGAATGTTTGGCCCGAGGACTTGTTTGTAATCATGTTCGAGTGCTGCCACTTTGGGTTGTTGGGCTTCAAAGTTGGTGTTGGAGATTTCGGCTTGGGGGTCGGCCAGGCGAATCATGCCTACGCCTTTTCCGGGTATGGCGTTTAAGGGACGATTGACTAATACGGCGATTTCTTTCTCGCGAGCCAGCGATAAAACCGTTTGTGAATTGTTTTTCCCTGTGTTGTGGGTCAGAAGGGCGCCAGGTTCAAACAGGTTCATCGGCAGCTGCATCACTCGAAAATGATGCTGTGATTGTCCCGCTTGTTGCGCGGCGGCTTGTGCAGCCTCGAGCATACGTGAAAGCGATGTGGCTTCGGAATTGTCTGGTTTAGCGGTGCAGGTATTCGATGACACGCCGTAATATTGCATTCGCCCTGCCGCAACTTGTGACTCGAAGTAGGCAAAGGCTTGCTCTAGTCGACGATAGAATTCCTGCCGGAGATCTTTCAATTGAATGGCGTTGATCGACAGGTTGCGATTCTTGGCATCTGACAGAAAATATTCTGGGTTGTGGAGAAGGCAGATATCTAATGTTGCCAATCCCAGTCGGTCGAGTGACAGCGTCAGCTGCTCTTCCAAAAAATCAGGATGGAGACAATGCCATATGCCTTCCCCGTATTTGACCATTTCAGGGAACGGCTTGCCGGCTTCTTCTCTGGCTTCGGCTCGCGCCAAATTGTTCCCTTGCACGTACCCTATTTTGGAAACAATAATAAATTCTTCTCGGGTGATGAATCGTTTGTTGATGAGGTCTTTGACGACCGTTCCTATTAATCGTTCGCTTTGGCCATCCGCATAATTCGTCGAGGTATCGATGAGATTACAGCCTTCTTGGAGCGCCTTTTCGAATGCGTTCCGATGATCGTCTACTCCGACACTAATGCGATAGCCACCAAAGCCGATTCGGGAAGTCGTGAGTCCGGTCGAACCGAGCGTAGTATACCCATGTGAAGATGGGCGTGTTGTTCGAGCGCTCGCCAAGATCTTTGCTACATAGGTGGCGGTGCCTTTTGGCGTGGCACGTCCCGGCATCCCATCTGTTGTGAGCGTTTGGCGCGCGCCTCCTGTTTGCGGAGTAGTCGCTTGAGGATGGTGTAGCGCAGACGGCACGGCTTCCGGATCGGTGAGAGGAGTTTGGCAGGAAAAATTTTTGCAGATGTATAGAGCGGCCTTTCCATTGATTGGTGTTTTACCGGCCAAGAGGGGGTGAGATGTTTCCAGGTCTGAGTTTTGACGGTAGGCGATAATACGATAGGGAACGAAGCAGCTATTGACTGCCGTGCGGAATTGTAAATAGGTCTTATCGTCGGTGCCGCTAACCAGAGCCAATTCGATGGGCCCTCGAAGTAACAGGTCGACGACCATGAGGCTCTTTGGGAATCCTCGCGGAACTTGTCCAATTTGTTGTCCGTAGGCTCGGACGGCATTCGTCGCCGCAGTACGAAAATCTTCTCGGTCAAAGTGGAACGACAGACGTGCCAGAACTGAAGCAGCCACGGCATTGCCACTCGGTGTGGCGCCATCGGCACCTTCTCGTCCCCGAAGAATGAGCGTTTCGTGATCGACGGCGGTCGTAAAGAATCCACCATGTTCACGATCTTCAAAATCTTCCAGAATTCTTTCGCCCAAGGAGATGGCTTCATGGAGGTACCGTTCGATTCCCGTGGCTTCGTACACTTCCAACATGGCCTCGGACGCATAGGCGTAATCTTCCAGACAGGCATTGAGGTGGGCTTTGCCGTTGCGGTAGGTTCGCCATAAATGATTGTCAGGCCTGGAAAGGGTCGTTAGAAGAAAATCAGCCGCTCGGATGGCGCCATCAAGGTAGGGCTGGTGATTGAACACGCGTCCGGCCTCAGCCATGCTGCCGATCATCATGCCATTCCATGCCGTGATAATTTTGTCATCAAGTCCTGGCGGTATGCGCGTGAGGCGAGCTTGATAGACCAGGGGACGAACACGATCAATCGTGCTTTGCAATTCTTCTGGTGAGCACCCCAATTCTTGGGCGACGGTCTCAAGCGATCTGGGTGTGCGAGGAATGCTGGTCTTTTCCCAATTCCCGGCATCTGTAATGTCGTAGTAGGCGCAAAACCTTTTGGCATCTTCTCCTTCGGTCACCACTTCCCGAATCTGCTCTGGTGTCCAAACAAAGAATTTGCCTTCCACCCCTTCGCTGTCCGCGTCAGTGGCTGAATAGAAGCCGCCCTCAGGGGCTGTCATTTCTCGGAGGATATAATCCAAGGTTTCCGTGGCCACCCGGCGGTATCGCTCTAATCCCGTCGCCTGAAAGGCTTCCACGTACGCGCGTGCCAGTAGGGCGTTGTCGTACAACATTTTTTCAAAGTGTGGGACCAACCATTCATCGTCGGTGGAATAGCGGGCAAAGCCCCCACCAATATGATCGTACATGCCCCCGTCGGCCATGCCGTCCAAGGTCTTGGTGACCATGGTGAGAATTTTGTCCTGGCGACTCCAATGATATTGGCGAAGAAGAAAAGACAGTCCCGTGGCAGGTGGGAATTTTGGTGCGCGTCCAAAGCCTCCGTAACGTGCGTCAAAGTCATGGGCAAACTGTTTAACCGCACTTTCAATATCGGCCTCACCGACTGCCAAGGGCGAAGCTGGTTGTAGGGCAGAACGTAGCCGAGTGGTGAACCGTTCAGCTTGTTGTACGATATTTGATTGGTCTTTGACCCAGGCCTCTCCAATGTTCGTCACAATGGAACCAAAGCCCGGTCTTCCCCATTTATCGGTAGGTGGGAAATATGTGCCCGCAAAGATTGGTTCTTGATCAGGAGTCAGAAAAACAGTCATGGGCCATCCACCATGGCCTTGGTTCATGGCAGTGGTGGCTTGCATATAGATTTCATCGATATCAGGCCGTTCTTCACGGTCGACTTTGATATTGATGAAATACTTATTCATGAGCTCAGCAATGGCGTCATTTTCAAACGATTCCCGCTCCATGACGTGGCACCAGTGACAGGCCGAATAGCCCACCGATAAAAGAATTGGCTTGTTGTGTTCTTTGGCCTGCTTGAGTGCCTCTTCACCCCATGGAAACCAATCCACAGGATTGTGGGCATGTTGCAACAAATAGGGACTGGTTTCGTGAATCAACCGATTGGGTTGGTGGTCGCTTGAATTAGTCGTCATAAGGAAGGAATGAACCCATCTCTGGAGTGGTTAATTGTGGGTGCCAGATTTCCGAAAAAAAATAATATACGATGATGGGCTATTTTGTCTCTCCCAGACTTCGTTCGTATAAGAGGACTTTCCAGCCATCAGTCTCAGAAATAAATCCATTTGGTTGGACCACGGGTAGCATTCCAGTTCCGGGAACTCGGCCAGTTTGACCCATACTACCGTTTTTAAGCACCCACATCATTTCCCCAGGCGTGCGGACCTTATTAAATTTTGGATTGGTGAAATTTCGTGGTTGAATCGGCAGGTTTTTGGCCGCGGCTCCGTCGCCTTGACCCTCTGCACCATGACAGCTGATACAGCCTCCGCGCCCCAGAAAAATCTCTTTGCCTTCCGCGAGAATTTCTGGTGTGGCTTCAAACGGTGATTTGAGGGCTTTGGCGGCTTTGAGTTCAATTGCCGGGACTCGAGAAATCTTAATATTGAACTCTCCTCCCGCGCTGCCGTATCCGGCAGGGTTGACCGCCCAAGCGGGAAGAGTTGGCGTCAATGCGAGCAGCAGGCCAATCATGTATGCTTTGTGTGTCATCAGTCCTCCTTCACTGTCTAGGCTGTTGAAATAAAATGATATAAATTCGTTTCAGTGCTCAGTGCGTATTAGGGTGCGCGAAGGAATTTTACTTTAGGGTTAACGGTAGGCAGGATACCAAGCCCTCTAAATAGTGGGCAATGCCTGAGTTCACTCCAGAAACAGGTTTGGATGCGTAGAATGGCCTCAGAAGACCGATCAATTGGGTGAGAGGGTTGTGATACAATGGGCCGTTTTTATTTCCGGATTTTCTGTATGCGTGGCTTGCATGGCTCTAAATAATCATAACCGACGAAAATTTGTTACGGGCATGACCCGCCGTATCGCGCAACTTCGGGCGCAAACCGAAAAAAGCTTGGATTTTGCCATTGAGACCATGTTCCAAGAGCGAACAGAATCCTATTTGCATGTGGAGGAGGGCTTGCTGGAAGTCGATCGGATGTTGGCCTTGGTTGAAGAGGAAGTGGAACATATCTGTGAGCTCAATGCAGCCCAGCGGTTGGAGGCTCGATTGGAATTTATAGAGGATCGCTTCGAAGAATTTGAAAGTGAGATTCGGCAGCGTCCCCGTCGTCGAAGGAATAAAATCAATTTGTTCAATTTTTTCAAGGCGGCTGCTGGAGGTGGGGGAGACCCGATGGCCTCAGCAGGCGAAGTACGATCCGCCATTCAAGCATTCGAAATCTTAGAAATCGAATTTGGGTCCTCGTTATTGGCGGTGACCCGGGCATTTCGGGAGCGTGCGAAAAAACTCCATCCCGATAGTCGACAGGGGGATCGCAGTTCGGAGCCGGAACTTCGGAAAATTATCGAAGCCTACCAATATCTTAAAAACGAATATTTTGGGACAGGCGGCTCGGAATCTTCCCAGCGCCCATTCTAAGGATTACGAGGGAAGTTCCCCTATTCAGATTTGATAGCCTTCGAAACATAACTGTTCAACGGCCTATAGCAGTTGCTTGATGGTTTCTGGCGGGCGGGCGAGGATGACTTGGTCGCCTTTTTGGACGAGCGGGCGTTGAATTAAATCCGGTTGTTTAATCATGATGTCTAGGAGTTCATCATCCGTGAATTGGGATTGGGCAAGATTGAGCCGTTTGTAAATATCTTCTTTTTTTCTGATGACATCGGACGATTTAAGCCCAGCTTTTTTTAGGAGACCCTTGAGCTTGGATTTGGAGAAGGGTTTTTCATAATAATTAATAGCCGTGAATGGCAGACCGCTTTCCTCTATCAGCTTGATGACCATTCGGCAGGTGGAGCAGGTGGGTTTTTGGTAGATGATTATTTCAGCCATGTTTCTATCTCCTTTTACAGTGAAGGGCCATCTTGGCAACCTTGACCTCCTTTTTGAGGGCATGCTACATAGCTATTCTGCCAAGATATAGAATGCGATGTGCGAAGAACAATGCTTGAATTAGGATCTGTGATAGGATGAGCGACGCGACAATACCCCAAGAATTTTATTGTGCTACGCTGACCGAGAGAACCTTAAAGGATTTGCGTACAAAACGTAAAGGTCAGCCCGTCTATGTGGTGGGTCATGAGGATCGGTATAAAGGGCAAGAGGGCGTGTTTGAGTTTTTCAATGTTCGGCTGGCTGTTGTGAAATTTCCCGATGAAAAAACCTTGGGCTATGATCCCCTGGATTTATTGCTGCCCTGCGAAATTAATGAAGATGGGCTACCTTTTTTTGAAATCCGTTATTGTGAATCGTGCGATCAACTCTTTCCCTTAACCTCTGAAGAATTTCATGTGGCTGATGAGCGGCGTGAGTGCCCCGACTGCGCGCCATAAGTTTAAGCTAACCTGTACTCCTCCCCTTCTCTTATCTTGTTTTTCCGCAAATTTTTTTGAGATTCCCCCCCAGGCCTGACCCGGAACAGTTTTCTTCTGGACCGTGGTTATCTTAGCGATTAAGTGTGAAGATTGATTCTATACTGAGCCATCGCCCCACCGGAGTTTTGATCGCAGCACTTCGAAGTAGCTTCGCCCAGGAAAACGGATGAGCTGGGTGCGGTGTTCCGAAGCCCGAATTTCCACAATGTCCTCTGTAAGAATTTCTTCTCTTTCTTGCCCGTCCACTGTGGCCATGGCAGATTCTTGACTGGTGAGCTGAATAGAAATAGAAGCAGTATTAGGAGTGAGGAATGGGCGATGGGACAATGTGTGGGGGCAGATGGGGTTAATCAAAAGAGCCTCGACGCCAGGGTCTAAAATTGGCCCGTTGCTTGAGAGTGAATAAGCCGTTGATCCGGTTGGTGTAGAAACGATAAGTCCATCACTTTGCATGTTGGTCATGAACGAATCATTCACTGACACGGTGGTAGAAATCATCCGTACTAAATGCCCCTTGCTCACCACCACGTCGTTTAAAGCTGAATAGGTGCCAATAATCTGTTTTGTCCGCCAGATGCGAACCTTCAGCATTAACCGAGCATCTAATTGAAATTGTCCGGAGAATATTTTTGCCAAGGATACAGGGAGATCATCGAAGTTTATTTCTGTGAGAAATCCCAGCCCGCCCATGTTGACCCCTAAAATGGGTATGCCGCGTTGTTCCACCAGACGTGCCCCACTCAACATCGTACCATCTCCCCCAAGAACAATAAGGAGATCGGCTTGCTGAGCAATGCGTTGTCGTTCAGGACCAGAAGGTGAGGGGGGCATATCGGTCGAATCAAGAAGGATAGTTTTCTGATGCACTCGCAGCCATTTTTGTACTTGGTCCACTCGTTGACGCATGTTTGGCGCCGAGGGTTTAGTAAGTATGCCGATGGTTTGGAAAGTGGACATGACTTTTGAGGGGTGGTCTCGCTCGAAGAGCGATGGTAGTCTCTTGATGAAGCTGATAGCAAGAGTTGAATGGCTTCAACCGGCTAGGCAATAATTTCCCCATTTAAGAGCTTTCTTTGAGTGAATTTTGTTGGTAGAGTTTGTCTGGGATTCACGTTCAAACTCCCTGTGGCATCATGTACCTGCTTGACAGTTTTAGGGGGTCAGGGATAGACTGAAATCATGAATTTTCCTTGCGATTGTTGTGTGTTCTGAATATCAGTGGTGAGCGAAAAGTTTCGCGTATAATCGGCTAGAAGGAGGTACAATGTTCGAACGATTTACGGATCGTGGTAGAAAGATTATCATCCTTGCCAGAGAAGAAGCGGAACGGCACCAAAACGATTATTTAGGTACCGAGCATTTAGTTCTAGCAATTCTTCGCGAGTCAGATGGCATTGCCCTGATGATCATCAAAAAAATGGGGCTTTCGCCTGAACAAATTCGTTTAGAAATTGAACGCAATCTTCCAGGTGGCGGAACAACTGTCACCTTCGGTGAAATTCCTTTTAGCCCACGGGTCAAAAAAGTGATTGAATATGGTGTCGAAGAGGCTCGACTCTTGGGGCACAACCATATTGGAAGTGAGCATCTGCTGTTAGGCCTTTTGCGTGAAGAGGAAGGCATTGGTGGCAAAGTGGTCAGAAGTTTGGGAGCGAACCTCCTGACTGCCCGACAGTTGACGGTCACTTTTTTGCGCAAAACAGGGACCAGAGAGCGTGATAAAAAGAGCAGCACTCCGGCCTTAGATGAATTTGGACGAGATTTGACCCAATTGGCACAAGAGGGGACTTTGGATCCTGTTATTGGGCGGGCAGATGAGATTGAACGGGTTCTGCAGATTCTGAGTCGGCGAACGAAAAACAATCCAGCCCTCATAGGGGAATCGGGTGTTGGTAAAACGGCCATTGTTGAAGGTCTGGCGCAACGAATTATTGGTCTGGATGTTCCCGATAATCTGTTGAACCGTCGGGTGATTGCCTTGGATCTCGGTTCTTTAGTTGCAGGCACGAAATATCGTGGACAGTTTGAAGAACGACTGAAGGTTGTCATGAAGGAAATTTCTCAAGCGGGAAATATCATTTTGTTTATTGATGAATTGCACACACTGGTGGGTGCAGGCGCAGCGGAAGGTTCCATCGATGCCGCCAATATGTTGAAGCCTGCTTTGTCTCGTGGTGAAATTCAATGTATCGGGGCCACCACTTTAGATGAATATCGTAAGCATATTGAAAAAGATGGAGCGTTGAAACGACGGTTCCAATCCATTCATGTTCAACCGCCATCTGTGGAAGAGACAATCAGTATCATTCAAGGGCTGCGTGATCGGTACGAAGAACATCATGGCGTGGATTATACTGATGAGGCAGTCGAAGAAGCCGTGAAGCTGACTGATCGATACATCACCGATCGATTTTTACCTGATAAAGCGATTGACTTGATTGATGAAGCTGGCTCTCGGGCGAAATTGCTGACTTATGCGCTTCCACCGGAATTAAAGTCACTTGATCAAGAACTAAAGCGAGTCGCCCGTGAAAAAGAAGTGGCTATTGGGCTGCAAAATTTTGAAGAAGCCGTGAAATTTCGTGAAGAAGAAGAAAAGTTTAGGAAATTATTAGACGACGCTAAACAAGATTGGAAGAAAAAGCAAGAGAAAAATCGTCCGCTAATTACCGGTGAAGATGTCGCTTACGTTGTCTCAAAAATCACCGGCATTCCCCTCTTTAGGCTGGAAGAAGAGGAGACGGAAAAACTCTTGCATATGGAGGATTATCTTCATAAACGAATTGTTGGACAAGAGGAAGCCATTTCGGCTATTTGCCGATCTATTCGTCGGTCCCGTGCTGGGCTGAAGGATGCGAAAAAACCGATTGGGTCGTTTATTTTCCTAGGACCAACAGGTGTTGGCAAAACGGAATTAGCCCGTGCATTAGCGGAGTTTTTATTTAATACCGATGATGCCTTGATTCGAGTTGATATGTCCGAATATCAGGAAAAATTTACGAGTTCCCGGCTGTTTGGAGCCCCTCCTGGTTATGTGGGCTATGAAGAAGGGGGACAATTGACGGAAAAAGTCCGACGACGTCCTTACTCGGTTGTGTTATTCGATGAAATTGAAAAAGCGCATCCGGATATCTTCAATGTGTTGTTGCAGGTGCTTGATGATGGAGTCCTTACCGACAGTCTTGGTCGAAAGGTGGATTTCAAAAATACGATTTTAGTCATGACCTCGAATATCGGGACACGCTTCATTCAAAAGGGTGTGTCTCTAGGCTTTCAACGTGATGTTGAAACCGAAAATACCTCTCGAGTGAAGGGCGAAGTCTTGAGTGAGCTCAAACGGCATTTTAGCCCTGAATTCTTGAATCGACTTGATGAAATGGTTGTGTTCCATCAACTGACCAAAGAGCATTTGTTCAGTATTATTGACCTTCTTATTGGTGAGCTAAATGCCCGGTTAGTGGACAGAGGGATAATTTTAGATGTGAGTGCAGAGGTGAAGCAGTGGCTGATTGATGAAGGATTTGAATCGCAATATGGCGCCCGCCCGCTTCGTCGAACGATTCAACGCCGTTTGGGGGATCCTCTTTCAGAAGAACTCATTAAAGGCCGATTCAAAGATGCCAAGAAAATCAAAGTCGTCCTTACCGATCAAACCCCAAGTTTTATCGAGGAAGAAGTGTTAGCGAGTGTGTGATTGGAGCTAAGCAAGACTTAGGCTGAGACAAGACCCTCAGGACGTCGAGTTCTGAGGGTCTTGTTGTTTGTGGAGATAGGGTGTATGAAGGCAATGCCGCCCATCGTTTTAGGTATTGAAACATCGTGCGATGAAACCGCTGTGGCCGTCCTGAATGGCGAAGGGCGAATCCTGTCGAATGTTTTGGATTCTCAGGTCGCCATGCATGCTCCATTTGGTGGCGTTGTGCCCGAGCTAGCTTCTCGTCGTCATATGGAACGGTTGGAGCCTCTGACCAAAGAAGCCTTGGCTCGCGCATCTCTTTCTCTTTCGGAGATAACTGGTATCGCCGTCACCAATCGTCCGGGTTTAGTCGGCGCACTTATTGTTGGTGTGAATTTCGCAAAAGCGCTAGCCTATGCTCGGAGTATTCCGTATGTCACAGTGAATCATTTGGAGGGGCATCTGGCGTCTGCCTGGTTGGCCAACCCTGAAATGGGGACCCCGGCCATGGTGCTGGTGGCTTCGGGTGGCCATACGCATTTGGCGTGGGTGCCTCATCGTGGAGAATACCAATTTATTGGTTGGACCTTGGATGATGCGGCAGGAGAAGCCTTTGATAAGGGCGCGAAAATGTTGGATTTGCCCTATCCTGGTGGCCCAGCGATCGATGCGTTGTCAATAAATGGCGATCGGAGTGCAGTTTCGTTTCCGCGCCCTCAATTACATAGTGGTGACCACACATTTAGTTTTAGTGGACTCAAAACATCGCTACTCTATTTTTTAAAAAATGCAAAGCAAAAGGAAGATGCCCCGTTGCCGGTGGCCGATATTGCCGCGAGTTATCAAGAGGCCATTGTAGAGGTCTTAGTCGAAAAACTCTGTCGGGCGGCATGCCAGTATGGAGCAAACGCGATTTCGGTTGTGGGAGGCGTGGCAGCCAATTCTCGTTTGCGGGAAAAACTTCAGGAACAGACAGGAGCATATCGGTTCAATTTGACTCTGCCGCCACGTTCCTTATGTACAGATAATGCAGCGATGATCGCCGCAGCCGGATTGGAGAAATTGAAACGCCGAGAATATGCATCTTGGGATGAAGACGCCATATCGACGTTGCAATGTAAAAGCGAGTTGGTCGCCAAGACTGTACGTTAGATCCTAGTCACGAAGGAGTCAGATTATTCCACAGGTCCTCGGTAATCTCCATGGGTTAAAGTCTAATTATGTGGGGCGAATCGAGCGGTTGTATCGTCGACGAATCCCTCCCGAGAAAGTAGTCACGTTGGATGTGGCTCGAGAATGTGCCGATCTGACATTTGAAACTCGCCGCCAGATTGGATTGTTGGTGAATCGGCAGGGCCAAATAGAAACCGTTCTCATTGGCAACGGGCAGGAATTGGTAATTCCTCATTTATCAAGAACGCGTTCGGGCTTGCGGCTGTTGCGAGGTGTGCGATTGGTTCACACACACCTAAAAAATCAACCGTTAACTCAGGATGATCTGACAGATTTGGCGCTTCTACGTTTGGATTTAATTATGGCCTTGGGGGTGGGGAATTCAGGTGGACTGCAAGATGTGTATGTGGCACATAACCTGCCCAGCTCGGAAAAGGATGAATCCTATATGCAATTACCGCCCTGTGCCTTTGAGGCGTTTCACATGAATTGTCAGGAGTTTATCCAGTCGTTAGAGCAGGACATTCTGAAAGGTTGTCAGGTCTCTCAAGAGGGAGTTCGGGAAGGACGTGCCCTGTTAGTCAGTGTGGGGACGGGCCATGTGTCATTTCAACAAGAGCGCCTGGATGAACTTCAGGAATTAGTACGGGCGCAGGATGTGGAAGTCTTAGGATGCGTGACACAACGGCCCGCTGCCATTCATCCTAAATATGTGGTCGGTTCTGGAAAGATGAAAGAGTTAGCAATTCAAGCATTGCAATCAGGTGCGGATCTGTTGATTTTTGATCAAGATTTGACGCCAGCTCAGGTCCGCGGCATTTCAGAGCTCACAGACCTTCGAGTGTTGGATCGCTCGCAAGTGATTCTTGATATTTTTGCCAAGCGGGCACATTCCCATATCGGGAATATTCAAGTAGAGTTGGCGCAATTGCGCTATCGGTTACCTCGACTGGCGCAGTCGAGCACCGCCTTCTCTCGTCTGGCCGGTGGAATTGGCACTCGGGGACCTGGAGAAACGAAGTTGGAAACGGACCGCCGCCGCATTCGTGAACGTATCCAGCACCTCGAGCGAGACTTAGCGTCCATAGGGCAGGGTCGCCAAGAGCAGCGAAAACGGCGAGTTAAACGCGGGCTGTCCGTGGTTTCAATTATCGGATATACGAATGCTGGAAAATCTACGCTGTTCAATGCTTTGACGAACAGTCAGGTATCGGTGAGAGATCGCGTCTTTGAAACGTTAGATACCGTTAGTCGGAGTTGCCGTCTCCCAGGTTTAGGAGAGGTTATTCTGACGGATACTGTGGGATTTATCCGCGATTTACCGAAAGATCTGGTCGCAGCGTTCCAAACCACGTTACAAGAGTTACAAGAAGCGGATGTATTGGTGCACGTCATTGATGCCCATGCACAAAACCCTGCACAGCATATCACTGCCGTTGAGCATGTTTTGACGGAGTTAGGCCTTCAAGATATTCCCTGTCTTCGTTTTTTCAATAAAGGGGACCTTATAGAACCTGACGACATGCAGCGTCTGTGTCAGCGGTATAAGGGTATTGGCGGTTCGGCCCTGGAGGAGACGTCTCGTCAATTGATTCAACAAGAGATTGGCCGTTTGCTAGGGATGTTTCAGAATACACCGGCCCCATTACTGGTAGCGGAAGCCTCATCGACGAATCAGAATATGGTGAAGCCTAATGACATTGAATGAGCAGAATGGTGGCTTCTAGAGTTGTACGAAAAACGGTATCACATCTTGAGCGCTCTCATGCTGCCGACCAACAACGCATGGCGCGCATCCTGGGCACTCTACAGCAATCTATTCCTGATGCCACAGTCGCACTAAATTCCAGGAACCCCTTGGAGTTACTCGTCGCGACCATTCTGTCTGCACAATGCACCGATGAGCGTGTGAACCAGGTGACTCCGAAGCTTTTTGCGCGGTATCGCGCGGCAAAAGATTTTGCCAATGCCGATCAGGCAGAATTGGAGTTACTTATCAAGTCCACCGGATTTTATAAAAGCAAGGCGCGACACCTTATCGGGTGTGGGAAAACGTTAGTCACAAAATTTCATGGCAGAATTCCTCAGGTCATGGATGAGTTGACCGCGCTACCGGGTGTGGGGCGTAAGACGGCCAATGTGATTTTAGGGAGTTATTTTGGACAGCCGGCTGTGGTGGTCGACACCCATGTCAAACGAGTGGCCAATCGGCTGAACTTGACGAAAAGCCAAGACCCCGTAAAAATCGAAGAAGATCTTCAATTGCTTATGCCGCAATCTCAATGGACAATCGGGGCCCAACGGCTCCTATTGCACGGGCGTCATGTGTGCCAAGCCAGAACTCCACAATGTGAGCAATGTTTGCTATATGACGTGTGCGAATGGGAAGGGAAACGAACGCTCGCATGAAAAGCATGACAGGATTTGGTAAACGAGAAATGCTCTCGCAGGGAACAATGGTGGGCGTGGAAATTCGGTCGGTGAATCATCGATTTTGTGAAATCATGGTCCGCCTGCCTAAAACGCTCTCAAGCATGGAATTGAACCTGAAAGAACTGATTAAACACGTGTGTGAGCGCGGACGGGTTGAGATCATGGTGACGATCAATGGAGGAGGGACTGCCACGAAAAAAGCCGTCAGGTTGGATCGAGAACTGGCACGGCGGTATATTCACGAGTTGAAAAGTTTGCAACAGGACTGTCAATTGAGTGGAACCATCGATGTGAATGTTGTCGCCGGTTTTCGTGATCTGTTTTCGATCAATGAAGAGGTCGCCCCACTGACGGACATGTCAGTCGTCGTGGCGGGATTGACCAAAAAAGCGTTAAGCGATTTGGAAAAAATGCGGAAGAAAGAAGGGGCGGTCTTGCAAAATGATTTGACCCAACGTCTTCAAGCTATTGAAGGACGTCTTCGTACTGTTCAACATCGTATTCCCATCGCCTTAGAGGCCTCTGCGGTTCGTTTGAAGGGGCGGGTGGCGAAATTATTAGAGGGGCAATCGGTGAGCATGGATCGGTTAGCACAGGAAATGGCCATGTTGGCTGAACGCTCTGATGTGACGGAGGAGCTCACCAGATTGCGCAGCCATCTAGCCCAATTCCGTGCCGCACTGAAAGAGAAAGGTGCTGTGGGCAAGCGCCTTGATTTTCTTCTTCAGGAAATGGGACGCGAGGTGAACACGATTGGGTCTAAGGCGAACGATGGGGAAATTGCCACTGAGGTCGTGGAATTGAAAAGTGAATTGGAAAAAATCCGCGAACAAGTTCAAAACATTGAATAACCGTTTGCTGAAATGCTTGGTAGATTGGGTATGTCCGTCGTAGGGAAGAAACTTTTATTTGTCGTCTCCGGCCCTTCGGGTGTGGGAAAGTCGACGCTTTGCAGGCATATCCTTCAAGATATTCCACATATTCGCCTGTCGGTGTCCTGCACCACCCGTCCTCCGCGTTCCGGTGAGACTCATGGGAAGGAATATCGGTTTATCTCAGAAAAGGAATTTCGTGCTGACATCGAGGCCCATGCTTTTGCGGAATGGGCTGAAGTCTATGGTCAATTATACGGGACTCCGTGGAAACAACTGGAACAGGAGCCTGGTGTGCACACTGATATCTTATTGGATATCGATGTGCAAGGCGCTCGGCAGGTCATGAAAACTTTACAACAGGCAGTGACGATTTTTATTCTGCCACCTTCCTTAGAAACCCTACGGGCGCGATTGGCCGGACGGGGCACGGATTCTTCTGAGGAACAAAACCGGCGGTTTCAGAAATCTCAAGATGAAATGAAAAACTATTCGGAATACCAATATACCATTCGCAATGAGACCTTGGATCAGGCCATCCGAGAGTTGCGAGCCGTCATCGTGGCCGAGCGAGTGAAAACCACACATGTGGAGCCTGCCCAAGTCTTTCGGTAAGAGCTGCAATGATAAGCCCGAGTGCGCTACACTCAATGATAAAAATGTTTAACGTCACAGAAAGGTGAGGTGAGTCGATGGATGCATTATCGTTATTACCCCAACATCATCAAAAGGATTTTGATTCCCGCTATCGGATCGTGTTGATTGCGGCTCAACGGGCCAAACAGTTAGTGCGAGGGGCAATGCCCAAGGTAGCCAGTAAATTTTCAAAAGAAACGTCCATGGCGCTTGAAGAAGTGTTGGCCGGCAACGTGCCCTATGTCATTGGAGCTGAAGCTAAACAAGCGATTCGCGATTCAAAAATGGCCCATCAACGGCCGATTGATCCGGCTCTCTATGCACAACCAGACGAAAATGCTCAAGAAATCAAAAAAGAATTGAGTGTGTATATTGATGATACGGCTCAACATGGCCTAGCCGAAGTTGAACCCGCTTCTGAAGAGGCAGGATAAGAGTCAGCTGATGTCCACTATTCAATTGGCCGGGAAGCGCGTCGTCCTCGCAGTGACTGGAAGTATCGCCGCCTACAAAGCCATCGGAATTTTGCGTCTCCTGACTCAGCAAGGGGCCAAGGTCAAGGTTGTGATGACGGAGTCCGCCACACGATTTGTCGCTCCCCTTACTTTTGAGGTGTTATCAGGATCGGGGGTAACCAGTGACCTATTTTCAGGGCATCAGGACATGAAGCATCTTTCTCTGACGGAACAAGCCGATGTGATGCTTGTGGTGCCCTGTACCGCCAATACTCTTGCGAAGTTAGCATTGGGTCTCGCGGACAATGTCCTCGGAACGATGGCGCTTACCTTGCAGTGTCCCATGGTGATTTGTCCTGCGATGGATGGAGACATGTGGTCGCATCCTACGGTGCAAGGGCATGCGAAGACCCTGCAGAGCAGGGGGGCCATCATTGTGGAGCCGGAGAAGGGAGAGTTGGCCTCGGGGCAATGGGGTCAAGGGCGGTTAGCTGCAGAGGAAACCATCCTGACGACTGTGCAACAGGTTCTTCAGCCTCGACGAGATTGGCTGGGAGAGCGAGTGCTCATTTCAGCAGGTCCCACGCGGGAACCCATTGACCCCGTTCGCTTCTTGAGTAATGGGTCATCAGGGAAAATGGGGTATGCCATGGCCGAAGCGGTTGCCGCACGCGGCGCTGAAGTCGTTTTAGTCTCCGGTCCGACTCAGCTTGAGTGTCCACAAGGAGTCACCCGAGTACCTGTTGTGACGGCGGATGAAATGTTACTGGCCTTAACTGCGCGGTTCGATTGGGCTACCACCCTGATCATGGCGGCGGCAGTCGGGGATTTTCGAGCCAAAGAATCACACTCCCATAAAGTGAAAAAGGATCAGTGGAAGGGTGAAGCGCTTCCTTTAGAGCGGACGCCCGATATTTTATTGGCCCTTTCCGCTCAACGCACGCATCAACGTATGATAGGGTTTGCGGCGGAAACTGATGATTTCATTAAACATGGACAAACCAAACTTGAAAACAAACAACTCGATATGATGATCGTCAATCAAGTTGGCGGGGAACATTCTGCTTTTGGAAATGACTTCAATGAAGTCATTGTCCTTATGCCCGCTACTTCTCCTTCTTCAATCCCCCGTATGCCCAAACGGCAATTAGCTGATGTTCTGCTGGATCGCGTGAAGACACCTTCCACGCCTTCACAATCTCAGCCCTCCGCAACGTACCCAACTTCCTAATTCTTTCCTTTTTTTGTCATCAGGGTTCCGTAAATTCGATGACACTTACGGCCTGTCCCGTTCAGGTTGAGAGCCTATGATGGGCTTGTGAACAATAAAAACCACCCAAAAGAGCTAGCAACAAGAAAATACTTAACTTAATGAGTCAATCTGCCGATAAAGAATAAGTATGGAAGGATTCTTCATGAATATCTTGTTTTTAGGCTGGCTCGGTACCATCATTGTGCTGGCTGCCAGAAAAAGCTAGCCTCCGCTCCCTCTCCTCTCGAGTTTGTAGTTTTCTACTCTAAGGATCGCCCTGGGACTCGTTCATAGGTTGGCAATCTCCATTCAAGCGTAGCGAGCACGCTGAGCAATGGGAAGAGAACCGGAAGCGGGCTATTACCAAAAAGCTGCGGTAAAAGAATTGGTAGTGTGTGTAGGCAGCAGCGAATCCCTCTCCTGAAAAACAACCGAGGTGATCTATAGGTGATTGGCCATTAACAGGCCAGTCCGGTAATCGCGTTATTCACCAATTGGGGAATAAGTCTCCACCCGAAAAAATAGAGAGCGAGAATTCCCAGACCAATACATAAAAGAGGAAAAACATCCGATAGAACGCGAGAACCTTCAGCAATCACGAGATAGAAGAATACACAGATGATATGGGGAAGACAGTCTATCGTCAGTTTCCTGCCGGTAAAGGAATGAACCTGTTTGACATCTTTCTCCAATGTCCGTCTCCTGCAGATGAAAGAATGTATAGACTTTGAAGGGAATATGGCCAAGAATTGTTTTGACATTCTCAGAAGGAATCATGAATTGCATGAGGGAGATAACCCCTTTTAGGTGGGATGAGGTTTCTCGGAATGAGGGCTGTATGGAGGCCGACGGAATTGGGCAATACGAAAACATCCAAATACCAGCAGGCTTTTGGACTCGTGAGGAGTGGCTTGGAGTGGGTTGCGCCAAGTTTGAGACCATAAGTCCAACAAAATCAGACTTTTGACCCGGATAGGGGATTGGTGTATGCCAGTCTCAGAGAGGAATAATTATGCCAGTCAGGGAGGGGAAGACTTTCTATGAAGTTTTAGGATCATGTAGCTTCGGCGTTGTCATATTCCTATGCCAAAAGCTTCGTGCGGAAAATAAGGCAATAAATGGGATAAACTCGGAGGAAAGTTTATTTCCCTGAAAATACCATGAGACAAAAAATGCTGTCTGAGCCACAAGCAGTAAATACAGGGAGGTCTTGACAACTTTTTTTCTGTCCTGTGATTGAACACCGATAAATCCTGCCGGACTTATCAGAAGACTGATCACGCCCACGATGATGATGCAGGCCAGCATGCCTGATGCTTGAAATTTTCCATAGACCTGATGGATCAAATCAGGCTGAGTGAATAGTCCTACACTCCCCAAAATAAGATATGCATTAATGCCAATCATCAGACGATTCAGGACGAATTTGTTATAAAGTAAAATCGTCATGGTGAGAATCGCAACGATACTGCTTGCGACAAAGGGACCTTGCCAGTTTTGAGTAATACTTTGGTCAATCCCCGCGGCATAGAGGAGAAAAACAGGTAAGGGAGTGGTTTCAATAAATCCCAATATCATTGATGGGTTTTTCATGGAACACTTTCTGGAATACAAGGCAGAGCCAGCTGGGCTTGATAGTCATTTAATAAGTTTTTTTCTTGAAAATATTGCTAGTATTTTATTCGTTTGATTATGGTACATCCTTTCTGGCAACACAAAATGCCAAAGTCTTTTCGTTGAACATGATGGATTCAATGCCAATTAGGCAAGCGTCAGAACATGATTGGGTGCGTGAATCACGATTCGGGCGGTGGTTCCAGACAACGAATATTTGGTTTCACTATGTCTTGAATGAAGCGATTGTCGATTTCAAACAGCTCCTCAATGGCAGGCTTTCTGGAACACCCCATATATTGGATGCTGGTTGTGGGCAGGGATTGGCCTTGGAGCTCCTGGAGGAACACTTCCAACCAAAGGCTATCATTGCTGTGGATATTGATAAGGAACAGAGTAGTTTGGCCCCAGAGGCGGCTAAACGCTGTCAGTGTACAGTCACCTTTGAAAATGGAACGGTTTGCAACTTAAATCTCCCTGATAACGCTATTGATCTGATCTTTTGCCATCAACTCCTTCACCATCTTTCCGATCAATCCAGGGCATTGGAAGAGTTTTATCGGATACTCGTGCCTGGTGGGTTCATCCTCATCGGTGAATCTTGTCGCGCCTTCCTGAACTCCTTCTCTGTGCGCCTTCTTTTTCGTCACCCAATGCAAGTTCATAAAACTGCTGACGAATATATTGAGCTCGTCAAATCCATTGGATTCAAGATACATGATAATGATATTAAGGCCTCAACCCCTTGGTGGTCACGGAAAGATTTTGGCTTGGCAGAAAAAATCGGATTGCCACAAAAACGACAAGAGGCGACAGAGGTGTTGATCATTGCCAGAAAGCCATATGAGAAGTATTGAAGGCATTGTCAATTTAATTTCCATTTGGCAGCCTGGGCAGCATGAACAATCGAACGCCCAGCTATCAACGCCATCGTTTCCTTTAGAAATTTTTAGCCATGCGGGGTTTTGTCAATGTCACTGTGGAAGGGCGCAATGAAACCACTTCGCACAATCCCTTATGCACACACCGCTTCCTGCCAAATACGGAACGTACGAGCGCGTAACAGACGATAGTTTACCGCCGGCATCAGGGGTGGCGGCCGAGACGAAAGAGGTTCTGTGTGAGTCCGTGCAGCGTCAGAAGCCGCTGCGCTGGGTCAGATGACCGAAATCCTCCCATCGCCCGCTCTTGCTGTCGCGTCGGTTCGTGTGAGGCTTCGGCTCGGTTGTTCGCCTAGACATGGTCGAGGTGATTTACCGAGGACATTATTGGGCGGTGAGCTGCATCATAGCTTCGCAGTTTGTCGGTAATCAGCCAGCGAGGTTCACCGTCTTGGCCTTTGAGAAGACGACGAAAAACGAAACGCCCGGCTGCGTGTTTGTTGCGTTGGCGTTGTAGTAATGTCCAGAGAACACGGCCTGAATAAAGGAACAATGAGAGGGTGCTGAAACTACGAGAGAGCGTCAATGATGGCGCACGAGTGGCTCACCCGCTGAATTGTTAAGAGTATTTCGGCAATGGGGAGAGAGGCCGATTATTCTGTAGACTGTGTGGCGGAGAGGGTGGGATTTGAACCCACGGTCCCTTGTGAGGACAACGGTTTTCGAGACCGTCCGAATCGGCCACTCTCGCACCTCTCCGACAGAAATATCTTAGGATGGAACTGGTTGGGCCTCACGAAGTTGCTGAAAAAATTGTTGTAACAGATGGCGGCAGTCTTCTGCTAAAATTCCTGATTGCACGATAACCCGATGGTTGAATCGCGTTTCGCCTGTTAAATCACACATGGATCCACATGCTCCGGCCTTAGGGTCCCATGTGCCAAAGACGAGACGAGACACTCTGGATTGAATAATGGCTCCTGCACACATCGCACAGGGTTCTAAGGTGACATACAGAGTGGTATCTATCAGGCGCCAGGAACCCAGAACGTCGGCTGCTGCGCGAATGGCTAAGAGTTCCGCATGCGCCGTTGGGTCCTGTAAGCTCTCTCGCCGATTATAACCCGTGGCAATAACTTCGCCCTCCTTGACCAGGACTGCGCCGACCGGCACTTCTTCCGCCCGATAGGCTTCTTTCGCCGTCTCTAACGCCATGCGCATAAATGCCTGATCTCTCACGAGGATGGGATGTTCGTCTGTCATAACTGTGTGATGGTGTTGGCTGTGAGTGTTCGAATTTTATCGCCCGGAATCGTTACGAATGGCAAAAAAAATGGTAACATAGCCACTATCTCATGTATAGGCAACCTTCCCGGTACGTTTGGTGACCGTTCCCACCTCTGTTTCTTCTCAAGATCTTATGCCACTGTCGTCTGTGCAAGCGATGTGGCAAGACTTGGCCTGCCGTTTTTTTGAGAATCGGCTTCCGGCAATCACCATTGAATGGAGTTCACGATTAACTGCATCCACGGGGTTGTTTGTGAGCCAGGTGGGACCGAGAAGTCGCTGGGTGTCGTCTGCCTATCGGCATGGTGAGGCCCGAGTGATCAGGCTTTCGGCGCCGCTCCTTCGTGGGCAACCGGAGGCGGAGCTCCAGGGAACATTGGCACATGAGATGATTCATCAATGGGAATTTGATATTCGGAAACGGCGTCCTTCTCATGGTCCAACATTTCGGGAAATGATGGATCGAATGAATGAAGCAGGGTTGGGCATTACCATTCGTCATCAATTGAATGAGACGGTCAATGCCTTGAATCGCTATGCCTGGGAATGCGTTCATTGCGGGATGGTCTATCATCGGCAGCGTCGCACTATTTTGCCTGCTCGACATCTTTGTAGCCGATGTCGAGGGAAACTGGTGGAGGTTCCCTTGGAAAAACCAGAAATGGTGGATCAAGATATTTTGAAAGTGTCCAATCGTGTGGAGCCTTGCCCAGAGCCTTTGTGCCCCCAGCAATTATGCTTTCATTTCTGAGCTGTCAATGACGTGAGATCAGGAAGAGGATTAGCGACGAAAGGCGTCTTTGCCTTTGATGATGTCAGCGAGCAGTTTATCGGCCAGCTTCGCCGCTCGTCGACGGCGCCACCACCTTTGGATAATGGTAATAATGAGGATAGTGCTCAGGGTGAGAATGAGGCCGGTGGCGAGGCTGTCCATAGGGGCAGTGTAGAAGAATTTTTTTCCAGATGGCAAGACATTGGAGGGGAAGAACATGCGGGTTGTTGGCCAATAGAATTTCTTCGTCGTTCATAGCATGTAAAGCATTGAAATATAAGTGTTTTTTGTGAATAATGTGTAGTCTCTTGGCATAAATCTCCCGAAAGTCCGTTGTCATGGAACTGCTGATTTTACTTGGAGCATTAGTCGTCATTCTGTTGGGCGCTGAAGCCTTTACCAACAGCCTTGAGCATTTTGGCGAACGGCTCGGAATTTCTGAAGGTGTGACCGGCTCGGTGTTTGCCGCAATCGGCACGGCGTTGCCGGAAACCATGGTTCCGCTGTTTGCCATCTTGCTGGGAACCGGGTCGGAAACAATTCGGCATGAGGTGGCCGTTGGGGCGATTTTAGGCGCGCCCTTATTGTTGGCGACGGTGGCGTTTTTTCTTATGGGGGTTTTTGCAGCCCGGTCGAGGGGGTGGTATGGGGTGTTGAATCCCGAGCCGACAGGGTTTGCGCGTGATCTGCTCTGGTTTAATTGGGCGTTTTTCATCGGCGTGATGGCGACATTTGTGCCGCCGGATTGGCCCGGGGTACGAGGGCTTATGGCATGTATCTTAGTGGGGATGTATGTCGCGTACCTAACGTTGACGATTCGCGCCTCGACCAATTTAGTCGATGATGGGCATGCGACCGAAGCCGATCATCCGCTCTATCTGACCAAAATCGGGCTGCCTGATACGTTAATAAGTATTTTGTTCCAGCTGGCGTGTGGCTTAGGTTTGATCATGTTGGGGGCCAAGGGCTTTGTGTATGGGATTGAGCATCTGGCGCCTCGGTGGGGTGTTTCCGCCTTGACGTTGTCCCTCCTGATTGTCCCTGTGGCGACTGAGTTGCCGGAAAAAGTCAATAGCATTCTTTGGATTCGGCGAGGTCGGGATACGCTGGCGGTGGGTAATCTGACCGGAGCCATGATGTTTCAGGGCAGCCTGTTACCTGCCGTAGGGATTATGCTGACCGCATGGGTTCCGCAGCAGGAAATCCTGATGGGGATGGCGATGACGTTAATTGCCGCGACCTACCTCACCTGGCTTGTGCGGCATGGTACAGTCAAGCCCATTCATTTGGTCGTCAATGGGCTGTGTTATCTGGGATTTGTCCTGTCTGTTCTATTCTGGTAGGTCAAGTAGAGGCCATCAACGATTAGTCGGGAAACGATAAAACGAGGCGCACGATGTCCCTGCCCATGGTGGTTGTCACTCGACAACTTCCTCCGAAAGTCTGGAATCAGTTATCGACTCATGCCCATGTGGTGTGTTGGGAATCCGAAAGCCCGGTCACCCATGAATGGTTACTGGATCATATCCCTGAAGCGGAGGGGCTCTATTGTCTGTTGACGGATCGAATCGATCAGGATGTGATCCGATGTGGAAAACGGCTGCGAGTGGTCAGCACCATGTCCGTCGGATATGACCATATCGATATTCAAACGTGTACGTCTCGGCATATTCCCGTTGGGCATACTCCGGGGATCTTGACGGAGACGACGGCCGATTTGGCCTTTGCGTTATTGATGGCTGCCGCTCGGCGAATTGTAGAAGGTGCCGACTATGTGCGGCGGGGCCAATGGGCAGAATGGAAACCCGATCTGTTACTCGGGCAAGAAGTCTGTGGCGCCACGTTGGGAATTGTGGGCTATGGTCGAATTGGGCAGGCTGTGGCGAGACGAGCGAGGGGATTTGGCATGAACGTGTTGGCCGTGCGATCGCCGAAGCAGGAGCGTGTCGCTTCGGAATCTCCCGGTATCAGGGGAATTCATGGCGACTCATCAGATACGTCTTCTGTGACGTTTGTGAATATGTCAACGGCATTGAGAGACTCAGATTTTGTCAGTGTGCACGTTCCGCTCACCTCTGACACTCAGCATTTCATTGGCGCATCTGAATTTCACAAGATGAAGCGTTCGGGTATCTTCATTAATACGTCTCGTGGAGCTGTCGTGGATCAGACCGCCCTATATCAGGCGTTGAAGCAGGGGACGATCAGCGGCGCCGCCTTGGACGTGACTGACCCCGAGCCCCTTCCGGCTTCCCATCCGTTGCTCACTCTCCCGAATTGTCTGGTGATCCCGCATTTAGGGAGTGCGTCAACGGCCACGAGATCCTTGATGGCCGAAATGGCCGTGGAAAATGTGATCGCAGGATTGCGAGGCGAACGTCTTCCACATTGCGCCAATCCAGAAGTGTATCAATAGTCTTTGTCTCGAACGATTGTCCCTCAATTCATTTTTCTCTAAGACATATGGAAACATTTTTTGCCACTTGCCCGCGAGGGCTGGAAAACGAGTTAGCGAAAGAATTTCAAGCCTTCGGGGGCACAGACATTTGTGTGACCCCC
Organism: Nitrospirales bacterium; assembly: GCA_040904705.1. Taxonomy (GTDB): domain Bacteria; phylum Nitrospirota; class Nitrospiria; order Nitrospirales; family UBA8639; genus Nitrospira_E. The sequence goes on along the minus strand of JBBDSY010000095.1, from coordinate 41,641 downwards.
GGTGGCGTGGAATGCCAGGGGGTGTTTTCGCTGTGTTACCGATTAAACCTTGAGAGTCGAATCGCGAGTCGAATCTTATGGCGAGTGGGGCAGGGGTCGTATCGTCACGAAGAAGACCTCTATCGGCTGGCATTACAATTACCCTGGTCTCAATGGTTTTCGGTGAATTGCCGGATCAAAGTTCGCCTGGTGGCGCAACAGTCTCCTTTAACGAGTCTTGAATTTGCGACGCTTCGGGTGAAGGATGCCATTTGTGACCGTTTTATACGTGAGATCAAAAAGCGTCCTGTCGTCGATAAGCGAAATCCTGATATCCAGGTGGTCGTGTTTGTCGATGAAGGCCAGGTGGTTTGGTATCTGGACACAACGGGGTCTCCGCTGTTTAAACGCGGGTGGCGACAAGCATCCGGAGAGGCGCCGCTGCGAGAGAATTTAGCGGCAGGCATTCTGAAGTTAGCGGGGTGGACGAGTGACCAGGTGTTACTTGATCCCATGTGTGGGGCCGGGACGTTTTTAGTCGAAGCCGCTCTGATGGCTCAAGGCATTCCGCCTGGAGGTCGGCGAGAGTTTGATTTCGCCCATTTGAAAAATATGGATCAACAGGCATGGGATCGGGTTCGACGGGAAGCCGCTGAAGCCAATCCACTCGATCACGCATTGAATCTTTTCGGCTATGATCATGATGTTCAAGCGTTATCCATGGCACGGAGTAATCTACAATATCTGAAATTGGGTGAGGTGCAAGTGAAACAGGGAGATGTCTTGGACATCACTCCACCTGCGCCCAAAGGCATTATCGTCACGAATCCGCCGTATGGAGTTCGGATGGGCAATCACGCGACGTTGGATGAGTGGTATCCGAAATTCGGAGATGTGTTGAAACAACGATTCTCCGGCTGGATGGTGTATGTGCTGACGGCGGACTTTCGTTTTCCTAAACGCATTCGGTTAGCACCATCGAGAAAAATTCCGCTATATAATGGCGGGCTGGAGTCCCGGTTGTATGAGTTTCAGATGGTGGCTGGCGGGAATCGGAAAGCCGCCCGGCTTTCAAAGCAACAAGGCGAAAGCTGACGGGTGGTTATAAACGAGGGGCTCCGGCCATGTTCAAGAGTGTGACCCAGACGTCTTCAATGCATCGCAACACATAAATCCACTCATCGCACGTTTTCGGGCGTTTAAATAAATGACAATTATCCGGGAATGTCATATTTCTGGATGCCGTGGGATCTTCTTCCGAAAACAGGGCGACAGGAATGGTGCGCAGTCGTCGGTCTTTTTGAAGGTCCTGGATAATCTCAGGGCCGGTACGATCGGGTAAATGATTGGATAAGAAAATAAGATCGGGTTGGGGCGCATCCATGTGTGGATATTCTTGATGTAACAAGGCCATGGCCTGTTCGCCATCTTCGGCTTCGAGGATTTCCACGCAGATGATTTGGGCGACGATGAGCGCTTCCTTTAAGGCTTCAGTCTGGGACTGATCATCCTCAATGGTCAGGATTTTTATAGTATTTTTAACGGCTCCGCGCATCACAGTAACCCGGGCCCCGCGTTGTCGAATCGCCTTGACAACGAGAGCACATAATGGTGAATGAACATGACTCGAGGCTTGTCGAGTTTGTGGCTCTTCTTTGTTTTCGGTCGAATGGTGGATCGGGTTAAGAGTGTGGACGAGGCTGGTAGATCGTCACACCATTCCATGAATGAAGGGAGATCACCGAATCGTTGAGCAATGGTCCGTAACTCGCAAGAACGAGAAGAAAGTATCCAGAAAATAGGCGTAAGGTTTCAGACTTTCAAGTCGGTGAGCCAGTTCTGGATGGTGGGAAGGGCATCTGGACGAATGGCGATAATGCCATTCACGGTGGGATTCGGTTGATTGCATTGGATCGGTTGTTGATGGTTGTCAAAGACCAGACCTCCGGCCGCTTGAACGATGAGGAGTCCGGCGGCAATATCCCATTCGTTTTGTGGGCCGACATTGATCACGCCATCGACGTGGCCAGCCGCCACAAGCGCGAGGGAATAGGCAATGGAACCTAAGAGTGGCGGGCAGTGATGCTGACTCCGCCAAGCTTTGAGCAGAGGGTTCCCGACGTGCCAGGTATTCACGAGGAACGTGCGGGGAGCAGGCTCTGCTGTAGTGCGTACCAGAATGGGTTGCCCGTTGAGGGTGGCTGGTTGCCCCTGGACGGCACAAAAATATTCCTGTGTGGCCGGATTGAAGATGACCCCGATCGCAGGTTGGCCCTGGTCGATAAGCGCGAGTGAGATGGTATAGTGCGGCAAGCTTTTGATGAAGGGTTTCGTCCCATCGATCGGATCCAAAATCCATACACGTTGAGATTGAAGCCGTGAGGGATTGTCCGGTGATTCCTCCGACAACCACGCATCCTTTGGATAGGCCTCCAACAAGGCATCCTGGAGGATCTCATTGACTTCCAGGTCGGCATTCGTCACGGGAGACCCGTCGGCTTTGATTGTGATTTGCAAGCCTTCGTAAAGGATTCTTTTTAGACGTTCACTTACGCGGTCTAAGGCGATGCGAATCGTCTCTAGTTCGTGGGTATACAGTGACATCGTTCTCAATACGTCCAGAGTGTTAAGGTTTGTAAAAGCTGGTAGTGCAGGCATATATCTTTATCATACCTGAGAACGTGGGTTAAGTGTGAAGAGCAGGTCGTAAAAACATCAACAGATTGAGTGTTGTGAAAGTCGATGCAAAGGATAACCGTCCAGCTCAACATTTCGCCTGAACGGTTTCAGGCCTATTATCAGGGGGTAGTGGAGTACGTGGTGGCCACGGCGAGCGATGGCCGCACCGTCAAATTCCCGGCCAGAGTGTTACGCCCGTTTCTTTCCTACCAAGGCGTACAGGGAACGTTTGAGATTACCTGTGATGCCAACATGAAATTTCAAACCATTCGCCGAACGGACCTTCCTCAATCATCATGAGTCGGTTGCAATGACGGGTGCAGACTACTCGCTGTGGGGCCTGTTTTTCAGCGCCTTCCTTTCTTCAACAATTTTGCCGGGAAGTTCAGAGGTGGTGTTCGTGGGATTAGCCACACAAAGTGATCTTCCTCACGGGGATCTTCTGGCTATGGCGACGGCGGGCAATACGTTGGGGGGGATGACCTCATGGGGGCTGGGTTGGCTCATCGCCTTGCGATACCCGCTCACGGAATTGTCAAAGGCGGCACATCGCCGGGCTGTCGAGCATGTGCAAAAGTGGGGGAGCCCGATCCTGCTGTTATCATGGGTGCCGGTGCTTGGCGATCCGTTGTGTGTAGCTGCGGGATGGCTGCGGATGTCCTGGGTTGGGGCCTTACTCTTTATTGGAATAGGGAAGGCGTTTCGCTATTGGGTGATCCTCGCCTTCCTGCCCTCTACCGGTAGTTAACTCTTGGTCATCGGTCGGTAGCAATCTCGACAGGTTGTTGGTAATGTGGCTTCGCCATGAGGCAATGAGGTGTGAACGATGGCTGGAACATGGATCTGCTGCCCTCCATGCGGATGATTTTTCCACAATGTTAATGGAGTCGATTCCACGTGAATGTCCCCCTGCTTGACCTGAAAACTCAGTATGCTCGCATTCAGCCGGAAATCATGAAGGCTATTGAAGAAGTCTGTGCCCAACAAAGTTTTATCCTTGGCGCACATGTTGAACAATTAGAACAGACGTTAGCCAGATTTATCGGGACCAAGCACGCCATTGGAGTCGCGTCGGGGAGTGATGCGCTGCTGCTCTCTCTGATGGAATTGGACATTCAACCTGGCGATGAAGTGATCACCGCGCCGTTCACATTTTTTGCGACGACCGGTGTGATTTCCCGATTGCAGGCGCGCCCGGTGTTCGTGGATGTGTGTGCGGACACGTTCAATCTTGATCCCGAACAATTAGCCGAAAAAATCACGCCTCGAACCAAGGCCATTCTTCCAGTCCATCTCTTTGGACAATGTGCAGACATGGAGGCGATCAATGCCGTGGCTGACGCGCAGGGTATTCCGGTCATCGAGGACGCGTGCCAAGCGATTGGTGCGGTTCGAAATGGTATCCAAGCTGGAGCCTTTGGGCGTACCGGCTGCTTCAGTTTTTTCCCATCGAAAAATTTAGGAGCCTTTGGGGATGGCGGGTTAATTTCCACGAATGATCCGAAGGTCGCCGAACGGCTGAAGCTCTTGAGAGTCCATGGCAGCCGGTCAGAGTACCATCATCATTTGATTGGCATGAATAGCCGGTTAGATGCCTTGCAGGCCGCTATTTTACACGTCAAATTTCAGCACTTAGCCGACTGGACCGCTACACGGCAGAAGAATGCAGACAGCTATCGACGCCTCTTCCACGGACAGGGCTTGGATCAACACGTCACCCTTCCCGTGGTAGCGCCTGCGAACATCCACGTCTATAACCAATTTACGATAAGGACTCCCAAGCGAGATGCCGTGAGTGCCTATTTGACCGAAAAAGGCATCGGCAATCGTATTTACTATCCCGTACCCCTCCATCTTCAGGAATGTTACGAAACATTGGGCTATCACAAAGGAGATTTCCCTGTCGCCGAACACGCCGCCCAAGAAGTCCTCTCCCTTCCCATCTATCCCGAGCTCACCACCGAACAAATCACCTACGTCGTCGAAACCATCAAACAGTTCATTGATCAGTAGAGCAGAGGCCACAAAAGGCTTTAATCGCTTGGTATAAAGCGGTCTGTCTCCTAGAATAATTCTTTCTTGCTTTTTGACCAAAAACCATCAGGCAGGTTTGAACCTAATATCTCGATTTTTAAGGAGATTTAAAGTAGACTTTTGAGGGTTCAAAAACTAAAACATATGAATCTAATATTAAGAATTTTTTAAGAAGGGTTTTCTGGATGATCAGGATATATCGGAGAAGATCCTCTAAGCCAAGATCAGCCAATTTTTGTTTAAACCGCGACCTAATTTTATCTCTGCAGATAGAAGGGAAGTTATGATGAGAGATCTATTCTCCCATTTTTATCGACCAACCAAGGAAGAATTCAAAAAACTTTGGAAAGAAGCTACTATTGTCTTGGATGCAAACGTTTTACTCAATAATTATCGTTACTCTGAAGACGCAAGGAAAGATTTATTGAGTACTCTTGGAGAGATTTCTTCAAGGATATGGGTTCCCCATCAGGTAGTGCTTGAATTCCAAAGGAATCGTTTAAATGTTATCACCGAGAGCATTAAGCCTTTAGAGCAAATTTCTTCGAGTATCGAAGATATTGAAGCAAAATTTGAAAACATAAGGAAGAAAATAGAGGAAAGCCAAAGGAGGGGTATATTGGGTAGCATTGGTCCTGAGAAAATTAAAAGCGAAGCAACAAAGGGCTTAGGAAAACATAAAAAGAAATTAGAAGAATTAAAGGAAAGGCAACTTGCCTTCTTTGACCAAGATGCCATAGAGATGGAAATTGCAAGCTTGCTTCAGGGGAGGATTGGGCCGCCTCCAACGACGCAAGAGGAACTCAATGAAATCTATGCGGAGGGCGAGGAGAGATTCAGTAATGAAATCCCCCCTGGTTATCTTGATCAGTCAAAAGATAGCCAAAAACATTCTGAAATATATATTTCCGGAGGACTTCGCTATAAAAGAAAATATGGAGATCTGCTCTTGTGGAAACAAATCATCAAATATGCCAAAGATAACAAAGTGAAGTCCGTAATTTTTATTACTGGTGATCAAAAAGAAGACTGGTGGTGGAAGGAAAATTGTAATGGCGAGAAAACCATAGGGCCTAGACCTGAATTAGTTGATGAAATAAAAAGGGAGGGTGAGGTCAGTTTATTTTATATGTACAGTCCTGAAAGATTTTTAGATTATGCCCAGAAAGAACTTAATCTGATATTGAAGCCAACGTCATTGGAGCAAATTAAGGAAGTGTCTTCTCGCATTTGGAAAGATTCAAGCCGCAATTTAGACTATTTAGATAGGTCGACTTCTGAGGTTTTGGATGCTGTGTCTGTCTGGGCACAAAGTCTTTACCCTGGTTCAGAAAAATACATTGAAAGTTTAGGTCCTGAAATTTCATACCGCAATTGTTTAGAAATCGGTATTCTAACCCGTAAGGGTAGTAAAATTGGGTTTGGAATTGAAATACAAAAGACCAACAACCGGATCAAAATTTCCAGCCTTTCGATTTTTAGTAATCCTGAGCATTCAATAGACCAATTCGATGAACGATATATGGTCGTTGTCATTGCTGGAGATGACTTTCCTGAAGGATGGCTGAGGAATCAAGCTATGAAATTAATTGATAAGGGATGGGATGGCGTATATTTTGGGGAAATAAGTTATCAAGAGGATGACATCCTGGAGCCATGCTTTAAACTAATTTATAAGGTACTGTCCCCCAAACATTTTCAAAAATAGTTGTTTTTGGAATCGTTTCAAAAAGGCAAATAATCCGGTTCTATTTGAGTTTGAGGTGCCTAAAAATGAAAACATTTTTGGAAGCTAATCCATTAACTAGATGTTTGGGGATGAATAGAGGAATTCTGAGGACCGAATAAAAAATGGAGAAAGTCTTTTGCTCCCAATGTCCTTTGCCGGAGGTAGAAAATAACTTTTGGTACATTTCGAATGAATCTGACACAGTTTTCATCTTTGTGCACGGTATTTTCTCAACCAGTCAAACGGCTTGGTTGCACGATTCCAAGAAAGGACCGTATTGGCCAGACCTTGTAAGTCAGGATCACCGCTTGCAATCGCCAGCCGTTTATATGGCCGGATACAGTACCTCCCTGACATCTGGAGATTTCACCATAAAAGATGCTGCGCGAGCTATACTCGATGCTCTTCAGAGAGTGGATCCACAAGGGAGACAGCCACCTCTTGATAAGGGGCATTTAATCTTTTTGTGTCATAGTACCGGAGGCATCGTTATCCGATATTTGCTCGAACGTAACCAGCACCTATTTCGCGATAAGGCGGTCGGGTTGGTACTTCTTGCTTCCCCTTCTTTAGGTTCGGTCTATGCCAATAAATTGAAGCCTCTCGCAAAATTTTATAATCAGCAGCTGGGCCTACAGTTGCAATGGAGGGGTGAAAGCCTTGCAGATTTAGACGATCGATTTAAGGACTTAGTCCATGAGAAACGTATTCCACGTCTGACTGGTGTAGAAGCGTATGAACATTACTTCATTATGAGAAAGCAATGCCTCCCTGGTTGGTTGGACCGTATGCTGCCTAATCGACGGAAGCTGGTCGATTCTTTGTCTGCTGGACGATATTTTGGGGCACCGCGCCTCTTGCCCAATACTGATCATTCTTCTGCCGTCAAACCAGATAGTCGTGATCATCCTTCCCACCAACTGCTTGTCACATTTTACGGGGAATTTCTTAAATTCTTGAATCATGCTGGTACGCCCCAAGTTGAAGCTATAGTCAACGCAATAGAAGAAAAATATCAGCAGAAAATTATTGAGTATCAAGAACGAGAACGGGTCTATAACAACCGAGAGCAAGATCTTCGAAATACATTGAAATCTGCGGTTGTTGCCTTAGCAAAGAAACAAGAGGAGGCTGGTGCTCTGCCTAATGTAAAGGAAGCCTTCAAAAAATTGGCAGTTGGGGATACAGAATACGCAGAAGCCATTTTCCGAGAAATTCTTAGCCGCAAGATTCAGGAAGGCGCGGCTGCGAATAAAGAAGCCGCAGAGGCTGCTCGGCATTTGGGAGCCTTAGCTTTTCTCCACAATACTCAGAATGCTTTGGAAGCTTACCAAGAAGCCGTAAGGCTCGATAATCAGAATGCCGAGGGCTGGAATCAATTGGGCCATTTACTAATTCGTGTTGGCAAACTTTCGGATTGCGAGAAAGCCTATCAACAGGTGCTACAAATTGCTAAGAACCTTAATGACCTTAGTTGGGAGGCTGCGAGTTACGTTAATTTAGGTAATGTGTATCTGACGCGGAGTGCACTTGATGGGGCGGAAAAGATGTATCAAAAGGGTCTTGAGTTATTCGAAGCCCTCGGAAAGAAAGAGGGTCTAGCAGACACCTACACCAATTTAGGCGTTGTGTATAAAGTTCGCGGCGATTTAGACCGTGCCGAGGAGGTGTTTCGGAAGAGTCTGGAGTTAGACCAAATAGGCGGACGGAAGAAGGGTCTGGCCAACACCTATGGCAATCTGGCCAATGTTTACCTTGCACGGAAGGACCTGAACGGGGCGGAGGCGTGGTACAAGAAGAGTCTGAAGTTAAATGAAGATCTCGGACAGAAGGTAGGCATAGCTAAAACTTATACCAACCTGGGGGTATTATATAGGACTCGTGGCGAGGACGGCCTGGCAGAGGATATGTTCCTGAAGGGTTTGGAATTAAATGAAGGTCTCGGACGGATGGAGGGTGTGGCTGGCAACTCCAACAATCTGGGCCTTGTATATTTGACCAGTAAGAAGTTTGACCAGGCGGAGCAGATGTTTCGGAAGAGCCTGGATTTGGCCAAAGCCCATGGATGGAAGGGAGGAGAGGCAAGGAGCTATGCCAATCTGGGCCTTCTGTGGTTGGAGCGTGGGGATCTGGATTTAGCGGAGGAATTGTTAAATGAGAGCTTGGAGTTAAATGAAACTCTCGGACGAAAGGACAGTATAGCGAGTATTTACGACGACCTGGGTGGGTTGTACCAGAAACGGGGAAACCTGGATCAGGCCAAGCAGTTCCTTGAAAAAAGTTTAATCTTATTTAAGGAAATCGGTGCTCAGAATAAAATTAATTATGTTCAGAGACGATTGGATGAACTTGGTTCCTAAAGGTGACAATGTTGAGGAAAAACACAAATTTTTTAAAGGCTAATACAGAAGGAATAAATCTGAATATATTTTTACCAGTTGGTTAGTGGCTGTGATAGTACAAATTGTGCTCATTTTGTGCTCAACGGCACCACTTTTCAGCCTAATCTGGCCTATTCAAACCAAAGTTATTGAATAGCTGAAACCCTTGTTTCAATTGGTTAGAATTAAGTGGAGTAGGAAAGAGGAGTGTGATTGTTTTGCATTCCTAAACCGCGGGCCGGAGATTCCAATTCCAACGAAATGCTTACTGGCCATTCATAATTATTAGGGGTCAGACTCGAAATTCTATTTGAAGATAATCTGAGAAAGATGAGTCATGTGCGAGTCTGATGCCCGGTTGCGGGGTTTGTATCAGGGATAGGAAGCTTCGATGGTGCTGCTGAGGCCGCCGCGGGCGGTGAATTCCCCGATGACGGTCGCGGAAATGGGTTTGCAGGCTTTGACGACATCGGCCAGAATTTTATTGACGGCGTTTTCATAGAAGATGCCGAGATTCCGGTAACCATGGATATAGACTTTGAGCGATTTGAGTTCGAGGCACTGTTGATCCGGCACGTATGTTAGTTGGATGGTTCCAAAGTCGGGTAAGCCGGTTTTGGGACAAATGGCGGTGTATTCGGGAATTTCAATGGAGATGACATATCCCGGGTATTGGCAATCGCATCTATTGCCCTTTGCCCCTTCATCTTCAGGAATGTTACGAAACATTGGGCTACAAGGGAGATTTCCCTGTCGCAGAACAAGCCGCCCAAGAAGTTCCCTCCCTTCCCATCTACCCCGAGCTCACCACCGAACTAAGCACCTACGTCGTCAAAACCATCAAACAGTTCTTTGATCAGTAATATTGGCCAAGGCAGCAACGCATTCCCACCTTTTCATCTCGGGAAAATTCTGTTGGACAACTCGATTTGCCAGATTAGAAGGGAAGTGGGGTAGAAAAAGGGTTATTTAGGGAGATCCTGTCACACGATGAGGGAAATACTTTGGTGTTTAATGGAAATATTTTTTATGGAAATCCTGTGCGTAACTGAGCAGCTAACTCTTAATCAGCGGGTCGTAGGTTCGATCCCTACACGGCCCACCAATTAAATCAACAACTTAGGTCATCCGCGCCAGCACCCCGTTCGGGGCAAAGTCTGTTTTAAACCTGTTTCTGGAAATCGGGCTGGACTCCTGCACTCCAACTTCTGATTTTTTACTCTAATCATACTATTGACGTTGATTGCTTGAGCGTTCTTTGATCGTTACTTTTATACCCTAAGGTATATAGCTTACCTCAACGAGTTAAAATTAGCTTGATAAGTAACTTAAAAATGGTTCCATTTTTTTAATCTTTCTTCTATCCTACTAAGTCTCCTGGTCCTCCAAAAAAAACCAGGCACATCACTTTATTCGTATTGCCAAAAAATATGGGGTCTTCTTATTCAGAGAGGGTTTATCAGCATGGACAAGAAAATATCCATTGATTGCCAAATCTAATTCTTAGGGAAGAGATGCCAAAGTTTAATCTCTACCGGATTCCAAAAACTAAACAGCCTGCACTTATTACCAAGCTAGAAAGTGTAGGACTTACTCGATTGCCTGAAAAACAAAAGAATGGATACAGCCTAAACTTTTATTTTTCTAAAAAGCCTGATTCGATAGCTATTTGGTGGTTAGAAATTTATAAGGATTTCTTTGATCAAACAGAACAGCCTCAAAACCAAATTTACTTTGCCGTTCTCATCGTTTCTAACGATCACCACTGCTATGCCATCAGTTTAGGAAAGGCCCACTTTTACCTTAGACCATTTTGCGACTCTGATTTTGGTCTGGAGCTTGCGGAAAGAATCGTTGATGAGACCGAACTTCGAATTAAAAACTCAAAATTCTTTAAAAGCAAGAAAAGTAAAACCATAACAACATACCACCAAGGGAGTCCCATCGATTCTTCTGGAGGTGAGTCATGGCACTATTTAAAAGCAAAAACTATTAATAAAGTAGAATGGGGGGAAGTGGCAAGCTTTGGAACTTCCACCCAGTTATGTCTTCCCATAAATCCATTTGACTTGCCCAACCTAATTGAAAGAATTGAAGTTGCACTCAAAACTCCTCGAAAGTTTCTGTTGCCAAAGACGACAAAAATTGATGACCAAGAACTGATGCAAATTCTTGATAATCGCCTGGTTCAAGCAATCTCAAAAACCGGACCTGGTGAGAAAATTAAGATTGACGATGTCATGGTTTCCGGTGTCGATTTCATTTTCCAGGATGAGAATAAGTACTCGCTATACCAGAAAGGTCATTGGAATGAAAAAGGAGATCCCCAAGACCTTACATTGGAAGCACTAACTGGGTTTGTTCATGCTAAAGGATTAACCCTAGAAAGCTCCATAAATGATATTCATGTACAAATAATTAAGGAGCACGGAAAATCCCATTCCGAGTCTATTAAAGTATTTCTAGATTACACAGATGATGAGCGATTTTGTCTCATAGACGGGAAATGGCATCAATTCAATCAATCGTATATTGATTTCCTAGCTGATGAAGTTGACCAACTACAAATTGACTATGAAGAAAAATTTGATATCTCTTCTGACATGAACGAACCGGACTTTAATTGTGAACGGGAAAAGAATGATGGATTCACCAATTACGACAAAAAAATTGAAAGCTTAGATGGAAAATTCAGGGTTGAAAAACTTGATTTATACAAGAACCAGTGCATTTACTTTGTAAAGATTGGATCAACACAGAAGCAAAACTATGTCATTGATCAAGCTTTAAATGTGATTAAGATTTTTCAAAGCACCGGTGGCTCCTTAAACATAAATGGACAGGATACCAAAATAAAACATATTTGCTTGTGGATGATATTAAAGAAAAAGAATAAAATCGATAAGCTTTCAGAGTTGAGGTCTTTAATACTGCAAATGAAACTTGTCAATTGGAAAAAGGAAACCCAAGACGCAGGATATACGCCCAACGTAAAAATCAACTATAAAAATTAAAAGTCTTTATGCCTAAAATTGAAGAAATTACTTCTTGGAAAAGTAAGGCAGGCTTGCTTTCGGTTCCTTTCCAATATTGCTCTCCCCTAAATTATTTTTTTCACTTATTGCGAGATTGCACATCCCTGAACGAGTCTAGATGTACAAAAAACATGGCATCCCCCCTCAAGTCTGTTCTGAAAATAACTGCGATAACTGACAATTATCCGCGATGATCGTGCCGGATCATAAAACCTTGAAATGCCATAGCTTATTTACCTTCAAATTAATCCTCACAAGAAGACAACCCAAAAACAGTTTTTAAAAAATGTTTTATCCATCCAAGCACCGACGCAACGCCAACACCGGTAAAAAATTTTCACCCGCAGGCCCACTGACTGTGGTCAGCTGCTCTTGGCAGACGCTGCCAGCGATCCCAAATATCCGCCCGCTGTGCCGCGCTAAAGTAGATTCGGGTTCTGTGTTTCATCGTGACACTCCATCTTGAGTAGGTAGGATAAAGTGTTGGGTTGATCAATTGAACTCACAACAAAGCGGACGTTTGAGGCATTAAACTTTAATCTAAGTATTGAAAAGGTAAAGACGCATGAAATTCATAGAAAAAATAAAGATCTTTAACTTTAAACGTTTTGATACGTTTGAATACATTGCCCGAGAAAAGCGGAATATTTTTGTCGGTGACAATGAGACAGGCAAAAGCACGATTTTGCAAGCATTAGATATTGTCCTAACCGGCAGTCGTACTAGGGTGGAGACTTTAGGTCTTGAATCTTTATTTCATCGAGACGCTGTAACTCGGTTCTTGGCCGGAGACAAAGACCTAAATAATTTGCCAATATTGAGGATAGAAATTTATTTGAATGAGCACGGCAATATCGCACTGGAAGGTATAAATAACACTGATGAGACAGTCTGCCATGGCCTTCGGCTTGTATGTGAGCCGATGGACGAATATGGGGAAGAAATACAGGCAGCATTGGAGCAGGATGACCCTCTATTCCCTTATGAGTATTACAGTATAACGTTTTCAACATTCGCCGGAGGAGCTTACACTCAGAATCGGCGCTTTCTAAATCATATTTTTATAGATAGCTCACTAATTGGAACTGAGTTTGCTACGCGTCATTACACAAAGTCATTGTACGAAGCCAACACTAACCTTGTTCAGCGTCACCAAAATAAACACGCCTACCGTCAAAATAAGGCTGAATTTACCGGTACATCTTTTGCGGCTCTTAATGAGGCTGTTGGTGGAGTTAAGTTTGATATTAAAAACGACAGTAAATCAAACCTTGAGCAAGATTTAATGATTACAGAAGGCGGAATACCTATCTCACAAATGGGTAAAGGCAATCAATGTTTTATCAAAACTGAATTTGCGCTTCAACAAAGAGAGGGGGCCGTGCCAATTGATTTGATATTAATTGAAGAACCTGAAAACCATCTAAGCCACGTCAATATGAAGAGGCTGATTAATCGCATTGAAGAATCAACGCAAACACAGATTATGATAGCGACGCACAGTAACAGTGTTTGCTCACGCCTAGATCTTCATAATGCATCGTTGCTCAGCCCGTCTTCAAATAGGCCAATATCCTTGCATAATCTGAGTGATGCGACCGCCAGCTACTTTGTAAAAGCACCAAACAATAAAATTTTAGAATTCATTTTATCAAAGTCTGTTGTTTTGGTAGAAGGTGATGCTGAGTTTATGCTCATTGACGGAATGTATGAAAATCTATTTAGCGAAAAACTGGAAGATTCGAATATTCATGTAATCTCAGTTGGAGGTACAAGTTTCAAGCGCTACCTTGACTTAGCAACATTGCTGGGTATTAAAACAGCCGTTATTCGCGACAATGATGGCAATTGTCAAAAAAAGTGCATTGATAATTACGCTGATTATACCGAAGAAAATATTCGAATATTCTATGATAAAGATGATGAAAATAGGACAACTCTTGAGAAGTGCCTATATCAAGATAACGAAGATTTGTGTAAAAAGTTGTTCGAGCCGGGCCGAAGAACGCTAGATGCGCTTGAATATATGCTTGATAACAAAGCTGATGCGGCCCTTAAGCTGTTAGAAGAAGGAATGGACAGCCTAGTTACCCCTAGCTATATCTCGCAGGCATTGACATGGATAAGAGAGTAATTTTTGCTGTAGCAGGGGCAGGAAAAACAACGCATATTATTAATAGTCTCAGCCTTGATAAGCGTTCTATAATTGTTACCTATACAGAAAATAACTACCACCATTTAAGGCATCGAATAATTCAGAAATTTGGATTCATACCCGAAACTGTAACAGTTCTTACCTATTTCACTTTTCTGTATTCTTTTTGCTATAAACCGTTTCTCCACGATAAATACAGGGCAAAAGGTATTAATTGGAACACGCCACCAGCTTTCACATTGCGTCTAAGACGTTCAGATAAAAGATTCTATATTGATTCATCCGGACGTTTATATAGCAATCGAATTGCGAAATTAATTGAACAAGAAACAGTTTTGGGTCAAGTCCAGAATAGACTGAGCAAATACTATGACCAGTTTTTTGTTGATGAAATGCAGGATTTTGGTGGCCATGATTTTAACTTATTAAAATCTTTGTGCAGTGCTGAATTAGAGATTAACTATGTCGGGGATTTTTATCAGCATACGTTTGATACCAGCAGAGATGGAAATGTGAATAAATCGATTTATAACGATTTTGAAGCATATCAAGCTCATTTCCATGATGTTGGAATAATTCCAGATACAACGACATTATCGCACAGTTATCGATGCACTCCTCAGGTTTGTGCATTTATTACTGAGCATTTAGGAATTAATATTCAGTCGCATAAAGATACTTCATCGGAGGTTCTCTTCCTCACTGAAGCAGAGCAAATAAGAGAAAAATTTTTGTGTAATGAAACGGTCAAACTTTTCTTTCAGAACCATATGAAATACCCCTGTTTATCCCAGAATTGGGGAAAGTCTAAAGGACAAGATCATTATACGGATGTTTGTATAATGCTTTATCCTGCTGCAATGAAAGCGTATAAGGATGGAGATTTAAGAAACCTGAAAGCTTCAAGTAGAAACAAGCTTTATGTTGCTTGCACACGAGCAAACAATAATGTCTTCTTCATCGAAGAAAATCAGGTCAAGCAATTTAGTTGTTAAATTTCCGCTCCTGGCCGAAAGCAGACGATCAAAGCGCAACACGATCTGACACTGTCTGTAAGGTTAGATGGCGACGATTTCAGTTAATCTCTTCCAACCACCAATCTAAAACTGGTCCCCGTATAGTCAAAAAACTCATCCAACTTTCTGAACTTCCCCTCCCGATCTGTCCAAACAGATCTCAAAACAGGTTTTCCCCATCCATCATTTTTCTAAGCCCTTGACCTGATAGCCCTTTTCTCCCACAGGCCCGCTGACTGTGAATTAGCTGCTCTGGCCCCTATCAAGCCTTCCTATTTCCCATCCTTCGGGAAAGCTTTGACATCACATATTGGCAAACCCGTTCAAAGTTATCCAAGTGACAATGACGAAGGGGGAATCCAAGGAACAGGATTTCTGGCAGTGAGCTGGATGGGAGATTTATTGAAACCTGGATTTTGGGGGAATTTGAAGATTATGGATAGGAAGCTTCGATGGTGCTGCTGAGGCCGCCGCGGGCGGTGAATTCCCCGATGACGGTCGCGGAAATGGGTTTGCAGGCTTTGACGACATCGGCCAGAATTTTATTGACGGCGTTTTCATAGAAGATGCCGAGATTCCGGTAACCATGGATATAGACTTTGAGCGATTTGAGTTCGAGGCACTGTTGATCCGGCACGTATGTTAGTTGGATGGTTCCAAAGTCGGGTAAGCCGGTTTTTGGACAAATGGCGGTGTATTCGGGAATTTCAATGGAGATGACGTATCCCGGGTATTGGTTGGGCCAGGTTTCCAGTCGCGGCAATTTGGCGGTCAGGCCGCTTTTCGCATGCGCTTCGGTGTAGGTCGATTTCGATGGGCGTTTGGTAGTTTTCATCTCTGGGGAAACCTCGAACAGGGTTAAGGCAATGGTGTTGGCCACCGGAAACGGTCAGTCTACTCTTTTCTGAATTTTTCTGGCAAGGTAATGTTGAAAATAGCCGCCAGCGGCGTTCTCGCTATTTTGCCGTGTTCACGTACTTCACGCACGTTCCGCGCACCAAAATAGCTGCGGCCTTTCTTTCAGCAGAGATCAGGACAGGACGGACTATTTTGAACATTCCCTCCAACTGCTGCTGGCTGTCTCCTCTGGGGCCTTTATTTGCCATGGGAAAGAATTCTTCAAAAGTTCTCGCAACTTCCTCCTCGGGTTTTCTTGAGAATGCCCTTGTCTCAGGGCTATACTCCCTACCTTGTTCGGTACGGCTTCCCGTTCTTGGTGCCGTTGTTAATCCTTCACTCTCGTAGGTATTTTTAATCTGAAATGGTGGTTGAGCACGGGCGCCTGGGTTGTCATGGGGCGAACGAGAGAATTGTCTAATTTTCTGAAAGGGAATGTTGAAAAAAGCCGCCAGCGGCGTTCTCGCCATTTTGCTGTGCTCACGTACTTCACGTACGCTCCGCGTACCAAAATAGCTGCGGCCTTGCTGAACGGACTTTTTTGATCATTCCCTCCCGTCCATGATGAAGATCTTCCCATGACGATTTTTAGGGAATCCGCAAGAATTATTCAACGGCTCCTGAATGGATGGCTATGTTAGAGGCTGACGACTTTGTTAAAGGGCTGCAGGGGATTGGATTCGACTTTTTTACGGGAGTTCCGGATACCATTCTTGGTGGCATCATCGCGCATCTCACTGAAGAACGGCTGTATACGCCCGCTGTTCGTGAAGATGAAGCTGTGGCTATGGCGGCAGGAGCCTATTTCGGAGGGAAAATCCCAGCCGTGCTGATGCAGAATTCGGGGTTAGGCAATGCCCTGAATGTTTTGGCGTCCCTCAATCTCATTTATCAAATCCCGTGTCTTCTTCTCGTCTCCTGGCGTGGATTTGAAGGGAAAGATGCCCCGGAACATTTGGTGATGGGAGAGACGATGACCACACTGTTGGATACGGTTAAAATTCCCCACCGGACGCTGGCAGCAGAATCGATGAATGATGATCTCCAATGGACGGCTAGAACCTTTATGGAACAACGGATTCCCGTGGCGTTGCTGTTGAAGAAGGGCATTGTGAAAACGGTGCAGCCATAACGCGGATGTGGAAACCTATAAGGTATAACGAGGGGTTTTTATAATGATTGGTCCTGAAGAAGGGGTGATGCAGAGTCGGGCGCAGGCCATGGCGTCGATTTTTGAATTGCTGACCGATCAGCTACTCATCGTGTGTAATGGATTTCCTTCGCGTGAGGCGTGCAAGCTTCGTGACCGCGACCAGAATTTTTATATGATCGGGTCGATGGGGGCGACGGCCGGGATCGGATTAGGGCTGGCCTTAGCCCAGCCGGAAAAAACGGTGGTCGTGTTCGATGGCGATGGGAATGTGCTGATGAGTTTGGGGACGCTGGCGACCATTGGGGCGCTCAAGCCGAAGAACTTGATTCATGTGGTATTCGATAATGAAGTCTATGGGACGACAGGAAACCAACCCACCTATTCGCGGATGGTCGGATTAGATAAAGTGGCCAGAGCCGCGGGTTATGTCAATGTCGAGCGCGTGTGGGAAAAGGAAGATATCGTGTATGAGTTTAAGACCATGCTTGCCGATCCTGGCCCAAGTTTTCTGCTCATTAAAGTGAATGAGCAATTGGAAGAGGCTGAGCGCATTGCGTTGACGCCGGCTGAGATGACAAAACGATTTAAACACAGCGTGTCATAGGTTGCTCGTTCACGCGTGTGCATGACATTACGACTGTAAAGGAATTGAATACATGATTTTATTAAACCCGGGTCCGGTGAATGTGTCTGATCGGGTACGACAGGCGCTCTTGCAACCGGATATTTGTCATCGGGAATCAGAATGTGCGGAGTTGATTCAAGATATTCGCGAAAAATTGCTGAAAGCTTTTGTTCCCGGGGAGGAAGATGAGTATACCGCCATTATCCTGACGGGCTCGGGCACCGCCGCGGTTGAGGCGGCGCTGCTGTCCAGTCTGCCCTTGGGTAAGCGGGCGATGGTTATCACCAATGGTGTGTATGGAGATCGCTTGTCAGCCATGATCAAAATGCATCGTTTGGGTGTCCCAGATATGAAATTTAATTGGGGTGTGACACCTGACATCAAGATGATTGAGAAGGCCATGATCCAACATCCTGAGGTGTATACCGTGGCCATGGTCCATCATGAAACGACGCTGGGCTTTATCAACCCGGTCAAGGAAATTGCGGACTTGGTTGATGGCAAAAATCGCGTTTTTATGCTGGATTCGGTGAGTGGCCTGGGGGGGGAGGCAGTGGATATCGGTGGGAGTAAGATCTATTTGGTGGCCGGGGCTTCGCAGAAATGTATCCAGGGGTTTCCAGGCCTGGGGTTCGTGCTTGTTCGGAAGGGGTTCATGGAACGTGTGAAGACACACCCCAAGCGCTCCTGGTATTTGAATCTAACCAATTATTATGAGGACCAAGAACGCGGGACGATACCCTTCACTCCGGCCGTTCAGGTGTATTACGCATTTCGGGAAGCCCTGAATGAATTGTTAGAGGAAGGGGTGGCCAATCGAATTCAACGATTTAAAGGCTATGCATCGACCATTCGATCCCGTATGGAAGAGCTGGGAGTTAAAGCCGTCTTGCCGCCTGAAGTCCAAGGCAATACTTTGACCGCGTTTAACCTGCCGGAAGGGGTTACCTATGCCCAGCTCCATGATGGGCTGAAGCAGGCGGGCTACATCATTTATGCCGGACAAGGCCAACTCGCGGATGAAATTTTTCGTGTGGCCAATATCGGTGCGTTGACCAATCAGAATATTGAAGGGTTTTTGTCGGCCTTTCAGACCACGCTGGAGAAGGTTCGAGCATGAAAGCCATCATTTTTGCGGCGGGAGTCGGCAAACGTCTCCAGGCGGTCACACAAGGGAAGCCCAAATGTCTGGTACAAATTGGTGGGCAAACCTTGTTGTCTCGACATGTCGAATGCTTACAGCAATTAGGGGTGTCTCGTCTTGTGTTGGTTGTGGGTTTTGCCCAAGATATGATTCGCGAGGCCATGGCCGCAGACTCGTCCCCTGTTGAGATCCAATGGGTCGTCAATGATCAGTTTGTCCGGGGAAGTATCACCTCGTTATGGGCTGCTCGGCATGAAATGAATGAAGATGTCGTGCTCATGGATGCGGATGTCTTGTATGCCCCGGAAATATTGGCTCGTTTAGTGCGATCTTCACAATCTACCGCACTGCTGATGGATGAGACGGTGAAGCAGGAATCTGAAGAATGCATGATTGCGGCCCAGGACGGCCGCGTGCTGTCGTTGAGCAAGAGACTACCTCCCCAATACCAAGAGGCCGGAGAGGGCGTGGGATTTTTGAAAGTTCAACACTCGGATATCCCCTTGATGTTAGCCTCCGTCCAGACGTGTATTGATGCCGGTCAGCTCGATATGGAATATGAGGATGCGCTCGGGACGTTTTTTAAGAACGTTCCTGTCGGGTATGAAAAAATCGGAGGTCTGCCCTGGATTGAAATTGATTTTCCTGAAGATATTCAGCGAGCGGTTTCACGAATCCTGCCGGCTATCGAAACCTTGAAGAAACGATCATCAGCCATTCCTGTTCCTTGAGCATGGTTCAGATGTATAGTTAATTATGGATGGGACCCTCAAACAAGAAACGACGGATGCCGTCGATACGGCCATTCTCCTGACGTCTTCTGGCGTCTTTGCGGCGTCGACCATGGAGACTGGAGAAATGCTGCCCAGTCCACTCACGCGTGTGGGTGGTATGACGTTGTTTCAACGAGCTGTGTTTACGCTGCAGCGAGGCGGGATTTCGCAAATTTGGGTGCTCGCTGGAAAAGAAGAACCGGTCCTGCGAGAACTTCTGCGCGAAGATGGCCGGTTGCAGGCTGCCGTTCGTTGGCTCCCGGTACGAGAATTTCCACCGCATGACCCTCAAACCTGGGAAGCGTTGGCAGATGAAGTCATTGGGGCCTGTATGGTGGTGGGTTGTCACACCGTCTTTTCTCCTTCATTAGTTCAGCGGTTACGTCAGGAAGGTGCGCACGGGAAAGCTGTGGTGGTCGTTGGGCATTCTGATGAGGGCTATCATGTGGGCAATCCAGGTGTGGTCATGAAGTCAGATGGGTTGGAAGGTAGTACGGCTCCTTTGGTGTTTTTTCGCGATCCGCCTGTCGCCTCTGTGATGGAGCCGACTGCACCCGCCAAGGTCCATGATGGTGTACCGTTGCCCGTCGTTGGGGATTTGCTGGTGTTACCAGGGCGGTTATTGGGGATATCAGGGATCTTGCATGCCGGAGGGACGAATCCCTTGCGTCTGGCTTTGGAGCAGGCTGCTGTCGAAGGGACCGTCCAGACCATTTCAGGCGCCACCCATTGGTTCCGGGATGTTCGTGGACCCAAAGGGCCGAAGTTGGCGGAACAAACGCTGGTCCGGTCCTTACAAACGTTAAAAGGCGGGATGGACGGATTGGTTGACCGCTATATTAACCGAAAGTGTTCGGGAGTCCTCACGAGATTGTTTTTGAAATTACGATGGACTCCCAATGCGATCACGATCCTATCCATGGTCGTGGGGTTGGTGGCGGCAGGGTTCTTCTTTCCCGGCTCGTGGGAATTTGCGCTGGTAGGGGCATTGCTCTTCCAGGTGGCGGTCATCATTGATTGTTGCGACGGCGAGGTCGCGCGATTGACCTTTGCTGAGTCAAAATTTGGCCAGGAGTTGGACATATGGGCAGATAACGTCGTGCATATCGCCATCTTTGCCGGAATTGCGTGCGGCGCCTATCTCCAGAGCCCATGGGAACAAACGCTTGGGCCATTGGTCCTTGGCGCGTCCGCAGTCTTGGGGAATATCGTGTCGTTGTTGTTGGTGAACGCCGCCCGACAGTTACGCTCTCGATCACAGGAATGGCGTCGATTAACTGACCGTGAACGCGGAAAGATCGAATTTCTGTTAGGCCATGTTGCCAATCGAGACTTTTCCCTTGTCGTGCTTGTCTGCGCCGGCCTCGGTTTCTTGCATTGGTTTCTCGCGCTCGCCGCGATTGGTTCCTGGTTTTTTGTCATGTCGATGGCTTGGCTCCTCCGTCGAAATCTCATCTCTCGTGCTTAAATTCGTTTTCCTGATCGTCGGGCTTATCGCCCTGGTCGGGATCGTGTTGCACATTGGTCTCGAACCGATCCTTCTGGCGGTTTCCCAACTCGGCACTCTTCCACTCCTCGTCATTCTCCTGCCCATGATTGTGGTGTATGGGCTTGATGCCTGGGGTTGGCGACTCACTCTTGGGGCCTATGCGGGGAGCGTGGGATTTCTGCGTCTGTTTGCCATTCGAATGGCCGGAGAGACCGTTAATGTCACCACCCCGGCGGCCTATATGGGAGGCGAACCTCTGAAAGCCTATTTGCTCAAACGGTACGGCGTTCCCATGGTTGAGGGTATGGCCTCAGTGATCACGGCGAAGACGACCATGACGTTGGCGCAAGTGTTGTTTATTTTGCTTGGGATGGGACTTGCGTTTTGGATCATGGATGCGGCGAATCATTATTGGATGGCCATGGTGGTCAGCGCAGGGCTCTTAGCGTTTGGCGTAGGGCTGTTTGTGATCTTTCAACGTTATGGGTTAGGGATGGGCTGTTTAGCACTGTTCCGAGCATGTGGGATTCGGTGGACCTTTCTAGAAAAACGAGAATCTCAATTACACGACCTGGATAGCACGATACGACGGTTCTATTCCGAAAACCGCCGAACGTTTTATCTTGCCTTGGGTACGTTTTTTCTCGCGTGGTTCTGTGAGACCTTGGAAGTGTATGCGATCTTGTATTACCTGGGAATGAGCGTTGATGTGTGGACGTCTATTTCGATCGCGGCTCTTACGGTCTTTATCAAAGGGGGGACATTTTTTATCCCTGGAAGCCTTGGTGCCCAAGAAGGAGGCTATACGCTTCTGCTTATGAGTTTCGGGTACACAGAAGTGACGGGAATTACGTTTGCGTTGATTCGGCGATTGCGTGAAATTCTTTGGATTGTCATCGGGTTAGGGTGCTTGATGATGCTAAAAGGTAAGGATTTATCTCCCTCCACGGAGCCTCCTTCATTCACATAGGCCTGTTGGCTCTGAGTCAGGTAACGGGTCAAGATTTCCATGCAATTCACTTGAACTTTGTGATTCTCCTGAGGAATAATCCCAAGATATTATTTTGAATCCGAGGAGGGAAGAGTTGTGGATATTCAATTAGGAACCAACACCCTGCGCAATACTAACGGCACGTTTTTGGCTCATGGCAAAGAACAGATCCGCATTGAATGGCTGGAAGAAGAAAAAAAATTGGCACTCTCCATGGGCGTTTTTATGCCGACCGGGACAGAGGTGGCCACGTTAAAGCACAATGTGTGGGAAACGAATCCCAATGATCGGTTTGTGCTGACAAGCACGCCAGACCTGCTCAAGGTTGAAGATACCACCTTGAAAACCACGGTGATGGAAATTCATAAAGCTGACAACCACGTGGTGAACATTCCCGCCGCAAAGTTTTATACCTCCAAGGGTGCCCTGTCTGAAGTATCTGCTGAATGGTGGCGTGTCGGCAATAAAATGGAGTTGACCGGTATCGACACCGACCTCGAAGGCGGCGGGATCGAACTCCCCGAATAATCTGCCTACTTTCTTATCCCCGCGACGACAAGGTTCTCTCTTCTCTGTCATCTCCGTAAAAAGGGGAATTCATCCTGCCATTTCCTTTGGCTGAAATTTTATTTCTCCATTGGCATAACAGAAAATATTCTGCCGTTTCCGATTCCCGTTAATTGGCCATCGAAGATTTTTGAGGTAACAGGAGGTTGGGTGTTTTTGGAAAGGTGTTCTCTGTATTGGCTGGACAGGTAAGCTGAGTCTGGCGGGTTTGGCGAGCCAGTTGTTGGGAGGTTTGGTGGTTAAAGGTTATGGCCTCGACCATGGCTTGGAATTGCTTTGGCCCTTCTTCCTGAAGTTGAGTGCAATCTTGTTTCTCAGCAAGCGATAATCCGCCTCCAGTCTGGCAAGCACACAGCTTTTGGCAGATGGCACGAACGTCTTGTTGTCGTTGCTGCTGGTGTTGCTCCAAAGAGCGAAGGATATTTATCGTTTGCTCGATTTGTCGATGAGCGTCTGAACAGGGTAGGGTCTCAGCGGCTGCCAGGATTCTGGAATGTTGTGTTCATCTCATCTGCCTCGTCTCTTGTCTAGATTGTCTGAAGACCACACATCTCGGTGACTGCCTCTGACTGAAAGGTTCCGGAGGATGCGAACCAATTGGAATTGGTTTGCCGATTCATCGATCAAAGGTTCTATACATGCTGTGAAGCTGTCCAGAGAATAGCCAGGGTTTCTAAGAGCCTGGCAACTAGCCTATTGTTGACGGAATTATGGCTCATTGATTGTCATCCGATAGACCGCGTACAGTAAACTCTGCTTCACCGCCATTAAAACGGACTTTATCCCTGACACCGACCAAACACGTGTAATAGGGCCAGAGCCCAACACATAATGTGTGGAAGTCGCCTTTGAGGTCACCTGTGTGACCTTGGCCGTCATTTTCCAGGCCACACTATCAAGTGCGACAAAAATGGAAGCGGGTGATCAAAGCCACAGAGGCTTTGACATAATGCATGCTGTCGTGTGGACGACCATGTGAATTAACGCAGGCCAACAAGGTGTTGGCCCGATACCCATTCAAGATTCCAATCAGAAAGGTTATTGAGACAGCTTATGAAACACAGTAATAAAACAGACTCACCGCCCGCCCCAACCATAAAGGGCTTTTCGCCTGGCTTCGCGTCTCTCGGGCTCGAAGCCGCATTGCTGACTACGCTTGAGACCTTAGGGTACGAGGAGCCAACACCCATTCAACGCGAAGCTATTCCACCACTCTTGAACGGACGAGACCTCATCGGTCGTGCCGCGACCGGAACGGGAAAAACAGCCGCATTCACGCTGCCTCTTCTGCAGCGATTGGCTCATTTGACGCCGCAGCCAAATCCTTCCGCCCTCATCCTGGTCCCGACGCGCGAATTGGCCATGCAGGTGTGCGAGGCCGTCGAGCGCTATGGGAAACAGCAGCGAATCGCCATTCTTGCCGTCTATGGCGGTGCGGCGATCAGGCCGCAGCTTATCGCACTCAAACGCGGGGTGAATGTGGTCGTGGCGACGCCAGGACGAGCCTTGGATCATATCCGTCGTAAGACTCTTCAACTTCAGGATTTACAAATTGTGGTGCTCGATGAGGCCGATGAGATGCTCAATATGGGGTTTGCCGAAGATTTGGATGCCATCCTGCAGCAGACGCCTAAGGGACGGCAGACCGCTCTGTTTTCGGCGACTATGCCTCCCCGCATCGCGGCCATCGCCCGCCGCCATTTACAGGACCCTGTTGAAATTCAGATTGCGAAAGAGCCCGTTAAAGCTGGAGTCGCTCCTCGTGTGCACCAGACGGCCTATCTGGTCGCCAGACCGCATAAAGTCGCAGCCTTGGCGAGAATCTTGGATATGGTCAGACCGAAGTCCACACTCGTGTTCTGTCGAACGCGTCTGGAAGTGGATGAATTGACTTCCATGCTAAACGGTCGTGGGTATCGAGGCGAAGGGCTTCATGGCGGGATGAACCAGGCACAACGTGATCGCGTGATGGCCTCGTTTCGCTCAGGGAAGACTGAGTTGTTGGTCGCCACGGACGTGGCTGCACGAGGGCTGGATATCTCCCATGTCTCGCACGTGATGAATTACGATGTACCGTCGTCTCCTGAAGCGTACGTCCACCGAATTGGTCGGACCGGCCGGGCTGGCCGGGCCGGAGAAGCGATCACGCTGGTCGAGCCCCGAGAGCGCTGGTTATTGCAGAACATTGAGCGTCTCACCAAATCCACTATTGATATGGCGTCGCTTCCGACGGTCGCTGATCTCCAAGCCAAACGATTAGAGCGCATTGGTGTCTCTATTCAGGAAATCCTCGCGGACAACCAATTTGAACGATTCCGGAATGTAGTGACAATGTTGACCGAAAAGTTTGCTCCAGAGGATGTAGCCGCTGCGGCCATTCTCCTGGCCTCTGGATCGAATGATGGGGAACGAACGGAAGAAGAAATCCCGGCTATACGAGATCGTACTCAGGAAACAGCGCCACAGCCACGGCGGCCGAGACGGGAACCCCCGAGCTGGGCTCAAGGGGGAAAATCAAGAGTCGATCCGAGCAGATCACCTGCGAGGCGTGATCGTGCCGGTCGATCATCCCCTATGGCCACGTTGCATTTTAGCGTGGGGAAGAATGCAAACATCCGCCCTGGAGATTTTGTTGGCGCTATCGCGAATGAGGCCGGGCTAAATTCCAATGTCATCGGACCCATTAAGATTTCGGATCAATTTTCGTTGGTGACCGTGCCGGAGGATTTGGCGCAGGACATCATTAAGGCGCTTGGCCGGACAAGAATTAAGGGAAAGAAAGTGCCGGTTCGTCTCTATCGAGAGTAGTCGTGTGGGTCGGAGAGGTCATGACGGATTGCAAACCCCACCTCTTCGATGTGAATGAAGATGTAGAGGTTCAGCGAGATGGGATTTTCGCACGAGCCATCATGCGGCAAAAGGAGCAGGTGCCGGCGGTGGTGGGTTGCCCGCAGGTTTCACAGGGAAGGAGTGTGGTTTGATCGATATCGGTCATTGAGGAACTTGAAGTCGCAGCGGCCTTTTTTTGCTTTTCTAAGAATCCATAATAAAAGCGGTGTTTGGTTCCTGGCGATTCCGCTTCCAGCCTGTTGAGCGCATCTTTATAGACCAACATCTTGGCGCCCTTAGCCATGGGGCACTCTTCCACCAGATAATCAATCCGATTCACGACGGCGTAGGCGGCAATTTCCCGTTCTGTCATGCGATAGAGCGGTTTGACCTTTTTGGAAAACCCCTCAACGGACGCAGGTAGGGTCGGCGCTTGTTTTTGAAGGTATTCTTCCTGCCATTGCAAGACATTGCCGAGCAGCCGTGCAGCTTCATCATCCAGATTATGGCCGGTGGCCATGACATCGTATTGGTTATCCCATGCGACCTTATTGAATTGGTAGCGTTTAATCGTGCCGCAGGTGGAGCAGGTGGGCCGCTTGACGAGAGTCGCCAATTCTTTAATGCCTGCCCCGGCATCTTCTTCCACCGTATGAATGATAAGCTTTGATCCACAGGATTCCGCCACCTCATGGGCAAAGCGCTCCACTTTTTCGTGAGAACGTTCTGAATACCCAGCAATGCCTAAATCCACATAAAGGCCGTCAGTGCGATAGCCCAACTTGAGAAGGATTTCCCAGAGAGTCAGACTGTCTTTCCCGCCGGAGACGGCCACTAGGATGCGATCTTCAGGCGAAAACATCGCCTGGGCTTTGATGGCCTTTTGGACTTGGGTTCGGACAAATTCCGTCAAGCAGGGTCCGCAGAATGCGGTATTGTGGCGAGGCAGGCCCAATACCGCCCGTTGAGGACATTTTCGACATTTCATGAGCTACCCTCCAGAAATGACGGGACGAACCTCAATGTTATCCCCATCGGCCACGATTTCATCTTCGGTCATGAGGTCCCGGCCCCGAATAATCAAAAAGGCTTCAGGAATCAATTGCAGTTCTTTGAAAATATCGGCAACCCGTTTGGGCCCTTTTAGTTCTACGTCGCGCGTGGGGTGACTAAGGTGAACTTTCATACGGTCAAATCATAATGATCGGTCCATGCGATTGGCAACTTGGGAGGTTTTGCACCGGATAGGCCTTGGTTCAGGGTACATCCCTGTTTCTTCCATTAAGTCGGCAACTTCATTTGCCGAAAAATCTATTGGGAAGCCATGCAAAGTGGTATGATCCGGGTAGGTAGTGAATGACGAGCCACAATCTGTCTTTTGTAATGGAACGCGTAACGATAAGACAGCATCAGAATGGTGGATAACAAGAGGAGCTCATGATGAAATCTACCGCAGCTTCACAGGACCAGCTCTGTATAAACACGATTCGGACCTTGGCGATGGATGCGGTGCAGGCCGCCAATTCCGGTCATCCCGGCACCCCAATGGCCTTGGCACCAGTGGCCTATTGGTTATGGAATAGGCTCTTGCGCTTTGATCCTGCTGATCCCATTTGGCCGAATCGTGACCGGTTCGTGTTATCTGCCGGCCATGCCTCCATGTTGCTCTATTCGCTGCTGCATCTCTGTGCTGTGAAAGCCGTAAACGGGGAATATGAACAATTGGGCCAATCGTCTGTCACCCTAGATGATATTAAGCGGTTTCGCCAATTAGAGAGTAAGTGTCCCGGCCACCCTGAGTATCGTTGGACCTCGGGAATTGAAACGACCACGGGCCCACTCGGGCAGGGTGTGGCCACGAGTGTGGGCATGGCCATGGCGCAACGTTGGATGGCCAGCTATTTCAACCGTCCCGACTTTGAGATGTTTTCCTATGATGTCTATGCCCTCTGCGGTGATGGATGTTTGATGGAAGGGGTTTCTGCCGAAGCCGCATCGTTAGCCGGTCATTTGAAGCTTTCGAATCTTTGTTGGATCTATGACAATAATAAAATTACCATTGAAGGTCATACGAATTGGGCTTTTACCGAAGATGTGGCCACCCGGTTTATTGCCTATGGATGGAATGTGACACGCGTAGGGGATGCCAATGATTTAGAGATGTTGGATCGGGCCTTTGGCACATTTCGCAAAGAATCCGAGCGTCCCACCCTCATCATTGTGGACAGTCATATCGCCTATGGCGCTCCCAATAAACAGGACACCCATGCGGCTCATGGGGAGCCGTTGGGCGATGAGGAGATTCGTTTGACCAAGCGCAACTATGGATGGCCGGAGGACGCCAAATTTTTTGTTCCCGATGGTGTGACTGCTCATTTTCAAGACGGTATTGGCGCACGCGGGGCGGGATTGCGGAAGACGTGGATGACTCGTTTTGCTCAGTATCAAACGCAGTATCCGGAATTAGCTGATCATCTTTACAAGATGCAGCACCGTCAGTTGCCCGAAGCCTGGGAGACGGGATTACCGACTTTTCCACCCGACGAAAAAGGACTGGCTGGTCGCGAAGCTTCAGCCAAGGTCCTTAATGCCGTAGCCATGAACGTTCCTTGGGTGTTGGGCGGCGCGGCAGATTTAGCGCCATCGACAAAAACCCGGTTAACGTTTGAAGGCGCGGGCGACTTTACCAGTGAAAATCACTCCGGGCGGAATGTGCACTTTGGGGTACGGGAACATGCCATGGGGGCCATATTAAATGGGTTGTCCTTATCCAAAGTGAGGCCGTATGGTTCAGGATTTCTCATTTTCAGCGATTATGCCAGACCGGCAATTCGTCTCTCGGCACTGATGGAAATTCCGGTCCTGCATGTCTTTACCCATGATTCTATCGGAGTGGGAGAAGATGGCCCTACGCATCAGCCTATTGAACAGGTTCCATCGCTTCGCGCTATCCCCGGATTGATGGTGTTGCGTCCTGGTGATGCGAATGAAATTGTTGAAGCCTGGAGGGTGATCATGCAGTCGCGGCATGAGCCGGTTGTGTTAATTCTCACTCGGCAAGCCATCCCAACCTTGGATCGTACGAAATACGCCTCAGCCTCGGGTGTGGCGAAGGGTGCGTATGTCTTAGCCGATGCTCCAGATGGCCGTCCCGATGTGTTGCTCCTCGCGACGGGGAGTGAAGTCGCACTCTGTGTCCAGGCGTATGAACAACTGGCGGTAGAAGGGATCAAGAGTCGAGTGGTGAGCATGCCGTCCTGGGAATTATTTGAACAACAATCAAAGGACTATCAACGCTCAGTTATTCCTGACAACGTCACGGCGCGAGTGTCTGTTGAACTCGCTTCTACGTTTGGCTGGGGACGCTATGTGGGGACTCAAGGGCATTCGATTGGTATGCAATCTTTCGGGGCCTCTGCGCCCCTCAAAGAACTTGCGAAAAAATTCGGCTTTACCGTTGATCATGTTGTGACCCAGGCCAAAGCTCAGATTGATCGGGTCCAGCATCAGATGGCGGCTTTGTGACATTAAACAGTTAGTGAAAAGGAGATGTGCTCATGAATCCTCTGGTGCAGCTACGTGAATGTGGACAAAGCCCCTGGTATGACTATATTCGTCGCGGGATGATTACGTCCGGCCAATTGCAAGCGTTGATCGATCAAGATGGATTGATGGGCATGACCTCCAATCCCGCCATTTTTGAAAAAGCGATCGCGGGAAGTACCGATTATGATGACACGATTCAGCGCGCGGCTTCTGAGTTGATTGGTGTGAAAGACATTTATGAGCGGGTGGCCATCAAAGATATTCAGGATGCTGCAGACGTGATGCAGCCCGTGTATCAATCTTCACAAGGACGAGATGGATATATCAGCTTAGAAGTCTCACCGGATTTGGCTTTTGAGACCCAGGGGTCAATAGAGGAAGCGGTTCGCCTTCATGCTGCGGTTGCGCGAAAAAATGTCATGATTAAGGTGCCGGGAACAGTCGAGGGTTTGCCTGCTATTGAGGAGTTGCTGTCGCGAGGTATCAACATTAATGTCACTCTGTTGTTTAGCGTGGCCATGTATGAACAAGTCGCCTGGCGCTACGTTCGCGGGCTTGAGCGATTGGCGGCCAATGGAGGGGATGTGGGACAGATCGCGTCGGTGGCCAGCTTTTTCGTGAGCCGGATCGATAATCTTATTGATAAGCAGCTGGAAGCAAAAATCAAAAATGAGTCGAATGCAGGGCAACGTGGAGTGATGGCGGGACTCTTGGGCAAAGTGGCTATTGCCAATGCCAAGTTGGCCTACCAAAAATATGAAGAAATTTTTGGAAGCAAAGATTTTCAAGCCCTGAAAGCCAAAGGTGCCAGAGTGCAGCGGGTCTTGTGGGCCAGCACGGGCACCAAAAACCCCAACTATCCGGATACGCTGTATGTGGATCAACTTATTGGGCAGGATACGGTCAATACTATGCCCGAAGCCACGTTTGCCGCCTTTCGCGACCATGGCATTGTGAGGAATACGATTCAAGATGGTTTAGAAGAGGCCAAAGCCACCATGCAACAGTTGGCGGAGGTGGGAATTTCTATTGAGGAAGCCACCAGCACCCTCCTCAAGGATGGGGCGAAGTTATTCGTGGATGCCTTTGATCAATTGATGGGTGTGATCAGCCGCAAACGGGCGGAGGTTCTTGGAGAACAACTCGATCGTGTCACGTATTCTCTTGGTGCGATGCAGGGTCAGGTCGATGAGACTCTTGAGGAAATTCAAACGAGAAATCTTGTTCGCCGGATTTGGGCGAAAGATCCCACTGTGTGGCATCAGGACCCGGAGGCGCAGAAAATTATTCGCCACGCCTTGGGATGGTTGACGATTTCGCAAGAACAATTGCCCCATATTGCTCGACTGCAAGCCGTGGCGAAAGACATCAAGGAGGCGGGGTTCAAACATGTCCTGCTCTTAGGGATGGGAGGAAGTAGTTTGTGCCCGGAAGTGTTACGGATGACCTATGGCGTTATTGATGGCTATCCAGAATTGCATGTGTTGGATAGTACGGTGCCATCACAGGTTCGATCATTCGAACAGCATGTGGATTTATCAAAAACCCTTTGTATCGTTGCGAGTAAATCTGGGTCGACAACTGAACCTTTGGTCTTTCAAAAATATTTCTTTGAACGGATGCGACAGGTGGTCGGTGAAAAAGTCGGGCAGCATTTTGTGGCTATTACTGATCCGGGGTCTTTGCTTGAAGGTGTCGCGAAGAAACTAAAATTTAGGCACATCTTTCCAGGAATCCCTGAAATCGGAGGTCGGTATTCCGCACTCTCCAATTTCGGCATCGTGCCCGCAGCTTTGATGGGAGTGAATGTTGAACGATTCCTGCATCAGGCAGAACGCATGCGGCATTCATGTGGGGGATCGGTGCCAGCGCAGGAAAATCCGGGCGTGCGATTGGGAGCCGTACTGGGAACGCTGGCCAAAGCCGGTCGAGACAAACTCACCTTTGTAACATCACCTGCTTTATGGGATTTGGGTGCCTGGTTGGAGCAATTGGTGGCGGAGAGTACGGGGAAGGAAGGAAAGGGCATTGTTCCTGTGGAAGGCGAATCCGTGGTCGACCCCAAAGTCTATGGCCAAGATCGACTGTTTGCCTACATCCGATATGAACAGGGGGTCGATGCTAAACAAGACGCCAAGGTGATGGCGTTGGAACAAGCGGGGCATCCGATCATTCGCATCAATGTTGCCGATTTAATGAATCTTGGGCAGGAATTTTTCTTGTGGGAGATGGCGACAGCTGTGGCTGGAGCTCTGTTGGATATCAATGCCTTTGATCAACCGAATGTCCAAGAAAGCAAAGATTACACCAAGGCTCATCTGGAAACATACAAACAAGATGGGAAGCTTAACGAAACCTCACCGTTACTCATTGATGAAGGCATAGAGGTTTTTGCCGATGAGGCAAATCGGCAGGCTCTCAATGGGAACTCCACCTTGGATAATCTTGTGGCGGCTCATGTCACGCGTCTCCAGTCCGGGGATTATTTCGCGATGAATGTCTATCTGGAACGTACCCATGCCGTTCATGCGATCTTTGACCGCATCCGCAAAAAAATTCGGGAAAC
Source organism: Nitrospirales bacterium (assembly GCA_040904705.1). Classification (GTDB taxonomy): domain Bacteria; phylum Nitrospirota; class Nitrospiria; order Nitrospirales; family UBA8639; genus Nitrospira_E. The sequence continues at coordinate 10,053 of JBBDSY010000095.1, read as the reverse complement.
CAAACAGGTCGCCACTACGTTAGGCTATGGGCCACGCTTCCTTCATTCCACAGGCCAACTGCATAAAGGGGGGCCAAATTCCGGCGTCTTTATTCAAGTGACCTGTGATGATGCCGAAGATCTGGCCATTCCCGATGAACCCTATTCTTTTGGTATCCTCAAAGCCGCCCAAGCCTTAGGCGATCTGCAAAGTCTAAGCAGCCGACAACGCCGTGTCATTCGAGTTCATGTCGGCTCGGACGTTATGAAGGGCCTTACCCGCCTCGAACAAGCTATTGAGGCTGCTCTCTGTACTCAGGTGCGCTGAAATGGGAAGAATCGAATGGCGATTTTTCTGAACACAGAATCCCCACTGAAGCTGAGAAGTATTTCTCGAGTGGGGGGTAGGGGTGAGCCTTTGAGGCAGAGAGGAGCCTTACACTTCCCGCCAACGATGGCCGTCGGTTTGGATGAGGCGATCCGCTTCAACTGGTCCCCATGTCCCAGCCTGATACTCGGGCAACCATTTGTGTCCGTGTGTGGCCCAGCCTTTAATAATATCTGTCACCCAGGCCCATGAGGCTTCCACGGCATCTCGGCGCATAAAGAGTGAGGTATCGCCGGTCATCACATCCAATAAGAGGCGTTCATAGGCTTCCGGTGACGGGGCGTCAAATGTGTCGCCATAGTGAAAGTCCATTTCCACCGGGTGAGTCTTGGCTTTCGATCCCGGTACCTTAGAAATAATCCGTAGAGACAATCCTTCTTCCGGCTGAATCCGCAACTTCAGGACATTGGGTGCTTGGGGAATGTCCGGATTGGCATTGAATAAGATTTGCGGAATTTCCTTGAATTGCACCGCGATTTCCGATGCTCGTTTGGTCATGGCTTTTCCAGTCCGCACATAGAAGGGCACTCCGGCCCATCGCCAATTTTCCACAAACACTTTTAACGCCACATAGGTTTCGGTCGTGGAATCAGATTGCACGCCGTCTTCCCGGCGGTATCCCGGAACTTCTTGACCCTTGATCGTGCCATGCGCATATTGCGCTCGCACCGTCATCTCTTCCACGTCTTTCCCGCGAATGGGCCTCAAGCCTCGCAGCACATCCATGCGGGCATTGCGCACGACATCGGGGTCAAGCGAATACGGTGGTTCCATAGCAATGAGACACAGCAATTGTAAGATATGATTTTGCACCATATCGCGAAGGGCGCCAGCGCCTTCGTAATAGGCCGCACGGCTACCTAGCGTCACGGCCTCACTCACAGTCAATTGCACATGATCGATATACTTGTGGTTCCATATTGGCTCAAAAATGGAGTTGGCAAACCGCATGACCATGATGTTTTGAACCGTTTCTTTTCCGAGGTAATGATCGATGCGATAAATTTGTGATTCATCGAACACATTCCCAATGGCCGTATTGATTTTTTTGGCAGAGGCCAAATCATGTCCGATCGGTTTCTCGACAATCACGCGTGAATAGACCTCTGAAACATCGACCTGAGATATCAGTCCTACCTGATGCAAGCCTTCGCAAGCTTGAGCGAAAGAACCCGGAGGGATGGCCAGATAAAATATACGATTGCCAGGCAGGTTGAGCTGCGTTTCGATGGACGAGAGACGGTCACGGACCTTCTCATAATATTCTGTGGCTTGGATATCACCGGCACAGTAAAACAACCGCTTGTGAAAATGTTCCCATTTTTCCGACTGGAATGTTTGCCGGGAAAACTGTTCAATGCCGTCCCGTGCTATGCCACGAAAATCGTCATCAGACAAATCCTTACGACCTAAACCCAACACGGCAAAATTTTCAGGTAGGAGCCCATCCAATAACAAGTTGTAGAGAGCCGGGAGCAGTTTGCGGCGCGTCAGGTCCCCCGAGGCGCCAAAGATCACAATGGTGCATGGCTGGGTGACCTTGGCTGCAGCCGTCTTACTTGAACCGCCCGATGGATTTGGTGGAGTGGGAGTGGGCATGCCGATCTTCCAATTCAGCTAATAGGTCGTCAGCGTTTTACGCTATGTCCGCCAAAGGCATTGCGGAGGGCCGCTAACATCTTTTCGGCAAAGGATTCGTCTTGCCGTGAACGAAAACGCGTAAAGAGGGCGGTGGACAGGGTGGGAACAGGGACGTCCTTATCCAAAGCATCCATCAACATCCAACGGCCTTCTCCCGAATCTTGCACATAGCCCTTCAATCCCTTTAGCTTCGGATCCTCTTTCAAGGCCCCAGCAGCTAGTTCCAACAGCCAGGAGCGAACCACGCTCCCATGCATCCATAGGGCTGCAATATGTGCCAGGTCCAGGTTGTAATCGCTCTTGGACATCAATTCAAAACCTTCGGCATAGCCCTGCATCATGCTGTACTCAATGCCATTGTGGACCATCTTTACGTAATGCCCCGACCCGTGCCCGCCCACATGAGCCCAACCGTTTTCAGGCGCCAAGGTGGTAAAAATTGGAGCGAGGCGAGTGACGGGGCCTTTTTCTCCACCGACCATCAAACAATAGCCGATTTGCAATCCCCAGATGCCGCCGCTGGTTCCAGCGTCAACATAATGAATGCTACGTTTTTGTAGGTCGACGGCGCGACGAACATCATCATGAAATTTGGTGTTGCCTCCGTCAATGACGATGTCGTCTTTTTCGAGGATCGTACTAAGATGTTGTATGGTGTCTTCCGTGGGATCCCCGGAAGGTACCATGACCCAGACGGCACGTGGTGTGGAGAGCTTCGAGACGAGATCTTCAAGCGACGTGGCCCCGGTGGCGCCTTTTGATTCCGCTTGTGTCATGAGGTCAGCGGTGCGGTCATAGGCGACGACCCGATGTCCGCCTTGGGTCAGGCGGGTCACCATATTCATCCCCATTTTGCCGAGTCCAATGAATCCAATATCCATCGTGCCCCTCCTTGGGTTTAACTTACTTGCTGCTTTTTCTGTTCCTGAACAGCGAATAATTAGTGCGATGAATAGGAAGAGGGGCGATTCCGGCGGGCAACCGTGTGGGCTGCACGTTTTGTGTTAAGGGCCAAGTCTAAATTGCAGGCCGCTGTGATGAGCCCAAAATGCGTAAAGGCCTGTGGGAAATTGCCCAACTGTTCACCGGAATGTGAGACCTCCTCGGCATATAAACGAAGATGATTCGCATAGCTTAACATCTTTTCGAAGATCAGTCGCGCTTCGGCCAAACGGCCGGCCTTTGTCAGGGCTTCGACTAACCAAAAGGTACACATGCTGAAGGTGCCTTCTTCCCCTTCCAAGCCGTCGGCAGCTGCAGTATTCGTATCGTAACGATAGACCAGGCTACCCAGTGCCAACTGCTCCAAAGTGCGATCCAGGGTTGAGAGCATTCGTGGATCCGTAGGGGAGACAAAGAAAACCAGCGGCATGATCAGGTTGGCTGCATCAAGGGCGTCACTGTCGTAGGCTTGGATGAATGCCCCGATTTTTGGGTTCCACCCCCGTTCCATGATTTCTCGGTAGATCCGGTCGCGCTCGGTCATCCAGCGGGTACGGTTGCCGGGAAACCCCCGTTTGTCGGCTAAACGAATGCCGCGATCTAATGCGACCCAGCACATGACTTTGGAGTAGACAAAATGTTGGCGACCGCCGCGGACCTCCCAAATGCCCTCATCCGGTTGTTCCCAGTTTTCACAGACAAAATCCAATAGTCGGCACAGATTGACCCAAAGGTCGTAGGAAATCGAGGCGCCATGTTTATTGTACAAATACACGGCATCCATCAAGGCGCCATACATATCCATCTGCAATTGCGAGGCAGCGCCGTTCCCAATGCGGACCGGGCGTGATCCGCGGTGTCCATCCAGATGAAGGAGTTCTTGTTCAGCTAAATCGCGACGCCCGTCGATGCCGTACATAAGTTGAATCGAGCCATCGGGGTTCAGGTCGTGGCAGCGCGCGTTGATCCAATCCATGAATCGTCCGGCTTCGACGGTAAAGCCCAGACGTAAGAGCCCATACAGCGCGAACGCTGAATCACGAATCCATGTATACCGATAATCCCAATTGCGGGGTCCACCAATATGCTCAGGCAAACTGGTGGTGGGTGCGGCAACGATGGCACCGGTTGGGGCATAGGTCAGGAGCTTGAGGGTGAGGGCTGAGCGGTGGACGACTTCTCGCCAACGACCATCGTACTGGCATTGCGAAAGCCAGCGTTGCCAAAACGCTGAGGTATTGCGAAAGGCTTCTTCGCCCGATTGAGGTGTGGCTAAGAGTGGAGTGCCATTTTTGGTTTCCAAATATTCTAAAAAAAACGTGAGACACTCGCCTTGGTGAAGGGTGAATTCTTGAAATGCGACACCCTCTTGGGTTTCAAGGGGAATGGGACTGACTAACCCCACCGATTGATCGCCGGATTGGAAAATCATGCCTTTGGGCTGCACCTCAATTTCATGGACATCCCGTCCAAAATTAAACCCCGGCGAACATTCCAGGCGAAAGGTCACTGTTCCCCGGACGACGGACAGCATGCGAATGATTTGATGCCGGCGTGGACGGTAGCCCGCTTCATCCGACTCCACAGGCATGAAATCGGTGAGTTCGCCGACACCGTCATGTTGGAGGAATCGGGTCAGAAGAATGTTTGTTTCCGGTAAATACATTTGTCGTGTATTCCCCGGTTGGATGGGCGCGATCTTAAAATGTCCGCCGATTTTGTGGTCGAGAATGGCGGCAAAAATACTGGGAGAATCAAACCGGGGAAGACAGCACCAGTCGATGGACCCATCGGTCCCAACCAGGGCTACGGTATGCAAATCGCCAATTATCCCGTAATCACCAATATTTTTATAACTCATGAAACTCCTACAGAGTAAAATAGGTGGGAGCCTGAAGGGGGCAATATACCAAAAATGTCCGATAAGTACTATATATAGTGGTATTTTTCTCTATGTCCATCAATAAGTGGGGCAGTGATAGAAGTAGTCATGCTCTTTCCATATTTCGGCGCGAGGTAGGTTCATTTGATAGTTAAGCATTCTATCGGAAGGTCGAATCACAGGCTGTACCAAAAGATTGGGAGTTCAACATGCGGGGCTCAAAGACGCAAGAACGGGCGGGCATTCAAAGAGGTAGGAACGCGACCACGTGATTTGATTCCTACACGGCTACACCAGGATATCAATATGGGAGGGGGAGCCCTCCATTTGGGGTGGGGTCTCTTTGGAGGTTTCTTTGCGCGGCGTCCTCGCCTTTTTCTGCCGACGTCTGTAATAGGGACTGTTGGGTCCAGCATCGCCATCTTCCACAGCGGAAGGTGTCCGAACTGGAACAATGGTTGGGGGCGTAGAATTATTGATCTCCATAACACACCTATTTTTTGAAGTGATTGTCAGGCTTTTTTGCCTTTTTTCTCTCTTCCTATAATGTTTCGTCAAAATTCCTCAAATCTTTAATTTTTTTCTTTATTTTTCCTCCAGAAGTTTTTTAGACATTCTTTAACCATGAAAGGATCTGAATAAAGTATTTAAGGCTGATTCCTATAGTGAGGGATGACAAGAAATGGAGGTGATCGTATAATCGGCCTGGATGGTACCTCAACATACTCCGGCGACCTCCTCGATACCTCTTCTTCGAATTTCTTCCACGCTTCAAGACTCTCTTCCCTTTTCAAGTATCTTAGAGCGATGTGTACCGTTGGCTGGCGATGCTTCCAATCGGCGGTATTATCGTTTGCACCTTTCTGGTGCACCAGTTCACTCGCTCATTCTGATGCAATTAGCTGATGCTGAAGGATTTAAGGCCTCTGAAGAAGCGGTTAGTGGAAAAGAGTCTGAAATGGCCGAACTGCCTTTCATTAACGTGCTGAAACATTTGCAAGCGGCGGATATTCCGGTGCCGGTTCTATACTTTTACGACGAACCAGCTGGGCTTTTGTATTTAGAAGATTTTGGTGATGTGACGTTGGCGCAGGCTTGTCAGGGAGCCTCAGCCGATATCATTGAGCGGCTCTACCGGCAGGCTATTGATATGTTGGTACAATTGCATGTGCAAGCTTCCACCCCATCAAATACTCCCTGCCTCGCGTTTTCTCGTTCCTTTGATGTGCCATTGTATCTGTGGGAATTCGATCATTTTCTGGAATACGGGATTGTGGCTCGACAAGGCCAGCCGATGCGTGATGAGGACGTGGTGCCTATACACGAGGAATTCCACAAAATGGCCGAATGGTTGGCCGAACAGCCAATGGTATTGACCCACCGGGATTTTCATTCCCGCAACTTGATGGTGGATGCGGATCGGCTGGGGGTGATTGATTTTCAGGATGCGTTAATGGGTCCGGTTACGTATGATGTGGCCTCCCTCCTTCGAGATTCATACATCGCGTTAGAGGAAACGCTAGTCGATGTGCTGCTGGTCTATTATCGCGAGCAGATGCTCCAGGCTCTTCCTTCTTCTCAATATACGACCATGTGTTTAAACGATGCCGGAACCTTTCGCCAACTTTTTGATTACTCGAGTATCCAGCGCAATTTGAAGGCTGCTGGGCGGTTTGTGTATATTGACCGCGTGAAGGGAAATCCAAATTTCCTCAAATCCATTCCTCGCACCTTACACAATGTTCGTGCCAATCTAACAAAATACCCTCAATTACATCGTTTGCTGAAACACCTCTCCCCGTACGTTCCTGAATGGCAGTAAATTTTCGACTATGAAAGCCATGATCCTTGCGGCTGGGTTGGGTACTCGTCTCCGGCCGCTGACTGAGGCAACTCCCAAGCCGTTACTGCCGGTTGGTGGGACCCCGTTGATTGTGTGGAACCTGCTGTTGTTGCGCGCGGGGGGGATTCGTGAGGTGATGATTAATTTGCATTATTTGGGTTCGATGATTGAATCGGCGCTTGGTGATGGATCTCGCTGGAATATGCGGATCAGGTATTCTCATGAACCGGAACTGTTAGGCACAGGGGGGGGACTGAAAAAGGTTGAGAATTTTTTTGAGGGGCAGTCATTTCTTGTGATGAATGGGGATACCTTGATCGACTTAGACTTGGCGGCTCTCCAAGAATCGCATCATTCGCAGGGTGGGGTGGCTACTTTGGTCGTGCGCGATGATCCTCATGCGGTGCAATGGGGGGCGGTGGAGTCTGATGCCCAGGGCCTGATACTTCGTATTAATGGCCATGGGCGGGATCGTGTTGGTTCACCGCCTGTTGCCCATTTGCGAATGTTTGCCGGCATACATATTCTCCATCCTTCTATTTTGGCCGATGCCTCAACCGGGGAAGTCTTTTCGGTTATTGATTCCTATACGCGTGCGCTTGCCGGTGGTTCCCGCTTATTGGGGTTCGTTCATGCCGGTTATTGGTCCGACATTGGAACGATGGAACGTTATTCGCAAGCCCAGGTTGATGTGGAGACAGGCTTGATGGCTCTTGCCTCTCGATTGGAAGGCTGATACTTTTCCCATTGAATGGTGTAGATTATACATGCCTGGAAATTTATCTAGTAGGTGGCTGACCAGGCTATAGTATGAAGCGATCCTCCGTCTTTTGATGGATTGACGTTCAACCGCTTTTCACCGAAGGATAGATTGGCAGTGAGTGTTCGAATCTCAGCCCAATCAAGTAGTCCTCCTGCTCTTCCCACAGAGGTAACGAGACCCGTGGCGACTTTTCAGCAACTCCAGCATTTACTCGAACAATCCCTTCGGGATCTTCATGCAGAATCCGGCCATCTGGGATCACTGCAAGAAGAAGAATTAAGTCAGGCGCTTCACCGATTATCTGGCCAACTGCAGAATATTCTTGCCGAGTCGACTGACTCCAATTTTCCCCATGAGTTAGCGGGTACAAATTCCTCTCATGCAGTCTTGCCTTCGGAGAATGTTTCCCGTGCTACTGCTCCTCTCCATTTGATGACTTCCTGTGAGGGCGTGGTGTTGATGGCCAATGAGGCGGCTGTGACTGTGTTGGGACTGGAGGTGGCCAATTTCGGAACGGTGTCATTAGCTGATTGGATTCCTTATGAAGAATGGCGATGGATTCGGCAACAATTGAAGCCTGGTGATCTGCCTCAAGAGTTGGTGACGTGGGTGACCACAATGCAGCTTCCGGAAGTGGCCTCAAAAAAGTTGAGGTGTTCGGTCACGCCTCTGTTGGATCAATCCCGGAAGGTGATGGCCTGGCATTGGGACTTGTGCCCGCACAGCGATCCTGTTCGTCCCGAACCATGTGCCCAGTTTGTACAGGGACTTGGGATGGACCTCTCAAATGGACGATGTCTGAATGATTGTTTGAAGCGACTTTGTGAGGGGTTGGTGCAGACGTTCGGTTATCCGTTTGTGTGGATTGCCACGGTACAGGATGGCCAACGGACTAAGTTGCGTGCACACGCGGTGACGCCTGATTTGGATTGGGATACTCATGGGCCGGCTTGGTGGGCGTCGATTTCTGGGCAAGAGACATTGGCTCAGGCGTGTGTGGCCAGTGAAGGTTCTCTGGTTTCTCTGGATGGCCCCCATACGGGTGAATTTGGGTGGTTCCCATCTGGCTTTGGTCTTCGCCAAGCATATTTGTTGCCTTTTAGACAGGGGGATCATTCAGGTCTACTCGTGCTGTGTTCAACCTTATCCAAGGAAATTGATGTCTCCATACGAGGATGGTTGGAAACTTTAGGGCATTCTATTGGAGAATTGATGGCGCGTGGAATGGAGATGGAGCAATTACGCCTCCATAGTGCCGTCATCGGGTCTGTTCATGATCCGGTGTGTGTGACAGACCTACAGGGCCGCGTGGAGTGGGTCAACCAGGCCTATATGGCGTTGTTAGGAGTGACGTCTCCTCAGGTGTTGGGAAATCCGTTGCGTTCGTTCCCCTATGCGCAACTTCACGAAGCGCAATCGATTTCAGAACTCGCTATGAGGGAGATTGGTTATGTGAAAACCGAGGTGATGGAAAGAGGAAAAAACGCGGAATCACTCGTGCTTGAGCAAGTTGTCACGCCATTAGTCGATGCTGAGGGGCAGCCCACGCATTTTGTGGTGATTTTCCATGATGTGACGGCCCGTGTGGTGGCGGAGATGCAAATGAAGCATCAGGCCTGCCACGATGCCTTAACGGATTTGCCTAATCGGGTCATGTTTGAAGATCGGTTGCAGTTAGCCTTAGCACAGGCAAGAAGAGATGGAACCTTATTGGCGCTGCTTTTTTTGGATTTGGATAACTTTAAAACAATCAATGATCAGTATGGGCATCAAATGGGGGATCGCTTATTGCAAGTGGTCGCCAAGCGGCTTGTGGCATGTGTGCGAACCACGGACACGGTTTCCAGGCTCAGTGGAGATGAATTTACCATTATTTTGCAAGGGCTTGATCGGATCCAAGACATTCGGCAAGTTGCTCAGAAAATCGTGGAGTGCCTGATTGCACCTATGCATTTTAGTGGTAAAGATATTTCCGTGCAGACAAGCATAGGAATCGCTGTCTCTCCGAAAGACTCTACGGATCCTCATGAGCTTTTGGCGATTGCCGACCAGGCGATGTATCGTGCCAAAGACTTCGGCGGACAGCGGTGGTATTTTGCGACACAAGAATGGAATTTTGAGTAAAACGGTTTCTCCTGCTTCTGAATCCTTTCAATTCCTCGACTGTTCCGATCCTCTCCCTTGTTGTTCTGTCTTATGCTTGCGGGCTCCTCTTCGTTGAGGAAAAACCACGATTGTTGAGAAAATGCTTCGTAGTTTTTCCGTATGGTAGGGGAATCGATCTGAAGGCTGTTCCCTCCAATATGTCTGAACAGAGAATTACTTGAGGGTCAGGAAATTTGTATGTTTCCCATATTTTTTGAGTTGCGGTATCGTAACTGCGCAGGACAACTCGTGAAATATTGGTACTTTGTGTCACAAGATTCCTCTGAACGCGTTAGGAATTGTGACAACTAGCATTTGTCTTGCTGCGGCTATGCGCCGTTGAAGGCGATGAAAATATTTTCTGGCCTTGTTTTTGCTACTTTAAGTAAACAGGGATGTTGTGCGTTGAGAACGTCTTGAATTCAACTCGTAAGTGCAACTCAAGCGTTTGGTTTAGCGGGGCAGCTGCG
>JBBDSY010000094.1:0-89476 GCA_040904705.1 Nitrospirales bacterium | reverse complement strand
GTCGGTGCAGCAATCGGATTTACTTCCGCCGTGGACCAGGCAATTGACAAAATCGTTACGAATCCCCACCAATTTCCATCTACATTTGGCGAATGCCGCTACTGTGCACTCAACCGATATCCATTTCGCATCGTGTTCCGTGACGAAATGGATCGATGTATTATTGTCGCCCTGGCCCATGCCAAACGTCGTCCTGGATACTGGCACGAGCGCACCTAACCATCTCTGAACTTGAATTCAAGCGTCTCCCGCGCCTTTGCATGAGTGGGGATGCGGACGTGAGCTGGCAGAGGGGTTGGCTCAGAACCACGAGACTTGATTGGCCACGTTCGCATCCCGGCTTTTCTCCCGCTGCGGGGAGGCACTGAGTCGCCTCGACGATGAGCCACGAAGGGGTTGGCGCCTGGAGGCTGAAGAGCTTCTTCAGGCAAGCCAGACGATTTGTGATCTTTCGGAATGGACAGGCGTCGGGCACTGACGGTGTTCTGGGGCACGATCATCCCAAGGGCCACAGACCGCGTCCCTCGACGCGGCCTCAACGGTCTTCATCCTGATGGGTGACTGGTGCGTCTCAGGCCACGAAGGCGACACCGAAACCAATGAAGACCCAGGTGCGAATCAGGGCCACGTCGCAGAGAGCAAGAGAAGAGCGGATGGCTAAAAAAGAAGCAAGACCAACAGAGGAGTGGTGTGCCCACTTGATAGAGCCTGCTAATGGGTGACCTCTCACACACTCACATGACCCCTTAACGCCCGCCCTGTGGGCGTTGTTTGCACACATTACGTGTAATCATTTCTGTGCCATCCGGGGCTTCCTTCACAATGATTGCACCCGGTTACGTAGCTATGCTCCATGTCTCCAGTATTTTGCTCGTTACACCAACCACAACTTTTTAGCGAGTCAAATAGACCAAAACAACTCGCACACATCCACTCATCATTTTCGGTCTGAACGACCGTGTAAAAACCTTGATGGCCGCCTTCAAACTTACGGCGAAAACCAACTGATTTGAAGAGCATTGCGGCTTTACTCAACAACGTTGGGGAAGGATTAACACAACAAGTATGTGCTTCAGTTCGACCAAATCTTCCACCAATTGCCTGAAAACCCTGCTCCTGGTCGGAAATGTCAACATACGTCCAGGATAGAGAAAATTTCCATTGATTAGCCACGTGATTTATTACCGAATGGGCGATCGACTGATCGATGATTGAAAAAGGTACGAAGACAAACTTTTAAGCGGCAATAACGCAATGCGGATGAGGCAATGGAGAAAATACCCTGGAATGTTAAATACTCCATCATGCCAGTTGCGACAGCAACTATCTGTTGCAGGGCCAAGTGGAATTTAGGGTTTACATGAAGAATCACATCATATATATATCCTGAGTCCTCCATGAACCGAAATCTAAAATGAAGGGAGCCACGGATGGGTCTGTTTAAAAACAAAAAAAAAGAACACACCACCTTTAATTTGAATGTCCGGTTCAGCTCAGCCGTAAAAAGCGCGACTCGAAGCCAGGCAGAAACGACGATGAAGAAATGGATCAAGGATGCGGAGCGTTGCTATAAGGATCAACCGTCCTTAAAAATCCATCCTGAATGGAAGTGGAACGTGAAGGGAGTATCCAATAATTTATCTTTTTCCTCGGGGCGCGAATTGCGAAAGTTTATGGATACTCGCTTTGATAACATAGTCGGGAAGGCCAAAACAGATGGATGTCTTCAAGTTCTAGTCGTCGATTCCGCCAAAACCACGAAGGACAATCAATCCTTTAACGGGCATGCGTTTTTCCCTCATTGTGTGGTGCCATTTGGAAGGAAACATGGCATCATCATGGATATCGGGGCGTTAAAGAGCACGTTCAGTCACGAACTCGGGCATATGCTGTCGCTGAAGCATACGTTCGAGCACTACGTCGGCCTCAAGAAGAATTGCAATCGTGGCTATCCCAAAGGAGAAAGCGGAAAAGGAGGGACCCGGTCAGGCAAGCGGATTAATGTTATGGATTACAAGCGGAAAAACAGTGATGCCACTTTTCTGAATGATTGCCAAAAGGAACGTGCCGCGAAACAACGACGAATGTACTTGACCAAAAACGGCGAAACGAATTACCGGAAGCTCAAAGGCCTTCGGTAATCTGCTTTCTGAAAAAAATCGATGCGTTTAGCATGAGATGCAACCCTCATAATATGAGCCGGTAGCCCGCAAATGCGGGGCTTTTTCGCGATAATCTGCTTGTGTGCCCCCAGCTTGCTGGGGGCCTTTCCTTCTGCAATATTTATCTCCTTATATTGAAAATCCTTCGAGGAGGGCCAGGGCCGTTACTCCCCGTCGAGGCTCGGGCGAAGCAGATATTTTCCATAGACAAGGGCAAAGAGCAGATAGGCGCCGCTCCAGGCCATTGCCGACAGGCCAAGCACGAGAGGCGTCGAGAGGGCAGTGGCCGGCCCGAAGACCCGCAGCACCGCACCCAGGTTTACCAGCACATAGATCAGGATGGTCACCGGTCCCGCATGTCGAGGCTGCCCGGTATGGCCAAGGCTGGCGCGGGTCATAATAGCCAGCGTCATTGCGCCGACCGCGCCGGTTGTGAGTGCATGGACCGCATCGGCGGGGTGCACACCCAGCCCGAGAATTGCGCATCCCAGGATGAGCCATGACATCGCCAGCCATATCCCAGATGCAGAATCAGAAGCAAGGGCTCGCGCCAGGTGACCCATCCGTACCAGCGCGACAGCCGGACCAGATTCACTAATCCGGCTGCGACCAACAGCCATCCGGTTTTCATTGCCTCTGGACTGGCTGTCCAGGCGACTCTAACGCCTCAAAAACCATCGCGCTTTAGCGCGTCCGACGCTATAGGCGCGTAGTTGTTTGACTTGTTAGCGCGGATTACTGGGACATCCGGCAAATTCTTCGACACTTGCAGGTAATCGTCGAATATCTCGAGAACCCTCACCACCTGAGAAAGTGGCTCTGACCAGATCTCGGGTAAATCTGCTTCGCCCTCCGTGACTATTGGAAACGCCAGCTTCTCGACTGGAGGGGAGAATTCGGCACTCACGCCCAGCTTGTTCCCTCGTGCGTCAATACGATACCAACCATACGGCTCAAGGAAGACAGCATTAAGTCCATGCAAACAAAATGGCGGCTCATCGTTGGCGATAGTCAGCCTTTGATAACAAAGCCCTGCGTGTATCCCATTAGCCCTAAGTAGTGCGGCAAGCAAATGACTCTTGGCATAGCAGTATCCGGTTCCATGCCGGAGAACATCGGAGGCCTTTAAAGTGACGGGGTTCAGTTTGAAATCCCAGCTATGCCTTATCTCATCTCGCACGAACTCAAAGCATGCCTTCGTTACTTCTAGCTTGTCGTTAGAGCCACCAGCAAGGGCAATAGCGCTCTTGACCACTTCTGCGTGGTTACAATCCACATACTTGCTTGGTTCTAAAAATTCTCTCATCGACCTTACGTCGCTCTGGAGCGCTCACGCGCCGATGATCGGCGCCGGAGCGCGCAGCGCGGAGGCGTCCGCTCGATTGGCTTGTTAGGTTTCAAGATTGAGCACCATTTCGTCTGTTGGACCGAAACCCAGCCGTTCATAGATCGGGCGCTCGGTGTCTAAAGCCAAGAATCGAACCATTTTTATTCTCTTTCCCTTTAACCATAGTAATGCATCATTATTCAATCTTGTCGCTATTCCTTGGCTCCGGTACAGCGGATCGGTATATACGTCGCCGATGAATCCATAGATGCCGGGAGGAAAGTATCGAAACGGCAAATCAGACTTTATGAATGCGCCAACGGAAGCGACGATCTGGCCTGATACGCGCTACGCAATGGATTGCCAATTCTTCGTTGTAGAGAGGCCTATAGTCTTCAAGTCCAGCAGCGAGCGTATCCCTAATAGCAAATTACCGTGTCCGGCCTCTTCGAACATGGCTAACGTCATATCGACGAGATGAGACAGATCGAGGCCCCCTTCATTCCCCTTTGCTTACTGTCCGCCGCCTGAGGTCGGCTGAACGCCTGGTTATGCCGGAACAGAAAAATGGTACACATAATACTGCTCGTCACGCTGCCAGCCGGATGATTTATAGAGTGCCTGAGCTGCCGCATTGGTAACTGCAGTAGACAGCGTCATGCGAATAGCGCCCAATGACCCGGCAAACTCAATTGCAGCCGATATGAGATTTTTTGCTACGCCGCCGCGTCGTGCCCAAGGAGACACAAAGAGGTCATTCAGTATGAATGTACGAGCAAGAGAAACTGAAGAAAAGCTTGGATAAAGCTGTACGAAACCCACCGTTTCCTCGCCTTTTTGAGCGATAAATAATACAGACTCCCCATGGTTGTAGCGAGAAAGCAAAAATTCTCGTGCGCCTACAACATCACTTTCTCGACCATAGAATTGACGATAGCTATCAAAAAGCGGCACAAGTTCATCGAGATCTGAGAGAACTGCTTGCCTCACAATAGTGCTATTCATATTGCTTCCTTGGGGAGGCCTAACCATGTTTGGGCGGATCCGCATACGAGCCGGATCTGTCCATTTCTCCGTCTAACACGCCATCGAATTTTCTGAAAAATCACGACAGGAATTTTGGTCGCTCATGTGTGCGCTCGAAACACCTGGGCCACACCATACAGCCGCTCTCGATGCGCCGGATTCTTGTAAAATGTTGGAAATAAGTCAAGGATCCTCATCTGGCCTAGATGCGGTTCTTTAGTGATCTCTTGTATAATCCAGTTCTTCCAGTACTTTCTTGGCACATTCCGGACAGTAGCCATGCGAAAATTCAGTGCCGGAATGTTTTGAAATATAAGATTCAATTTGTTGCCAATTGCCTTCCTCATTGCGAATTTTCTTACAGACACTGCAAATCGACAAAAAGCTTTCAAGTATTTTTATTTCCAATAACGCTTTTCGAAGAGCATCCGTTTTATTTTTTTCTAATTGCAATAAAATCGTTATTTTGCATATAGACAAACCAATAATTACGAAAGAACTAAACCGAATAAATGTATTCCATATAGCCAAAATATTTGATGAATAATTATGCCCTGAGAGTGTGTCTGCAACAAACCAGATACATGCACATATGATTGAGGTTACAATGGTTTGTTTCATGCCATAAAACCAAGCTGCAATGATGACGGGGATGAAATAAAACACAAAGAAATTAAGTTCATATCCTGTCTGCCAGTCAATCCATCCAAGAAAGAATATGACTAAGACAATCCCCAGTAATCCCAAAATGTGTTTGTGCATGTGAGTTTTCATAGGACCTTTTTTACCCGACCGACAAAGATTAGGCGGATCCGCAGAATAGCGGATCTGCAATTCTGTCCGTCTAACACGCCATCGAATTTTCTGAATCACGACATGATCGTTGTCATTTCAAAGAGTCTAATCAAATGACACCTGGGGTGCATCTTCTTCCCTCCAGTGTGCTCTCGAAACACCTTGGTCACACAATACACCCAGTATCCAAGATGCGTATCTTTGTACAACGTTGAATAAACGTCAAGGATTCTGATTTTCCTTTATAATGCTTCCGGAGTTCTTTCTTCGCCTCCTGTCAGTCATTTGTGTCTCCACTGTTCCGACGCCTGCCGTCTGGCCCAAAGGAGGGGCGCTCTCATGACCCGGCGGACCTTGTTTGAGCCAGACGAGTTGATCAGCCCTCCGCAGCCTGGCGTCCGTTCGCTCCCATGAGGCCAGACGGGGCGTCAGTGGTTTTGGGTCCTTTTGCCGAAACAAAAGTGGCTCGCCTGCCGTGGCGAAAACCGCCAACACAGAAAATCAGCTTCAGGGGAATTCAGGTTGGTCTGCGCGGCTCGATCGATGATATTCTACATGGTACATCTGGAATAGAGCATCAACTTCGTTCGACATCGTCCACCCTCTGGGCGCTGGGCAAGTCAAGACTTTCTGAATGGAGGAACCCATGGAACAGACAATACCGTTTGGTGAAGTATTGGAAGCGATTGACAAATTATCATTGGAAGAGCAAGAAACCTTGCTCGACATCCTTCACCGCCGTTTAGCTGAACAGAGCCGCAAAATAGTTGCGACTGATATTCAGGAAGCACGAAAGGAATTTGCGGAAGGCCGATGCCAATCAGCGACGGCAGAGGAGATCATGAAAGACATTTTGTCGTGAAACGACTGCTCATCCGCTCTTCCGTCTTCGTGCGCACGGCCAAACACCTGGTCAAGAAACAACCTCATATCGCTGAAGATCTTCGAGCAATTCTAGAGTTGCTTTCGGAGGACGCGTTTCATCCCAAACTGAAAACCCACAAGCTAAAAGGTGCCCTTCAGGGCTCTTTGGCATGTAGCGCAGGTTAGGATCTGAGCATTATTTTCGAGTTTGTCAAATATGAAGGCTCTGAGGCCATTCTGTTGCAAACGGTTGGAACACACGATGAGGTGTATTGATGAAATTGCCTCTGAACAAGGACAACCTGGGTTCTGGCGTCAGGCCTGTGAGTGGGTGTTCTTGAGCCTTAATTTGGAGGGACAACAATGTCCAAGATAGACGAACTCAAAACGGAAATTGAGAGACTTCCCCAAGAGGAGTTCACCGAACTTGTCCTGTGGCTGTCAGAAAAGGACTGGGAACGGTGGGACAAGGAGATCGCAGCAGACTCTGCGGCTGGAAAGCTCGATTTTCTGAGGCGTGAGGCGCTCGAAAAGAAAGCCAAGGGGACTCTCAAGGACCTGTGAAACACCGCACGACGGCTCGGTTTTGGGCTTGCTTTGCGCAACCTCCGGAAGCTGTCCTAAAAGTGGCCCGCCATAGGTTCGAACTCCTGAAAAGATATCCCATACACCCATGATGAGTATGAGCGACGGGTCAAACAGCAGAGCTAATTCAACGTCTTAAAATTAGCCTCATTCCCAAACAAACATATGACATCGACGAGCGTTTCTTTGATGAATATCGAACATGAGGCCCCCAGCCACGCCGCACACCCTATGGATGACCAGCGGCGGGCGATCCAAAGGATAAGGCGAACGGCGGAGTATTACGGGAAACTCCAAAGGAGGATTATCACATGCTCAAGCATCGCGCGAAAAAGGCGTTGACGAAGAAAGCCAAGAAAGGGCTCAAGGGATATCCAGCGGCCACCTTCGCCTTCTATGGTCCTACGGATCAGAAGGCCACGAAACTGGTCGTCAGCATTCTCGCTCATGAGGAAGCCGAGCCTGACCCCATGCGCAAGTGGTTTTCGGATGGTGATCTCCGGAATGAGGAAGAGGCCCTTCAAGAGGCCCTTACGTTCATCCGGGAACATGAGGCTAAGTCAGTGGCCATTGCCGATCGGATTATTGGCTGTCCGCATGAGGAAGTTATTGATTATCCCGAAGGCGAGTGGTGTCCGCAGTGCCCCTTCTGGAAGGGTAGAGACCGGTGGTCGGGTATACGGGAACACGAGGTATAGCCGAAACATGCCTCACAAGGCGGTCGTACGGGGGCCCAGGCTACGCGACAAGGCATCGTGCTGTGTGCGTGAATTAATCAGGGGTTGGCCGCATGTTTGAGGATCGTTCCCGGCGTTCCCCCGAGAGACCGAAGAACTGAATAAATTTTTTGACACGTCAATCGCTTGAACAATTTCAGGTCTTCATATACCTCGGGGCCATTCTCAGCGGCCTGCTGATCGGCTCTGCCTCACCCGGCACCGGCGGGGCGTTGGAATCAGCGCTGTGGCCGATTCTCGGGTTATTGCTGTACGTCACGTTTACTCAAATACCGTTGGCACATGTCCGTGACGCCCTTGTGGATTTTCGGTTTCTCGCCGCAGCGATCATTGGCAATTTCGTGGTGCTACCCGTCGTGGTGTGGGGGCTGATGCTTCTGATCCCTGATGATCAGGCGATTCGCCTGGGTGTGCTGATGGTGTTGCTGGTGCCGTGTACGGATTGGTTTATCACGTTCACACACCTCGGCGGTGGCGACACGAAACGAGCCATGGCCTTTTCCCCGGTCAGTCTGTTGCTCCAAATCGTTCTGCTTCCCCTGTATCTGTGGATATTCTTCGGAGACGATTTGGTCCTGACATTCGCCCGTGGCGAAATGCTCCTGGCGTTCTCCGGACTGATCCTGGCGCCATTGTTCGCCGCCTTCCTGACTGAAAGGTGGATAGAAAGGGACAACGGTCGTTTATCCGTGCTTGAACAACTGGCATGGTTTCCCGTGCCGCTGCTTGCCCTTGTCGTATTGATCATTGCCGCCACGCAAGTGCACGTCGTCATGGGCTCGATCGGGATACTGGGACACCTGTTGCTGGTGTTTGTCGCGTTTCTCCTGATTGCAGGATTGATGGCTCGTCTCCTTGCCCGCCGGTTCGGCCTTCCGCCGTCTCAGGGGCGTGTCTTGGCGTTCAGTTTCGGAACCCGTAACTCTTTCGTTGTCCTGCCACTTGCACTGGCATTGCCCCCCTCATATGAGCTCGCCGTCGTGGCGATTGTGTTTCAATCATTGGTCGAGCTGTTCGGCATGGTGGTCTATCTGTGGTGGGTACCGCACCGGCTGTTTCCCCTGCCGACATGAGCCTCGGATGTCTAGAGCTAGAGTAAGGGGCCGGCTTTCTTTGACGTTCGCCAAGCATCAACAGGCCATTCCAGTATCCACACGACCATGCTCACTGACCAGGTTCTCAATCGGAACGGGAAAATTGAACGGAGTCCAGCCGATGCGCCGGTTCGGCATTAAACCCTTTGCCGCTATCATAAAGCTCTCCCCTCCTTATATCTTACCAATCAAAGATTGGGAGACCGTTGACAAGCCTCTGAATTAAAACGACAATCAGAGAAAATATTACAGGCCGGGTTGCATCCGATGTCCAACCGTCTATTCAATGGTTCGGCACACAACACATAACAGGGACATATGAAATACCGCGTGTTGCTTGAACAGGACGAGGACGGGATTTTTGTCGCCGAAGTGCCTGCTTTACCTGGTTGCATCTCACAAGGCCAAACCAGAGGCGATGCGCTGAAGAACATTCAAGAAGCCATCGAAGTGTATCTCGAAAGTTTGAAGGCCCACGATGAGCCTATACCACCGTCCATTGCTGAAGAGGTGGTAGAGGTGGTTGTGTGAGCGTCTTACCGAGGATATCGGGGCAGACGTGTTGGAGGTGAACACCTCCCACGTGTGCTTCCCAATCACGTGCCCACACCTTTTGCTAAAAATCCCCCAAGAGGGATGCTCAATACACATCCTCAAGCTGTAAGGCCAGAACCATAAATTCGGTATGATCCATGGACGATCTATAACCACATATGCCCTGGAGCTCATGTATCCTGAACCTTTTGGCAAACTCAGGCCACGTTCAACGAAGGATTTCCCTGAACCTGGCTTCTTCGCCTGGGTACAGATCCTTCGCCGTTGGCTCAGGATGACGGCCTCTTGATGGCTCACTCTTTCTTATTTTCTAAACCAGCCTCCGTCGTTTGTTTTAATTCCGGCATTCGTCACGTAAAATTTCCGGCCAATAGGCTTCCGGTGAGCTTCTTCCCCCTCACATTACTTTGTCGTTGGGCATCAACATTGCAATTCGTGTAGAATTGAGACAAATGCTGAAAGGATGGTGAATCATGAGTGAACTTGAACAGCTTGAACAACAGGTCCTGAATCTGCCGCCCCAAGATTTGGCCCAATTTCGGGATTGGTTTCTTGAGTTCGATGCGCGTGTCTGGGATCAGCAGATTGAAGCCGATCTCAAAGGAGGGAAGCTCGATGCACTTATCGTGGAAGCCCGCGCTGAGTTTAAATCCGGGAAAGTCCGCGAGCTTTGAGGCATTATGCTTCGTCAAAGTTTTGGGATTTGTATCAAGCGCCCCCACAGAATATCCGTGATCTTGCCAATAAGAACTTCCAACTCTAAAAAGCAATCCACAGCATCCTTCTCTGCATTTCAAACGCATTGGTGAATTGTGGTCGGCGCGAGTTGGAGCCCATTACCGGGCGTTGGGAACTGAAGTCGAGGGTTGACTAACCGTTCGCTTTACCCGACCATCCCAAACATCGGACAAGCATCTTACTTTGGCATTCCGCTTCATCTTATGATATGTCTGGGCATTCCAGGCCAATGGATAATTCATTATTCTAATCTTCAGGATACTTAATGGCTGATTGTTGCAACGACAAAGCGGGTGAGATCGAGGCGCTTCGTAATCGCCAAAGCTCAGTGCTTAAAATCGTGCTGGGTATTAATGCCGTCATGTTCGTCATCGAACTCACAACAGGACTGCTCGCTAGCTCCGTTTCTTTGATCGCTGATTCGCTGGATATGCTGGGGGATGCTCTGGTTTACGGCTTCAGCATTTACGTCATCGCGCGAGGGGCAAGGATGAAAGCCAAAGCCGCCCTACTCAAAGGCGGGATCATGGCGGCCTTCGGTCTCTTCGTTTTTGCGCAGGCGATGTACAAGATTATTCTTCCGCATGTTCCCGTGTTCGAAACCATTGGGATGATTGGCTTGCTCGCGCTTGCCGCGAATAGCCTTTGCCTGCTGTTGCTCTGGCGGCATCGGACCGATGACATCAATATGAGCTCGGTGTGGTTATGCTCTCGCAATGACATTATTGCGAATGTCTCGGTGTTGTGTGCCGCTGTCGGCGTATGGCTCACCAGTTCAGGCTGGCCTGATATTCTCGTCGGCCTGGCCCTTACCGCTCTCTTTCTGCGATCTGCGGTATTCATCTTGCGCGGGGCAATGATGGAGCTTCGGGCTGCCAAGACCTCACGTGAGCCATAAAACCGGCATTCGAAAGCCCCTTTGAATCTCGCTGAATCCTGGCTTTTCCACCTGGGCACTGATCCTTCGCCGTTGACTCAGGATGTCCACCTGGTTAGGAATCCCTCTTTTCGATTTTCCTACCGCTGCCAGGGTGCTTCGCGCCCACTTCCACAGTAGTTATTGCGGTCACCAAATCAGAGGGTGAATGAAGCCCTATCCTTCTATCTATAGCCATTGGCTCCCCTACCCGATATTCAAAAAAGTTCTTCAGTCAGGTCTTCCTAGCAGCATTTTCCCTGCAACAGCCCAAATGAATTCCGGATCACCCCAACGGTACGACCAGGAAACTACATGCCGCACGCCTCTGGGTGCTTGAAAAACCCGGATACATAGAGCGTAAAGACCGTCCTAAAATCTCCCTTTATCAACAAAAGTGGCGGAATTCTGTGGATAATATTTTCAGGCCCTACAAGGATGCCATTCTTCTCCAGGTTGTGGAACAATATTCAATAAAAAAGTCAAGAAAAAAATTACTTTCTACCTTTACGCCTATGCCAAAAGATCCACACCACAAAATATTGTGTTACAAAAATATTTTTATACTATGCCTAATATTTAGGCAAATAGCTCAATTCTCTTTCAATCCATAGGATTTGAAGCTCGACAGCTCAGCCACCACCATGTTATCCACAAAATTTGGGGACTATATTTTTTTTACCTGGCCTGCATTTTGCCCACCTGGATAACTCTGAATTTCTTGAAGAAATTTCGTTGTCGAGCTGAGCGTGAATGAGTTGAGACCAGGAGCGCCTGTTCCGATTCCACCTCGAGCAAAAACCGAGATAAAAAATTCACACCATGATGTTCCAGCCAAGAATTATTACACCACCCAAAGAAATTTGACTGGCAATAAATGGACACCTTTCGTATGTTTTTTACGGCCAAGTGCATGACGTGATCTTTCCCGTGTTCTTCTGCGTGTAACTCTGTACTCCTGTTCAAAAATCACCCGCATGGCTCATTCACGGAAAGACCTTGATTTGAGATGAGCTGCCTCTATGCATTCTTACGTTGAAGGTTGCTCTCGACGTTAAATTTTGGTAGAAGTCTCCCATTCTTGCCGGTTGTACCTCCCGTATTCTTCCCACACATCGCATCATTCGGAGGGTTCTGAGATGTCCCAACACCTAGAAGCAGTTTGGTCCAGGCGCACGTTTCTCAAAACAACATTCGTGGGGATGGCTTTGCTTGGCAGTCGGCTGGTCCTTCCTGATGAGGTTACGGCACAGCCTGTCCGATCTGGACGGTTGCGCCTTTTCAATCGGAACACGCATGAACGAATGACGGTCAGATATCAAAGCCAATCCGGCCGGTACGATCAAGACGCATTACAGGACCTTAATTATGTGCTTCGATGTCACCATTCCGATCAAGTGTGTGAAATGGATGTTCAGTTACTGAACTATTTGAATCAGATCGTGAGTCTAGTCGGACCGGGCAAGGAAGTTCACGTGTTCTCTGCCTATCGATCACCGACCTATAATGATTTGCTGGTTCGCACAGGAAAGGGCGCCGCTCCCAATAGTTTCCATACCACAGGGCAAGCTCTCGATATCGCCATTCCCGGAGTCCGACTGACACAGGTCTGGCGCGCGGCCACAAAACTACAGCTGGGAGGGGTAGGGAATTACCGTCGTCGTGGGTTTATCCATATCGATTCCGGGCCTGTGCGTTTGTGGTAGTCTCCGATTCCACTCCTATTTCTGACTCCCCTCACTTACCTTCTCCACAAGGCCCAATGCTCCCTCGTAGAGGTTCCTTGACTACTCCACCCTGCCTGTTACCCTGTAGTCGATGCGTCCCCTCAATGATTATTTTGCTCACGTCCTTCTTTCTTCACTCATGAGCCTTCATTGTCGATCAAGAACCAGATTTCCCCCTGCATCCATACATCCTAAGCTGACGTTGTCGGATATGTAACTGACAAGATAACTCTCAACACCCGCTCCATCCATCCACGTCACTCAACCTATCCAGAAGGAACTCGTACCATGGAAGAAGGCTTATCAACCCCCGTAGGGACCCGTCGTTCATTCTTTGTCAAAACCACCGCATTCCTCTCTTCGTTGATCGGAATTTCGTTGGCCATCCCTTTTCTCGGATATCTCGTCGCACCCGCTCTGGGGCGACGCCCTCAGGACTGGGTGTCGTTGGGGAAAGCCGACCAGCTACCAGTTGATGAACCGCAAGCCTTGGATTACACCATGATCGTCAAAAATGGCTGGCAGAAAAGTCAGGTGACGAAAGGCACATGGGCTCTCAAACGGGCCGATGGATCTATCACCGTCTACTCCCCCATCTGCCCCCATTTAGGATGCGGCTATCGTTGGGACCAGAAGGATCGGCTCTTTAAATGTCCGTGTCACGGCAGCATTTTCGATATAGAGGGCACAGTCAAAGCCGGACCTGCTCCCCGCCCTTTAGATACGCTGCCCTCTAAAGTGGAAAATGGTGAACTCTACGTCATGTATCAAGAATTCAAATCCGGGCTGGCCAAAAAGGTGGAACTCTAATCATGGCCTCTCGACTTTATCGGTGGATTGATCAACGCCTCAAATTAAAGCCTCTGGAGCAAACACTGCTCAACGAACCGATTCCTGGAGGGGCTAGCTGGAATTACGTCTTCGGCTCCGCCACCTTATTTCTGTTTGCCCTTCAGGCCCTGACTGGCATGTTCCTGATGGTGTATTACGTGCCCGCTACGGATCACGCCTATGACACCGTCCAATATATTCAACAAGAGGTCTGGGGCGGCTGGTTTGTCCGTGGCCTTCATCATTGGGGCGCCTCTGCAGTCATGGTGGCCATCGGGTTGCACATGTTGCAGGTGTTTTTTGACGGGGCGTACAAACGGCCACGAGAGATGATGTGGATCGTCGGAGTAGGTTTGCTGGCTATTATGTTGGGCTTTGGGTTTACCGGGTATTTGCTTCCATGGGATCAGAACGCCTATTGGGCCACTCAAGTCGGCATTAATATGGTTGGGGCCGTGCCAATCGTTGGAGACTTTATTGTCAAGGTTCTGCGGGGCGGCGAAACGCTCGGGGCTCTCACACTTTCACGATTCTTCGCCATTCACGTGGCGTTTCTTCCCGTGACCATTGCGTTCGGAATCATGCTCCACATTTTTATTCTTCGAAGGGTAGGACCCGCCGGCCCTCATGACGAACACCGGGCCAAGCAGGGCAGCGAGACCTTTTACCCACGTCAGGTGTACATGGATGCCGTGGTCATGTTCGTCGTCTTCCTGATCGTTGCCGCCCTCGCTATCCTGGTGGAATTTCCACTGGCCGACAAAGCCGATCCTTCCGATCATTCCTTCGTGCCGGTCCCGGAATGGTATTTCCTCTTTCATTATCAGCTTCTCAAGTATGCCCCTGGGGCACTAGGCCCTCTGGCGACCTGGCTTCTTCCCGCACTCTTTTTTGCCGCCTTGCTGCTCCTGCCTTTTGTGGATCGAAACCCTGAACGACACCCGTCCTCACGTCCGGTCGTACTGGGCACCGGATTGAGTTTTCTCATAATCGTGTTCAGCCTGTTGGGAACTTCTCTCTATGACCTGTACTCCGTTCCCAAACGCGATCCGTCAGTGGTTCGGGGAATGGCATTAGTGGAACAATTCCATTGCAAAACCTGTCATCGCATTCATGGGGACGGGGCCAATTTGGCCCCTGATCTCTCTTTTGTCGCCGATCAACGACCCGACCGCGACTGGCACATCCGGCATTTCAAAAATCCTTCCGCGGTTGTCCCCGGATCCTTCATGCCCAAGTTCCCGTTAAACGACCGGGAATTGAACGATCTCACCAGTTATATGCTCACCCTCAAGAGTGGCTAACACGTTCTCACCTTCCCCGCTTGCGCCCCAATCTCCACCTTGACCTCAGCCTGTCCCTGACAGACGTGCGCTAGCTAATGCCTGCCGGGACTTTCATGAAACAGGGGACACTCCTATAAATTCTTGTGGTACTTATGCCGTCTTCTTCAAATCAGAGGTGCAAAACCCGCACTTTATGGCAGTGATTGGAATAGTCATTTGACAAAATGCACATTCCTTCGTTGTGGGGTCCGCAGGGGGTGCTTCCTTCTCCCGTTTCATCCGGTTGATGCCCTTAATGAGCAAAAACACCGCAACAGCGACGATCAAAAAACTGATGACCGAATTGAGAAACACGCCATAATTGACCGTGACCGCTCCCGCAGCCTGGGCATCGGCCAACGCATGATACGGACCGGCAGTGGCCCCCTCCTTAAGTGTGACAAACAGATTGGAAAAATCAACGCCTCCCAACAACAACCCAATGGGCGGCATCAACACATCGGCAACCAGCGATTTCGATATCGTTCCGAACGCTCCTCCAATGATGACGCCCACCGCCATGTCGACGACATTCCCTCGCATCGCGAATTCTTTAAACTCTTTCAGCATCTGATCCTCCTCTGAGCAGTGTGATGAATGACCCGGGTATGCCCTCATGCCCTCATGCTGCCATGAATGGCCTCTCAAAATCGAAACCCATACCTGTTGCCTGCATACCCTGTCGCAAACATGGAAGAACCGATGAACCGGCATCCTTCCTAATGCCCGTACAAAAGCAAGAACGGTCCCATTCCTTCCTGGTGTGAAAAGATCGACGACAGGGAAGATGGCCACTCATCAACCATTCATACATGCATGCATGCATATTCCCATGCCATTTCTTCAAACTGGATTCCACAGTGCGTAGTGCGAAACTGTAAAAAACGGAGATTCTTGTGGCAGACGGTGTCAGGTTCACGGTGAACAGGTTGCGTGTTGAATCCGGAAGGCCTTTCAACAAACCGGGACTCCGTCCTCGTCATTCCCGACATGTGTGATTGGACATCTTTCCCCCTCCGTCATGCCCGACATTCGTCATCGGACGTCCATCTTTGCCCTTTTCCAGATGGATCAATGCTGCCAACCTTCGGAGATGCAAAAAAAGATTATGAATTGCGGTTCAATGAAGGAACAAGGGGAAGAAGTATTAAGGGAGGAGAAAATAGACCAGGGGAATCGACTCTCAATCAAGAGCCGATTCCCGACAGCGATGGATGGAACTTATGATTCAAACGCATACCCGAGCGTCAGGATATATTGCGTATCCGCTTTTTCCGTTCCAGCTGCTGGACTGTTGTTGTATCGCCAATTGACTTGAAACGTCGTAAGGAAGTTTCCCCATATATTCAAACGAATTCCCTGTTGAGAGGTCACATACCAATCACTGGTTTTTTCCAAAGAGGGAAAGCCCTGATGCTGATGAAACAGAGTAAACCATGGGACGACAGTCCAATTCGCGTTTATGGCCCATCTCCCGGTAAAATAATTATCGTCCTCGGCCACCTTAAAGTCCTCGTTAAAAAACCCCAACCCGATTTCACCATGGAGTTGCAATTTATTCAGGTAGGAATTGGCATAATCTCCCACCTCGATGAATTGGTACCCCGGACCGGCAAACACAGACGACCGAAGGTTGAGATCTTGAAACGTATCCTGCTCAAACAAGGCACCGGTATACACATAGAACCGTTTGCTCACAAAAAAATCCAATTTGATCGTGCCAAAGGCATTCCGTGCAACCAACTCACTATCATTCTCGCCATAGAGATAGCGTCCCAACAAGGTCAGTCTCAACCGTTCGCTTTTCGCAATGAGTTCTCCCACAAAACTAAAATTTTTCACGTCCGTGTTGCCGCTTGTCACCGACCCGCCAAAATTAAAGTTACCGACAAAGACGACCGGCTTTTTCACAGGTGGATTCACTGCCATCACCGCCTCAACGTTGACCGGTATGGGTTCAGGTAATACCTCTGATTTGATATCCAGCGTTCCGGGGTGCGTCATCGCGGCTTCCCCGGTTAAAATGGTTCCATCACTCAGAATAAACGTCAAAGAGTCTTTAGTGTCGATTCCTGCCACTTCGGCCCATTTAATCGCTATGTGCTCCCCCTCATAGAACAAGGCCTTGACCTTCATCACGCCACCGGTCATTTCCTCAATTTCTCCATATACTTGACTGCCATCTTTGAGGGTAATTTTCCCCAGCGTCCCTGCCAAGCTCCAACCGGGAACCAGGCAAAATCCAAGGAACAGCCAACAGACGATGAGCTTCCTCATTAAACCTCCTTATCATTGAAGAGAAGCATGCCTACCGCAAGGAAAGCCTGCACCAAGGTGTTTTATTCATCCTGTACGACATCTCGATGGATAGGTCGCTCAAACGCGGAGTTGAACCAGGAAGGATGACACGCCAATCTTACAAAATACAGGCCGTTCTTCACCTGAAGAGCATTGACGGGAACACCTGATCCCCGATAAGGGATTTCGCAAAAAAAGAGTTCGATGCTACTGGAATCCTTAATATTAATGCAACTTCATATGAAGACTCTCCCCTCTTGAGGGGCGGGCCTTTCCGTAAGATCTTGAAGGATTGCAGATCATTCTTCTAAGACAATTTCCGATTGCCTTATCCGAAGACAAGACAATTGCATGCTTCACATTCCTCTTGCGTATTCATGAACCGAAAGAACCCGATCGGTTCCTTTGTGCAAAGATTCCTGACTGGAACCACTAGCAATCGTGAAGCCTTATCCCCTTGGGGATTCCCGACAGTCATTATCGCGCATCCATCCACTCCCTCATGCCCGATATTTTCTATCGGGCATTCTTGATGGTCTCTTGTTCAGTATGAAGCCCCGCAGACGATCCGCAATGATGATGAAAGGCCTTGCGCCATAAATCTTTTCCGGATCAGCCTTCCCATGTCGATGCGTGATTCGATCTTCATCAAACATCTTGACCATTACTGGAGGCACAATATCATTGGCATAAGGAATACGCTTTTGTCCTTTCACCATTCAGGGCACTATCCATTGAGTATTTCCTCGTGCGCGACCGCCATCAAGCAACGAGCTGTCAGGGTAGAAATACTTATCGGTTCAGCGCAATTCCACGCCTTTAGTCACGGTCGGGCCGTTCCGATGAACTACAGAGCAACGATGCAATATTGTGAACATCTGTGCGAAGGACGCAGAGACCATGAATAACCAGGCACATGGGAAACAGCCCCACGTGAGGAGAAGGGCATGAGGCATATCGTAAGCGCAGTATTTCGGCCCGGAATCCAACTTCTCAACCGGTTGCGCTACCCCTACAAATTTGCGCTGGTCAGTTTCTTATTCGTCCTGCCACTGGCGATTTCCCTGTCTCTGGGGATCCAGGAGATCAATCACACCATTGCGTTCACGGAAAATGAACTGGCCGGCACGCAGTATCTCCAGGGCGTTCATAAAATGGTGGCCGATCTCCAAACGCATCGAGGCATGACAGAGGCCTGGCTGAGCGGTGAGCCGGCCTTTGGTGACAAGGCCGGCACACTTGAGTCGGTCATTCAAGTGAATTTTCAGATCATCGATGACTTGGACCGTGAATTCGGAGCGCAGCTTGACACCACACAGCTCTGGATGGAAGCGCAACGCCAGTGGGAGCAATTTCTAACTGATCGAGCCGGGTTATCACGCCAGGAGACGTTTGAGCGGCACACGGCCTTGATCGAACTGCTGCTCGAATTAATAGCCTATGTGGGAGATCGCTCGAATCTGATTCTCGATCCCAGCCTCGACAGTTACTATCTGATGGACGCCGTCGTCATTCGTCTGCCCCAATGGGCAGAAGCCATCGGACAGATTCGAGGCTTAGGGGCCGGCATCATGGCCCGTGGGATCTTAACGGATGAGGAGCGGATTCAACTGAGGTATTTCAAGAAGAAGGTGGAAATCACCCAAAACACCACGCTCCGCAATTTCGCCGTAACCTTTCAAGAAAACCCCGCTTTTCGAAAAGCCTTAGATCTTTCGCTTCAGGAGAGCCTCCGCGCAAGCGCCACCGTCATGCAGACGATGGACAACACCGTCCTTTCAGGGGAAAAATTGTCCACGGCAGTCACCGACTATTGGGATACATGCACTCACGCCTTACACACCATTCTGCGCCTTGAAGCGCTGGTGGCTCCTGTGTTGGAAGGAGCGCTCAAGACACGGCTGGCCGCAGCAAAGAACCGGCGATGGATGCTGGAGGGCGTGACCCTGGCGGCACTGCTCCTGGTGTTCTATGTGTTTGTCTCCTTCTACCTCTCAACGATTGCCAACGTCAGGCGCATGCGGGATGTCAGTGATCACCTATCGCAGGGTGAGCTGGATCGAACCGATTTTCTCATCGAAGGCCACGATGAAATGGCGGAAGCCGTCGAGGCATTCCAGTTGGTTGCCAGAGTCGTGAAAACCAAATGGCTGGCCGCGGAAGCAGAAACCTTACGAGCGGTAAAGGCAGAGGCCAGAGTCACGGAAAGCGAAAGTCGTCTTCGGGCGATTATGGACGGGGCTGCTGATGGCCTGATCACGATTAATGAGCACCGATTGGTGGAATCGTTTAATGAGGCCGCTTCCAGGATTTTCGGGTACACCCCCAACGAGATCATTGGACAACACATCTCGCTGCTGATACCGGCTTCCCACTGTCAACAACACGATCAACCACATGCGCAATCCCTTCTCACCGATAAGACCACGCTCAGAGATCAGCGGAAGGAAGTAGAAGGCAAACGAAAGGACGGGACCCTCTTTCCGATGGATATTCTCATCAGTGAAGTACGTTGGGGCGACCGCCAAATTTTGACAGGTATCATCCGTGATCTGACCGACCGGAAAATGGCGGAACGACGAACGAACGTTCACCAGGCCGTGACGCAAGTTCTCGCGAAAAGTCCGGCGGTGAACGAAGCCGTGTCAATGCTTTTGCATTCCATCGGTGAAGGACTCTCATGGCGGCTGGGGGCGTTATGGCAAGAAGACGACGAGGGCCACGGCCTCCAGTGCGTGGAAGTCTGGCAATATCAGTCCGGCGCGTACCCGGAGTTTGAAGCCGTGACACGGGCCACATCGTTTCCTCGTGGAATCGGACTGCCGGGACGGGTGTGGGCCAATGGGGAAGCCGCCTGGGTGACCGACGTCGTCAAGGAAGACAACTTTCCCCGCAAAGGGATTGCGGAAAAGGAGTCCTTACACGGGGCTCTGGCATTCCCTCTCCGCCTTCAGAAAAATACCGTTGGCGTGATGGAGTTTTATAGCGCCAGTGTCCTGGAACCCGATTCTTCCATGCTGGTTATGTTTACGTCCCTTTCCAGTCAAATCAGCGAGTTCATTCAAAAAAAACACGCAGAGGCCAGAATTCTCGATGTCTCCCAAGACCTTGCGCGATGGAACGTTGAGCTGATCAAAGCACGCGATCAAGCTCTCACAGCTGCTCAGGCTAAATCCCAATTCCTGGCGAACATGAGCCACGAGATTCGCACCCCGATGAACGGCATCCTGGGGATGGTGAGTTTGCTGTTGGATCTGGATCTCACTCCGGAGCAGCGGGAATGTGCGGATATCGTCAAGCATTCCGCCGAGACATTGCTCACCATTATCAATGACATTCTCGATTTTTCAAAGATCGAGGCCGGCAAACTGAAGTTAGAAACGATTGACTTTGAGTTGCGAACGATCGTGGAGGAGGTCATGGATCTCCTGGCCGAACAAGCCTCACGGAAGCGCGTCAAACTCATGGGACTCGTGCATACCACCCTCCCATCCCATATTCGGGGAGATCCGGGACGTCTCCGGCAGATTCTGCTGAATCTAGTGGGAAACGCCCTCAAATTTACGGAGCACGGTGAGGTCTTCATCCAGGTCACTGCGGAAAGCAGTGGGGCCACCGGCGACGCTTCACGCCTCACCCCTTCCGCCTCACGCGATATCCTCCTGCGTTTCGAGGTCACCGATACCGGCATCGGGATTGCGCAGGAAGTTCAATCCCGTCTCTTTCATGCCTTCAGTCAAACCGACGGGTCCACCACCCGAAAATACGGAGGAACCGGCTTGGGATTGGCCATTTCCAAGCAATTGGTGGAACTGATGGGCGGACATATCGGCGTCAAAAGCGCACCTGGGATGGGAAGTTGTTTTTGGTTCATCCTTCCCTTCCAACACCAACGGAATATTCCGGTGACTCCACCCGCTCCTTCATTGGAAGGGTTGCGCGTATGCGTGGTTGATGACAATCCCACACACCTGCATTTGCTGGCGCATTATGTCGAATCCTGGGGCATGATCTGCCTGAAAGCCACCAATGGACGTGAAGCGCTGAGCGTGCTCACTCAATCCCTAGAGGCGAACACCCCCTGTGACATCGCCATGCTCGACCACTCGGTACCCGATATGAATGTCTGGGCCTTGGGTCAAGCCATCAAAGATCACTCCCGGCTTTCCGGCACTCCGCTCGTACTGGTAAGAGCCTTGGGCGAACGCGGCAATGCCCGGGAAGGAGAAACACGCGTGTTTTCCGCTTCTGTGACCAAACCGATTCGATACCATCATCTTTATCGAGCATTCACCTTGGCATTGGGGAAAGCCGAGCCTTGCGGTTCCCCGGTCTCTTTGCCCACTGCGCCTCACATTGTGAGCCATCCCCTGAGAAAAAGTCGTACCCGGTTTCATGGCCGGATTTTGTTGGCTGAGGATAATCTCATCAATCAACAAGTCTCGGTGCGTATGCTGGCCACACTCGGTCTCCAAACGGACGTCGTGGAGAATGGAGCGCAAGCCGTGAAGGCCGTTCAAACACAACGGTACGACCTCGTATTGATGGATTGTCAAATGCCGGAAATGGACGGACTGGAAGCCACGCGGGAAATTCGAAGACGGGAGGCGGAATGGGGGAACCGTGAAGCGGGAGGCGAAAGGCGTGAAGCGGAAGGCGAAAAGTTAGGAGTGAAGAGTCAGGAGTCAGGCGAACAAGATTCTTTCGCTTTCGCCACTCACGCCTCCCGGCTCCCGCCTCACGTCCCCATTATCGCCCTGACAGCCAACGCCCTTACCGAAGATCGAGAACAGTGCCTTGAATCGGGCATGGATGACTTTCTGGCTAAACCGGTTTCCCGTACACAGTTGGAACATATGATCCAACGATGGATTCCTGTTTCCATTGAAGCTCCGGCAACCCGAACACCTTCTCCGCTTCCCAAAACCATTCCACCCCCACCTCCGAACAGGCATGAGGTCTCTCAGGCCAACCCACTCCTACCCGTCCTGAACGCCACAGTCATTCAGGACTTACAGAATCTTGGAGGAAACGACGTTCCTGACTTTTTTTTGACACTCGTCGATCAATTTCTTACTGACCTTCCTCGCCATCTGGAAGCGATCCATCTTGCCCTGATTCGACAGGATCCCGAGGCTGTGTTGAGGGCTGCACATGCCTGTAAGGGTTCCTGTCGATCAATCGGAGCCACATCCCTGGCCGAAGTCAGTCACGAACTTGAAATGATCGGACGGGAAGGCAGGATAGAAGGGACTTCAGAAATTTATGCCCGGCTGGTGAGAGAACAGATACGAACCCGAGAGGCCCTTCAGCACGAACGGGATCAATTCTCTCAACGACCCGAAGTCATTCAACATAACGAGAGTCTCGTGGATCGGAGAAGAAAAGGGTAGAGAGGGAATCGGAGAGGAGAAGTTAACACGTGAGAACATTGCCCAAATCGGTAGGGGCTGGTTCACCGGCAGATTTTTGGGAAGAAAAGTCGATCCACACCACAACACCGGGGAAATGAGGGAGAGTCCGTGGGAAATTAATCCTTTTCTGGTTCGGAACCGCCATGCTTGTGGGTGACCCGATCTTCATCGAATAGATCGGCCATTTCCTGCGCCATGACGTCATTATCATGAGGGAGCGAAACCACGGATAATTCTTTTTTAATCTTAGGGGCCGGGGTCTTGGGATCTGTGTCGCCAGCTTCTACAGTTTCCTGACTTTCAGATTTTTTATCATGATCCATGGGACACATCTCCTCTATGATATTTACTCAAACGATTCCAAATGTGACTGCTCAGGAAACTTGAGCTGACAGTTGGAACAGGTGACAAAATAGATCGATTCACGGACAGAGAGCACCGCCCGGAAATCCAGTGACACCCCGCGTTGCCGACAGGATTGACAGGCAACTTCTTTCAGGTGATAAGAGACATCCGGTTGTGTTTGGAGATAAAATTCCATATCCGTAAAGACGGGAAAGGTGTAATGGCAATCGAGACAAATCGCTTTCCAATCTCCATCCCCTGCCGCCACGGTCCTGGAATCGATTCCGAACCGATGGCCCTTGCAAATCGCACACTTCACCTCCTTTAAACGGGCTTCGACTTCTTTCACACTTAATTGTACCATCAGTTTTGACCAATTTTCCTATGACTTTTCTTCACTCTTACCAGTATAGGGTGCTGGAGTGATTCCCGCAACCAACGGCACCACGATGAGGAGGGAAAATCAAGGATGAGAGAGGGGCCCAAGCATAGGATGCCATCCCACGTGTGGATGCCCTGCCTCTTACCGACAAGCGTTCAATTGTGATCGGCTATGCTGACCATCAGCTCGATACTGGAGGTTAGGCAGATGCTGAACTCTCCCTGCATGCATATGCGCAATTTTTGAGTCCGAGCTCGAAATTCTACCTTCACCACCTGACAATATTGCCTTTGCCAGATCGCTCTTTCAGGAAATCATGGAACCCGATCGAACGATTAAAATGGGTGTCCAATGGCTAGCTCGTCGCCCCCCCGATCGCCATATTCTTCTAGCCTGTCGAATAGAGTTTGACGGTCGTCTTCCATCATTATCGTCCATCTTTGTTGCATGCACGGTCTTTCCGTCGAAAAAGCCCAGGCCCTCGTGACCCAAAAACGTCCCGGTAGGCTCCTCCTTTCCCATTTGGCCTCCGTCATCGAATAATGGCAACTTAACACCCGTTCCCTCCTCCCATCCACCCGCTAAGACTGTTTGGTTCTTCAATCATTCTTTTTTTTCATGAACCACCGATCCGCTTTGTCATGCTCTTCAGACACGTAAAGACGAGTTCCAGATTCGACGGGAAATCTGCTACAACTTGTCACAGATCACCGCATAGGCACATACATCTTTTGTGCAATGAATCAGGTCGTTCCATTATCACCCACATCCCTCCAAAAATTTCATGCCAGAACTCCCAGAAGTTGAAGTCGTCGTCCAGCACCTTAATACCCGCGTGCTTGGGGCAACCATTGAGACTCTAGCCATTCATCGTTCCGATATCGTCCGAATGGGACATGACCTTATCCCTTGGTTTCATCAAGCAACTATCACCCAAGTACATCGGATGGGAAAATGTGTGGTCATGACCTGCCAACGCGCTGAGGGAACGCGGTACCTCCTCTCAGAATTGGGCATGACCGGACTTTGGTTTTTTAACGCCAACCTGGCGACATCCCCCCAACATATCCATTGCCACATCACCTTGTCCGGGACGACAACACGCGAACTTCATTATTGGAATCCCCGGCGATTTGGTCGACTCTGGCTATTTGAGTCATCCGGATTAGAGGCCTTCATGCAGCGCCGATTCGGCCCTGATGCGATGACAATCACACAAGACGAATTTTGCCGTTTGGTTCACTCAACTCGTGGCCAACTCAAGCCGTTCTTTCTGAATCAACATCGACTGGCTGGCATTGGCAACATCTATGCGAATGAAATTTTATTTCGTGCCAACGTGCACCCTCACGCCAAAGGCCATCAACTTCGACGAGCCTCATGTCAACGCCTCCACCAAACGATGCAAGACGTTTTGCAGGAAGCGATCACAGCCGGAGGCTCCTCTATTCAAGACTTTCGCGCTCCCAACGGCTCTCAGGGGCACTTCCAGGAGACCCATCAGGTCTATCAAAAAGAGGGCCTGCCCTGCCCACACGGCTGTCTAATCCCCATCAAACGGCTCCAAAAAGAACGCAGTTCCTTCTTCTGCCCCTCTTGTCAAAAGAAACGCTGAGTCGCCGCACACTTCCTTGAGGCAGGTTCAACCCTTTGCTAGAATGCAGGCAGACTCGCAACGTTGTTGAGACATATGATTGCCGGAAGGACATTCACATCTTCTGTGAGAAAAATAAAACTACAAGAGGGAGTTAATTTAGCGAATTTATTCGGCCCACAGGACTTGCACCTCAAAATGATTGAAGGAGAACTAAAAGTCAACATGGCCGCGCGCGGCGATGAGATCACCCTGGAAGGTCAACTTGAATCCGTCAAACGAGCCGAACATATCCTACAGGAATTAGCCGCTTGGACCCGGACCCATCACGAATTGAAACCAGAAGACATTACGCGAGCCATCCGGGCGACCGAAGAACAACGTGACGCTCCTCTCAAGCCCTATACCTTTTCTGCCAATAATCTTTCCACGACCAAAGGAACGGTGAATCCGAAGACACCGACGCAGCAGGTGTACCTTGAGGCCATCCGGCAATCCGATCTGGTCATTGCCATTGGCCCTGCCGGAACGGGGAAAACATATTTGGCCATGGCAATGGCCTTGGCCGCACTGACCCGCAAACAGGTCACCCGCATTATTTTAGCGCGTCCGGCTGTTGAAGCCGGCGAGCATCTCGGCTTTCTCCCTGGCGACTTATTTGCCAAAGTCCATCCTTACCTTCGGCCATTGTACGATGCCCTGTACACCATGATGGATATCGAACGCGCCAATCACCTCATTGGACGTGGCGAAATCGAAATTGCGCCACTGGCTTTCATGCGCGGCAGGACTTTGGATGACGCGTTTGTGATTCTGGATGAAGCGCAAAACGCCACGGCCGAACAAATGAAAATGTTTTTGACTCGACTCGGAATGAATTCCAAAGCCATCGTCACAGGCGATATTACCCAAATCGAT
The DNA here is from genome assembly GCA_040904705.1 of Nitrospirales bacterium. GTDB lineage: Bacteria > Nitrospirota > Nitrospiria > Nitrospirales > UBA8639 > Nitrospira_E. The sequence continues at coordinate 63,843 of JBBDSY010000094.1, read as the reverse complement.
TTGCCCGATTTTCAAAAATCCGGCTTGACTCAGATTGCGGAAATTCTTGTGAAAATTGACGGCATTCAATTCGTGTATTTTTCTGAACAGGATGTGGTCCGCCATCGATTGGTCAAAGACATCATCAAAGCCTATGATCGGTTCGAACAGGGCTCGGGATCACAGACCAATGGCCAAGGACCAAAAAGCTAATGCCCCATGGCCATTTGGTTCCACACACATCTTCGGCGTATTTCCGTCCACGCCAAGACCCTTCAACGTGTCACCCAATCCATCTTAGAGCAAGCGGGCCGTCCCACCGACCAGTTAAGCCTTTCCTTGGTCGGCAAGACACGCATGCGCAGCTTGAACCGGAAGTATCGTGGGCGAGATTATCCAACCGATGTCCTGGCGTTCCCCATGGAAAGTCCGGGGGAACCGACCGTAGCCTTTCTGGGCGATATCGTCATCTGTCTACCGATCGCGATCGGCCAAGCCTCGAGATTCGACAATACCCCGGACCAGGAAGTTCTTCGATTATTGATTCACGGAACGCTGCACCTGCTGGGCTATGACCACGAACAATCACCACGGGAAGCCACCAGGATGCAACGAAAAGAACGCGCGCTCATCAAGAAGCTTTCTCCGATTCCGCCACTTCTTGCTTAACGTAGAACATTCGGCACACACCAACACCTCCCGGTTATACACATCATGAGTTGGGTTCAACGTCTTCAAGATGGGTTAGCGAAAACACGCCAAACCGTACAAAGCTCATTGCGGCGTTTGGTCGGGGGAAAGCTTGATCCTGCTGTCATCGAAGACGTCGAATCGAGTCTTCTTCAAGCCGATGTCGGGATACGAACCGTCCAGCGGTTTCTGGACGAAGTGAAGTCCAAAACCGGTCCATTCCAAGCCAGCAATCCCCTTGAGCTTCTGCGCAGCCTTCTCCTGGATATTCTTCGAAAAGGGGAAACAGAGCCACTGGAGGAGATCATTCGTCGAGGCCCCAAACCGTTTGTGTTCTTAACGATCGGCATTAATGGAGTCGGCAAAACAACAACTATCGCCAAGCTCGGCCATCGTTTTAGTCAGCATGGACTGAACACGCTGTTTGTCGCAGGCGATACCTTTCGTGCAGCGGCGATTGAGCAACTCGATATTTGGGGAAAACGGACAGGCGTCGAGGTCATTAAGCATAAGCAAGGATCCGACCCGGCCGCCGTTGTGTTTGACGGCATCGTCGCTGCCAAAGCCCGAAAGATGGATGTGGTCCTGATCGATACCGCCGGACGGTTGCATACCAAAGTCAATTTAATGGATGAATTGAAAAAAATGAAACGAATCATTGAGCGTGAAATGCCTGGGGCCCCGCATGAAACATTGCTTGTTTTGGATGGCACGCTCGGACAAAACACGATAGCGCAAGCACGCCAATTTCATGAATCACTCGGGGTCACCGGCTTAGCCCTCACCAAGCTGGATGGGACCGCCAGAGGCGGCGTGGTGGTCGCCATCGTGGAGGAACTCAACCTCCCGGTTCGTCTCATAGGCGTCGGAGAGAAGGAAGAAGACCTCCAAGATTTCAATGCCTCCGCATTCGTCGACGCCTTATTACCGCAAGACACACCACCCGCTTGAGATGACCGCGCTTCTTTGTTTAATCTGCCTCCTTGTTGGCAGCCTCGTTACTCCCCACATTGTCGAACCGTCTGCACGGGCGTCCATACACCATACCCTTCAGGTTGAATTAGCCCCCGAGACACATCAGCTTATAGCCACCGACACTATTCGTGTTCCGCATAGCCTGTTGAACCAGCCAGCCCTGTCGTTTGCCCTCAATTCGCATCTAACCATTGATCGGATAGAGTTAAACGGACAAACGGTCCCCGTTTCGAAAATCCATGGAGATCGCTCAGACTCACCAACATTCACACAATGGGTTGTCGAATTCCCCTCTTCTTTCCTTAGACCGTCACACTCACCACAGCTCCTACACATTGCCTACCATGGTCAGATTGATGAATCTCCAACAGAGTCTGGAGGGCTGCGCTTTGTGCGGCCGGATAAGACCAACGGCCACATTGGGCCACAAGGTATTTATCTCACATCCGAAACCTTCTGGTATCCGACATGGAAGCACCATCTGGTCACATTTGATTTGGCCCTCACTCTACCGTCTGATTGGCAGGCCATTACTCAGGGGCAGGAAACCTCGCAAGCGGTGACGAAGAACCAGCGAACCAGCCAATGGAGCATCAATGTCCCAACTGAAGCATTAACCCTGGCTGCGAACCATTTTGTCGTTCAGAAAAAGGCCTGGCGGGACATTGAACTGGCCACCTATCTCTTTCCTGACGAGGCTCCATTAGCCCAACAATATCTTGATGCCACCGCCACCTATCTTGAACTGTACACCAACCTCTTAGGACCGTACCCTTTCTCACAGTTTGCGGTCGCAGAAAACTTTTTCCCCAGCGGTCTGGGAATGCCTTCATTTACTTTACTTGGACAAAGCATTGTACGACGTGGCTACACGCAACCCTACTCACTTGGCCATGAGATCGTGCATTCGTGGTTTGGGAATTCGGTCTTTAACGATTTCGCCAAAGGCAATTGGGTGGAAGGCCTCACAACGTATCTCGCCAATTATTATTACGATGAAGCGACGGGAAACCACGAAGCAGCGGTCAAGACTCGTCGTCGGATGATGGACGAATACAATCTCTATGCGACCCCAGAAAAAGACTACCCCATCAACCGGTTCCACCATAAAGAAACCCGTATCGATAATGCCGTGGGTTATCAAAAAACCGCGTTGGTCTTCCACATGCTCAGGCAGGAACTTGGAGATACCGCCTTTTTCAAAGGCGTTCGTCAGATTATTCAAGAGGGCACGGGCCGATATGTGGAGTGGACGGATCTGAAACGGATGTTTTCAGAGGTCGCCAAACGGGACCTGACAACATTTTTCACCCAATGGGTGGAGCAACCGGGCGCGCCATCGATTATGCTTCACGACCTCTCGGTTCGTCCCGATCCGCTTCGCTCAGACCAAAGCATCGTGTCCGGAACCATCTCCCAAAGGGGATCCATTTACAACCTGTCACTTCCAGTCAAGGTGACGAGTCAAGATGAATCCACATTCAGCACAACACTGACCTCAAACCAAGAGAGCCAACCGTTCAGCTTGAATGTCCCCGGCATCCCATCGTCTATCACACTCGATCCGGAACACCATTGGCTCCTGCGGCTACAACGAGAACAACTCTCTCCCATGCTAAATGGTTGGGAAACCGATGCTCGCCGCATCGTCGTACACGCCAGGACGGTTTCGAAAGAAGAGGAAGCCGGCCTCCGGCCTCTCATGCACCGAATCCAGGAACAATCTGATATCGAGATTCATCAAGTCGATTCACCGGCTATCACGGAGGCTGCTTCCTATCTCGTCATCGGAACTCCGGCCCGCCAACTCCTGGAATCCAAGACGTTGATGACCTGTCATGAGCATGTCCAGATAGAATCGGGCCGCATGACTATTGTGGACCAGACTTTCGAAGGACCGGAGATGGCGTTTCTGATCACATGCGCCCATCCGGAATTTTCGAACCACACCGTCTCGCTCTTTTTCGGCCTCTCTCCTGAAGCGGTCACCCCCGTCGCCCGCCTGCTTTTCTTTTATGGCTGGGATAGTTATTTGGTTTTCCAACAGGGCAACGTTGTTGCCCGGGGGATGTTTCAACCAGTACACTCTGCTCGTCAATTCACCATCCCGGCACTATGAGGAATCATTATGTATCCTACGTTTTATTTCGATATGGCCCGCCGACCAAACATAATTTGGCTCACGATCAGCCTGGTCACAGCGTGTTTGCTGTCCAATTCAGTTCAGGCCGCTGAACCTGCGGCAACACCCTCTCCAATCCAAGCGGCGAAGCCTGAACCCCACTTAACGAATATCCGTCAATTAACCTTTTCGGGGAAAAATGCGGAAGCCTATTTCTCACCGGATGGCTACAAACTTGTGTATCAATCCACGCTGGAACCGGATGGCAAAACGTTACGGTCCTGTTATCAGATTTACACGATGAATCTGGATGGCTCAAACGTCCGCCGGGTCAGTACGGGATTGGGTGGCACGACCTGTGGCTACTTTTTCCCGGGAAGCCGCCGACTCTTATTTTCCTCAACGCATTTTGAAAATCCCCATTGCCCGCCAAAAACTCCACAACACGAACGCTATCGATGGACGCTCGATAACTATGACATTTTTTCCATGAACATCGCCGGAACGGACTTGCAACGGTTAACGTCGTCGCCAGGTTATGATGCCGAAGCCACTATTGCCCCAAACGGGAAAACCGTGGTGTTCACGTCGATACGCGATGGCGATCTCGACCTCTATTCGATGGACATCGATGGACTCAACGTCAAACGATTAACCGATGGAATCGGGTACGATGGTGGCGCATTTTATTCACCAGACAGCACACGCATCGTCTATCGCGCGCATCACCCTCAAGCCGAAGACGAGGTGAAGGCCTACCGTGAATTATTGGCACAGAATCAGGTTGAGCCCTCCCATTTGGAAATCTTTGTAATGAAGGCAGACGGCTCAGACAAAACCCAAGTCACGGACAACGGCCGATCCAACTTTGCTCCCTATTTTTTCCCTGACGGCAAGCGCATCATGTACTCCTCCAATCTCGCGACACCGGCAGACCATCAAGGTCGTCCATCGTTTCACCTTCATGCGATAGGAGATGATGGTACCAAGCCGGAACAGATTACCTTTAATGGACAGTTTAATAGTTTCCCCATGTTCTCACCTGATGGCAAACACGTCGTGTGGACATCCGACCGAAATACCACAGTCAAAGGGGAATTTAATATTTTCATAGCCGAGTGGGTCCCCTAAATTTACCCTCACCCCTGAGGGAGAGGGTAGGGTGAGGGGGAAAGACAAAGGGGCATTCAAAGATACTCATCCATTGTGACTGACCAACCGCCTGCCCCATCTCCCCCCGTTCATCCTCTCCTCGCCAAACCGGCTTCAAACTCGATCCTCGGACTCTCCATCCTTCTTTGCATGGTCTTGTTTGCCGCCATGGGGCAAGTCGACTACGCCACTCTCACCATCGTGCATGGCTTCACGAATCCGTTGGTGGATCAGATAGGTGACATTGGGAATACACTGGGAGACGGGCTTACCTTAGTCCTCCTCTCATTGGCCATAGGAGGAATTGGGCTTTGGCTGAATTCGGATCGCTGGAAATTCGCAGGGCTCTACTCGTTACTCGCGCAAGGCATCAGCGGACTCCTCACCCAGATACTCAAACATAGCCTCAGCCGGCCACGCCCCAGATTGATGGACACCACCCAATGGGAGGTCGGCCCTTCCCTGGAGAGCGGCTTGGACTCCTTTCCCTCCGGCCATACCTCCGGATCGTTTTCGATGGCCACGGTGTGTGCCTTTTACTTTCCCAAAGGAAGGGTGGTGTGGTTTGGACTGGCCAGCTTTATTGCGCTATGCCGGGTGATGAAAGGCTCGCACTTCCCCACAGATGTATTAGGAGGATTGCTGGTAGGAATAGGATGCGGACTGGTCTTGGTCTATACACGGAACCAATGGAAGGAAGCCATAACGCAGGCCTTCGTGCAAGGACTGCCATGGCTAGTTATGGGCTTTGGTGTATTATGGATCCTCGTTCCACATCCAGGCATCGAACTCGAATACAATCTGTCGCTGTTTATTGGACTGACACTCATAATGGTAGGGCTAGGCTTGCGCCTCTGGTGGATTCGAGAATGCACAGCACCACACCCAACGCCCAACCTGGAGGTACCAACATGGCCCCGCCTTCTCATGGGCTTGGGTTTAGCAACATGCACCGGCAGTCTGATCGTTATGGGAGTAAGTACCTTAGCAGGAATCGTCTGGTGGCTGGGCACTCAGAACAAACAGGTCTCTCCCTCTGCGACCCACAACAATTTGATCGCAGGGCTAGATCCTATCTGGGTAGAAGCGGTTCTCGGATTACACATGCTTCTCCTTGCGTTTCTGATTTTCTTACTTCGCTCGATGTACTTTTGAACTTGTAGACTGTAACTTTCAAACATTCTCTGATGAAGTTCAAAATTTATTGGCAAGGTCTTTGGGCTCGTTTCGGCATTTCCGCTGGCAGCGACCGGAAATCCATCCGATATCCCGCAAATGGACGGGAACCATGGATCCTCACCAAAAACTGCGGATGACTACTTATAGGATTGCTTGACGACCGCGACAGACTTTCAATGACATCTCGCATTGCTTGGAAGATAAAATCAAGTTTTTACAATTTTCAAGAATTCTGGAACAAAATATTCCACCATTCTATTTCTTTCTTCCTCACCGAGGAAGAACCTATCGTCCTTCCTCGGCTCTTATTCAACACATTACTTGGGGATTTTTATGGTTAATTCCCTCTCTCCATCTGGCTTTCTTTTCCCATCTGATTCTCTTGGTGCTTCCCTGTCTGTCCTTCTCTCATTTTATTTTCCCTCATTCTTTCGTCCTCTAACAGACTGGACCGACTGTGTAGGAGCTGGTCTTCGTTGCCCGCTCTCGTGGAAGCATCCAAGGCTTTTTGGCCGAAAACAGCTTCTTGTCCTGGGTCATTTGCAGTGGGAACATTAGACACCGGACTTTTCGATTTACTCATTGGGTAACCTGGATGATCAGGTACCAAACTAGGATTCGCGAGAGCAACCGACCCGACTAAACATAATCCCGCCACACTTCCCGCGATCATCATCGTTTTAATTTTTAGTACTTTTTTCATAACACCTCCTGTTGTAAAAGAAAGTAATATATTGGCTCACCCACTTCCCGAATCGTAGTTTTCAATCCCTTCTTCTTTTAGGCCTGAGAAACAATGCTTTCTTGTAAGCCTCATTCCGAAACTCCTAGAATTGTTGAAACTATCAACCCAGGGAAATTTTAAGGTAGTTCAATCACCCTATACCTAAATTGTGAGAACTCAACTGTCAAAAACCCTTGCCCCCAACTTTCGAACCGAAGAGGACCCGTAATCTATAGCCCGGCTGATTGTCCGAAGCGAACTTGGATAAAAAACGTCAAATATCGGTATAACCCCACGATTGTATTCACCTTTCCATACGGATATTCTTGGCGGTGTGCGGTTAACGAGTGTACTATCGTTCATCCTCCTTACAAGTGAGTGGCGGATCGTGGAATGCTGAATCGCTCATACCGGAACAAATTTAACATCGCCAACCTGGCCCCGCCTCTCATGGGCCTCGGCCTTGCAACAAGCACCGGTAGCATTATTGTGGTAGGAGCAAATACCTTAGCAGGAAGCGTCTGGTGGCTAGGAACTCAAACTGGGTCACTATCAAAAAACGGAAAACCAAGACAATTTTATCGGAGACCTCAACCCCATCCTGACCGAAGGGATTTTAGGAGTCGCCATATTTCTCATGACTCTCCTGATCATTTCCATCCGATACCAGCTTCTCATCTTCTAGCCCCGACCTGGGAACTGTTCAATTCATATTCAATTGGTGAAGTCTTTTTTCAAGCTCCTCATAGTCTCCGAGATGCACCCGCATCAGGCATTTCCAAAGCTTGCCGTGGTTTGGCACAGAGAAGTGGAGCAGTTCGTGGACAATCACATAATCAGCCAGCCCGCAATCGATACTCAACAATTCATCGTTGAAGCTGAGCGTACCCGCCGTTGAGCATGATGCCCATTTTCGGCGCATCGGACGAACATAAATGGCCGTGGCTTTCACGTCGAGCTTTGCCGTCCATTCCAATACGCGATTTTTGAACTCTTGCTTATCGCGCCACTTGCCCATCTTACCCACGTTTCTCCTTATGCAAAACCATGAAGAATTCATCGACAATTGCTGTCACTTTGCCGAGGTCATCCTCTTGGCTAAGAATCGCAAACGTGACCTGATTGCGCAATTCCCGTAGTTCGTTCTCGCTTGTCCGCCAGTTGGAATATTCAGCAAAAGCTTCGCCAATCTTTTTGCTGACGCGTTCCGAGTGAGAGATACCCTTTTCCATCAGAGTCGAAAAGACGAAGAAGGTCAAAGTATCGAGTCCTCTCGCCGTCTGTTCCCGCTTCCGTTGTTCATCCCGTTCGATTGCCTGAAGGAGCGCCGTCAAGGTTTCCTCTGTCGTGGACTGGCGATCCTCAAAGCTGTCCTGAACGGCTTTCGCCCGCTCGGCCATCGTGACGAGAAAGGGGTCGTCACGGTTATCTTCCGCGCTCTTTTGAATCGCTTTAATCAAATTGATAATTTTCGTCGCTTTGCCCCCGTCCTGCTGCTTAATCGCCTCAATAGTGCGGGGATCAAGGCGCACCTGCGAGGATGGCGGGTCGCCGGCAAAGATGGCTCCGATGCGTTGCTGGACTAATGCATTCGTTTTTTTCTGAAAGTCCCGATCGACATACACCTTCCTGGCGTAGGCGTTCCGCACGACGGCGTAGATTGAAGAGAGTGTCGTGTAAGCATCCATGAACGGCCGCAAGAAGGCATCAGGCGAGATGATTTCATAGAGCATCTCGATCTCTTTGTATTCCTTAAAAAACTCCTGACGCCGCTCCTTGTCTCGGAAATTCTCGATGAGGTTGTCCACGTCCTTGTCATCGAAGTTTCTCGTTATCAGGGCGAGATAGGCCGGGGCCTTCGCCTCCATCTTCGCCTTGAAGAGGTGCTTGAGCAGGCCGATGTCTTTGACGATGGCGTTGATCTCGTCGCTGTCGAAGGCCAGTGCCTGTTCCAGCTTGTCGAAGATGCCCACGAAATCGAGGACAAAACCATGCGGCTTCACCATCTCCGCCGCCTCATTTTCGTACGGGCGGTTGACCCGCGCGATGGCCTGGAGCAGCGTGTGGTCGCGCATGGGCTTATCCAGGTACATGGCATAGAGGATCGGGGCATCGAAGCCGGTCAGCAGCTTTTCCGTGACGATAAGAATCTTCGGCTTCTCGCCGACCTTGGTGAAATTCTTCCGGATCTGCTTTTCACGCTTCGGGTCGAGGTGCCATTTCTTCAGGTGTGGCTGATCATTATTGTTGCCGGTAAAGACAATTTCGGAATATTCCGGCGGCAGAATCGCATCCAGCGCGTCTTTGTAGAAGGTACACGCTTCACGGTCCACCGCCACGAGAAAGGCCTTGTAGCCCAGAGGTTCCACGTTTTCCCGAAAATGGTCGGCCACAAAGCTGGCCACCTTTTTAACGCGGTCCTTGCCCTTGAGGAAATTTTTTAAGTTCACCGCGCGTTCCAGGATCTTGTTCAGTTCCTCGATATCCGCGATGCCTTCTGTCTCGGCTAGCGACAGGAACTCCTGTTCCATGATCTCGTGTGGCACAAGCATCTCATTGGGGGCCAGACTGTAATACAGCGGCAGGGTCGTTCCATCTTCAATGCTCTCGGAGATGGAATATTTGTGCAGGTAGCCTTTGTCGTCTTCGCACCCGAAAGTCTTAAACGTTCCCCTGCCATAGGCCGTCTTATCCACCGGGGTGCCCGTAAAACCAATAAAACTGGCGTTTGGCAGGCCCGCCATTAAAAAGTTGCCAAGGTCACCGCCCGTTGTGCGATGGGCCTCGTCAATCAGCACAAAGATATTCCGGCGCAGGTTCAGGTTTGCGGGCATATCGCGGAACTTGTGAATCATTGTCACGACAATGCCCCGATAGTCCTGCCCGTTTGCGTCCATCAACTTGTTGAGGGTAGTGATGCGATCTGCGTGCGCCACGTTACCCAGCCCGACTGCCGCCAGATTTTTGAGCATTTGATCTTCCAGCTCGTTGCGGTCGATCAGCAGCAGAATGGTCGGTTTCTCCGCCTCCGGGGCTTTAAATAGCAATTCGGCGGCCTTAATCATCGTGTAGGTCTTACCGCTGCCCTGCGTGTGCCACACAAGGCCGCGAGCCCGTTTCCGGTCCAGCGCGCGAGCCACCACCTTGTCTATTGCGCTCGTCTGGTGTTGGCGGAGAATGATTTTTTGCAGTTCCTCTTCCTTCTCTGCAAAGAGGATGAAATCCTTGAGAGAGCGCAGGAGATGTTTTACCGTGCAGAAGCTTTTGACTTTGGCTTCAAGATTCCCCGTTTCCTCGTGCTTCCAGTTAAAAAGATTCCGCCGCACCGTGTTCCACGTCACTCCATACGCAAAGCCGATAGCCTCCGTGGCGGTAAACAGCATCTGCGGCACCATCACCTCCGGCGTTTCGGTGTGGTACCGGCGAACCTGGTCCACTCCGAGCGCGATTGCTTCTTGCTTGCTTGCGTTCTTGCACTCAATAAACAGCACCGGAATGCCGTTAATCAGAAACACCACATCCTCGCGTGTGCCGTATGTGCCGTTGTGGGTGTAAAATTCCTCCGTCACCTCATACACATTCCGCCACTGCTCACACGGACGGGAGAGGTCCCCGTAATCTATGAGCGCGAGATCCAGTTCGCGGTTCTCCTCGGCACAAAAAAATTTTCCTTGGTTGCGGAGGTAGGTGAGAAATTCACGGTTGCCGGTGATGGCCGCATTCAGACGTTGAAACTCCCCGATCAGTGCGCCTTCGGCCTCTTTGTATTGTGGATTGAAAGCGAGGACCAGGGCGTGCAGCAAGTCTCCAAAGTAGAGCGAGGCCGGGCGGGCACAATCCTGGGGTGTGAGGCCGTCATCATCAAACCCCCGCCGTGCTTCGGCTTCGGCACGTGGCACAAAACGCCAGCCGATCTCCTGCGCGTATTGGAGGATGCGGGCTTGGACGGTTTTGTGTTCGCCAGGCGATGGCATAGCTCACATCTCAGACTGTGGTAGTGCCCAGACCAGAACGCGTTTACCTCGGGCACGCAACAGGGGCGCGGTCATCTGCTGCATTTGGACGACAGCTTGCACCTTTTCAGGGAACGGCAGGGCTGCCAGCCGAACCCGGCGCTCCTCCTTGGCGGTGAAGAGCCGTTGGATCTCAGGTCTCAGGCGCTCCATTCTTTCCATCTTTCTTCCTCCCCCATTGTTCATGTAGCGGTCACCCGGTGAATCAGGTCAGAGATAATTTTAGGCACTTCACCGACAAATGGCTCTGTGCCGTAAGCCTTTGTTACTCCGAGAAGAGCTGCAAAATGCAAGTTTCCGTCGGCGCTGATGCTCACGGAGAGGGTTCGTTCGGGTGACCGATACCATTCGACAGTAAGGTGCCCATCCGGCTCAGCGCCCACTGAGGGAGCGGGCGTGTCGCCCGGAAAAGCGGTCAAGAATTCACATGCCAAACGATACGTCTCGTTGCATACAGGTTGCGCGCCGTAGCCGTCCCAATTAGGCTCACGGCATTCCTCGAAAGTCTCAAAAAGTTCGTCGAAACGATCTTCCCTGTTCTCCAAAGCTATAGGATTTCCTTTGGCACCGGCCGAATCGGAGAAAGCAGGCATTAGTGCAAAAAAACTAGTAATCTCTTCGGTTTTCCAGCCAAGCTGCGGGGATGAGGAACTCTTCATGGCCATGACGCCAGTTACCCACGAGATGTACGTGAGAGATTCCATCCCAGGTAATTGCCCCGGCGTGTTCGGTCACGATCACCTGAAACTGTCCCGCGACCGCATCCAAAAAGTGGGAAAGGGCGCTGAAAATCCGACGTACACCATTAATGTCAGGAGATTCATCGATTTGGGTTTGCCCACCAGGAGCCTGTTCTATGGATGGCCACGCTTCTGGAAAATAGACTTGGCTTGGCTGATCGATGATAAGGAAGCGGGACACTGGGTTGCTGCTTAAGGTGATGAAGTGCTCATGCAATGCCAGTAAACCAGCCACGTGATACCCCACCCAGTTTTGGCCGCTCCCTACCTCCCAAAGAAAATCAGTCCGACCAGACAGCGGGCCAAATTGTAAGGTTAGTTCCCGGATATTGAGGCGAACGTTTTCAGTAGCGTGCTCAAGTTGCAAGAGGCGAGCATAGTCCGCAATTTTTGCCGACACGGTGTCAAGAGCAGCGTTAAGGCGATCGCGTTGAACACGAGGATCAAGGTCCCGTTTCAGTGTGGCAATTTTCTGCGCCAAAGTCTGCATGATCGTGCGAAGTTCATCGACGTTACGGCTGGCACTGACATTTTCCAATGCCTGTTCAACACGCCCGACGAAAAGATAAATCTGCCGAACACGCTGCCGCTGAGCGGACAAGGCTGCGGAGCGGCCTTCTAGGAATTTTCGCTTGTGACTGACTTTGGAGATTGCCGTTTCACGTTGGCGAAGTTCCTGACGCAATACAGCAAGCTCCTGATCGAGCTTAGCCGGAGCTTGATGAACCGAGGCAGTAAGCGATTTCAATTCTTGGGCCAAGGTTTGCAGCTCGGCGAGACGAGGATTGCCCTCGGTGTGTACCGCAGCGCAAACGGGACACTCATGCGTATTTTGCACTTTTTCCTCGAACCAGCCGACACCTTGCATCCGGTCCTCTTGACCTGTGAGCGTAGTGCCATACTCGTCGACAGAAGACGAGAGTTGATCAAGCTTGCCAAGTCGTCGCCGAATGGAGCCAATTTCCTGGCCAAGCCGATCCTCCTCGTTCACTAAGCGCGTCAGCTCCGTGACGGCGGCCTCGCCGGTTCCTTCTTGAATATCAGGAATGTCCAATGTGCGGACGGTCACTGGAACCTTCTGTAACTCAAGAATGTATTTGTCCAGAGGCCAGCCTGCTTCGGGTGGTGGTGAATCGGGCAGTAAGCCTAGCGTTCGCGCCTGCAAATAATAACTTTCCACCTCCGCTTCCCAAGCGCGGGCAGCACCGAGGCGCGCATCCAATTCGCGGCGGAGTCGATCATGCTCACGTTCGGTGTCTTTCAACTCGCGTTGTTTGGCTAGTGTATTTGCGTCAATTGCACCGAGCACGAAGGGAAAAATGATGCGTAATTTTTCTCGATGCTCGGTGGTGTCCGCTTTGTAGAAAAAGGTGTAGGGATTGGCAACGATGTGCTGTGGCTGGAAGTTGAATGCCGCCATGTCGCGAAAGCTCGGGCGCCCGCCAAAGCCCACATTCTCATCCGTGGAAAAATCGAGAGAGGGAAGATGCGAGATTTGATTGAAGCGGTTTTTCAGGTCTTCCACCCGTGCGTTTTTCTCGACGGTCGACGGCACGGTCAGCGTCAAACCCTCTGCCCAATAAAGATCAGTCGTTGTTTGTTGGTCCCCTGGGTTGCGTCGGGCGACGATCATCTCGGTATTAGCCAGTTGAAGGTGGAGGCCAAACCAGCCGGTCACCTCGCGAATCAAACCGACAGGGATAGAGCATTTCTCGCTGCCAAGACAATAGTCGATGATGGAGGTCAGAGTAGATTTACCTGTCGCGCTCTCACCGGTGATTATATTGATCTTTCCAGGCACGAAATGAATGATACGAGGGGCGTAGTTCAAGTCCTTGGGCCAGAGAATGACTTTGAGGATCGTGAGTTTCATTAGAATCGGATGTTCAAGTGAGTAGATAGTTGCACCAGAGTCATTTCGCTGAAGGCATGGCCGACTCGTTTGGCAGCATTCAAGATGATCTTCACCTCGTCCGTCACATGTGACACTGGCGGAGTTTTCTTACCCGGAACCAGTTGTCGCTGGTGGTCTTGATCGAGCCGGAGCAGGCCAGTGTGAAAACCGATCGAGAGCGCGTGAAACGTGCGTTCCGACATCGCTTGCATCCGTTCCTGTAGACCGACGGTGACTTCACGGTCATCAGCGAGCGCCTTGTAGACTGCGCCCGGTTGAGTTTTCGAGGCTAAAATGGTTGCAGTGCGCTTGTGAAACGTGAGTGGCAATACGAGAAATGCCAACGGTAGCGCCACACCTTGTGTTCGATCATTCGCCTCGTAGGAATCGTGCACGGCCTGCCAGATTGCCTCAGCAGCGAGGCCAGTGTTTTGGATTACCCGCTGTTCAAACAGAACATCAATCATGATGCCTTGAGTTTGCTCATGAGTTCTTCGAATCGTGGATGCCACCCGACTCGAATCATGCCGGCTAACCGGTGATAGGTACCTGAAGTGAGATAGACCTGCTCAGTGTCACTGCCAGCTAGTTTTTCGCGATGCTCCTCCGTCGTCTCCGTAAAAATTTCAAAGCCAATGTCCTCCTCCGGTTCCAGCTTCTTCATGCGAATGACGCGCGCGCGAATCTTTCCCCAGCGGGATAGCAACGCGGTCTCGAATGCTTTCCACTCGTCATCAGTGACGTTTCCCTCCACGGAAAGGCGGCTTTTCTCGATATTGCAGCGAATTAATTCGCGAATTGCGTTGTCCACGATTCCGTCGTCATCAGTGACCAAGTGGAGTTGCTTTACAAAAAGACTGCCCTTTTCCTGTCCAATCTTGTCGTCGGCTACTGGGATAAGATGCTCCGCCCGCTCACGGGTAAGTTGCCGTTTTCGTCTATCAATGACCGCGTAAAGCTGATTAGCAAAATGATCACGTTGAATCCATGCCGGCTGCTTTTGCTGCCATGCAGCCATTGCCGTCTTATGCAACCAACCTAAAAGTTCGTTGGCAATGGAATCCGCGCCTGCCAAGCACCATTCTGGCAACTGTAGTTGAGCGACGGTTTTGGCGTGCAGTTCATGTCCACCTGTAGCTTGCGACGCATCGGCCAATTCGCATTGCAATATGAGCTTCCTGAGGCTTGTTCGCGAATTGGAGCGCAAGACACGCTGAACAAGGTGGGAGATGTCCTGCGGGGGTTTGGGGACGGCCGCTTCCAATGCTTTTATGCAAGCTTTAGCCTGGGCTTCGGAATTAGCGCGACCGATTTGTTTGGCGATGCATTCCGGTAACACCTTGTTTGTAACCATTAAAAATCTGGTCGCATCGGCTTCCACTTCCCTATCATCCAACGCCTCAATCCAAATTGACAAGGTGTTCCACAACCCCCTGGAACGGTCGCCGAATGGTTTGACGTCGTCGCAAATGGAGTGTTTATCCTGCTCCAATAACTGCGACCCGTCCGCCCCACGCACAGCAACGTCATCATCGGTCTCTATGCCGATGATGGAACCTGATGGGCTCTGCGCCAACCAATACAGGGCGCGTTCAAACTGGTAGCTGAATGCAGCGCTGATGCCCGGTGCCGAATGGTGGGATAGAGTCATGTTAAACTCCGTGTTTATACTACACGGTTTCCTGTTAAATTGGCAGTGTAGAGATCTAAATCATCCACGCGAACCTGCGCCGTCATCAACTGGTGTAGCATTGTGTGAAATAGGGCTGTGAGCGCGACATGCTTGCGCTCATGCAAGCGCCCTTTATTTTCTACCGTTCTTAGGATGCGCCCAATCTCTACCTGTTCCTTTGGTTTGGGGTAAGCAACAAGTTCTGCGTGAACGGTATTACGGTTCAAGGTTGGGTTCGATGCCCCAGAATTATAGCGCTCGAATCGAAGTGTCTTGAGAAAGTAGGAAGTGAATAGAGGATCATGTCCCTTGAAGTCCTTCACCCATAGCGTCGTGTCGTGTGGCCAATAATCCATGTCAACGTAATGTACTGTGCCTAGTGTACCCTTTCGACCAACAACTACTCCTGGTCCTTTGACTTTTGCAATGTTGTGATAACTAGCAATACCCCCGGAAGATACCACAGGAATGTTGCCAGGTATCTGCTCCTTTTTTGTGATGTCGAATCCCCTTTGTAGAATGCAGAAATCATCGAGTCTTTTCACATTCCAACTCTCGGGCATGGGGCCGATGTCGGTTTGTTTTTGGGGTTCGCCATGGAGGCCCTCCGTGAAGAGTTTGTGGAGGAGGGTCTTTTTCAGTTCCGTGGTCAGGGCGATCAGTTTTTCCTGCTGCTCAATTGCCTGCTGCACCAGACATAACACCCCCGCAATCTTCCGCTGCTCGGCGAGGGGTGGGAGGTAGATTTCCAACTCCTTGAGAGCATCCCGTGTGATGCCTTGAATCGTTGCGCCACGTTTTTGGGAAACGACCGTTCTCTGGATTCGGTCAGAACGGAGTTGATACGCCAGAAAACGGATGTCATGGCAATCGGAGTGTAC
The DNA here is from genome assembly GCA_040904705.1 of Nitrospirales bacterium. Taxonomy (GTDB): domain Bacteria; phylum Nitrospirota; class Nitrospiria; order Nitrospirales; family UBA8639; genus Nitrospira_E. Next base: position 47,822 of record JBBDSY010000094.1, on the reverse strand, counting down.
CAAAACCCCTGCAAGGTCTTGGTTGATGGCCAAGTCGAGGTTGTTAACAGCAACCTTTCCGACTCCGACACGTGTGGCGAAAATGAGATTGTTCTTCGGAACGACGGTTGTGGTGCTTTGCTTCAACGCGTCCTCGGAAATGAACTTCTCACCGGATTCGAGGTGCAATTTGAAGTTAAGCCACTTGCTGGTTATCCATGGGATATTCCCCTTCCAAAACTCATTATTCTTAGTTGAGGGTGTCCCTCCGCTAACAAAGCCAGCCGCAATCTTGCCGAGCGTCTCCATTTGCCATCGCTCCGGTAACTCGACCGTCGGACCGGAATGTCCTCCCTCCGGGATTTTCGCCCGTGTCATGGACGCGCTCATAAGATCACCGCCTTGATGCTGTTCCCGCACTTCGGACATGCGAAACGGGTTTTGTCCACCGGACGGAAGCGCTGGCCGCAATGAAATCCTTGGGCGTTGGAGTGAGCGCAGCGGTTTTCGCCTGCATTTCCTCGATGACCGGCGCATGATCGCGGCTCAGTAGCAGGCGTTCGTAGTACAAAGAGTTGATTTGCCGCTCCAGGGCGCTGACTGTCCAGTTCTGGTCGATGGCTTCCCTCTGGTACCAGGCCCGGGCACTAGGCTTTTCCACTCGCATCAGGAGCCGATAGTGAGACCAGGTCAATTGGTCACACAGCGTGTGACCAATTCCGGATGCCGATTGCGCCGGGAACGCTAGATAAAACTGGCGGAAATACTTGAGATTTGTCTCTGTGAAGCCCTTCCCGAATTCCTGGGTCAGGCGGACGGACAGGTTCCTGAGCAACGCGGCCCCGTACTTCGCCCGTTCCTTCCCGCGTTGCTCGTCCTCGACAATCATCCGCTCGACGTTCCAGTAGGCTTCGACCATCGTGAAGTTGACAGCACGATACGCATTGGTGCGGGCGGCGCGGATTACTTCGGCGATGGATTGATACAAATCCGAGCGGTGAGTTGTGCCCTCGCCCCTTGAAATCGATTGAGGAGCTTTTCCCCTGGGGCCGCTGATTTTCGCTTTGCTCGCAGGGAACTTCTTCATAAGCGGATTTTCTCCAGAACAGCCCTTAGCGCCTTGTTCGTCGCCTTGGCCTCTTCCTCAAGCGCGTCGAGTTCCTCGACTATCTCGGCAAGCGGCCGGTATTCCTCGCCTGCGCCGGTGTGGATGTAGCGGCTGGGGGAGATGTTGAAGTCGTTTTTGGTTATTTCCTCGTGATGGACGACGCGACTGTATTTCTCCACCTCGTGCCACGCCTTGAAAGTGTCTGCAATACGGGTGATGGCGTCCTCCGGGAGGTAGTTTTTCGGATCGCCCTTGGCAAACTCGGTGGCGGCGTTGAGCAGGAAGAGTTTTCCTTTGCGTTCCTTCGCCTTGGCTTTGTTCAGGAAGAGGATGATGCCGGGCGCGGTGGTATTGTAGAACAGATTTTCCGGAAGGTAGATGACGCCCTCGATGAGATCCTGTTCCACGAACCAGCGGCGCACGTCTTTTTCCTTGTTGGTGTTGGCATTGCCGGAGCCGCGCGAGGCGGCTCCGGTGTCGAGCACGATGGCGGCGCGGCCCTTCGGCTTGAGACTGGCGAGGATGTGCTGCACCCAACCCCAGTCGGCTTTGCCTCCGGGATAGCCTGCGTCCTTGGGGAAGCGGTCGAGTTCGTCGGCGTCGTAATCTTTTTCCTTGAACCAGTCCTGGTTCCACATAGGATTGGCAACGGCACGGTCGAAGGTCTGGAGTCGATTTCCTTTGCGAAACTTCGGATTCTTGAAACTGTCGCCGATCTGTATCTCGCCCTCCATGTCGTGGATGATCATGTTCATGTTGGCCATGGCCCATGTATCCGGGATAAATTCCTGGCCGTAGAGCCTGGCGGGTGCGAAGGTCTTACGGGAACGCAGGCTCATTTTTTCCTGTAGCACCAGCTCGCATTTGATGAGCAGACCGGCGGAACCACAACAGGGGTCATAGATGTCCATGCCCGGCTCCGCGTCCATGATGCGTGCCATGACCAGACCGACCTCGGCCGGGGTGTAGAATTCACCCGCGCTTTTGCCACTGTTTTCTGCAAATTTGCGAATGAGATACTCATAACTTCTCCCGATGATGTCAGGCTCGACGTTGTTCAACCCGAGCCGCTTGGCACTGATCGCTTCAATGAGATTACTGAGGCGGTCGTCGTCAATGTCTCGCTGGCCGTGTGTGGTGGCGTTAAAGTCCACCCGATCAATGATACCCTTGAGCAGCGTATTGGCATCCGCAATCGCGCGCAGATGGGTGGTGAGCTTCTCGCCGATCTTCTCTGAGAGTGTGCGGATAACTGACCAGACGGATTCGTCGGTGTTCTTTGGCTCCAGCGGAAGGAAGAACCGGACGAGTTTCTTGTCGTGCTTGACCAGCTTGAAGGCTTTGGCGCGTGAGCCGACTTCCTTGGCGATGCGGTTCAGCTCGTCGTCGAATACGTCGCAGAGGCGTTTGGTGAAGATGAGCGGAAGGATGAACTCTTTGTATTTCGGCGCGTCTTTGGCTCCGCGAATCGAACAGGCAGCGTCCCAGATCCAGGATTCGAGAGATTTGTCGCGAGGTTCAGGCACAGATCCAGTTTCTTAAATAGCGGAGGCCGGTTGGAAAAAAGACAAAACTTTCGCGATAATTACATTGCTAGTTTCAAGAAACCATTGGTGCGAAAGAATACCTCTTTCCCCTTAATAAATCATCCCAATACGGTGGGGAAATTATTGTTTTTTCAGCGATTTACCAATGGATTGAGTCGATCGACCAGGCGGGCTTGTCTGAGCCTTTCGATCCTTCGACCAGTTCAGGACTCAGGATAGAGTCCGCGAGTTGGTCCGCTCTCCTCACTCTTGCGTCCGTCTCATCCAATTGAGGCCGGACGGGGCGTCCATGGTTTTGGGTTCTTTGGCCGAAACAAAAGGACCTCGGCTGTCTGGCCGAAACCCGGCATTACCCTAAAATTAACTGATTCCAACCAAATAATCGGATACCAGTCTACAGGTCCGCAATTCTTCGTCAATCACGGAAATAAGTCAAGGGAATTTCTTTACAACAGGGGTTCGCTGGAAAGGGGCGAGAAGCCACCATGTTCAAGGACGACTGTCCAATGGAAGGTGACTTAGGGAATGACACGACTGAGAGGTGTTTTCAGGATGATCTTTTCCTTACTGGGCGCGCCCAAAGGAGCTCCCCCATTCTTTCTCATTTCAAAGATGGTTTAACCCTTATAAACATGAAGAACCTGGCCACTTTTTGATAAATCCAGCTCTCTATCCCAGATGTATTCGCAATAAATGATCTGGTAAGCTATTTTTGTTATAGCATAAGGGATACCTTGAACCTTTCGTCAATTGGAGAAAAAGATTATGGCCACAGCCAAAGAAGCTGCCCGTGAAATTCTTGAACAACTATCAGACCAGGTGACATGGAACGATATCATGTATGAATTGTACGTGAAACAGAGATTGGAAACTGGACTGGCAGATATCGAGACAGGACGAACGGTTTCTCACTAACAGCTCAAAGCTGAAATCCTTGGCCATGAAAATTGAGTGGTCATATCGAGCTCGAACTGACCTTCAAGATCTTCACGCATACATCTCAAAAGACTCTCCCTATTACGCGAAACAATTCCTTGAGCGCATTTTCGTCGCCGTCGAGAAACCACAAACTTATCATATTGACAAAACGCCCAGTCTAGATGACACCACTCCAGGCATCCTGTACAATTTCCCTATGAAAACAATAGAAGAAATCCTCCAAGAAGCCGAACACCTTCCACTGAAACAACGCCTCACCTTGGCGCATCGCCTTCTCGCATCCAGTGAACCCGGTCCGTCACCAGAAGTCGACGAAGCCTGGGGCCTGGAAATTCGCGAACGTATCATGCGTTATGACCGAGGCGAGATTCAAACCAGACCTGCCAGTGAAGTTTTCTCAGAGCTTGACGACAAACTCATCCGATGATTGTTGAATTCCTGGACGAGGCTCGCCAGGAACTCATTAAATCTGCTCTTTGGTACGAAGGCAAAGAACCTGGCCTGGGCAAACGGTTTCGAGATGAGATTGCATTTGTTGTTGATCGAATCGGAGAAGACCCGTTTTTATGGCATGAGCGAGACGATGGTTATCGTCGAGTAAACTGCCCCATTTTTCCCTACTACATCCCTTACTTTATTCGTGGAGAGAAAATTATCCTGGCTGCGGTAGCCCATGCGCACCGAAAACCTGGGTATTGGCAGGCTCGGCTCACTCCTTAAACTCGATTTCCCTACAGCAACGGTTCGCTGGAGAGGAGTGAGAAGCCACCGTGCTCAAGAACAACCGTCCAATCGGAGACCGCTTCTGGTAAATCTCGACGAAGCGGCGTCTGCAGGATAATCATTTTCTTGCCTGGGGCAGCCAAGTGCGCTTGCCATTCCTGTTCATCGTGCGAACCCAGAAAATGTACCTTGCGTTGAGCATAGAAACTGAGGGAAGGTCGCTTTCTTCCGACTTGCAACAGACGATCATCTTTCCCCAAGTTAAATCCGGCAATCGCCGCTAATTGCTGAGGCGGTTCGATGAAATACATGTGATACACCGGTACCGCGCCTTTCACGAGGAGCACACTAAAGATCACCATCATCCCACAGGCTATTCCCACTGCCCAGGATCGTTTTGTTTCTGAATCCAGACAAAGTCGGATGCCCATGGTTCCCACAACAATGACGACGCCCAAGATCGTTGGGAGCCATCCAAAATCCACATGCACCGCAGCGGGAAACTCTTTGGTAATTTGCTGGATAAAATGGTGAAAGATCGGTGGGGCGACAATGATGGCAATCCCTAACACATAGCCTATTCCCAGAAGAAGCCGTCGAGCCATTCGCCAATCCGGCGGCAACACCATGGCTTGAAAACGTTTCCACCATAGCGCGACCAAGATGGCTGCGGCTGGAAACAGCGGATAAATATAATGCGGCAATCGTGTGGCCGAAAGGGTAAAAAAAATCAAGAGCCCCACAACCCAGAGACTGAGAAAGAATTCCAAATTCTGCTCTTTTGAGGCAAAGTCCTGCCCGTGCCAATAGGCTTTCCACTGTTTCAATGATTGATAGAGTACTGAGGGCAAAAACGCACTCCACGGGAAGAACCCCAGCAGCAAGATGGGTACATAAAAAAAGAACGTCCCGCCATGGCCCTCCATAGGATTCATGAACCGACCGGTGGTGTTGGCTTGTGCTGCAGACCAGTAGGCGTCACCATGAATATTGAACATGGCGAGATACCAGGGGCCGGCCACCAGGAAGACCAGGCCGATGCCGAGTATCGGATATCCCTTTTGCCAAAAATATTTCCATTGCCGGGTGAGTGTGAGATAGGGAATCACTCCGATCAATGGAATGATGATGCCGACCGGTCCCTTGACCAGCATGCCGAACCCCATGGCCAGATAAAAGCACACAAACCACCATCGACTGGATTTCGTATGATTTTGAAGGGCCTGCCAACAACTATAGCCAGCTACGGTGGTGAACACGACCAACTCCGGGTCGGTTAACACCATACGATTGATAGCCAGAAATTCCATATTGAGCAGCAGCATGAGCGACGACAAGAACGCCAGCGGCGCGCCAAGCCATCGATAGACAAATGCATATTGCAACAACAGGACACAGAGTCCCGAAACGGCCGAGGGGAATCGCGCGGCAAATTCATTGATACCAAACAGGGAATAGGAGCCGCTTATGAGCCAGTACACGAACGCGGGTTTCGCATATCGCGGTTCGTAATTGAGGGTGGGTGAGATCCAATCTCCGGTTTCCAGCATTTCTCGGGCCGCTTCGGCATTACTGCCTTCGTCCCGATCGGTCAGCCCCAAGCCACTCATTTCCAGCCCGCCCAGCCATCCGCCTTCGAGGCCGAACAGCCAGATGCCCAACATCACTAATAGGACAACATGTGTGACTGAAGATTGAGAAAACCCGAATGAGAGAGAAGAAGGAAGCGGGGAAGACGAGTCTGATCGATTTGATGGATTATCCACTCTTGACTCGTTCATTTGCGCGATGAATCAAAATAAGATTGCGAATATAGACCACAGTCCCGACACTTTGTCCGGCGATAAACACCGGGTCAATTTTATGAATGGCATACGCGAGCACAATGACACTTCCCGTTAAACTCATATACCAAAACGACACCGGAATTTGGCTTTCCTCTTTCTTCTCCGAAACAAACCACTGGAGTAACCACCGAGAGAAAAAGAGACTTTGGCCAAAAAATCCAATCCCTAACCAGACCAATTCTTCCGTTGAGAGTGAAGTGAAATCCATCTACGACCATTCAGTCATGAGGTTTGGGAAGTTGAAATTCCCGCATCCTATAGTTCAAACAGCGTTTTTGCATCCAGCGGACCGCGCACAGATCATACAATCCGACAAAGAGTCGATTCCCCACGCCATATTTAGACTGGCCATGCGTCCGAGGAAAATGCTGGACAGGGACTTCCGCCACCGTAAAGCCATACATTTGCGCCAGCGCAGGAAAGAACCGATGCATGTTTTTAAACAATGGCATTCGTTCGATGACCGCCCGTCGAAAAATTTTCAACGAACATCCCGTATCGGCAATGCCGTCATGCACGACCCAATCCCTCACCCGATTGGCGATTCTTGATGACCACCGACGCACCATATTGTCATGTCGTGCCGCGCGCCGACCGCACACCAAATCAAATGTGTTCACCAACGGGAGCAGCTTGGAAAAATCGGAAGGATCATATTGCAGATCTCCATCCATCGTGGCAATGAGATTCCCTTTGGCCTGTCGAAACCCCGCATCAAAGGCCGCTGTTTGCCCATGATTTTTATCTAAGTGGATCACTCGAACCGTGACAGATTTCTGGACGAGTTCGTCCAACACGGCTTCACTACCATCCGTGCTTCCATCATCCACAAACACTAATTCAAATGAAGCGGTGGCACTCTCTGCCCGTCCCTCAAAAAATTCACGCAGCTGGCTGGCTAATAACGGGATATTTTCCCGTTCATCTTTGATGGGAATGACAACGGATATCCATGGGAGGGGCGGAGTATTCATGAAGGGAAGCAACTAGGCTGTGGGCATTTTCTCTTTGAACACCAGACACGAGGGGATTCTCCAACTTAGGCCACGGCATTCTACTGAATACGAGAAAAACGGGTCAAACGTGTGAATCACCACCTGGCCCTTTCCTTATCTCCCCGTCAAATCCTCAAGGAATCGAATCCCTTTTCTTCCGTTCTATCTATGAAAGTTGACCGGCGTGATGGGCTTTTGTAAGGTGAAAATTATTTTCGTGGAGGACAATCAATGCAAGAAGACGTCATGCAAGCCTATATGGAAATTGAGCAGGCCATGCAACGCTATTCAATTTTGTTAGAAGAATACGTCGGGGTCTTACAAAAAAGTGAGGCGGCACCCGACCAAGTGAAGTTCCAGCGGATGAAGGCCGGGGCAACGGCGATGCGAGATAGCAGCCAAATTTATCTTTCGTATGCGAAATTTGTGGCGTATGGGATGCCTGACAGTGAAGACTTAATAGAGGATGAAGACTTGCAGAGTTAAGAACACCAGTCACAAGAGAAGGGCCACTTCCTTCTTATTCTTTCCTTTTTACTTCCCGTAAAATTTGGTCGGGGCGAGCCGATTTGAACGGCCGACCTCTCGCACCCCAAGCGAGTGCGCTACCGGGCTGCGCTACGCCCCGCCAAACATGGTTAGTAATCCCTCAATCGGTGCATCGCCCACCTTAAGCCGATCGCCGACCTAAGAGCTTTAAGATTCCTTGCAATTCCACTTTAGCTTTTTCTACACGATCTTTCGGCACTTGAACCGATTTTCCGCCTTTTTTCTTCCGATACCACAACCGTTTCAGGCCTGCAATCGTATAGCCCTCTTCATACAGCATCCGTTTAATTTCAAAAATCGTTTCGATATCGGCTTTCGTATAAATTCGGTGTTTGCCCTGACTTTTCTTGGGTTTCAAGAAAATAAATTCTGATTCCCAAAACCGGAGCACATACGAAGGGAGATTGGTTAACGAGGCGACTTCCCCTATCTTATATCCCGTCTTCTCCTCCTGTTTCGTCCCCGCTGCCATGTCTGGTCACACCATGGTCATGATACGCCCTGACCTTCAGAATTGACATATTGTTTAAAAAGGGCACTTGGCCGGAAGGACACGACCCGACGCGGGGTGATAGCAATTTCCTCGCCGGTTCGCGGATTTCGCCCCTTTCGTTCCCCTTTGCTTCGAACCACAAAATTACCAAATCCTGCGATTTTCACCACTTCTCCCTGCTGAAGCATCGCCTTGATTAAGTCCAAGACTTGCTCCACCATTTCCATGGAATCAGCTTTCTGAATCCCGGCAGTTTCCGTAATGATGTCGGCGATGTCCGCCTTCCGCATAATCAATACCCCCTGGCAAATGATTGTGAAAGGAGCGAAACGGGACAGGATGTCCAATCTCCTGACGGCCTCGAATGGCAGAACGTAACCCCACTCGGCAATCTTGTCAAGAACCTCTTACTTTTCAGGGCCTTATCCATAACGGACAAATCCAGTGGCGAGAGGCACCGGGAAAGAAAATTCGCGATATACCTAGGACTTTTCACGCATGAGCTTATATTCAATGCTATCCGCCAAGGCCTGCCAACTGGCTTCGATGATATTTTCTGACACACCGACGGTCCCCCATTTTTCTTTGTGATCTCCGGACTCGATCAACACCCGGACGCGCGATCCCGTTCCTCTCAGTCCAGTTAAGACTCGAACCTTATAGTCCAGGAGCTTGACTTCTTTGAGTTGGGGGTAGAAATGTTCCAAGGCCTTTCGCAGGGCATGATCTAGGGCATTGACTGGACCATCCCCGACCGCAGCCGTATGTTCGACCACATCACCAACTTTGACCATAATCGTGGCTTCGGATATCGGCTCTTCTTGTGTTTTGCGCTTCTCCACAATAATGCGGCACCCGAGCAGTTCAAAAGAAGGCGTATGGGTACCCAACGCTTTGCGCACCAGGAGTTCAAACGATCCCTCGGCACCCTCGAACTGGTAGCCTTCATATTCCAAGGTTTTGAGAGACTCCAATAATTCCTTCACCTTGGGATTATCCTGCGGAAGATCCAACCCAAAGGTCTCCATCTTTCCATAGACCGCGCTGCGCCCGCTATTATCCGAAATCAACACCCGCCGGTGATTACCGACTTGATCTGGCTGGACATGCTCGTACGTGAGCGGATTTTTTTGCACGGCATGAATATGCACACCACCTTTATGAGCAAACGCGGTATCCCCTACATAGGGCTGGCGTTTATTTGGCAACAGATTCGCTATTTCCGCCACATAGTAAGAGGTAGCCCTCAGATTGGCTAACTTTCCATGGCCTAATGCCGTTCGACCCATTTTCAATTCCAAGTTCGCCATGATGGAACAGAGATTCGCATTCCCACACCGCTCGCCGATCCCATTGATGGTCCCCTGAACGTGGGTCACACCCGCCTCAACGGCGACTAAAGAATTTGCCACGCCCATTTCCGCATCATTGTGAGCATGAATGCCCAACGGCACAGAGCAGTGTTCCCGTACGATTGAGACCATCTCCCGAATCTCCCAAGGCATGGTGCCACCGTTGGTATCACACAAGATAATCCGTTCAGCTCCCGCTGTCGCGGCGATTTCGATGGTCTTTAAGGCATAGGAGGGATCGGATTTATAGCCATCGAAAAAATGTTCGGCATCGTAAAACACCTGCCGGCCTTTAGACCGCAGAAAGGCGATGGAATCTTCAATGAGTTCCAAATTGGTGTTCAGGGTGGTCTCCAAAGCCTCGGTGACATGCAGTGCCCAACTTTTCCCGAAAATGGTGACAATATCGGTCTCCGCCGAAAGCAGCGCCTCCAGCGTCGGATCATCTTTTGCGGCATTCTTCGCTTTCCTCGTCGAACCAAACGCCACAATTTTCGCCTGTTGGAGCGGCGTGGCTTTGATGATCTGAAAATACTCAATATCTTTTGGGTTGGCCCCTGGCCAGCCCCCCTCAATGTAGTGCACGCCCAATTCATCCAACTTGAGCGTGATTCGCACCTTATCCTCGACCGAAAAGCTCACGTCTTCAGCCTGCGACCCATCTCGTAGGGTCGTATCATAGATTTCAATGGTTGGGTTCTGTTGTGTCATCGCGCTCATATGTCCATCTTACGTTGGGGCCAGGGATTTGTCGAAAAGCATAGACCCTAGATGGCTGGCGGTTTATCCAACTCAAACTCCTGATGTAAACCTCGCACGGCTAATTCCATATATTTTTCTTCTACGACACATGAAATCTTAATTTCCGAGGTACTGATCATCATAATATTGATCCCGTCGCGGGACAGGGTCGCAAACATGCGTGCGGCCACACCAGAATGAGACCGCATCCCGACTCCCACCAACGACACTTTGGCAATCGATTCATTGACTTCCACCGTACGAGCGCCGACCTCTTTAGCCAGATCTCGAACCAGAGTGATCGCGGGGTTCAGATCTCCCCTTGGCACCGTAAAGGAAATGTCCGTCAAGGAATCCTGACTGACATTTTGAATAATCATATCGACATTGATGGCGGCTTCCGCAATCGCCACGAAGATCTTTGCGGCAATACCAGGCTGATCAGGGACTCCTACAATCGTCAGCTTGGCCTGATTGCGATCCCCTGTGACTCCTGACACTAAAACTTGTTCCATATCAGCATCCTCTTTTACCACACGGGTTCCCGGCCCGTCCTGAAAACTGGACCGCACTTCGACGGGCACCTGGTGTTTGGCCGCCAGCTCAACGGAACGTGTCTGTAAGACCTTGGCTCCTAAACTGGCTAGTTCTAACATTTCTTCATATGAGATTTTCTCCAAGCGCCGAGCGGATGGCACCATATTAGGATCGGCGGTATACACCCCATCCACATCGGTATAGATTAAGCACGTATCCGCGTCCAGGGCGGCGGCCAAAACCACCGCCGTCAAATCCGACCCGCCCCGTCCCAACGTCGTCACGTCAGACGCTTCATTAATTCCTTGAAACCCCGCCACAATGGGAACCACCCCACCGTTCAACGCCTCCAACACCCGCTTGGTATCGACACGAGACACTCGAGCTTTGGTATGGGCGCCATCCGTGACAATACCTACTTGTCGTCCCGTAAATGATCGAGCATTGATTCCTAAACTTTGTAACGTCATCGCCATGAGGGCAATCGTCACGCGTTCTCCGGACGAGAGTAACACGTCCAGCTCTCGGGTATCAGGATCCGGGCTCACATCCCTGGCCATTTTAGTAAGCCGGTCCGTTTCACCACTCATGGCAGACAGAACCACGACGACCTGATGCCCTTCGCGGTAGGTTTTCTCAATGAGCTGGGCCACGTGTTGAATGCGTTCAATGCTTCCAACTGACGTCCCACCAAACTTTTGAACATAACGCGCCATTCTCAATTACTTTTTGCCGAAAAACCGTTCAAAGAACGCCGCAGCGTTTTGAAGAGGAGAGGTCGAGACTGCCTGATCATGGAAAGCCCTGATTGATGGGGCACCATCTGACTTCTGCCCTTCAGATAGCACATACCGCGCAAACGGAGGCGAATCTTTATCACCGTCAACGCCACAAGGGGTAGCCACCACAAAGAGCCGACCCTCTGCCGTTTCGACGTAAGATTGCTGTAACGGTCCCAGCAAATGTTCATCAATCTGTTCCAGAATCTTCACATACATGGAAGCTTGGGCAGGCGATCCTTGGGGCGAGGCCCATGCCGCGATTGGAAGATGCAGACAAGCCAAATCCTGTTTCTCAAGAATTTTTGAGGCGATAACGGACATCCTTTGCAGGCACTCAGATGTATCTTCACCATGATCCTCAACATCCACCACCTGAAGTCCACTCGCCATGGCTACGCCACGATAAGGCCCGCTTTGAGACACGACCGCACCCTGTATCGACCATTGCTCTTTCACGGTCGACAATTCCACCGGCTTACTCTGGCCCCATGGCCACAAGCAATTCGCCGGTTTCAATCCCGCATGGATTCGCTCTTGATTCACCGGGTGGTGCCGAAGAATCGCACGGGATGCCTCCATTAATTCGCACAAAATTTGCGCACCTTCCCCTGTAGGCAGATTACCATCAATGGGCCGACCAAGAACTTCCTGCGGATTTCGACAAACAATTTTCATGTGCCCACCCACCCAGACCATCAGATGACGAGCCTGATGCCCCAGGTAAAACTGAATATTTTCTGACACCAATTGTTCATTAATCGTATCGATCAGATCTCGAGCTTCTTCTGTCTCCAGGCCCCCAGCGGATAGATCGTCCATCACTAACGCGGGTCCAAGTTTTTTCCCATCCCCCCAACCATCTTCTGCGCGCAAGGTGACAAAATCGCAGAGAAAGGCCACGTCATTCCGATCAAGCACCACTTCTAAATTCTTACCTTCATATGCCCCCGGTCCGGCAAATCCCTTCTGCGTGTCATACCCCAACAATCCAAAGAGAGCCAGCTCCCCAACAAATGGACGCGATTCCTTGGGAATCCCTAAACGCCCGAACTCCCCATGGCTGGTGAGATGAACAAGATGCGGGGTCTCGGCCGCTTGAAGCACGGTTCGCGATCCCAGGACGTCAAAAGTATGAGACGGGATTCCATCGATGTGAACCATGATCGTTTTCTTCACGACCCTTGCCTCACTGTTGAAGATTCATGGAGTTGGAGAATATGTATTGGTGATGGCCACACTACCCATTTAGGCCGTTAATTGTGCTGCCACGGCTTCGCGAGTGGCGGGAACTGTGACCGGTCGATAGGACACGGACAATCCCGTATCGGGATCTTTCAACCCATGGCCGGTCAGTGTACAGACGATCGGACCTTCTTGAGGTAAGAGACCTTCACGGTGCATCTTGTAAATTCCGGCAATCGAGGCGGCCGATGCCGGCTCACAAAATACGCCTTCTTCACAAGCCACCATTTGGTAGGCCTGTAGAATTTCCTCGTCGGTGACCATGTGCAAGCATCCATTTGATTCTTTTACCGCTTCAAGGGCCAACGTCCAACTTGCGGGATTGCCAATGCGTATAGCTGAGGCCACCGTGTTGGGTGACTCCACGACATGACCTCGGACCATGGGAGCGGCTCCTTCCGCTTGAAAACCGAACATACGAGGTACGCCCTGTGATTGCCCCGCCTCTTGATATTCCCGATAGCCCTTCCAATAGGCGGTAATATTTCCAGCATTACCTACTGGTAACGCATGAATGACCGGTGCATACCCGAGTTGATCGCAGACTTCCATGGCTGCCGTTTTTTGGCCTTCTATCCGAAAGGGATTAATGGAATTCACTAATTCAATCGCCGTCTCCTCACAGAGTGCTTTGACAATGGTGAGAGCCTGATCAAAGTTTCCTTCTATTTGAATCACGCGAGCGCCATGCATGAGCGCTTGGGTTAACTTGCCTAAGGCAATCTTTCCAGCCGGAACCACGACGTAAGCGGGCAACCCGGATTTGGCAGCATAGGCCGCAGCGGCAGCCGACGTGTTACCCGTCGAGGCGCACATCAATCCTTTGGCCTTGTTTTCCAGAGCTTTGGAAACCGCCATGGTCATCCCTCGATCTTTGAATGACCCGGTGGGATTCGCCCCTTCAATTTTCAAATAGAGTTCTCGGCCAGGGCAGACCGTCTTCGCCAATCGTGTGGCAGGAATGAGCGGCGTATTGCCTTCCTGCAAGGACACAATGGGCGTCTGATCGCCCACAGGGAGAAATTTCCGGTACTCCTCAATGATCCCACGCCACCGTATCATCGTTTTCATACTACCTGTATCGGCGAAAAACGACCCATGTTTATCCTACGCCTTCCATCCGTATCACCGTTGTCGGCTCTGAAACGACGGGAAGAGCATTAATCTCCTGAAGTGCAGATTGCAGTCCCCGCTCAAGGGCTTGATGCGTCAGGATCACCAAGGGAACCGGTTGTCCTTTCATTCTTCCTTTTTGAAGAACCGAGGAAATACTAATTCCCTGTTGGCCCAGAATCCCTGAAATAGTCGAAAGTACACCAGGTTCATCTTGTACCATACAACGCAAATAATACCGACTCTCAATGGCAGCCATAGGCTTAATTGGCAACAGCTGGCGCGACTCCCATTGAAATGAAGTTACCGGAACCCGCGAGAAAGACCCATGTATTCGATTCCGGGCCAGATCAATAATATCCCCCACTACCGCACTCGCCGTAGGAAGAGAACCGGCCCCTTGCCCATATAATACAATATCTCCCACGGCGTCGCCGATCAGATGGATCGCGTTATACACCCCATTGACCTGAGCAATAGGCGACTCCGAAGGAACCAGCGCAGGATGCACACGGGCTTCAATCACGCTATCCTGAAATTTCGCAATACCTAATAATTTAATGGTAAATCCCAATTCCCGCGCAAAAGCGATGTCCACCGTAGAAATCTTGGAAATACCTTCGGTATACACGGCACTCATAGGAACGGGAGTGCCATAGGCTAGATTGACCATGATGACTAATTTATGGGCGGCATCAATGCCCTCGATATCCAAAGACGGATCAGCTTCGGCATAACCTTCACGTGTGGCTTCTTTCAATATATCGCCAAAGTCCCGCCCTTCTTGTGTCATTCTGGTCAGAATATAATTGGATGTTCCATTCATAATACCAGTTATTGACGTCATTCGATTCCCTGCCAGGCCTTCGGTGAGGGAACGAATGATGGGAATTCCTCCCCCGACGCTCGCTTCAAATCTTAGATCGGCTTGCGCCTTGAATGCGGCTTCAAAGACCTCCTCGCCATGATCGGCTAACAAAGCTTTATTCGCCGTCACGACACCTTTTTTGCTGGAGAGGGCTTGAAGAATAAATCGTTTCGCCGGCTCATGCCCACCGATCAATTCCACCACGATGTCAATCTGATCATCGTTCAGAATATCATGAACATTTGTGGTTAACGTCCCCGACGGAACCGTGACCCCTCGATCTGTCGTGATATCTAAATCCGCAATTTTAGCGAGAACGATTTTTCGTCCAACTCGCCGCGATATGAGGTCGCCATTGTTTTGGAGAATTTTCACGACACCCGAACCCACTGTGCCAAATCCAATCAATCCAACCTTCACGACCTGATCCATTATGACTCGTCTCCCAATTTCAACGCTTGACGAATTCCGCGGACGGCTTGGAAGATCCGGTGTTCGTTTTCAACCAGCGCAAACCGCACAAACTCATCCCCGCCCTCACCAAATCCGATACCCGGCGATACCGCCACCTTGGCTTCCCGCAACAATAATTTGGAAAATTCCAACGATCCCATCCCCAGGTAGGGTTTCGGAATTTTGGCCCAGGCAAACATCGTGGCACGCGGATAATCTATTGCCCACCCAATGCGGTTTAATCCACGAACCAACGCATTCCGTCGCTGTTCATAGAGGCTAACGATTTCTTTGACACAATCCTGCGGACCATTGAGCGCAATAATACTTGCGATTTGAACGGGCTGAAACATTCCGTAGTCCAAGTAACTTTTGACCCGCGTGAGGGCGCCGATGAGTTCGGGATTCCCCACACAAAACCCCACTCGCCAACCCGGCATGTTGTAACTTTTTGAGAGCGAATAAAATTCCACACCAATTTTTTTAGCTTCAGGAATTTGCAGTAAGCTCGGGGCTCGATATCCATCAAACACGAGATCGGCATAGGCTAAGTCATGAATCACCCACACCTCATGCTCCAAAGCAAACTCGACCACCTTTTTAAAAAATTCGAGGTCCACCACCTGAGTGGTGGGATTGTGAGGAAAGCTGAGGATTAAGGCCACGGGAGCGGGCTGTGTTTGTTTGAAGGCTCGCGTTAAATTGTCAAAGAAATCGGTATCAGGACCCAGCTCCACCCCACGCACTTCTCCTCCGGCAATAATGCAACAATACATGTGGATGGGATAGGTAGGAGTCGGCGCGAGTACCACATCGCCAGGACCCATAATGGCCAAGGCTAAATGGGCCAAGCCTTCCTTGACGCCTAACGTGACGATGGCTTCCGTTTCCGGATCCAAACTGACATCATAATTGCGTTGATACCAAGCACAAATCGCATGTCGTAATTTGGTAATACCGCGTGAGGCCGAGTACCGATGGTTCCGTCCGTTCCGAGCCGCCTCAACTAATTTGTCGACAATATGTGGAGGAGTCGGTTGATCGGGGTTGCCCATCCCCATATCAATAATATCTTCGCCTCGTTTCCGAGCCTGAAGCTTCAACTCCTGGACTTGATTAAAGACGTATCCAGGCAGCCGTTGAATTCGGTAAAAAGGCTTCATTGACAATGAAAAATGAAGAAACGTCCCTCAGACTGATGGGGCGACAGAGAATAGGAAACCGGACAAATTCTTAAGAGAATTCATTCTAGATGAGGGAATGAAACCAGTCAATTTCAGAAGACCAGATTTTTGCGGCCATGGGACAAAAAGGATAGACCTGTTGAAAAATTCTTAAAAACAGCCCAGAGATGCCCCAGACGGAACCGGCAGGAGCACAGCGGGAATGGTCAAAAATTCTGTCCAGCAAGGCCGTGGCATGGTTTGCCGCATCCGGCAGGTCTTCAATAGCTTAGTGTATCCCAAAAGGAGAACACCTTTGTGTTGGCGGAGCGAAACGTTCTCACAGAACGTCAGCAGCTCAAATGGTTTCAACATCCGAATACAGACTTCTGTGGCGTTTTGACGTGAGCCATTTTGCCGCGCCTGATTGATTGCCCGGGATTTACCCTTTTGCGATAATAGCCCTCCACTGGTTTACGGTAAGAAGGGAATTCAATGGCACGACTCGGCGTTAACGTGGATCATATCGCCACACTCCGGCAAGCTCGGGGCGGACATGAACCCGATCCCACTATGGCCGCATCCATCGTACAATTGGCTGGCGCGGACGGCCTTGTCGTCCATCTCAGGGAGGACCGGCGTCACATCCAAGAGCGCGACCTGACAATCCTGAGGGAAATCGTTCATATCCAACTGAACTTAGAGATGGCCGCGGAAGATTCTATCGCAAAAATTGCCCTTCATGTGAAACCCGACATCGCCACCTTAGTCCCGGAACGTCGCCAAGAGTTGACGACGGAAGGCGGGCTGGACGTCGTCGAACACCGAGATCGTATCCAATCCATGGTGAATCTTCTGCATGAAGGGGGCATTCCCGTTAGCTTGTTTGTCGATCCGGATCTACAGCAAATTCGGGCTGCTCACAAGGTGAATGCCGATTTTGTGGAAATCCATACCGGTCGTTACGCCAATACTCGACGCCGGCAGGAAACCGACACCGAATTCGATGCCCTCGTCCAAGCCGCCAAACTGGCGGCCAAGTTGGGGTTGCATGTCAGCGCCGGGCATGGGCTCAACTATCAGAATGCCAGGCGGATGACCCAAATTCCTGAAATTGAAGAATTCAATATCGGTCATAGCATCATTGCGCGGGCCGTGTTCGTCGGATTGGAACGCGCGGTCCGGGAAATGAAAGCGCTCCTCACCTAACTCTTTTCAAGCTCTTCTGTCCTGTCGTCAATGCACCCTATGTGGCTCATCACCCCCGAACAGATGCAAACCCTGGATGGTCGAACGATTCATGAGGCCAGGATTCCAGGGATTACGTTGATGGAACGGGCAGGAACCGGCCTCGTCACCCATCTGCTTCAACACTATGGCTCGCCAAAAGGAAAGCAGGTCATGGTGTTCTGCGGAAAAGGGAACAATGGTGGTGATGGCTTGGTGGTCGCCAGACTCCTTCAAAGCAAAGGAGCCCATCTCAACGTGATCTTGATGTCCCCCTATCAAGAGCTGAGCAAAGACGCCAAAACGATGTACCGCCGGTTGACAACCACAGCCAAACCGGATCAAATTCTGGTGCTCCCCAGCCAGAAAAAACTACTGTCTTTAGCACAAAAAGCCCATATCCTCATCGATGCCCTTCTCGGAACAGGACTCTCGTCATCTATACGCGAACCCTATGCCACAGCCATTCAGACGATGAATACGACCCACGCCTATACGGTAGCCGTGGACATCCCTTCGGGATTACATGGCGAAACAGGGGCAATCTTGGGAACAGCCGTCCACGCTGATCTGACGGTGACATTTGGCTGCCCTAAAATCGGTCTTTATGTCGGGGACGCCATTGATCAAGTGGGCCACATCGAAGTGGTGGATCTTGGCATTCCAAAGAATTTCGTCGAAGACATCAATCCTCAAGTCCAACTCCTAACACCAGCAAGCATTCGTCCCCTGTTTCCTCCACGTCGTGCCTCCTCTCATAAAGGGACCTTTGGCCATGCCGGCATAGTTGCGGGGTCGCCGGGGAAGGCCGGCGCACCGGCCTTGGCTGCCCTCGCTGCCCTCCGTACAGGAACTGGCCTGGTTACCGTCGCAACTCCCCAGACCGTCGCCCCTATTGTGGAATCCAAGCTTTTGGAAATCATGACGCGGGCCTTGCCAGAAACTCCCGATCATTTATTAGGCCGAGAGGCTGGTCCTGATCTTCTCATGTATTGCCAAGACAAATCGGCCCTGGGCATCGGGCCGGGCTTAGGTATGTCTCCTTCAACAACAGAGCTGTTATTGCATCTCCTGCCACAACTTGCTGTACCTTGTGTCATGGATGCCGATGCCCTCAATAATTTAGCTTCTCATCTGGATGTCTTTTCATGCATGAAACACCCTCCTGTGTTGACTCCTCACCCTGGAGAGATGGCCAGACTTCTCCAAGGCACATCCTCTAAAATTATTCATGACGATCGAATTGGAATCGCCAGAACTTTTGCCACTCAACACAGCGTCATTCTGGTTTTAAAAGGTGCCAATACCGTCATCGCCAACACGGACGGCCACATCGCCATTTGCCCAACCGGAAACCCGGGAATGGCGACTGCCGGCATGGGGGATGTGTTGACAGGGATCATTACGGGATTGTTAGCCCAAGGCCTGACGCCTTGGGATGCAGCCCGAACGGGAGTATACGTACATGGGCTAGCTGGGGACCTCGCGGCTACAACTATGGGGGAACCGGGCTTGATCGCCAGCGATGTCATTGCCGCTCTTCCTCATGCTCTCACTCATATTCTTTCTGAGACCTCAGAGTAAACGGAAGTCCGTCACACTGGATACCGCCTCTCACGCATCTCAAATACCCCGCCCTGATGGTTTGCAACTGAATCTGTCTTCGGGCGAGAAAACGCTTGAGTTTGGAGAAAGGTTAGGTCATCTTCTTATGGGAGGAGACGTTCTCGCCTTAACGGGAGACCTGGGAGCTGGAAAAACGCTTCTCACACGTGGCATCGCGCTAGGCATGGGAATTCCGGCCGATCACATCAACAGTCCCACTTTCACGCTCATACAAGCGTATGATGGCCTTATTCCGCTCATCCATGTTGATCTCTACCGTCTGGAAGACCCTGGGGCGATAGTGCAGCTAGGATTGGAAGACTATTTCACTGCCAAGAATATCGTCATTATTGAATGGGCTGATCGCTTCATCCGGGTTCTTCCACCAGATTACCTTGATATTCATTTGGAACATGGCAACACCGAAACGACTCGTGATATGACTCTACGATCCACGGGGGCCAGAAGTCTGGCAATTGTGTCAGCCCTCCGTGGCCACACCGCTTAAGACATTAACCTTTTCACTTACGCTTCTACCAAGAACGCCTCCACTCCTCATGAAAGACCAAGAACTCTCCCCGCTCATCCGCCAGTACCAGAGCATTAAGGCACAGCATGCTGACGCCATTCTATTTTTTCGGGTGGGGGATTTTTATGAAATGTTTTTCGAGGACGCCGAAGAAGCTTCCAGCCTCTTAGGTATTGTGCTGACCGCACGAGGCAAAGCCAAAGGGAACGCCATTCCCTTATGTGGCGTGCCACACCACACCGCCACCGGGTACATTGCCAAACTCCTGAAAGCCGGTAAAATCGTGGCCCTCTGTGAGCAAGTGGAAGATCCTAAGGTGGCGAAGGGCTTGGTTCGACGTGAGGTCGTTCGGGTGTACACTCCCGGCACCCTGTATGACCATGAACTGCTCACCGACCGAGAAGCTAATTATATTTCTTCGATTTTTTACTCACGAGCGCCTCAATCCAAAAACACTGTCTTAAAAACCCTGGTCGGCTTGGCCACCCTGGATCTTTCAACAGGAGAATTTTGGATTTCCGAATCTCCGCTTGAGGAATCTCCTCATATTCTCGTGGATGAACTGGTCCGTATTGATCCCAAAGAAGTCATCTGTCCCCATCCGATTCATGAAGAACTTTCTCTGATTCTCAAAAGGTTAGGGATAGCGCGCCTGGTTCCTCGGGATCTGAAGACCTTTGAAGCTGACCTTAGCAAAGAAACACTCACCAAGACGTTTGAGGTCGCTGATATTCATGAACTGCAACTGTCTGGGCTGACGGTGGGGGGCCAAGCCAGCGGGGGCCTTCTGCGCTATCTCATGGACACTCAGCCGACAGTAGCCCATACGCATTTGCGCCGGCCATGGGTTCGTCTGCTTGAGCAAGAAATGCAATTGGACCAGTCGACCCTTCGAAACCTGGAAATCCTCAAACCCGTCTCCGAGCAACGCCACAGTCCCACCTTGTTCACGACCT
This sequence comes from Nitrospirales bacterium, assembly GCA_040904705.1. Classification (GTDB taxonomy): domain Bacteria; phylum Nitrospirota; class Nitrospiria; order Nitrospirales; family UBA8639; genus Nitrospira_E. Next base: position 27,074 of record JBBDSY010000094.1, on the reverse strand, counting down.
TGGACCATACCCAAACTCCCATGGGCACTCGATTACTGCGTCAGTGGATCGTCCGTCCTCTCACTCAACTTGCCGTGATTCAGGGCAGACAAGATGTTGTCAAAGAATTCGTGAATCAGTTGGGAACACGGATGTCGATTCGAAGCCATCTAAAATCCATTAAAGATCTTGAACGTCTGAATAGCCGGATTGCCTTAGGAGTCGCCAATCCCCGTGATCTCATGAGCCTGGCTCACTCGTTAGAAAACTTACCAAAAATTCAGCAATTGTTGTCATCCCTGCAATCTGATTTCGTGAAAACCATGTACGCCGCCTGGGATGCACTCCAAGATGTGGCTTCTTGGATTATAGCTTCCCTCACGGAGAATCCACCTCTTTCAGCGAAGGAGGGAGGAATTTTTCGTGAAAGGGTCAATGGAGAGCTGGATGAGCTTCGGATTCTTTCTAAAGAAGGCACCCGATTATTGGCGGAAATGGAAACCAGGGAACGAGCAAAAACTGGAATTGACTCGCTCAAAGTGAAATTCAACCAGGTCTTTGGCTATTACATTGAAGTGACCAAAGCCAATGCCGCCAGAGTACCGCCCGACTATCATCGGAAACAGACACTGGTGAATGCCGAACGCTATACCACCAATGAACTCCAGGAGCTCGAAGGCCGCCTTTCCAGCGCCGACCAAAAAATGAAACATATGGAATTTGACCTGTTCGTCGATCTCCGGGGCCGCGTAGCCTTCGCAACAACACGAATTCAGGCCATGGCTCAACAATTGGCCACGCTCGACGTCTTCACCAGCTTGGCTGAAACCGCAGCCCTCAACCGCTATGTTCAGCCCACAGTCTATGAAGGCGGGATGATTCAGATTACAGAGGGCAGGCATCCCGTTATTGAACATCTTCAAATGGCCGATGGTTTTATTGCAAATGACACCATACTTGATTTGGATACGAACCGGATTTTGTTAATCACCGGGCCAAATATGGCCGGGAAAAGCACCTATCTCCGCCAAGTGGCCCTTATTGTCCTGATGGCCCAAATGGGCAGCTTTGTTCCGGCTGATTCTGCTCGCATTGGTTTGGTGGATCGAATTTTTACACGAGTGGGAGCGGCGGACGATCTCAGTGCCGGTCAAAGCACCTTTATGGTGGAGATGAGTGAAACGGCAAAAATCCTCCAATCCGCCACCTCCCGAAGCCTCTTGTTACTCGATGAAGTGGGGAGGGGAACCAGCACGTATGACGGCCTGAGCATCGCCTGGGCATTGGTCGAATATATTCTGGATCGAGGAAATCTTGGGGCGAGAACGCTCTTTGCCACCCATTATCATGAAATGACACAGCTGGAAGGACAACGTGAAGGAATCAAGAACTACACCGTTCTGGTACAAGAGAAAGACCAGGATGTTCTATTTTTAAGGAAGATTATTCTCGGGAAGGCCGATCGAAGCTATGGGATTCAAGTCGCCAAGCTGGCTGGGATTCCGACACCTGTGCTCCAGCGAGCCAAAAACATCTTGGAACAACTTGAACAGGATAATACGAACCCCAATATATCAGACACTGAAAATCAAAGGTCGCTTCCCTTTCCATCAGAACCATTTACCCCTCATCCCCATATCATCCTGGAAGAGGTCCAACAGATCGATTTATTTTCCATGACTCCTCTCGAGGCCCTGAACCGCCTGGCGGATTTTAAAGCTCGGTTAGATGATGAAAAGGTGAGGAAAAAAGAAAGGCCTGCGTAAAACGCAGGCCTTTCTAGAAAACTAGAGATAATCTACAAAGATTATTTTGCCAGATCCCAGACTTCTTGGCCTTGATCTGAATTGGGAATCACGCCAACAATGGCTTTTCCATCAGGGATCAACACATCATAGAGCATCTTCCGGCTTTGTGGCCAGCTACCATCCGCCATTGCTTGAATGACAGGAGTGGTTCGTAAACTATGAATGCTGCGAGGCTTGTCTGGCGTTCCGGCAATATCCTCGACAGGCTTAGCGGAAAGAATCACCCGCTTGTTTTGTTGTTTTTCCTCAACCACAAATTCAACCAATCCGTAATTTGATGGCTTTGTATCGGTCATCACGGTTTGACTGTGAGAATCTTTTCCAGCAGCAATCAAGTCGGCCAACACTTTATCGTCAGCAGCATAAAATTTGAGGTTTTTACCAGGAAAATATTTTTGCCAGTAATAACCACTTTCGGCATTGCCACCAAATACCGCGACATTGATCCAGACGGCTTTTTCATAAGGGTCAGCGACGGCAACTCGGCCACGAAGCGTGGTGGGCTTGCTTAAATCACCCCACTCAAACCGTTCTTGGAATGCCTCGATCGCCAAAGCACTGGAGGCCATTGTGCCTACAAGCGCCATGGCTCCAACAAAGGCCCATCCTTTCATCTTAGCACCTTTCATAATGGCTTCCCTCCTCGACTAGAAAGTTATATGTCATGTATTAATGAGTAAAACTTGTCTCTAGTTGTTCAATATTTTAAAACCGGTAACCGTATGTCCGCTCACTTGCACTTCCATGGCCACAAGGTCTTGCGCGGCTTTGGTAATTTGGTCCATGAGGGCTTTGTCTTTTACGGCCAAACGAACGGTTGTCTGCGGAGTATACCAGCCTGAATATGGGTTATTATTTTCAGTCCCACCCTGGTAGCCCCATGCGCAGCAGGACACTAATGGATCTGGCAAGGTTTGGATACGATCATCGGAAGCCCGGCCAGGAGGATCCCCCACCTCGGCTGGTGCTGAGGTATTCCAATATTGAATACCAAAGATAATTTCGCCATCAGGATTATCGGCCCAATGACCAAATACTCGGCCCTTTAAGCTCGTGGCTGGCACACCTTTGAAGGAAATATCCCCCTGAGAGGTGATATCAGCGGGATCCCCTTTTGATTTTGGATTGCCAGCGGCAGGGCCTTTTTGTGCAAAGGCCGCCCCAGCCACTCCCATGCTTAGCAGGCCAAATGCACAGAGAGCTACAATCGACCGACGTAGAGATGACTTCTTCATCTGCTCCCTCCTTACAGTGTTAGAATGACAAAAAATTAAAAACCAACTTGCCCATTTTATCTTCTCGAACTCTCAACCGTATTTCCAAAAATCGCCATTTATCAGATCTTAATTAACCCTTGAAAAAATGCTTGATCTGGGAGGGACAATGCTACTCATCTGGACCTTCGTTGTCAAGCGATTGACTCTGCGATTTTTTTGAGGACTTATCCCCATTTTACTGCCATTTTTTTAGGTATTGGACCTAAGGCCGTCACGACAAATTCATGGTGATCTAATAAATTTTGACTAAGTTGACGGATCTGATCCGGGGTAATCCGATCAATGGCTTTCACCATTTCTTGAAGGGTGACGTGGCGCCCTTGATAGAGTTCGTCTTTAGCCAGTTTATTCATACGGCCGTAGGTACCCTCTAAGCCCAGCATCAAATTGCCCTTCAGTTGGGTCTTTGTCCGCTCTAATTCTTTTCCTGATACTCCTCGTCGACATAATTTCCTTGTTTCCTTGGCAATCTGATCAATGACCGCTTCTACCTCCGTCGGCCGTGTAGCCGCATAGACCGTTAAGGTCCCTCCATCGAGAAAACTCGAAAGATGCGAATAAATGGTATAGGCCAATCCCCGTTTTTCACGGACTTCTTGAAACAGCCTCGAGCTGACCCCACCCCCTAAAATGGTATTGAGGACATGCGCCACATACCGATCAGGATGGCCCACTGGAAGTCCTTTCAGGCCGACACAGAGATGAACTTGCTCCAAAGGTTTTTGGTGAAGGCTATGTCGTGTGGGTGGCTGCTCAGGCCAACGATCATTCTTCACTTGTAAGGGAACCGTTGCGGCCCCTTCACTTTGCCAATGCCCAAAATACTTGTTCACGTAATCGAGTAATTGGGGAACGGAAATATTCCCGGCCACGGCCACAATCGTGTTTTCGGGTCGGTAATGTTTGTCCTTGTATTGGAGAAGCGCTCGGCGGTTCATCTGTTGCATTGATCGAGGGGTCCCTAAAATCGGGCGTCCTATTGGATGGTTGCCCAAGACATCTTTCGCATGCAACTCATGAATATAATCCTCAGGGTCATCTTGAACTGTTCGGATTTCCTCGATCACGATCTGCTTTTCTTTTTCCATATCGCGAGCCCCAAAACGCGATTCATGGAACAGGTCAGCCAACAGATCAAAAGCCGCCCCGGCTTGTTGATCTATGACCTTGACATAAAATGCCGTGGCCTCATGGGTGGTAAAGGCGTTCATTTCACCACCCAGGGCATCAATCTCATTGGAGATTTGGGATGCGTTTCGATGTCGGGTCCCCTTGAACATCATGTGTTCAATGAAATGGGAATACCCTTCCTCGCCCTTGATTTCATAGCGACTACCGACAGTGGCCCACACCCCGAGGGCAACGGACCTCAATGAGGACATTCGCTCAAGGACCACTCGAACGCCATTATCCAGCAGAATTTTTTTATACACGGTCGTACAATCAGGCAGATTTAGGCAGAAGGTTGATCGTTCCCGGCTTGTTCCGCCATGGCTTCTTTCCGACTGAGTCGGATTTTGCCTTGTCGATCGATCTCCAGGACTTTGACGAGAATTTTTTCCCCTTCAGAAATTTCATCGGCGACGGATTCCACACGATGAGGAGCCAATTGTGAGATGTGAACCAGTCCATCCATATTCGGAAGAATTTCAACAAACGCGCCAAAATCGACAATTTTTTTGACCGTCCCTAGGTAAATTCTTCCTATCTCCGCTTCTTCGACCAAATTGCGCACCATCTCCATAGCCTTCTGAGCCGAGGCCTCGTCTACAGCGGCAATGGTGACAATCCCGGTATCTTCCACATTCATTTTCACGCCACATTCCGCAATGATCCCACGAATAACTTTTCCTCCTGGCCCAATGATATCCCGAATTTTGTCCTGCTTAATTTGAATCGTGCTGATCCGTGGAGCGTACTGAGCCAATTCGGTGCGAGGAGCGCTCAGGCATTCATTCATTTTCTCCAAAATCGTCAGTCGTCCCTCGCGTGCCTGGGCGAGAGCTTGCCGCATGAGGGTGGGCGTCACCCCACCAATCTTAATATCCATCTGCAAAGCCGTCACGCCATCTTTAGTACCGGCTACCTTGAAATCCATATCGCCTAAATGATCTTCCATGCCTGAAATATCAGAGAGAATGGCCAGCTGATCACCCTCCAGAATTAACCCCATCGCAATTCCCGCCACTGGCGCCGTGATCGGAGCGGACGAATCCATAAGAGCCAACGTCCCACTACAAATCGTGGCCATCGAGGAGGATCCGTTCGACTCCAACACTTCGGAGACGATTCGAATAGTGTAAGGAAACGCTTCCTTCGTCGGCAGCACAGCACTCAAAGCCCGTTCAGCTAATTTCCCATGGCCGACTTCCCGGCGCCCTGGGCCACGCAAAATTTTTGCCTCGCCGACACAAAACGGTGGAAAATTATAATGCAGCATGAAGGCCCGAGAATATTCACCCTCCAGGGCATCAATGCGTTGTTCATCATCTCCCGTCCCTAACGTCACCACCCCCAAACTTTGCGTTTCCCCCCTGGTAAACAAGGCTGAGCCATGTGTGCGCGGCAGAATACCCACTTCACAGGTAATGGGACGAACATCAACCAACCCCCGCCCATCAGCGCGGGTTTTCTTTTCCAAAATCATCCGACGAACTTCTGAATATTCCAACGCATGAAAGGCTTTCTTAACCTGAGCCTTCAGCGCATCATCTTCACCGGCAACCGCTTCAATCGATTCTTGAAGGATTTGATCAAATCGTTCCTGGCGATCGGCTTTCCCTGGGATATACATGGCCTCACAAAGGGCCGACGCCGCTTTCGAACGAACCGCCTTTTCCACTTCTGCATCAAGGGGTTCGGCTTGAAACGCACGCTTCGCTTTCCCAACCTTATCCTGGAGCTCTTGGGTCTTGGCGATGATTTTTTTAATTTCAGCATGCGCTAGTTCGATGGCATCAATCATCATGTCTTCAGAAAGCCCATTGGCGCCAGCCTCAACCATCATCACCGCATCCTTCGTGCCGGCCACGACCAGGTTCAATTCGCTGGTCTCCAACGCGCTTCGATCCGGGTTGACCACAAAATTTCCGTTGATCCGGCCGATCCTGACAGAAGCCAAATGGCCTGAACAGGGAATATCAGAAACGGCCAACGCGGCAGACGCGGCCACAATCCCTACCACATCAGAGGCCATCGTTTGATCAATGGACAGCACGGTCACGATGATTTGGGTTTCATAGTAAAAACCATCCGGCATCAGCGGACGAATCGGACGGTCGATCAGGCGGCTGGTCAACACCTCTTTCTCACTGGGAGGTCCTTCCCGACGAAAAAACCCTCCAGGAAATTTCCCAGCAGCATAAAATTTCTCTTGATAATTCACCGTGAGAGGAAGGAAACCGGCATCGGGCTTGAACGTCCTCGAAGCCACCGCCGTGGCCAACAGTACTGTATCGGCATAGGTGGCCAATACCGCGCCATCAGCCTGTTTTGCCATTCGACCAGTTTCTAACCGAAGCGGGCGACCACCAAGTTCCATTTCAACGACGTGAATCATGTTTCAACCTTTCTGAATGCGTGGATGCTCAATTGTATTTTATATTGCTGTGGATTTTCATACTTCGGATGGAAACTCTCGGCATGGTTATTCCAACCATTCAATCATGACTGTTTCAGATGTTCATGTCTTGTCGGACGGGAACACTCATTTATCTGGGGCGTCATTTTTTGCTCGGAGGGCAAATCTGGGACTATTTCCGAATGCCCAAAGCCGCAATCACGGTTTGATACTTCCCCTCGTCTCCTCGACGCACATAATCTAAAAGTTTCCGACGCTTGCTCACCATTTTCAACAATCCCCGACGAGAATGATGATCCTTCTTATGCGTTTTGAAGTGCTCTGTCAGACTCGTAATCCGTTTAGTCAAAATCGCAATCTGGACCTCTGAAGATCCTGAGTCTCGATCATGGATTTGTTGCGATGCAATAGCTGCGGTTTTTTCTTCCTTCGTCAATGCCATAATGCCTCCTTCAGATATTCTCCTCAACTGAATCAATACACTTATCTGTAAATAGAATCAAAAGATTTTGAATAGACTCCTCGCTGATAGTTTCGGCTGCCTAACCTAACACGGTGTCTAACGTTAAGACAGGGCCACTCTGCCCTGGCTGCAAGCAAGGCCCTTTTCCTAAGGCCAATAACGCTCCCTCTTTATTTTTCACACGAACTCGCACACTTTCTCCAAGAGTCGCGCTACTAGGTTTTCCCCCAGTCCATTCTACCCGATTCCACGGGATGGCATTTCCGTGAAGCACCTTCCTCGCATCGTCCTCATTCACTTCTACCGCTGGAAACTGCTTTAAGACGTGATCTAAGCTCCACCATGCTCCATCCAATTGTGACAATTCAACCCCTTCTGTCAGGGATTCCAAGCTCACCGCATGGGCCACGTTGAGGGGCCCGACTCGTAGGCGCTGTAGCCATTTCAAATGGCCACCGACACCCAAGCGATCTCCAATATCCGCACACAACGTTCGCACATAGGTCCCCTTGGAACAGCCTACTCGAAAACTGACTTCCGGTATCGCCACTCGTTGTATGTCCAACTCATGAATCACCACAGTTTTGGCCGGGCGTTCAACAGTTTGCCCTTTTCGGGCTTTTTTATACAAGGGCTGTCCACCGACCTTCACGGCAGAATACATCGGAGGTACTTGTTGTATGGTGCCCTGAAATCCCTGGAATACAGATCGAACATGATCTTCAGACAGGGATTCATAAGAGGCTTCTTCCAGCACCGTCCCCCAGGCATCCTGCGTATCAGTCTTTTGCCCTAATTGAAGGACTGCCGCATATTCTTTATCCCAATCCAGGAGGTATTGCGCAATTTTTGTCCCTTTTCCAATTAATACCGGCAACACTCCGGTTGCATGAGGATCCAAAGTCCCCGCATGGCCAACCTTTTGCATACCCAATACAGTTCGAACCCGTTGCACCACATCATGGGATGTCCACCCATCGGGTTTATCGACAATTAAGACCCCATGCAGCCCACGTGGCATCATTGAATTTCCAACATCCGAATGATCCATACAAGGAGAAAGAAGCGTCATGAGTAGGCGCCCCGAATTCTAGATCGGGGAAATAGATGATTCGTTAGGGGTGGTATCATCCTCATGAGGAAGGGAGTCCAGAATTTTCTCAATCCGATGACCATATTCAGCGCTCGTATCCCGATAAAACACAATCTCAGGAGTGTAACGAAGATTGAGCCGTCGCCCCACTTCCTTCCGAATAAACCCCCCCGCGCTTTTCAAACCCGGGGCCGTATGTTGGTCGAAATTCTCTTGGTCCAACGTCGTCACATACACACGGGCAATCTTGAGGTCTGCCGTCATCTTGACTTCGGTGACGGTAACAAAATGAACCCGGGGGTCCTTAATTTTTCTAGAGAGAATCTCCGCAACTTCTATCCGAATTTGATCTGCCACCCGTGTGGCCCGACTAATGGTCGACTTTGGCATGGCGTTAATCGTTGCAAGGTCTTCTTATAACAATTCGATCTGAGATCGAACGAGTTCGAGTGACGGATTGGCCCGGATATCATTCAGCACGTGATCTAACGTCTGGTTCACCCGTGCCGTTTCATTGGCAACCGTCGCAATTCCCACGATGGCCTTTTGCCAGAGGTGACATTCATCTATTTCAGCAACGGAAATATTAAATCGATTCTGAAGTCTGGTCTTCAAACTGACAAGGATTTTTCGTTTATTTTTGAGGGATTGCGCCTCAGGGAAATGCAATTCCACCGTACACAACCCAACAATCATCCCCATGCCGTCTATCCTGCGTTCGCATCCGTCTTATAATTTGGTGGCCGATTCCTCCAATACGTAGGCTTCTAAAACATCGCCGAGTTTTATATCATTGAAATTCTCAACCCCGATTCCGCATTCATACCCCTGTTGGACTTCACGGGCATCATCCTTGAACCGACGGAGCGATCCAATTTTTCCTTCGTACACGGTTACCTGATCTCGTACGACCCGCACCTTCGTATTCGTGCGCGTGATCGTCCCATCATTCACATAACACCCGGCAATCGTCCCCATTTTTGGCACGGTAAATATTTGTCGAACCTCAGCATGACCTAAGACCCGTTCTTTAATGGTTGGGGCCAATAATCCTTCGGCAGCGGAACGAATATCGTCAAGCACGTTATAAATGATCGTATACAGCCGAATTTCTACTCCTTCGCGTTCCGCAATATTCACAGCATTCGTATCGGGCCGAATGTGAAACCCAATAATAATCGCTTTGGACGCAGCCGCGAGCAACACATCCGATTCGTTGATTCCGCCGACCCCGCTATGAATGATTTTCAACTTCACGGCATCGGTCGAAATTTTTTGCAGGGCATCCGCCAGGGCGCCCACCGAACCTTGGGCATCCGCCTTGAGCAGAAGTGGCAATTCCTTGACTTCGCCATCTTGATTTTCAGCAAACAAATCATCCAAGGTTGGCCGGGACGAAGCCGCGAATCCAACATCTTTTTGCTTTTGCATGCGGTCCTGGGCAATTTCTCTGGCTGCTCGCTCATCTTTCACCACCACAAGGTGATCTCCGGCTTCTGGAACCCCTAACAATCCAATTATTTCAACAGGAGTGGAAGGTCCGGCTTCTTTCAGCCGAGTACCTCTATCAGACGTTAACCCGCGAACACGACCGCTCACCGATCCGACCACAAACGACTGGCCGACTTTTAAGGTTCCACCCTGAATTAAGACCGTCGCGACCGGACCCCGCCCTTTATCCAATTTGGCCTCTAGGACGACTCCGCGAGCAGAGCAAGACAAATCGCCCTTCAACTCCATGACATCCGCTTGAAGCAACAACATGTCAAGGAGGTTATCTAATCCTTGACTCTGCTTAGCCGAAACTTCGACATAAATTGTTTGTCCTCCCCATGCCTCTGGGAGCAACCCGTACTCCGCCAAGCCTTGTTTCACTCGATCAGGATTCGCCCCAGGCAAATCAATTTTATTGATAGCAACGATGATCGGCACCTTCGCAGCTTGTGCATGATTGACCGCTTCAATGGTCTGAGGCATGGTTCCATCATCAGCAGCCACAACCAACACCACAATATCGGTCACTTGAGCCCCACGAGCTCTCATCGCAGTAAACGCCTCATGGCCCGGGGTATCTAAAAATGTTAAGCCCCGATCGCCGACTTTCACATACGATGCGCCAATATGCTGAGTAATCCCGCCGGCTTCCCGATCCGTCACTTGGGTGTTTCGGATCGCATCCAGCAGAGAGGTTTTTCCATGATCGACATGCCCCATTACCGTTATGACTGGAGACCGTGACTCCCATTGTTCCTGGTCACCAGGCTCTATGACTTCATCCAACAGAGCTTCTCCCCCTTTCGCTACGGTGGCTTCAACCGCAATCCCATACCCCTCGGCGATAAGGAGGCCCGCATCAAGATCCATTGGCTGATTCATTGCTTTTACGATGTTTAAGTCCATAAGTTTTCGAATAATTTCTGTGGGCTTTTGTCCCAACGTTTCGGCGAAATCTTTGACCGAAATTCCGGCGGCCACCTTGATCACTTTTTTCCGAGGCTTGGTGGTTTCGCCGACCGAGGTCGGTTGAACCTGTCGAGTACGTTCTTCACGACGGAGTGTGGGAAGAGGGCGAAGATCCTGCCAGACTGCCGCATCCTCAAATCTCGCGGCAAAGATTTCGTCATTCTTCAACCTCACCCCTTTTTTAGGTTTTTTGATTTTGTCTTCCGCTTGAGCATCCCGGCCTAAAGTTGGTCCCTTTTTGTCGGCTTTGATTTCGCCTTTCTTCTCTTTATCTACGCCCGCAGCTAAGGGAGGGACTGGTTGATCGGAAATAACAGCTCCAGGGGGGATCGAGGTCGAGTCTTCCTGAGAATCCTCTAGGGATCCGCTACCGATCGTTGTCTCGCCAGAGATTGAACCTTCTTCGATGGAAGTACTGACATCTTCAACAGGGCTGGATTCTCCCTCGCTCGCTTCCTTTATTGAAGGAAATTCTTGAGCCTCTGCCGCCAGCTCTTCTTCCGTTTTTTTCTTTTTAATCAGGATGAGCTTCTTCTCGGGCTTCTGCGGTGGGGCAGTTTGAATGTCCGAGTTACCCTTACCAGAAGCTGCACTATCTTTTTTCGAGAGTCGCCCTCCGGTCTTTTTCATCGCGCCCCTACTGGCAACCCCTTCTGCCAAAGAAGTTCCCGTGGGGGCAGCCACTTTACCCTGGATCACATCCATCGCCCACCGTGCGGCATCGTCCTCGACGGCATTGCTATGAGAAGTCACCTGAATACCCAATCGCACCAATTCTGGAATCACCAGGCGACTCTCCATTCCAAGTTTCTTCGCTATCTCATGAACTCGCATGCATGTCCTTTACGATGACTGAGATTCCTCAGGAGCTGCCTCGACAGTTGGCTCCAGCTTGGATTCTTCGCTGGCTGCCGAATCAGACGGTCCGACCTCTTCTTCGCCTATTTTCTCTTCCACCGCCATATTTGCAGTCTCTTCTGCCAACGCGGCTTTAATCTCCTGATCACGCTCCAATTTTTCTTTTTCATATTCAGTTGAACTAATAATGTCAATTTTCCAACCTGTCAGCTTGGCAGCCAGTCGAACATTTTGTCCATTTTTCCCGATGGCCAACGAAAGCTGAGAATCCGCCACCACCACAAGCGCCGATTTCTTTTGCTCATCAATGCCGACTTTTTCGATAGACGCAGGGTTCAAGGCCTCACCAATAAACACACGCGGATCCTCCGTCCATGGAATAATATCGATTTTTTCACCACGTAATTCACGGACGATGGCCTGGACTCGAGACCCCTTGACTCCGACACACGCTCCGACTGGATCCACGGCCTTATCACGCGAGGCGACCGAGATTTTCGTTCGATCACCCGGCTCACGCACCACACCCTTAATCTCCACAATTTTCTCAGAAATTTCCGGCACCTCTAAGCCGAATAATTTCACCACAAAATGTGGGTGCGCCCGGGAGAGAATGACTTGAACATCCTTGGGTGTTCGGCGGACCTCTAACAGTAACGCGCGAACCCGATCACCGCGGCGATGGGCTTCACGAGGGATCTGCTCTTGGACGGGCAACAACGCTTCCGTTTTCCCAATATCTACCAGATAATTACGCCGCTCTTGGCCTAAAATGACCCCATGCACTAATTCGCCTTCTTTTTTGGAGAATTCGCGCTCTATGGATTCCCATTCCGCTTCACGAACTTTTTGACAAATCACCTGTTTGGCCGCTTGAGCCGCAATGCGTCCAAAATCTTCCATATCAATGAGCGATCCAATTTCATCGCCCATTTCGGCTTCATCGTCAATTTTCCTGGCCTCTTCCAAGGATATTTCCGTCCTGGCGTCGACAACGTTCTCCGCGATGGTTTTCTTGCTCACAATAGAAATTTCGCCAGTGTTCGTATCAATGTCGACTTGAATATTATCTCCCTGCCCGAAACGCTTTTTTGCCGCAGTTAACAAAGCCGACTCTAAGGCTGCAAGGATTTTCTCCTTTTCAATGCCCTTTTCTCGACCAATTTGATCGATCACCGACATCAGTTCGCTTTTCATGATTGTTCCTCGCAACACATCATAGGTAGTCGTCCAAAACAAGCCAGGGCTGCTTGTCGTATCTGTCGGAATGCTAGAATTCTAGCTCAATCTTGGCCTTCACAATCTCACCCCAGGGCACACAATGCTCTAAAAGATCGGTCTTCCGATCGTCCACTAACTGGAGACCAGAATCGGAGACAGCCGTTAGTCGTCCGATAACAACGGCATGCTTTCCCACATCATGTTGCACCGTCACGCGGAGCCGTTGGCCTTGCACGCGTTGAAAATCTTTGGGATCTTTCAGTGGTCGGTCTAATCCAGGTGAGGACACCTCAAATCGACAAATCGGCCCTGAAGGCTGGGTAATTTCCCATGTCCGGCGAAGAGACTGGTGGAATTGTTCACAATCGTCAATTCCCACGCCACCATCTTTATCAACAGTCAAACGCACCAACGGGTTGGTTGGTCTCCCGGTACAATGCACCTCAAGGATTTCAAGCCCCAATGCTCGTGCAATGGGATCGCCCACTTGGCGTATGACTTGGCTCAGACTTTCAGTCATAAAGGCCACCATGGACTTCTTATGGATAGCGGCCACAGGGTACAGACCAAAAAAAAGTGGGCTCACGCCCACTCAACTCGACCCTACCCTAGCACTTTCCCCATTTAAAGGCAAGATATCAGAACCTCTTGGGGATCCATCCACCTCATACAGACTGATGCACCTATCATAGGCATAAGGGACTCCCCGTGATAGACTTTATTTCCAAGAAAAAATTCACATTCTCTTCGATACAAACCAGAGGATATCAGCAAATGCCCACAATCATTTCTGTGGCTTCCGGAAAGGGCGGCGTTGGGAAAAGCATGGTTGTCAGCAACCTGGGCCTTCTATTAGCACGCCAAGGCCATCGGGTGATTTTAGTGGACATGGATATCGGTGGCGCCAATCTCCATATCCTTTTCGGAATGTTTCATCCGCCTACAACTCTTACCGATTTCTTTACGAATCGCCTCATTAATCTTGAGGAGCTGGCTCATCCATTAGCCAAGCCCTTGCCTCTCCGTCTCATTCCGGGGACAGGGGAAACCCTCATGACCGCCAATCTTCAACATGCTAAGAAAAAACGTCTCATTCGACATCTTCAAAAACTCGATGCCGATATTATTTTGGTCGATGTCGGGGCAGGAACCAGTTATCATACCCTGGACTTTTTCCTCCTGGCTGACCATTTTTTGGCAGTGGCTACTCCGGATCCCACCTCCGTATTAGATCTGTACCGATTTATCAAGCTGGCCGCGATACGGAAGGTGCTCACGGCATTTTTGGCTCGTGATCCCATTGCGGAAGCTCTGCTTAGTCAAGATTTCCACAGTATCACGGAGGTGTTGGAAGCGGTGGGACGCACCAGCAAATCTGGCGTAGCCTTAGCCCAACAGGCCCTACAGGGATTTCAACCCGCATTAATTTTAAATCGGATGACCCCGAAATCTCGAATTAACACCCTGCATTTGCGAAATTTGTTGAAACAATATGTTGGGGCCGATTTGTCAGTCCTGGGAAATATTCCTGAAGATCCCCAGATCCAACAGTCCGTTTTGAAATATTTACCGGTCGTAGAGCTCTCGCCAAAGTCGCCAGCGGCACTGGCCTTCGATCACATAGCAGAGAACGTTTTGAAATTGATTAAGCATTCAGAGGAAAGAACAGAACCTCTCGAAGAACCCCGAAAACTACGAGCCTAGGTCCAGACGATAGCTTGCCGCTCAATGGGTAGAACCTTACGTCGGATCCGAAGGAAGGAGATTCCGAATAGCATTCGACAGCGATTTGAGGGTCATCGACACGCTTTCCAGTTCGGCCCCCTTGTTTTGCAATTCTGATTGCATCGTGGATACTTTACTGACTAATCGATCTCGTTCCTTGGAAACCCGAGAAAAATCCACCAACGATTCCTCTAATTGCTTCACTTTTTTCTCCAACCCACTACAGGCTTTCTGCGCTGAATCGAACTCCCCTTTCACCCCATCTAATTCCTTCGTCAACGAGTCAACCATGTTTTCGGCAGATTGTAAATTCCGTTGAGCATCCGTGCGATCTTCTTCGCTTTCCAAAAATTGTTGATTGAGTCGGTCAATGACCCCTGCCCATTCTCGCGCGACTCCGCCAAGGGGCTTCGGTACCTCCCCCAGGGCAGCCTCTTTGCCCAGGTGTCCAATTGCCTGCTGAATCCAATCGATAAACAAGGTGGCTTCACGAAAATTTAAATCGACCGTTGCAGCCGGTTCATTCGACGACGGAGAGGCGTCGGAGGCTGTTTCCGGTGGCGGAGGCGGGGACGAAGCCGATTCGGCATTCGTGGCCGGATTGACTGAGGACCCCACATGAAATTGCTGCAATAGGACCGCCACGCAATGCCGGCAAAAAGGCTGTTCCGTAGAAGGACAAGAACACTTGGTGGACAATGTCCCCCCACGTAATTTAATCGTTTGGGCATACACTCCATACGTGCCATTGACTTCGGCCACCACTTGCGTCCCGTTGGCTTCAACAATATTCACTCGTTGATCCGAAAAATATTGGTTGCCAATCTTAAAGACTTGCCCCCCAACCACAGATTCCACCATAGCGGGATCCAATTGTCCGAGTTCATGGGCAGAGCATGAAATGCGATTTCTCATATCACCCTCACGTCATTAAAAAAAATAAGAAGGTATCACCACTCCTCATAATGCCATTCCCTTAATATCATCCGAAATTTTACCGAGAATGAGTCTGAGATCCAACTACCGGTGAACTTTTCTGTCATTAATTAATGCACTTGGTAAAATAACCCATGGCATCAAACCAAACAACTACCCCATCCTTTTTAGAGAGTCTTCTCGCAGATGCTCCTAAAACACTTCCTATCCTTCGGCAAAGCTGCATCCAAGTCTTGAATCTCGCCCAGGATAAAGATTCCAGCGCAAGCGATATTGGAGACATCATCAAACGTGACCAGGGCATGATGGCCAACATCGTCAAAATCGCCAACAGTCCGGCCTTTTTTACCCGTGTCCCCGTCAAAACCCCGACCCAAGCCGTGACCCTTATTGGATTCGATGTCATCCAGTCCATGGTCGTCGCGGCCCAACTCATTGAACAGGCCCATAAATTCGGAGCCAATACCTTCTGTCTCAAACACCTCCTCGCCCGAGCCCTTGTGGCTGCGACGCAAGCCCAAGAACTTGGCAAAGTCCTCCATTATCCTGAGTCGGGGTTTTTATTCACCAATGCCATGCTCTACTCCCTGGGCGACCTTATTCTAGCACTATGCCGACCGGAGGTCGCTGAGCAACTGGAAGCACTCCGACTATCTGATCCGACAAAAATCCCCAAAGCTGAACTGGCCCTTCTCGGACGACCACTGCAAACAATTGCCGCTACCATGGCCAAGCACTGGCATTTACCAGATACGCTGATCCAGCTGTTAGAGAAAAAGCCCGTCTGGCCAAAAACTCGTCCTGAGAATAACCAACAGATGATGGAAGGGATTGTTCGAGCCGCCAATGAACTCAGTTACTGTCTCCTCAACCCTTCAGGGACAGGGCAAGAACAGGTTTTCCATATGCTCACCCAACACTTTCTCCCCCCCTTTTCACTCTCCTTGACCCAACTGGAACAGACAGCCACCAACGCCTTTATGCAAGCTTCGGAGATTGCTTCAGCTATAAGCATTGATCATCAGCACCTACTCCCGGTATCGATTCCTGAGGATACTCCCTTTCAATACCCGGAATTACAAAAACTCACTCTGGCCATACAGCACGCTCTTGACCGTGATCATGAGCCAGAGCAAGAGGAAGCGCCAAAACCACCAGAACCCGTCAAGCCACCTCCCCTTTTGCACTCCGTTGCGAGTTCGGAAAATCCACTTCTGGAATACACCCTTGCCGCCATGAAGATTCCAGAACCGTCCAAACTTCTCTCCTTTGCGACTAAAACACTCTATGCGTCATATGGATTCGAACGAGTGTTGCTGGCTTTTCTCGTTCCGGGAAAGGAAAAGCTCGAAGCAAAAATTGGGTATGGGGAACAGGCCGATGCTATACAGGCAAAATTCCATTGCCCTCTCATTAAGGGCAATTTTTGGTACCGTCTTCTTCATCAATACCAACCCGTGCGATTCTTATCCTTAATCCAGGAGAATACTGTACAGGAAATCCCGGAAGAGTTCCTTCAACTGTGGGGCAACCACCCGGGATTAGTCGGCTCCCTCTATGCCCCCAATAAACCGATAGGCCTGATTTTGGCTGATAGAGGTATAAGCAAGACGGCTTTAACGGACACGGACTTTGCAGCATTTTCTGTCATCCTCTCCCAAACAAATGCCAACCTAGCCCGGCTTGCCCAATCACAATAGAGGAAATTATGTCATGGCAATTACATGCAAATTGCCACTCCAAGAAACATCAATTTCTTCAATGATTGATTCAGAATCAATGATTCAACCCTGCCCGCTGATGCAACGCGAAGAAAGCGGGAAGGCCAATATGGAGGGGATATTCTGGTGAGCCGCGTGCGGCTCGAACGCACGCCCCTCGCCTTAAAAGGGCAAACTAGAGGGATTGCGCTAGAGAATGATTGAGTAGGATCATAAGTGATAATCCCCTTCATTAGCAAAGCGATTGACCACTTTCGAGTGTGATCAACCGAGACTGAGATAGATCCTGAATCGTGGCCAAAACCGTGACCAAATTTTCCACCTAAACACCCCCCACCCCAATGGGCAGACCCCCAGCCTGGGGGTTCCTATAGATGAGTCCCACGCTGTCACAACAGCCCTCCACACCAAAGTCCAACCTCGTGAGGAGTCAGGGTCTTGTGGTTTTTCTTTTTCGGTATGCTGAGGACAAAGAATTATTTTTGGTTTTGAGCCAACCATTCTGTCAGAAGTGAGGGGGTAGAGGGCATGGGTTGGGGACTTCTGGGGATGGGGTAGGTGCCGGGCAGGTGAAAGGGTGATGCGATGAGACCTATGGCAGGCGTGCCTTGATCAGGATTGACTTTTAAGCTGAGAGGAGTAAGGTATTTCCATTTTAGGGAGATAACATACTGGTTAACGGATGAACCTTCTCGACCGGAATGAGTGAAGTTGCGTATAGGCAGGCAAGATGATGGGGAAGAAACGTGTAGGCCCTCCACCCTTCCAGTGATGGGTGTAACAAATATGCTATTTATCTATTGTTATTTTCCTGAATGGTTGATCAAGCTCAACGATCGACCTGCCTCTATTCTTCATATTCAATTTATCCTTTCATCGCAAGTAGGAAGGGAGCCTCATGCATATCATTCTTGCCGACAATCACGGTCAGGTGCTAGGGAAGGACCAAGGTAGCCCAAATTTAAGCTTGCTTTACCTCGGATCGTATCTTAGAAGTCAGGTTTCTGACGTAGAATTAACCTACATTGCTCAGAAGCACAGTCCAGAGTATCACCTCAAAATGATCAGAACGCTGCAGCCAGCCTTCTATGCTGTATCGTTTACCTCATTCTCGGCTCAAAAAACATTCGTGCTTCTTCGTACCATAAAGAATTTATTCCCATGGCTTAAAACCATATGCGGTGGCCCCCATGCGATGTCCCATTCTGAGCAGATTCTTCGTGAGTCAGGAACAGACGTATGCGTGATTGGGGAGGGTGAGGTGACGTTCGCTGAATTGGTTAAAAATGCCTCAGGGTTTCCTGAAGTTCTGGAGTCCATTCAAGGTATCGCCTTTTTGAAGGATGGCCAATACCACCGGACCGAAAACAGGCCGCTGATTACTGATGTAAACACTATTCCCTTCCCTTCACGTGACCTTGTAGACGATTCCGAATTTACAGGCGTCAGTTACAGCAAAGGCAAACCTAATACCGAAATGATTATTACGAGAGGTTGTCCTTTGCGATGTGTCTTTTGTGCAAATCCTGTGTTTCGGTTGAAGAATGGTCCTACATTTCGATCACGCTCTCCTCAGAACATTGCAGCCGAAGTGGAAGAACTATATGCAATGGGATATCGGGAAGTTTTCCTTCACTCGGATGAGTTAAACGTGGACCTCAAGTGGTCGATTGATGTCTGCAAAGCCTTGGCTGACCTGAAACACCCGGACCTCTATTTCCAAACGAATCTACGTGTCATCCCCATGTCTGAGGAATTCGTCTACTGGCTCAAACAAGCGAACTTTTGGTTTGTGAGAATTGGCATGGAAAGCGCGAGTGATCGGGTGTTAACGGGGATTAAGAAAAAAATGTCCTTGGCTAAAACCGAACAAGCGTGTGATTTACTGTCCAAGCAAGGCATAAAAGTTTTTGGATATTTTATGTTATTTAATTGGTGGGAAGAAGATGGTCGTCTGCAGCACGAAACGGCAGATGAGGTCAGAAGCACGATTAGCCTGGGATATAGATTATGGAGACAGCGAAAATTACACTATTCGAGTTGGACGATCACCACCCCGGTTCCAGGAGCAGAATTTTATGATCTCGCTTTGAAATACCGGTTGATTGATGAGAACTTTTTTCCTGACGATACCTGGCCAGCTTATAAGTATCTATCCGGTGTCAGCAAGAGTGAATTTAATTCACTTTATGCGCAGGCAAGAAGACAACAGGGCCTATTCGCATTAACCAGTGGGCACTTTGAATGGCGAAATTGGAGAGGAATTTGCCGAAGGGGCCTTACCATGTTCCGGGGAATACCTGATGCCAATCAACAAGACAGTCAAATCAGTCCAGCTCCAGTTAGACCTTCTTCTGATCTAATCTCTATAGGAAAATATCGCTAGGGATTAAGTCGGCGTCAGTTATCGATGTCAGCATATGGATCAGAGCCTGTTGATCGACCTCGGTCAATTTTTGTGTTGGCCTTCAATACGACAGAACTCGAAACACATCGAGAAGACACTTGTCTGCGAACAGAACATGGGAAGAAGAAAGAATTTCATCAAGCAAGAGGCAAGGTATGGGCAGTTTTTCTATCTAGTGCCAGTGCCCTGATTCGAAAAGCTCTTATCAACAGGTCGGCTAGTTGCGCTCGCCAAACGTTTATGATCTGTTGATTGAGTGACGTAGGCATCCGCGCAATTTGTTGGGATTCTTTCGCCTGAGTTTACTATTCGAAGTCCAGAACATTTATCGAGGCGTATAAGTCGCCTAGGTGCCATAGCGTGAAAAAGGCCCGCATGTGTAACTCCGTCTTCATGATTGCCCCTGGGAATCTAGAGAATGGAGTGACGAAAATTGTTGGCTATGTAAAGGATCAGGCCCAATCTATTCGCGATGCTGAGTGTGAAGTATTCCTGGGTGCGATAGATAACCGCACCTCTGTCACAGGAATCCTGCGGAACTTCAGTCGACTCAAGCGGCAGGTTATTCAGATGAACCCTGATGTTGTGCATGCACAGTATGGGTCTGTGACGGCGGAAGTTGGTCGGTGGATTAAGGGGTCTCGTCCTCTCGTCGTTTCGTTTTGCGGTGATGATCTGCTTGGAACACCTTCACCGGGAGTGTATTGGCGAACGCGTGAAAGAGGAGCGCGTGTCATTGGACTTTGGGCTGCAACCCGTGCAGATGCCATTATTGTCAAAAGCCATAATCTTCTAAAAAGCCTTCCTTCGAGGTTACGCTATAAGGCTATTATACTTCCCAATGGGGTTAATACAGACTTTTTTATCCCCATGACGCAAAGTGAAGCTCGTGCTCAGCTTCAATGGTCTCCTCGATCAAAAGTGGTGCTCTTCAATCTTAGCGTGGGCCAGGACGTGAAGAACCCTTCTCTTGCTCGTATGACTGTCGATATTCTCGCCCGGTCTGTCCCTGACGTTTCGTTACAAATGCTGTCCAACGCGAGTCGAGAGGAAGTGCGGATGATGATGAATGCGTCAGATTGCCTCCTAGTCACCTCTCTGAATGAAGGCTCGCCAAACATCGTCAAGGAAGCGATGGCGTGTAATTTGCCAGTCGTCTCAGTGCCATGCGGTGACGTATCAGAAAGACTGCGGGGGGCTCATCCGGGAGGAATGTGTCCCTACGAACCCAACGCCCTCGCGGAGAGGATACAGAAAGTCTTCCAATTAGGCTGTCGTTCAAATGGTCGAGAGCAACTCATCGCCCAAGGATTGACGTCTGAGAAAGTGGCACAACGTTTACTAGAGATTTATCACCATCTTTATTTACGTGGTGACAAGAAGGTGAGAGTCTTGGCAAAGACGCGCAGGGAGCGTACACCACAGAGTTAATTCAGACTAAAAGAAATCTGATTCTCTCAAGAGCCTCCCATCCTTTAGGTGCACGACGCAAACGGAAGGGCGATGATAAATCACGGATTGACCGCTGGATTGCCGAATTGGGAGATCTGGATATCAACAAGATCGGACCACGGCATATCGAGAAGGTCTTAACCACATTGGCGGAGGAACAATATCGACCGGGAACCATCCTTCGGTTCTTTGGGGTCTTGAAAGCCGCTCTCAATGATGCCAGACGGTTGGGAATGTTAAACGAAAACCCCGCATCCAGGGTGAAACCGCCCAAGGTCAATAATGTTTTGGTTCGTTATTTGACGACCGAGCAAGAAGCCACTCTTCTCGGAAAGCTTCCCCTAAAATATCGGCCTGTCACGATAACAGCGGTGAATACCGGATGTCGGCAAGGTGAACTATTACGACTGAAATGGGTTGACGTGGATTGGAATGCAGGGATCTTGACCATTCGAGAAACCAAGGCGGGGGATTCTCAAAGAATTCCAATGAATTCAACCGTCCAAGACCTCCTGATGAATATGCAGAAATCGCCCGAAGTTGCCCCTCAGGACCGAATCTTTCCCCTGGATGCACGTTATCTCAGAAGAACCTTTGACAAAGCCGTAGATGACTCAAAATTGACGCCTTTTCGATTTCATGACCTCAGACATACTTTTTTGCCTCACGGCTGGCTATGCAAGGCGCAAATGATCGAACGCTGACGGCTTTAGGGGGATGGAAGTCTCCAGCCATGTTGTCACGCTACGCCCATCTCAGCCCAACCCATTTATGGAGCGCGGTGGAAGGTCTGACGGCTTTTCGGGGTCAGATTTCAGGTGGAACCGTGACTAAAACCGTGACTGGGGGGAGGGAGGAAGAACCAGAAACCACGCAACCTATTGATATTTCTGGTGAGCCGCGTGCGGCTCGAACGCACGACCCTCGCCTTAAAAGGGCGATGCTCTACCAACTGAGCTAGCGGCTCACCGATCGGCGATGCTAGCAATGGGTTTAGTCGTTGTCAAACAACAACAGCCATTGCCTGGATAAAAATACGAAGGAAATCATTTGGCACGTTTTTTTGAACGGAGGAGAGGGTTGCGAACCACAATCGTTTCCTCACGCTTGGAGCCGGTCGAAATCATATCGATAGGACACGAGGCCAGCTCTTCGACTCTCGCTAAATATCGTTTCGCAGCAGTGGGCAAAGCTTTATACGAGGTAATCCCCGTCGTATCGGTGGTCCAACCTTCCCAACGCTCATAGACGGGCCGACCATTCTCCAACACATCCGAATGAGCCGGCATCTCCCGATACAATTTTCCTTGATATCGATAGCCGGTACAAATTTTCAACTCTTTAAATCCATCCAACACATCCATTTTGGTTATCGCTAACGACGTTAAGCCATTGATGCGAACGGCATACCGCAACAACACCGCATCAAGCCACCCACACCGACGCGCCCGTCCCGTCGTCGACCCATATTCATGCCCTCGTGTCATGAGCTGCTCTCCGATGGCATCGTCTAATTCTGTTGGAAATGGCCCTCCCCCAACGCGGGTGGTATAGGCCTTCGTCACTCCCAGCACGGCAGAAATGTTCGTGGGGCCCACGCCACTCCCCGTGCAGGCGCCTCCGGAACACGAGCTGGATGAAGTCACAAACGGATACGTCCCAAAATCGACATCAAGATGAGTCCCTTGCGCCCCTTCGAACAGGACCTGTTGCCCACTCGCA
Organism: Nitrospirales bacterium; assembly: GCA_040904705.1. Taxonomy (GTDB): domain Bacteria; phylum Nitrospirota; class Nitrospiria; order Nitrospirales; family UBA8639; genus Nitrospira_E. The sequence continues at coordinate 4,369 of JBBDSY010000094.1, read as the reverse complement.
AACGCCCGATCGAGTAACAAGGGGACATCCGTAATGTAGGGCCGTAGGCGCTCCCCATAGGCTTGGTACTCCTTAAATATCGATTGCACCGTAAAACCCTTGGCATGATAGATACGCTGCAAGAACGCATTAATCTCCACTAAATTTTCCTGAATCTTTTTCTTTAACACATCAGGATGCAGCAAATCGCCCATCCGAATCCCCACCCGGGCCATCTTGTCCACATAGGCCGGACCGATACCCCGCCCAGTGGTCCCTATCCGACGAGCCCCTTTCGCTTGCTCCGCCGCCTTATCAATGGCTTTATGATACGGCATGATCACATGAGCGCGTTGGCAAATGAGAAATCGTTTCCCCACGGCAATGCCGTTCTTCGTCAATCCATCTAATTCACCAATTAACCCGGCAGGATCAATAACCACGCCGTTGCCGAGGACACACTGCTTCCCGCGATACAAAACCCCGGACGGGATCAGGTGAAAGATAAAGGTCCCTTTGTCGGTAATGACCGTATGCCCGGCATTCGAACCACCCTGATAGCGGACAATGATATCGGCATCCTTGGCAAGCAGATCGACAATCTTGCCCTTGCCTTCATCACCCCACTGGGACCCTACGACGACGAGCGCTGACATGCTCTCCTCCACTTCATCCGGTTTGCTGGACACAAAAAAGCCCTGACAACTACCAGGTCAGAGCGCAATGTTCGCATCGTAGGTCCCGCATCATAAATTGTCAACGAATTAAATGAAGGGCGCACGCCAGCGCACCTTTCTTGACCGCATCCCGAACCCGTGATAGCATCTTTTTCGGCGTGGGGCTGTAGCGCAGTTGGGAGCGCGCGTGAATGGCATTCACGAGGTCGCCGGTTCAATCCCGGCCAGCTCCACCAACCTTCCTCATTAATATTACAATCTTCTCTGGCATTCATCCCTGACAGGAGAGAGTCAGTGCACTCGACCGAATGGCCGAATGATTTTATTATGGAATCACAATGTTACATATAGAGCGTCTGACCAAAACATTCCCAACCAAGCCTCTGTTCTTAGAGGCCTCCGCGCACCTGAAACCCAACACCCGTGTGGGTCTGGTCGGGCCGAATGGATCCGGAAAGACATCGCTTCTCCGGATGATTCTCAACGAGAATGACATCGAAAGCGGGCGAATCCGCAAACGGCCCCACCTCCGGTTAGGATATCTCCCACAGGAATTGGAAACGCTGCCCGGCAATACCATCCTGGATGCCACGCATCGTGATGAATTCCCGGAGTATGAAGCCAAACGCATTCTGGCAGGTCTCGGATTTCAAGAAGGAGACTGGGATCGAAAGATTCAAACACTCTCCGGTGGCTATCGCATGCGCGTGGCTTTGGCCTATCTGCTGTTATCAGCTCCAGATGTCCTGATGCTGGACGAGCCGACCAACCATCTTGATAAACCCACACAACGATGGCTGGAAAGCTTCCTGATTAATTCCCCATTCACGCTGCTCATCATCAGCCACGATATTGAATTTCTCGACAAAATGGTCACCCATATCTGGGAAGTCCGCAATCACACTCTGCAAGAATATCGCGGCACCTACACGCGCTTCCAAAAACTCAAAGCCGAACGCGATGCTCAGGAAGAGGCGGCCGCCAATCGGCAATCCAAAGAAATTAATCGCGTGCAATCCTTCGTGGATCGCTTTCGGTATCAAGCCAATAAAGCCACCCAGGTCCAATCGCGCATCAAGCAACTGGAAAAGGTCAAGCGCATTGAATTACAGCGAGATACGAAACGCCTCAAGTTCAAATTTCCAGAACCTCCGACGAGCGGAAGAGAAGTCCTGGAACTGCAAAACATCCATAAACGCTACGGCGAAAACATTGTCTACCAGGGACTGGATTTTTCAATTGAGCGGGGCCAACGGGTTGCCTTTGTCGGGGAAAATGGAGCAGGGAAATCAACGCTTCTGAAAATGCTGGCTGGCGTTTTGAAATTTGAAGAAGGCACCAGAAATGTTGGGCACGGTGTCACGATCCATTACTTTGCCCAGCACCAGGCGGAAATCCTGCGTCCGGAACACAGCATTTTAGATTCACTCGAAGAGGCCGCCCCTCTAGCGGAAAGAAACTTCCTGCGTGGATTAGCCGGCGCCTTTCTCTTCACGGGTGACGATCAGCTTAAACCTATCAAGGCTCTAAGCGGAGGCGAGCGCAATCGAGTCGCCTTAGCCCGCATGCTGGTGGAGCCTGCCAACACTTTACTCCTTGATGAGCCCACCAATCATTTAGATCCGTCATCGGTGGATATGCTGACCGACGCGCTGGTTCAATTTCCCGGCACCATCGTCTTTATCTCGCATGACCCGACCTTTCTGATGCGCGTGGCGACAAGAGTCGTAGAGATTGATGAAGGCCAAGCCCGAGACTACATCGGCGACTATGAATATTATTGCTGGAAACGCGCGAAGGAATTAGAAGACCAGGTCCCGCCGGAAGCCAAACCCGACAAGAAAAAATCCAAGAAAAAAGACAAAGCCAAAAAAGAACAACCCACCACCGAACATATCGCCAACGGGACACCCACGACAGCTGTGGCACCTCCCGCCGGTCCGACACGACGAGACCTCTCCAAAAGCATCGCCCGATTGGAGAAACAAGTGGGCTCAGCAGAACAAGAAATTGCCACACTCGAAGAACAGATCAAAGCCCGCGACGTCGAACTCGCCGCCCCAGAAACCTACCAGGATTACTCCCGCTGGAACTCCCTCCATCAAGAACGAGAAAAATGGACGCGAGATCTTGACCGCCTCACCCACAAATGGGCCGACCTGAGCGCCCAACTAGAAAAACAACAATCCCAAATCTCGTAATGTGTAAAAAATGATTGTAGGGAATGCTTTTCAAAGCTTCCCCATCAAGGGTGAGACTAGTCATCCGAGCTTGCGAGGATCTGATTTCCAACATATGGGCATAGGCAAGGGAAAATGTTTCGCCTCCGGCTCAGCGATACAACAAAAAAAGCTATGAAGTAGAGGTAAAGGGGTTGATAACTTTGAGACCACGAATCTGTTGCCCATGTTGCAGATCTTCTGAATACAAGACTTCGCACCCTGTTTGCAACGCCCCACTAATAATCAGAGAGTCATAAAACGAATAGTGCGTGTCCTGCTGAATGATGAGAGCCTGTCGAAACAAATCGATGCTCGGAAAAACAGAACAGAGCGCACTCAACACATCATGCAAGTATTGTTGGACATCGGAACTTCATTGGGATCGCAAACTTGGTCCTGGCCACATCAAAAAACTCCTGCACCACTTGGGTACTCACAACCCCTTCTCGATCTCTTAACGCCAGTTCGACTAATTCTTGTGCACCACGTTTCTATTTAGGAGCGCTCGCGTCAAACGTATACACCACAATATTGGTGTCTAAGAAAAATTTAGCGCTCATTCAATTCCTGTCGGGAAAAATGTCGGCCAGGACGTGCATACGCTAACCGTTTCATCAGATCACGATAATTGGCGTCTCCATACCCCTGCCCTGCAAACACTCCCAGCCATTGACGAAAAGCATCATTTAAGGTCATTCCAGCCTTACGAGCTTGCTCCCTCGCTTTTTGAATTAGTGTAGGATCCGCGCTAAAAGTAATATTTTTCACAATCAAACCTCCAATAAATTACACTATATGAGTGTACACGATAGCAGTGCGCTATCAATATACTAAAACAAGTGTCCGCGACCTAAACCGCCTCACCCACAAATGGGCCGACCTCACCGCCCAACTAGAAAAACATTCCCAAATTTCGTAATTCCCCACATACCTGTTTTTCCTATCAGGAAAACATATGAATTTAAGCCCGTCAATCGATTTTCGATAGATTTGATATAGAAAAATTTTTAACAGAGGAATTGGCAAAGCTCAATGAGCATAAAAAGCGAATAAGAAAACAAGAGAAAGAAATTGAGATGTGATAATCGTCATTGCGGAAATATGGTTGAAAAATTTTTTGTTTAAAATCACATCAACTTAGGTTTTTTTAAAGTCCTCTTCCCATTGCCTTCTTGCCTCCAGTACATCTTGCTTGGGTGCCCAATGTGATCGACCGTAAAAATCAGACACGCCTACATGCGAATAATTATGATCTAAAAAGCATTTTTTTTTGTATGGTACAAGCAGGTCTAATTTATCTCCTTCCTCAACCCAAGACGGGATTTTCCCACTCAGCAGATTTTCATTGTCCGGGGTTATCACACCATATTGTTTGGTTTGAAGAAGTCGTTTCTTCCACGGCGCATTCATTGCATCGATATTCATAATTTTAACTCGACCCGGCCCAAAGTTTGTTGCTGAAATCCTAATATATTGCGGTCCTTCAGAAAT
>JBBDSY010000093.1:0-21031 GCA_040904705.1 Nitrospirales bacterium | reverse complement strand
CATACGCCACGGCTCGTTGTCGTAGATCGAGACTATAGGCATTGCTCATACCTCCAAGTATAGCAAGACTTTTGTCTTAATTAAAGGTTAAATTACTATACATGCGTCGGCCCGCTTGGCTGTTCTGAAGGTGGTGGGAATGACCAGAAAATTGGAGAAGATGGATTCCCGATTACCAACGTTGCGAATGACCCAAAGAGGAGGGATACCCGCTAACGCAACGTGGGTTCGCTTCGGTTACAGATTATTCGCCGGACCTTGGCCTGACCGAAATCGAATAAATCAAAATGGCAGCGGAATCCAAGCGCCACCTGGGCAGTATTTGTTCGTCTTATGCGTAGAGATTGATCGCTTTGTTTTAGACAAGATCCTTCCCAATAAAAGATATGAGGCATGGTGGTGTTCTCTGACTTAAATGGTTTTTTCTTGAGGTTCACCAAGACGAACTTGGCGAAAATGGCCTGGACTCACCACGGTGAAGAAACCATGCAACGTCGGTTGAGATGTAAAGAAGGCTTGCAGGAACGAAATCAGCTCGTCCGGGGATTGTCCTCTGAAACGAAATAAGACAATGCCAGATGGTGATTGTTGCCGATGGCGAAAAACCAATTCCCCGAAATCACGATCGAATGTCAGCAAGATACGGGATTGGGTTATCGCTTCGTGCAAAATGGTTTCATCAGAGACAGCGACCAGTGTCTCGGCTGCATAGAGAACATCATGGCCGTGCGTTCGTAGAAAATGGACAATCCGGGCAGGAAAATTCTCGTCGGCGAGATACCGTTCACTCATGCAGGCGTTCCGGTTGGCGGCAGTAGATAAAACCGTTCCTCCCGGAAAATTTCGGCAGCATACGCCAGGACTGCGCGAATGCGCTCCTCAGTCAGATTGGGATAATTTTCACATAATGCCGCCTGGTCCCATCCAGCTGCCAATAAATCAAGTACGAACTCAACAGACAGGCGGGTGCCTTTGAGAACCGGCTTCCCCCCCAAAACTGCCGGGTCTGAAACAATGTAGTCTCGCCAATCGATGGCGGCCATCGTGTTTCTCCTTAGCAATTATTGCGACAATAGGCTGACTAGCATTCCCAGTATAACCAAAAGCCAAGGGGCCGTCATCCATGGAACCTCGCCCAACCATCGCGCGAATTGCCTCACAACAAATGTCACCCAACAGCCGTAAGACATGGAATGTTGCCTCTTTCTTACTTTCTTGAGTCAGGTCTAGAAATAGGGCATCTGTACTGCCTTGCCTTGGTGGCTCCAGGGATCTTCTTCCCTCCCCTGTTTCTCATGGCCGGGACCGTGTTGGATGTGAAGAGTCTTTTCTGACCGGTTTTGTCCCAGTCCTGATCGGGTGCAAGAATGAAGAGAGATCTGCGCTGAATTGCGTGCTCGTGGGGCATTCGCAGCCTTTCGCGCAGCCCGGGTGTCAGGGGAGAAAGGAAAACTTTCTTTTGCACCTAGGTGGTGATCGGAATATTAGGTTCACCGGACAACAATTGCATGTGCAGCGGCCCTTTCGGCCTCGGCCAGTTTGTGGCGGAGGATGAAGCGTGAGGGCAATCAGGTGGTGACGAGTCACGAAGAAGGGCGGCGAGGCGAGCGATAAGGATTCGGCAATTACGAAAGCATGTCGGCAACGGCGATCGAAACGGCGATGCCAATCGGCGAGAGATGCTCTGAGGAACTGAGCGTTTGTGATGAACGGTATGAGGCGGGTTGGCCAGGCAAGGTGATGGGGTCCCGGTAGACCTCAAGGCAATGGTCGGACAGATTGACGATCCAGTATTCGGGAATGCCGGCTCGCGCATAAATGGGGCGTTTCCGGTTACGATCCAGCGGCAGCGTGGTATCGGATACTTCGACGACAAGCAAAGCGGTGCGGGGATGTTCGGTGACGTAATCGTCGGGCGTTCCAGAGACGACGGCCAAATCGGGCTCAGGTTCCGAGTCGGGATCGATGATCAGCGGCATTTGCACGCGAACCCAGACGTTTGGTCCGTAGAGGCGTTCGAGAACACGCTGTGTTTTGCCAATGGCCGCCGCATGGGGACTGTTTTGCGGAGTCAGAGTAACGATGTCTCCCTCAAGCAGTTGGACACGTTCGCTTGGATCAAGAATTCCCGCTTCACCCAGACGATCATATTCTTTGCGTGTCCAGCGGCGGATTTGAATGGTCGATGATGCCATACGAGGATTCTCCCTGATGGCGGAAGTGTAACAAACGAGCAAATCGGCAACAAGTTGATTCGCGGCTCTTTGACAACTGAAGCCGAAAGGAGGCATGTATGGAAGTAACAACTGGTGAAGAAGCCGGTCAGGTGACGGAGGAACCGCTCATTCCGGTTCGCATGCTCATTGAATTTTCTTACTGCCCGCGATTGGCCTATTTGGAATGGGTGCAGGGGGAATTCACGGATAATGCGGAGACGCTGGAGGGGCGGTTTCACCATCGCCGGGTGGATGTGGCGCCCAAGCGGGCGCGGGGATCAGCGCCGGAAGTTTGAGAAACCCTAGGAAGGTCAATCATGGCTCACGCGACCAAGAAGCAAGAACACCAAGGCAAACGTGGTGGGGTGCGGGTGATCTATTTTCATCATGGGCAAAAAGACCACCTGTGGATGATAGCCGTATATGCCAAAACACACCAAGAAGATTTATCGAGTGATGATAAAAAAATCGTGAAGCAATTAGTTGAGGAGATTAAAAAATGAAAAGTGATTTACTCGATATCGACTTACAAGAAGAACTGACCGCGATTCGCGCACATAAGGCGGGAAGGAAAAATCTGAAAACGAAAAAATTTGAGGCTCCTTCCAGTCCAGACGTGATCCGGCATCGACTGGGGTTAACACAAGATGCATTTGCCGGGTTGCTCGGTGTGTCGGTGCAAACGTTGCGGAATTGGGAACAAGGCACACGGGAACCGCGAGGTCCGGCGTTGGCGTTGTTGCGGATCGTGGAGAAAAACCCGGAAGTGTTGTTTAACTAAGCCGTCGAAATGCAAGCAAGAAATGCATTTGATTTGTCATAAGATACATCCAAGGGACGCCATCAACACTATCCCTATTATTTTTGTGCCCGGCAAGGCTGCCCAGAACACCGTAAATCCATCCGTAAGGAAGTCCTAGAGGGTGAATTTGAGATGCTCGTCGCCGAACTTCGGCCATGTCCAAACCTTTTTCATCTGGGCCTGGAGATGTTCAAAGAACTCTGGAAGGATCGACAAGAACACGCCAAACAAGCTCGTGACGTGATGCAACAGGACCTGCACCGTATGGGTCAGAAGATTGAACAGTTTCTGGATAGGGTCGTGGAAACCGATAGTCCTGCGCTGGTTGAAACCTATGCAACCAGGATCAGAACATTACAAAAACAGAAAGTGGCGATGGATGAAAGAATCAAGAATTGTGGTCGCCCCTTACAACGCTTTGATGAAAGTTTTCGAACCGCCTTCGATTTTCTTGGAAACCCCTGTACACTCTGGAGTTCTGACCGTTTGGAGGACAAGCGCATAGTTCTCAGATTGGGGTTTGCTGAGAAATTGCTCTATGCCCGAAATGAGGTTTTTTGAACCGCCCAAACCGCCCTGCCATTCAGGCTTTTAGGCGATTTGAGTGGTGGAAAGTATGATTTGGTGGAGGGCAGGGGAATCGAACCCCCGACCTCGACGTTGCGAACGTCGCGCTCTCCCAACTGAGCTAGCCCCCCACTTTTCGGAACGATGGGATTGGGAAAACAGATACCGAAACGACATAGAGATCTTGATCAGGAATTATAACGAAGCTTCAGGGATCTTGCTATCTCTTTGGCAAGAACTTTTGTCGTCTCACCGGTATTGACACCGCCCCATGGTACCTATCCCAGAAGTTTCACCGTTCGTCCCTTAATGTGTAACCGTCCTTGAGCCATAAACTGTAGGGCTTGCGGATACAGGCGATGCTCCTGTTCTAAAATCTTAGCCGACAGCGTTTCCACCGTATCGGCTTCATCAATCGCGACAGCCTTTTGGCAAATAATAGGGCCTTCATCGACCCCTTCGGTCACAAAATGGACTGAACATCCACTGACTTTCGCTCCCCATTCTAATGCCTGCCGATGCGCATCCAGCCCAGGGAACGCTGGAAGCAGGGACGGATGGATGTTGAGCATTTTCGAAGGAAACATACGAATTAACGCAGGAGTGACAATTCGCATATAGCCCGCCAAAACGACACATTCCACGGCATGCTCTGTGAGTATCTTTCCAATGGCCAAATCGTAGGCTTCTCGCGCATTGGCTTCCTGGGCAAATGGCTTCGGATCGATGAAGACCGCTTGAATGCCTCTCTCCTTGGCGAGTTCTAGTCCTGCGGCCTGTGCTTTATTACTGACCACGACCTTGACTGCGGCATCAAGAGTGCCTTCTTGAATCGCATCAAGAATGGCCACCATATTGGACCCGCGTCCTGATATTAAAATGCCTAATGCTAGTGCCATTGTCTCAATCTTTTATGTTGCATAGGTCAGTTTGACTCCGGAATGGGAACAGGGCCCAATTTCTCCTATCACCCATCCGGCCATCCCCTGCCCTTGAATGATCTCTACAATTCTGGCGGTTTCATCGGCAGGGGCCACGATGATAAGGCCGACCCCCATATTAAACACCTGAAACATTTCTTCTTGATCAATTTTACCTGCTTGCTGGATCACGGCGAATATGGGTGAAGGAGCCCAACTGGTTCGATGAATCACGGCCCCACAACCTTCTGGAAGGATACGTGGAAGATTGCCCGTGATGCCTCCTCCAGTGATATGCGCCAGCCCATGCATCCGACTATCGCCTAATAAGGCCTTCACTAATTTGACATAAATCGTGGTTGGCCGGAGCAATGCCTCACCGAGCAATTCATGTAAATCCGGCACCTGTGTCTCAGCAGTCCAACCCTGTTCTTCAAACAACACACGCCTTGCCAGGGAATAGCCATTGCTATGCAGGCCGCTTGACGCCACTCCGATCACCACATCGCCCCGTTGAATTTTTTCTTTCCCCAACATGTCTGATCGCTCAACCACTCCGACCGCAAACCCCGCAAGATCATATTCTGCACCAGGATAACAGGACGGCATTTCAGCCGTTTCTCCCCCAATCAGCGCACATTCCGCCTGCCGACACCCTTCTGCTATGCCTTGAACAATGGCTTCTGCCACGTCGATCTCTAAATGTCCTGTTGCCAAATAATCCAGAAAAAAGAGTGGCTCCGCTCCACTGACCAGTATGTCGTTGACACACATGGCCACGAGATCGATGCCAATGGTGTCGTGGCGGTTCATCATTCTCGCCAACTTCACTTTTGTCCCAACTCCATCGGTGCCAGAAACCAGAATAGGTTCGCGATACCGATCAGAGGGAAATCGAAACAGGCCTCCAAATCCGCCTAAATCGCCTATCACTTCAGGTCGAAAAGTGGAACGCACTAACGGCCCGATTCGTTTCACGAACTCATCCCCCCGTTGAATATCGACACCAGCTTCGCGATAGGTCGTCATATCTTTTCCCTTATCATTATTCGATGTTTTTGACGGCTTACGCTATGCCCAGCTCCACTAGCGTTTCCAGATGCGCCGTTTGCGGAAACATATCAAATGGTTGCATTCGACGAATCTCATAGCCCTTCTCACCTAACGATTTGATATCCCGGGCCAATGACGGCGCGTCGCAAGAAAGATACAGCACTTGAGGCACGCGCAACGCACCCAACTGGTCGATAATTTTTGGAGTGAGTCCCGCCCGCGGAGGATCCAGGAGGATAACATCGTAGGCTCCAGATTGCACCGTCATGAGATAGGATTCGACTGAACTGATCTTCACCCGACACCCGGCAATCTTGTTCACACGTATGGATTCACGGGCATCATGGATGGCAAAAGGATTGCCCTCCACGCAGGTTACCTGTGCCCCCTCACTCGCCAGACTGAGACCTAATGGGCCGGTTCCCGCATACAACTCCAAAATCCGTTGGCCCTTCAGAGGTCCCAGCCACTCTCCCACCATCTTACCCAATAATTGAAAGACATCCCAGTTCGCCTGCATGAATGATCGATACCCCATTTTCAGGCGTAATCCTCCGTAGGCTTCCCATAGATGATCCACACCTCGCATGATGGGTTCCTGCCTGACGCGACGCCTGGAATCCTGTTCTGATGGGTCGACGCGCTCATAGATCCACCCCTTGATGTTGGATATGTCAGCGCAGGCATTCAAGAGACGCTCAACATGGTCCTTGGTCACCGCTCGACCTCGGAAGACCAAAAGCCCTCCTTTATCAACTCGGGACCATCGGATTTCTACACTGTCTAAATTCATTCCTTCAATCACCAAGGAACGAAGTCCAGCGCGAACACCCTCGATGACAGATTGAAATTCTTCGTCCACCAACAAACATGCGTCTACGGGTAAGAGTCTTTGAGTCCCCGATTCGTAAAATCCTAGAAATGGTCCCTCGCGTCCCTCCTGAATTCCCATGCGAAGGACTTGTCGATACCCATACGGCCTTGGAGAAGAGATGACTGGGGGAATCGTCAACTCGGACTGCTTCCCAATGCGGCGGAGCGTATCTTCCAGAATTAACTGTTTGAGGGAACGTTGTGTTTCGTAATGCACATGCTGCAGTTGGCACCCTCCACATCTCCCAAAAACGGGACAGGGGGGAACAACACGACTGTCAGCCGACTCGTGGACATTGAGAATTTTCCCCTGCGTGACACCTTTTCGTCGGCGAAGGATCTCAATTTCAACAGTTTCACCTGGAATGCCGCCATCACATAACACCACTTGGCTATTCAGGCGTCCGAGGCCGAAACCGCCAGCCACCAATTTTTCAATGTGGAGGAGATGAGTAGATCCCGGGGCTAATGATTCGGAAGAAAGGGCAGGTTTGTTGGTGTTAATGTTCAGGTCGGAGTTCAACATTGAGAAGCTTAATCTTTCGGTGTAAATGACTACGCTCGATTTTTAGTTCATCAGCGGTCTTGGAAACATTCCAATTATTTTCTCTGAGTTTTTGTGATATCACTTCTCGCTCGAACACATTCCTGGCTTCCCGGAGTGAATCATAGTTCGACCCTACAGATAACGCCGGAACACCGGTTGGGGCTCGGACTTGTAAAAACATTTCTACATCTCCGGCATCAATAACGGGTTTCGGCACCATAATCAAGAGGCGCTCAATGAGATTCCGAAGTTCGCGAATATTTCCCGGCCAATCATGCTTTTGCAAGGCGTCAAGCCCCTGTGCATTAAACGATTTGGGTTTCATGCCCTGCTCCTCGGAGTGCATTTTGAGGAAATGTTGGGCTAGCTCAGGAATATCGTCCCGCCGCTCTTTTAATGTCGGGACGACGATTGGCAGCACATTGAGGCGATAATAGAGATCCTCTCGAAAATTTCCTTTGCCGATTTCTTCCGACAAATCTTTATTCGAAGCTGCAATCACTCGGACCTGAACATTCAGGAGTTTCGTCCCGCCCACCCTCGTGAATTGTTGCTCTTGCAATACGCGTAGCACTTTGGCTTGTGTAGCCAAACTCATATCGCCGATTTCATCTAAAAATAAGGTGCCACCATCTGCAAATTCAAACTTCCCTCGCTTCATCGCGGTTGCCCCGCTAAAGGCCCCTTTCTCATGACCGAACAATTCACTTTCAATTAAGGTTTCTGGAATAGCCGCACAATTTATCTCGACGAATGGGCGATTATGCCGAGGGCTTTGTAAATGAATCGCCCTGGCCACCAATTCTTTTCCCGTCCCGTTGGCCCCGGATATCAGGACGCGACTATTAGCTGGTGCGGCCATTTTTATCATGTCTCGAAGCCGGTTCATCGATGCAGATGAGCCAATCAACTCAAACCGTCGTTCAACTTGGATTCGGAGATTGAGGTTTTCTTCTTCCAGCTTTCTTTGGTGCAGAGCATTGCGCACCAGGATCGTGACTTTTTCCAAATCCAATGGCTTTTCTAAATAATCATAGGCTCCTAATTTGGTGGCTTTCACCGCGGTTTCGATGGACCCATGCCCCGACATCATGACGACGAGAATACCTGGAAACTGCGAACGCAATCGCTTCAAGGTCTCCAGCCCATCCATTTCCGGCATCCAAATATCGAGCATGACGAGATCAGGAGTATCGCTCCGTACGACTTTCAGCCCCTCGACTCCATTGGCGGCTACAACGACCTGATAGCCTTCGTCTTCGAGAATACTGCTCAGTGAATGCAAAATGGCCGGCTCGTCATCGACGATACATATTGTTTCTGGCACGAAACGCCCTCCTCAAGGATGTGAATATTGTCCGCTCATAACCACATACCGGTTCCACCTCTTCCCCACACACGTTGGTTCAACCAAGGACCATTGGCTGCTTCAGAGTGGCAGATCGAACCGAAATACCGCACCTTGTGGATGATTATTTTCCGCATGAATAGTCCCATTGTGATCCGAAATAATTCGATGCACAATCGCCAACCCTAAACCCGTTCCCGTTCGTTTCTTCGAAAAATACGGCACAAATAATTTTTCTTGATCTTCGGTTTGAATGCCGATGCCTTCATCAGCCACATGCACGATGGCTCGATGGCGGCGCCAATCGGCTTCAGTAGTCACCCAGACATGGCCGTGATCGTTGCTCGCCTGAATAGCATTATCGAACAAGTTCACAAACACCCGGCGCATTTGTTCGGGATCACAATTCAGATCAGGCAACCCCTCATCAAGATGGAGAACAAACTTCACGTCCCGATGGGCACTCGTATAGAGAGAAATCACTTTGTGGATGATGTCATGGAGTGACTGTCGTGACATCTGAGGCAACGGCATACGAGCATATTTCGAAAACTCATCAACCATGCCCTTTAAACTGGTGACTTCATTAATGATCACCCCGGTCGCTTGATCGAAAATCTCTTCAAAATCGGCTGATTTTTCCTTAAACTTTTTGCGCAACCGTTGTGCCGACAATTGAATGGGCGTCAACGGGTTTTTGATTTCATGAGCAATCCGTTGCGCCACTTCCTGCCACGCAGCGGTCTTCTGAGCCTTAATGAACTCCGTTCGATCTTCAAACACAAAGACAAATCCCAAATTATGGCCTGCCTCATTTTGCATTCTTGAAATACTGAGGCCTAAGGTCAAGAGTCGTCCATTCGGTGTCTCCATCTGCCCTTCCATCGACAAACTATCCGTTTGCTCAACCAGCATTTGGTCATAGGCCTTCTGGAACAAATATAAATGAAAGTGCTTAAAGGCCTCATAGACCGGTTGCCCACGCAATTCTTCACCCTTAATCCCAAGAATGCGTTCGCCCGAAGGATTAAATCTCGTCACGCTTCCGGCCATATCAATGGACAGAACTCCGGCCGCAATCGTCTCCACAACCGCTTCGGTATAGGCCCGTCGTTGATCAATTTCAACATTCGACTGAATAAGCGACATGTTCATTTCTTCTAAACGGGATTTATTAGTACGTAAATCTGTGGTCATTCGATTAAAGGATTGCACCAACGTTCCGATTTCATCCGTGGCTTTCACATCAATGTGAATATCTAAATTGCCTTTGGCAATGGCGTCGGTGCCTTCGGCTAACCGTTGAATCGGTACGGTAATGCCCCGCGCCACATAAAACCCAAACCATGTCGCGCCAAACAGAATAAGCAGTGTGACCACGGCAACGAAAAGATACGCACCCCCCTTTATGGGATTTTTCATGGATTTAATCTGAGAATATTCTTCAAATTGCTTAGCAATGGCATCCATTTTCCGCAGTAACGATTCAGGCACATACGACGACACCACGACCACACCTCGCACGTGATCTGTCCTGCCATTCCCTAAAATCGGAGCCGCCGCACGGATTAACCTGCCGACCGGGGCCTCTTGGGTGGAGGACTGTGCTTGACCCCGATCCAAGACTTGCAACACCAATTGCCCGACCGGGAGACTGAGCACCGCATCGGATAATTTCGGGTCCATAATCCGGGCTAAGGTTTCCATTTTCGGAGAAAACACTTCGACCCCCGCCAAGTGATATTCATGCTGCATCCTGGCCAGCATGGATATCAGCAATTCCCGATGTTCCGGCTTTAAAATATCCTCCCGAAAGATTTCCTTACTGATGACCCGGGCCGTATCAGACGCCAAGGCTTCACGCTCTTCTTGATACAAACGCGCAACATCTTCTGAGTCTCGTAAGACATGCATCACCTGATCGCTAAACCACACGTCGATCACTTCACTGATCACCCCACTGGCCACAAGCGCGAGAAGCACGGTGGGAATCAACGCAAACCCAATAAAGGCCGCGACTAACTTTGACCGGAACCCTTTTCCTAATAAACGATTGCGCTTTTCAAAAAACGCCCTGATTAAATTTCTGGACAGTAAGAGCGTTAACGCCACCAGCCCCACGCTATCCAGGTACACCAGAAAGAGAACCAAGGCATAACTGGGGCTTGGCAAGATCGAATCAGGAAGGAGCGGCCCCGAGAGCCCATACCGGGCATAATAAATCGTCAAGGCAATACACGGCAGCAACAAGACTAAGACAATCCAGACTGGCGTATAGTGATGTCGTCTCTGCTTAGGGGCTGAAGATTTCAAGGGTATTGAGGGTGAAGCGGTCTCAGACGAAGCGGTGGCCCGGGGAAATTTCCGAGACTCAGGGACATGGTCGGAGATGAGATTCACAGGGCCCTGCATGCCTGGCGATTCTTGACGTCATCGCTCATCAAACCATTATTGACGAAGATCGAGGTCTTCGCAAGTTCACGGGATCGAAACGTGGCGATCATTCGCGCCATCTCTCTCCTGGACTATGGTTCAATGAAAGCGAAGGTGGACGTGGAAGCGCCGCTTAAGACTTTGAAGAAACCCCTGAGGTGGCTGTAACATATTTCATCCGCAAGGTATACAACATATCCCCGATGACGGATGCTTCTTCAGACGACAGATTTCCCTTTGTTTTTTCCTCAAGCATCGACAAGATATCGATAATTTCCTTGGCCTGAGGCAAATTGACTGGCGGGGAAGGTTGTTGAGGGTCTAAGGTCTCGCCCATTAACATCAGGGAGGACGTTCCGAGGGAAAAGACAAATGAAGAAAACGAGAGAGGAGGCATCGGCGGGAGAGAGTCTGACACTTCAGGCGATGCCTGATATTCTGCTTCCTTGGGAGGTTCAGGCGCTGTAGTCGTTGGTTCTTCCGATGTCGAACGTCCTCGTTTATCCCGAACCACAAACCCTTGTTCTTCTTCGCTCATCCTTTACCCTCCTTATCGTGAAAAACAGTATCATTATCAGATGGCTGCTATCAAGAATCTAGAGATTACAAGGAAGATGCAAATCGGTATACTATCCCCAGTTTTTCCTAGATACGCATTCAGGGTCCCTAGCTTTATGAAAACACCGCCCCGCAAATCTTCGTTGCTTCAAACTTCCGGCAACGCCTTGTCCGACGTCGTCGACATCATGGCCACTTTGAGGGGACCTGAGGGCTGCCCTTGGGATCGCGAGCAAACGACTGAATCTCTAAAACCCTATCTTTTGGAGGAAGTCTATGAAGTCTTAGAAGCCATTGATGCCAAGGACCCTTCTGCGCTCAAGGAAGAATTGGGGGATCTGTTGCTTCAAATCCTCTTCCATAGTCAAATCGCATCGGAACAGGGCGATTTCTCTTATCAAGACGTCAATAAAGAATTACGCGAAAAACTGATTCGGCGACACCCGCATGTGTTCCACAAAACCGACAAAGCCTCCATTACAACCACTGGTCAGGTTTTAGAGCAATGGGATCAACTGAAACAGCAGGAAAAAGGAGGAAACCAGAGCACATCTTCCGTGTTGGGTACGGTCCCCAAAACGACTCCGGCCCTTCAACGAGCTCTTCAGGTTCAAAAACGGGCTTCGCGTGTGGGTTTTGATTGGAACACCATTCAGCCCGTCCTTCAGAAATTCAAAGAAGAGCTGGATGAACTCTATGCGGCAACGGCAAGCGCAGCCCATCCATCAAATGATCTAGCAGAGGATCTGGAGGCATCCCTCAAGACAAGTCAGCATTGCGACATGGAAGCCGAGTTGGGTGATGTCTTCTTTTCCCTCGTGAATGTCTCGCGATTTCTCCGAATTAATCCGGAAGATGCCCTCAGAAAAGCCACCAATAAATTCATCAAGCGCTTTCAATTCGTCGAATCTCAATCCATGGCACAGGGAAAAAACGTCAAAGATTTCCCGCCAGACACACTTGATCAATGGTGGGAGGCCGCCAAGCGCCAGGAATCCGAGTCATCGCCGCAAATGGAAGCTTGAGGCACACCGATACCATGAGTGACGAACAACCAACAGAAGGTCGCCGAGTCGGTGTCCATCCCCTCATTGTGATCTTTGGAGTTATCTTTGGGCTGTGGTTGTTTATTACCCTGATAATCCCTAAGTCCAAGAATACCCCAACACATGGACCTGGAGCGCCACCCAATGCCGTGGCGCCATTACCCGGTATCGTCTCCAGTGACCTCATACCCAGCTTTACTGTCACGGGAACGATTGCGGACATGAATGCCATGACAATTTTGGTACCTCCTGCGACAACCGACAGCCAAGTCATTGCCCTTCTTCAGTCATTTCAAAAAGGCCGGATCGATGGTTCTCTCGAAGGGGTCCTCCCCGCAACCACGCCGGACAACCCGCTAGGAGCTTTTGCTATTGCTGATATGTATATTTTTTCTGAAGCACAGTATGCCAATGTGGAATCGGCCAAAGCGTTAAGTCGTGGAGCCCATGCTCCTGGTGAATTTTATCCAAGTTCGATTCCGTATGAAGTCGCCATGGAGAAAGTCCGTGGCCATTATGTCGTCGATATCTATAACAAGACGACACCGGAACAGGCCACTCTTGGATATGGGGAGGACGCGACTGGCGTCTATTCCAAACGTTATCGGCGCGTCTTTTAAATGTTATGGGATAGATGCTTGCAGTCGATGCGTATGCATCCGGGGAGGATTTTTCAGTCTGGTATTCCGTCAAAGCCCAAGTTGGTCTTTGAGCAACTGTCGTAACGTAACTTTTTCAGCCTGCATCCATTGATCGAGCAATGGAAAGAGTTGCCCAAAGGTATCGCCCTTAAAGGGTCCAATCATGATATCCAACCGTTCAGCTAACTGCCCGTCCGCATCAACAATTTCTAATTTCTTATCGGCAATCGCTCGAACCAGTAATTGATTGCATCGCATTTGCTGCCCCACCGATCCGCCAGAGAATTCCAAAATCGTTTTTTTCAGATAATCCAACTCGTGCTCGATGGAAACCTTGATCCTCACACCTTGTGGCGTTGCCCAATTGAGTCGTTGCACAGAATAATCATAGGAAAATGCCGGCTCCTGAGGTTCACGATACGGACCCATTACATTTAAAACGGTTAAATCTGAAGGCATTACTCTCCGTATTCTCCCTTCATGATGACTGCACCGATGGCGACGTCGTCGCACCCATCCGAAGTCTATCCGTTGATTTTGAAACGATTTGGATTAATCCTCCAGCCTCACTTCCTTTCACCGGCCCTGACCAGGCTTGCAACCCATCTTTCATGAAATACACGTTGCCAAATTCATGCCGACTCAAAAAATCACAAGCCAACCGGCTTCGATCACCGCTGGCACAATACACAACGATCTTTTCAATCGTGGACGACACTTCTGTTTGGTACCGCATTTCTAAGTCTTCAACCGGGATGAGCTTGGCCCCTGGGATATGCTGTTTCGAAAACTCAGCATTGGTGCGCACATCGAGCCACAAGATTTGGGCATCTTGGAAATCCGCCGAAAAAAATTCACCAGCCTCTTTTGCAGAAATTTCATGGTACAACCGCCCCGTTCGAATCAGTTGATTGGACACAGACTTTCCCTGAGCCAACAGCGCCGCATGGATACGCAAGGGTTCAATTGCGGCTTCAATTTGCGGGAAAACGGACTTCATTTTTTGTTCCAAATAATACCGCTCTCTTTTCATATCAGAAATGTCCTGCCGTAAACTCCGGACCATCCACCATGCCACCATCGCGACGAACAGACTACCAATACTCACGATGAGCCCGAATTCACTCATATTCAATAGTTTAAAGAAAGAGATGAAATACTACCGACGAAGAGGAAGATCGCAGCGGAAATTGAATTGGTCGGGGCGAGAGGATTTGAACCTCCGACCCCCGCGTCCCGAACGCGGTGCGCTACCGGTCTGCGCTACGCCCCGATCACTACCGACCCATTCGCTTAAAAGTCTAGAGTCTTCACCGCCAACCCGTGGGCTTCACCCACAGCTTGGCAGGTCAATTGGCCATTCAACACGCTCACGCCTTTTCGCAAACCTCGATTGGCGCGGATGGCTTCCTCTAACCCTTTTTCAACCAGCTCGACTATAAAAGGTAACGTGACGTTGGTCAAGGCAAATGTTGAGGTATGAGGCACAATACCGGGAATATTTGACACGCCGTAGTGGAGTACACCCTCAATCACACATATGGGGTCCGAATGGGTTGTCGGACAAGTCGTCTCAGCACATCCACCCTGGTCGACCGACACATCAACGATCACCGAACCTGGCTTCATATCCGAGACCATTGCTCGTGTAATTACCCATGGGGTTCGAGCCGCAGGAAGATACACAGCCCCTATGACCAGATCTGCCTTCTGCAACTGCTCCTGAACTATGACCTGACTAGAGGCCATGGTGACAATACGGTTTTGATACCGCGCATCCAGCTCCCGCAGTTGCCTGAGATCCAAACTCAAAACCGTCACTCTGGCCCCCATACCAACCGCAATTGCGATTGCCGAGGATCCCACAACTCCAGAACCAAGGACGACAACCTCCGCTGGCGCCACACCGGGCACGCCTCCCAGTAATGTACCCGATCCACCCTGTAATTTTTCCAAAAAATGGGCGCCAATTTGCACCGACATTCGACCGGCTATTTCGCTCATCGGACGCAAGAGTGGGAATTGGCCACGATGGTCTTCTGTGGTTTCATACGCAATCGCGGAACACCCGCTCTTCAAAAGGTTTTCCGTTAGAGCCTTGGAGGCGGCTAAATGCAGATAGGTAAATAAGATATGTTCCCTCCTCAAGAACGCCCATTCCTGAGGTTGCGGTTCTTTGACTTTGAGGATCAGTTCGGCTTCTCCATAGATATGTTGCGCCGAAGGAAGCAGAACGGCTCCAGATTGCAGAAAAGCCTGATCCTCAAATCCACTCCCCACCCCGGCTCCCTGTTGAACCACGACACGATGTCCGCGCCCACACAGCTCCTTAGCACCATGGGGCGTAAGGGCCACTCGGAATTCATGATCTTTGATTTCTGTCGGAACCCCAATTACCATGGACAGACTCCTTTACTGTTTTCAGATAATGCTTCTCAAGGCCTTATTTATCACATGTATCCGGCCAAAAAACTTGGCCCCACCAAGGAAGCCATTCAGCCTGGCTTCCTCTATCTCCTAGACAGCTTCAAGAAACCTCAGGTAAGATTGCCTAGTCTTTATCGGAATTTTCCTGGAAATGATCAATGAAATTGTTCCCGGATGAGTAAATTCACTCATCATATCTTTGTCTGCCTCAACGAACGTCCGAAGGGAGACCCTCGGGGTTGTTGTGCGGCCTTGGGGTCAGTTGGCTTGCATGCCTTTTTCAAGAAAGAAGTGGAACGCTTAGGCTTAAAGGGGATCGTTCGAGCCAATAAAGCTGGTTGCTTGGACCAATGTGAATATGGACCCAGTGTGGTCATTTACCCAGAAGGTGTTTGGTATTGGGTAGGGAAGGAAGCGGATGTCACAGAAATTATGGAACAACATATTGGTAAAGGGGAAATCGTGAAACGACTGCTCATGCCAGGAAAAAATGGCTCTCTTCCCATAGTCCAACCTTAACATCTCCTAAACTTTTCCCCGAACACCGTATTTTCTGTTCGACGTTTCTTTCCTGCTTATCAAACAGAAGGAGCAAACTCTCTGTCATGGGTAATGAAGCCAAATGGAAAGCCAACTTAGACAAAGTGGCCTTTTTAAAAATCTTTCCCGGATGGCTTTCTTCCTGGGAACAGGGTGTCGGGTCGACTATTGAACATGTCCTTCCCATTCCGGAACACGCAGCCCATTCAGTCGTCGTCCTCTCTCATGGAAAGTTTATCGTCACGCCTCAGGCCCACAGCGAACCCCAAATGGTCACGGCGGGCCTTTTAGCCGCCCGCTCACAACTTGAGCCGACACATTCCGAAGCTTTTCAACACTATGACCATCTGACGGAGTTGGACCAAGAAGCGGGACGAACGGCCCGATTAGAAAACATACTCAATGCCATCGATAATAATCTCGAACGCATCCCCGAACTCAAAAGCAGGATTAAGCAACTAGTGAGTCAATGGGATAACGAAAGTCAGTGCTCACCATGAATATGTTCGAAATGTTTTCTCAAGCTCTTTTTGAAGGAGTCAGCCCTATGATGGTAACTCGAGATCATTTAGTCAGGAACCCAGACCGATGCACGCATAATGCGATTTGTATTCCCGTGTGCCCAACCGGAGCATGGCTCTCAACGCCTCCCTATAAATTTGATTCCTCACGATGCTTAGAATCCTGTCGACTCTGCTTGGATGCCTGCCCAACCCAAGCTATTTATGGGGTCTTCCGTAAAGGAGAAAAACTCCTTAGCCCCAAACAAGAGTAAGTTAGACAATTCGTTTTCGCCAATACCCCCAATAAGCTGTCCCGACAGACTCACACCCCCCAGTAAGCCCCGTTGCGGCGACGATACCGTATACGTCCCGCCGTGGGATCTTGACCGACCAATCGGACTGTAATACTTGTTGGGAAATGGACAGGGCTTGCAAGGTTCGAATCCCTATGAGAAGAGGCCACATACAGGCCAATCGTAAACGAATTTCCAGGCGAGGAATCGCCATGGTGTAACGCCAACCCTGATCAAGATGATCCTGTGCTTCCTGGATCAATTGGCGGAACAAGGGGCGAAACGCTTGTGACGAGGAAGAATGAAGAAGTTGCGCAGGGGAAAGATTCACTTGTTTAAGCAACACAGCGGGGATGTAACACCGTCCATGCTTCAAGTCTTGTGGTAAATCCCGGAGAATATTCACCATCTGTAGCCCCTTCCCATAACGAATCCCAAGCGGAATCATCGTTGCGTGATCCCAGCGTCGCATTCCAGGAAGGTGGGCACACACCATTTTTGTCCAGAACTCCCCCACACACCCCGCCACGGCATAGGTGTAATATTCGAAATCCTCAACGGACTGTAAGGCACGAACCCCAGTTTCATTGGTCTTGTGAAATTGCTGTAGGTCAAATTCCATCCCGCCAATCAGGACGGAAACCACATGGGCAATGTACGAGCGATCCAAGTGATTGAACCCTAGGTACAGTTGAAAACATTGTTGGAGCTTTTCTAATAATCGCCGTTCATCAGGATTGGACTGTTTAGTAATCACCTGTGCCTGAATTTTTTGAATAGAGCTCCACTCAGGATCGTCCTTGCGTAATTGCCGTTTCAACTCCTGCAAACACTGCAAACGAACCCGGTCATCCAAATCGCCGGTATCGGCAATGGTATCGGCTGAACGGGCAAACAAATAGGCTAACCCTATTTGAAAACGAACAGCCTGAGGTAAAATGGCAAGAGTGAGATAAAAGGAACGGGAAACCCGCTTGAGCACATCGCCCAATAACACTCGATCAGATGAAGAAAGGGACATGGGTTAGGGGACGATGAGACGTCCTTCCATTCCTTCCTCACGATGGGTAGGGAAAAAGAGCAATTGCTTATCACAATAAAAAGGGTACATACCCGATTCAGTCAATGTCAGGACATGCGCTTGACTCTCCCCGCTGGAAATGTCTGCTTCCAAAATACGTACTCCGTGGGGATTTTCCAATAAAAAGTTATGCGGGACGAGGAATGACTGGTTGCGCAAAATTAAGGTCATGGGTTTGCCCCTCTCAATCGTCAACTCAGCAGGCGTAAACACATAGCTTTCCATGTCAATGACCAATTCCTGCGGATTGGCTCCTTCGATTTGAGCCACGGATTCCTTGGCCATGCCTACAGGAATTACCCCCAAAAAGAGCATGAGCACAACAAGAAATACGACAAATCGTGTATAATACGAAGGCGGCAACAGATTTATATTTTTAATGAGTTGCATAACTCTATCATAACGTTATTTAACCCAATGGTCATCTGCTTTCTACTCTTGACTCTCAGCAACTAAGTGTTATCTTGCAAGGTGTGAAAATATCGTTCCCAACATGCCAGAGTGGAAGATGCGTACAATATGGTTTTCCACCTAGTTTAATGAATTCCTTCATTCACCAAATGGTGCAGACTTATTAGGGAGATCGACAATGAAAAAACTTAAAGGGATTGGGTTGTTACTACTGGCCAATATCCTAATCTTTATTACCCTTTCGATTTCTTTCACGGTGCTTTCCGAATTCGTGCTCCCAGCATTTGGCATTGATCTACGCGGGGCGATTCACCAACAGGACTTGTTATGGGCGCTTGTCTTAGGGTTTGGTGGGGCGTTTATTAGCTTGGCCTTTTCCAAACAAATGGCCAGAGCCTTTATCGACTGTACCCAAATCACCGAACCACGCACGCCAGCAGAGGTCATGTTATTTGAAACCGTTCAAAAGATTTCCGCAAAATTAGACATCACGATGCCAGAAGTTTGGATCTACGAATCTCCAGATCCCAACGCCTTTGCCACAGGACCCTCAAAAAATAACTCCATGGTCGCAGTTTCAACTGGACTCATGAATCATTTAAATGAAGGAGAAGTCCGAGCGGTCATCGCCCATGAAATGGGGCATGTGTATAACGGCGATATGTTTACCACGACGGTTCTGGCTGGACTCATGAATACGTTTGTCTATTTTATCAGTCGAATGGTATATCGACAGATGGCTGAACGTAATGCGGCGCTGGGCTTTGCCTCGTATATCTTCCTGCAAATCGTCCTGTCATTCTTAGCCATGATCCCCATTAGCTGGTGGTCACGCCGGCGAGAATTTGCTGCCGATCGTTTTGCCGCAAATACTGTCGGAAGCCAATATATGATTTCTGCCCTAGAAGGCATTGACCGGTGGGTGAAACGGGCACAATTTGAATACAGTTCTCAGGATGCGTTAGCGACGATGAAAATTTCTGGACAATCCCAAAGCTTCATGCAGCTTTTTTCGACGCATCCCCCTATTGAAGATCGAATTGAAGCCCTACGCCAACTCTAACGTTTTTTACTACAACAGTCTTCCGAAAAGGGACTTGGTTGATCCAAGTCCCTTTTTTATTCTCCAAGAACCCAAACTGCTGTTTTAATGACTTTTCGAGTAAACCCGAAAAAAGATTAATTAAGGCTAGGAACAGATTGAGCTTCTAAAAACACAGGCGGGATTCCAGATAAGCCATGCTCCTTCAAGACTGGAAGAAGGGAATCAGGAGGTCGAATGAGCGCAACAGGAATACCGAGTTGCTGAAAATGATGAAGTCCAAACCCACAAAGCACCAGTCCTACAGCCTCGACAGAAGTAACATCCGAAAAATCAATCACCACTTGTCGCTTATCGAGTTTGGTAGAGCGCTCAGTGGTTTCTTCAAGCATCTTTCCTAAATTACGATCCACAATCCCAAACATTCGAACAATGATGGCATGTGGCAATACTTGAAAACCCCAACGCATGACATGTTCTCCATATGACATTATCGTGTTCTCTCAAGGGGATGAAAAATGAGTCACCTGAATAGTGCTATTCAAGAAGCCCCCTTCAACATAAGGGTATTACAGGAATACTTAAAGCTTATTCAGCGCAAATCTTTCCTCCAACCCACCTTAAGACCTAGAATTTTTCAAACGAACATCTCAAGATGGGTTAATCCTGGGTTACAACAAAAAATGGCCAAGGGCAGTTGATCGAAATCAACCATCCCTTGGCCACACACAGGAGGATGTGCGTATCACTCATAGACTAACTATAGACTTTGAATCTTTCCTACCCCCCAAAAGAGGTCGCGCCGTTCCTGCAAGTGTTATAATCAATGATCCTCGCCGCAAGCGGACAGGGTATTAGAAGAGTGCCAACTGGTGACGTGTGTATAACTTTTAATCTGCATCCCCTTGCTGTTTGACATATTTCCCTATCATATTTTCATGGCCATGCTTACCCACCGTGCCTGCGTAATAACCGTCGATCCAGACCTCTTTACCCCATAATTGCTGTTTGACCTGAGGAGCTCGCCGGAAGATCTCTCTGGCGGTCGAACCCTTTATGATGGTCACCACCTTCGTCACACTATACCGGGAAATCGATTGGACAAAAAAATGTCCATGCTTCTTATCCGTACCAATCTCCGAAAATTTCAACTGATATCGCCGCTCGATATCTAGGGAGACCTTCTTCAACACGCTATCGACGGGTGAATCAAATATCGCACGGCGATAGTTGGCAGGAACAACCAGATGGTACAACCAAACCGTTATATTATGACTCTTAGGAATATACTCGCTCACGCGAGTAGCTTGCCCCGCAAACGGCGGGGAATATACCCGCCAATGATTAAAAGATGGATCTACGTTCCACGCTACAGTTTCTATTCATAAAAAACTTTGTATACAGTTAGAGTTAAAATTATGAGGGAAAAATAATTGGCTTAAAAGAAAAACTGAATAAACAGTGCCTTTCGGCGTCTTTTGATCCACCGATACACTCTCGCTTCAAGGTGTGCTAAATCCTGACCCACGATCCATACCCAAATTCAAATGGTTCTGAATGTGAAGATAATTTTCTTTTGGGAAGCCTATTCACAATAAGGCTTATATTTTAGAAATCCTCACCACAAGGTGGTTCATACGATTTATTGGGTGGCCAAGATCACATTCTTCATAATTTATGGCTCCTCTGAAGAATTTGTGGGTAATGATTAGAGGGCTTGAGGCTGTGAT
>JBBDSY010000092.1:0-89622 GCA_040904705.1 Nitrospirales bacterium | reverse complement strand
CACTTGGAGCTCTACCCGAACCAGAAGTCACCCACAGATTCTGCTGAAGAGCCCACATTTTAAGGTTTGAAATCCTTGAGCGAACGAAGGCTGGAAAGTTATGATCTGAGGTGTCTTGATGGCTCTAGAAAGAACTCTCTCATTGAACTCACAATCCATCGTACCTTGCGTTCATGACGCCCCCGAAAAGGTGTTCTCATCTCAGACTGAGGGGAACTAAATTTATGTCGGAAAGTCCCCGGGAGCAGAGCACGATGAGTGGTGCCCCCGGTTGATGGACCGGCCTACAGAGTCTTACGAGCCTCGGCTGTTTTCATATTGGATTCCTGGTCAAAAGCGTTCAACCAAAAATATACAAGTGCTCCTAAAAGAAGTGCCAGGGGATAAAAGTTATACATAACGACCTCCATAATTGAAAAATTTTGACTGCCCGTCCGACTTCAAAAGCTGTTCGCTCATAGTGAAATTTTAGTCTTTAAAAAAAGGGTTTCTTTTTTTCTTGACCTTATTCATTGAACCAGTTGGAACTACCCTGGTCAAAGGTGTCTTGCTAAATCCTTAGACAAGGTTCCAGCGTCCACCAAACCCCTGATGTGCCAATTTAGAATGCTGACCTATTTGCAAATCAACACAACCCCCAAGACAAAGCCACAAGATTTCCGAGTTTGATCGGCAAGGAATTCAGTCTGTTGCAAGACGCATTTGGCGGAAAGAGAAATTGGAGGAAGGGATAAGCAATTGTAACTTTTTAAGGATTTGGTGGCGGGCGGGCCCTTGTCTTGGCTTAATTATGCTTAAGACATGTAATTTTCCAGAACCACCCCACTCGATAATTTTCATACCAGACGAATACGCCTCAAAACATATGTCTAAAGGTTGATGATCCAATAGGGAGATTGTTGAAGACAGTCGCAATTTATACCGTGGCCACACAAAGTCCAATGTGAACTGCGCAACAAGTCATGGGAAGGCTGGTAAGCCCACCAAAAGCGGCGCACGTAATTTTCGCGATACAGGTACCATGAAAAGCTTTTCCGATTCACATTTGTTTTGGAAAATTTCAGAGGGGATACCCTACAGCACCATGGGAGCATTTGAGGACAAACTGTCTGATGACGACATTTGGAAGGTCATTGTATTTGTCAGCACGTTAGGCATGGATGGTCTTCAGTATGCCCCAGGCACTTAAGGCTGGGTCCCCACTGGATGGGCCCTCTTTCTGTCTAAACTTAGGACAAATGTGTTTGTCAGGTTCTACCGGGAGATCATATGATGAATTATGGGGTTTACCAATACGGAATATACATTCAAGATCCGGGTGGGGGTTGCTCAGCGATTGATTAGCCTCCTGATGCTGAGCGGCCCAATCCCATGCAATCAATTAGACAATCTATCTGGGAAGTGATCGCAAGGAGACGGTCATTCCTTTCTACTCCAGTAAGATGTACGGAAGGATCCTCCCCTTACTTCATTCATCGTATATTTCGTTAAGGATTTAAACACCTTATCTTATAGATTATCTGCTTCACCCCAGGTTAACCGTCTTTCAATAAGCCAGTAGGTGATGCCCAAAGCCAAGACTACGGCAGCAGTTGCAAAAACATAGGGCGGAGTAATTTCTTTGAAATCAAATATAATCACCTTTCGGGCTATGGCCATCAAAGCGGTAGCCACCACTAACTTAATGTGAATGACGTCTTTGCGAATATAGAGGGTAATGTTAATGAAAATTTCTACAGCGATAAGTACCGCTAAAAAGGCTCCAAATGTACTGACGATATCCCGTATGGAAAATGACGTGAAACTAGGGGATATGAGTTTTTGATAGATGACATAGACCACATCCACCACTCCCCATAAAATCGTAAACACCATCAAGACGGCCAAAACTCTCACTGCAGCCCGAATGATTTGGTGAAGAATGTTAATGAAACGATCTTCCTCATCCAGCGATAATTCTTCCTGTCCTATCTTTTTCAGTCGATCTTTCCGGAAATGTTCCATCAAGGACTCCACAATACTTGCGTGGCTTTCCAAAAATGTCGTATTAAAATCCTTCTCAACGAGTTTTTCGAGTCCTTTGACCGCCTGAATCTCTTCACCCGAGACTCGTTTAAAGTCCATACTCCAATCGGCAAACTCACGCCGATCGATGGTTTTTTTCTTTAACACATGAAAGTCGGCATGGCGGGGATCTCTTTTTATTTTTTCAATCAACTCATTAACAGCTTTTTCTTCTCCCTCCAGTATTTGAACGAACGTATTGTTCCCATAAAGCAGCATTCCTGTAATGCCCAATCGTCCATTGTTTTCTCTGCTAGTCCTCAGGATCTCCTCTAAGTCATCTTGCGATATCACGTGAGTTGCCTTACTGATGTACGAAATTTGGATCATTGGTTGCCCCCCTTATCCATTGCCTAAAAAAGGCCATCTATTTTCATTGGTTTGACGGGTCATTTCATAACGGCTCAATAAAGTTGTATGGGGAAATTGAACAATGGGGAGAAAGATATTGGAAACCTCATTCCTGATGGCTAGCGAAAAACTGAAGAAAATAGTTAATGCGTGAGCGAAAACACCAACGCATCGACAACTTTTAAATCCGGAAAGACTGTGATTTTTCCTTCAAACAATAGATCGGCGTGAGTCTGCGCACACTTGCCTCCGACTCCGACTGGGGTAACCGGACTCACCTGTGTCACAAGTTCACCAATAATATTTTTCATTTCCTCAAGGGAGCGATCCACAGTCATCGAGAGGAGAACATAGGATGGCCGAATCTGTTCGCAAAATTGTGCAAGTTCCGAAATAGGGAGATTCGGTCCCAAATAATGAACACGACATCCTCGCGCCGCACACAAATAGGCCGCCGTCAGTGCCGAAATTTCATGCCACTCTTGAGAAGGACAGGCCACAACGATACGCGGTCCCTCCTCAACCATTCGAAGCTGATTGATTGCCGAGAAAATTTTTTGTTTGATTTGATTGGATGCGTAATGCTCTTGTGCCACCCCAAGCTTGCCATCATGCCAGAGTTCACCGATGTGTTCCTGTAAGGGAAGCAAGAAGCGATGCAGGGCTTCCTCAAAGGGAATGACAGCTAACGCGCCATTTATTTTCCGCTCAAACCCTATCCGATCGTATTCGTGAAGAGCCTGGGTTAAGTCTGCAAGTAATCGCTCGGAAGGGGGTGGATCAACCGGAGCCGCTACAAATTCTCGCTGAGCCTGCTCCAGAAGTTTTTCTCTCCCAATCTTTGCCAATTCCCCAATGCTCATTCCTTCATCGACCTTGGCCTTCAAATATTTGAACAGACGGACATCTTCATCGTTGTACAGGCGATAGCGATTTTCTCCCCTGACCGGGGTGACCAACCCATATCGTCGTTCCCATGCTCGAATCACATGAGTGGTCAGCCCGGTAAGCTTGGAAAATCTGTGAATTCTGTACATTTGCATTAGGTGAATTTACCAATTCGTTAAATCTTTGTCAAAACTAATTACTTAAAACTATTGACAAACATTAAACACTTAGTTATACATACATTATACAAACATTGATCAAAAAAAATGATGCAACTTAAAAATACTATAAACAATTGGAAGAGAACAGAAAAATGGCTACACTAAACCGACAACAGCCCATTCACACCTCACCAAGGAGGTTAGACAAAGTTTTATCTGTATCCCTGTCAACCTGTTCCCGATGCCACGGGCTTCTCGTGAAAACCTTCTGCGTTTCCCCTGAAGAGGGAATCGCTGGATTCCAAATTGAGGTCATGAAGTGCCTGCAATGCGGAGATCTCTTCGATCACACCATTTTAGAAAACAGATGGCGTTCGGAACATCATCAACTCATTCAGTACAAAGGAGCGCGAAGGCCATGACCAACAACCGCACCACTCCAATCAACCAGTCACAATTAGAAGGAGAAACCACCATGAAACGATTCAGCTTAGTTTCTAGCATTGCGCTCGCTTCCGTTCTCTTGGTAACCAGCCCTGCATTGAGCCAGGACCCAGAAAATATGGTTCTGGTTCCACGAGGGGAATTTTCGATGGGTAGCGAGGAGCACCAGGATGAACATCCGCACAACGTGGTGGTCGATGCGTATTACATCGACAAGTATGAAGTCTCTAATAAAGAATACAAAGGCTTTATGAAGGAAACCGGCCACGCAGCACCGGCCTACTGGGATGACCCCAGGCTCAGCAAACCCGAACAACCTGTGGTCGGTGTCAATTGGTACGATGGCAGCGCCTTCTGCGAATGGAAGGGAAAACGCCTCCCAACTGAAGCCGAATGGGAGCGTGCCGCCAAAGGGCCAGAGGGTAAAGGGCACTATCCATGGGGCCACACGCTCGACGAAACAAAAGCCAACTATGGCCAAAACATAGGCATGACAACGGCGGTAGATTCCTACCCAGCGGGTGTCAGTGGCTACGGGGCATACAATATGTCAGGAAATGTCTTCGAATGGGTGTCAGACTGGTATGACCCAGGCTACTTCAATGTCAGCTCGGCTCTGAATCCGCAAGGTCCTGCCACAGGATTGAATTTCGCGAATCAAGGGCCCGTCAAAGTATTAAAAGGTGGGTCCTGGCTCGCTCCATCCAGTTCACTGCACAGCAGTCATCGGTTCTGGAACCAGCCTGAAAATAACTCGTACGGAGTAGGCCTGGGTTTCCGCTGTGCCAAGCCTGCTTCTTCTGTGAGCATCCAAGCCACACAATATGATTTCATGCACGCCCTCATTAGCATGGGAGATGAAAAATGGGCGGAAGCCTTAGAGTCCATTGAGCGTGCCCTCAAGGGTGACCCACAAAACGCGGAATTTATGCAAACCAAAACTCTTATCATGAATCAAATCAACAAGGGTAATAAATAGGCGCTATATCTTGTAGGAAGGCCAATGAAGTTGCCATTTATAGGAGTTCAATACAATCATGACAACTCGAAACGTACATAGAACCTTAAATGTTTCACCCAGAACAGGCCTGCTCCCCGCAGGCCTGTTCCAAGGGGGTCGGTTCCTCCTATTGTCCGCTATCTTTTTTCTTCTACCCCTGACGGGTTTCGCTCAGACCAGCGAGAGCGTCCCGGAAGGCATGGTCTACATTGCCACCGGACCAACTGTCATCGGAATCGATAAAGATCCATCCAAGTCCACGTCAGGATCCAGGGAGTCTGTCACGATGTATCAACGGCGGATGAGCATGCCCTGGTCCAAAGAGGCCTTTCACGATGAGGGTCCAGCGCACTGGGTTTTTCTGGATGGCTATTTCATGGATAAATATGAAACATCCAACCAACTGTATGCCGAGTTTCTGAAAGCCACAGGCCACCCGGGACCGGCCTATTGGGATGACCCAAGACTGAATAATTCCAACCAACCTGTGGTGGGTGTGAATTGGTTTGATGCAAAGGCCTATTGTGAATATAAAGGAAAACGCCTGCCAACAGAGGCAGAATGGGAGCGTGCTGCACGAGGTCCCAATGGGTTGAGATACCCATGGGGCAACGAACTGGACCCGACAAAGGCTAACTATGGGAAGCAGAGAGAAAGCACACTCCCTGTCAACTCCCTCGCAGAGGGAACCAGTCCCTATGGACTCCATCACATGGCCGGAAATGTGTTTGAATGGGTTCAAGATTGGTACGATCCAAATTTCTATCAAAAAACCCCTCATCCCGCGAACACGGAAGGTCCACTGAAACCAATTTGGATTGGTGGAACCGGAACCTATGTCGATCGCCTCACTGTCGGAGCCAAGCGTGTGATTCGGGGCGGATCATGGATTGCCGCGGAATCAAGCATCACGACATCCCATCGATTCTGGAATCATCCTTCCAATAATAGCTACGGCGTGGGCTTGGGATTTCGATGCGCCCAAACGGCGCCTGAGGCAGTGAGCCATTCCCTCCGAGTCGCGACCATCGAAGCTATGAAAAACATGGGAATGGAAAAATGGAAAGAGGCCAATGAACAACTCAACAAAGCCTTAAGTCTTGATCCCCATAATGTGGAACTGAATCAGATGCATGCCATCGTTCAAGCAAAATTGTGAGACCTGGTATCGTGAACAAATTGAAACCTAGAAACCGGATTCAAGCCACCATGTACGGCATGGTATCCATTGCTCTCACCGTACTCATGACGGGTTTAGTCCCTTCTCCAGCATATTCTTCTGGAGAAGAGGGCTCCCGGGATGAGTCCACTCAATTGATTCGGCAGGCAGCCCATGCCACCGATGAAGCGTGGGAAGAATTTCATGCTGCAGCCATCGAGGGAACCTTGGCATCTCCTCTCATACAGGTGACTATCGAGGGCCAGTTGCATGAAGCGCGGCGTTTACTCATGGAGGCTCGAAAGGCCGAACGGTCACAAGACTACCAATCCGTGAAAGACATGACGCAGCAGATTCAAGAAATCACTCAGAACATTATTCAGGCGAGTCGAGAGAGGAAGCCATGAAAACATTGGTCACGATTCTTGCTCTGCTAGGAGCATGCGGGTTTTCTCCAGACGTATTTGGAGAAACCCCTCTTCTCATGGAAAAAGATCCCGTAGAGATGGTCAACATCCCCGCTGGAACCTTCATCCGGGGAAGTGCCCCTGGAGAAGGGCGCCTGGACGAGCAACCAAAGCGAAAAATTTACGTGAATAGCTTCGCCATTGATAAATACGAAGTCAGTAATGCCCGCTACATCGCATTTCTGGAGGAAACTCTTCATAAGCCCCCGCTTAATGTCTATGGGAAGGGCCCACTGACCAGTGAAGATGGGATAGCTGATCTTCCCGTTGTTCAGGTCACCTGGCACGACGCCGTGGACTATTGCTTTTGGGCGGGGAAACGCCTTCCCACCGAAGCCGAATGGGAAAAAGCGGCTCGGGGAAACGACAATCGACTGTATCCCTGGGGTAATGACCCGCCTACCCCAGAGAGAGCCCACTTTGAAAAAGAATGGGACGGTAAAAACACACTAAAAAAGGTCGATAGTGTACCAGAAGGACAATCTTCCTCTGGGGTCTTCCAGCTATCAGGCAACGTCCGGGAATGGACCCAAGACTGGTACGACGCGGAGTACTATCCCAATGCGCCGGATAAAAATCCCAAAGGACCCGACACCGGAATCCTGAAAGTCATACGAGGAGGGTCCTGGCGAAGCTTTGATACCGACCTCCGAGTGACATCACGAGGGAAAGGCGGGTTTGCGCTCAAGACTCATGGGATCGGCTTCAGATGCGCCCGTGATCGTAATGGCCAACAGCCGGGACATTCTGCCAAAACAAGAAATTGATACGAGGACATGACATGTTAGCAAAGGTGATTCCCGCAAGCGGAATTCGAAATTATGCCGTGATCGTACTTGTCCTTATTGGAATCTCCACCGCTGATGCGCACACGCCGGAACAAGCAGATCATGGGGTTCCCTATCGAACGGTTGCGGACTATATTCATGACATCATAGAAGCTGATCGCACTCTCTACACCACCCACGTGGTCGACCGCATGCAAGAAACCGGAACAGTGATCGCCTCAGAAGGATGGCAGGACCGCAATGCCCTTCCTCTCCCTGCCCAAATGCTCTTGCTGTCCGGTGAAAGAGTAAGAAACAAAGGTGGAGGACTGAACTATCGACTCGCAAGCTTGTGGCCAATTTATCAAAAAAATGGACCAGCCAATGATTTTGAAAGAAACGGGTTAAAAGCCGTACAGCAGAATCCTCAAGAACCCTACACAGGGGTACTCCTTCAAGGAGGGGAAAGCGTATATGTGGCCATCTATGCAGATCTCGCTGTTTCTAAATCTTGCGTGAACTGTCACAACCGACATCTCCTGAGTCCCAAGCGAGACCGGAAATTAGGGGATGTGATGGGGGCCATCATCATCTCTTTTCCGATGAAGCAGTAATTCTTTTCTAGACTGGTTATGCAGGTTGAACTGACTCAGGTTGAAATATATGGTTCAGGAACAAAACCAGAGACCGAAGCAAGGGAAGATGAAAAGGATTTTCCTCCTCCCATTCGTCTTGCTCGGCCTGGAGGTTCTTATACCCGGCGTTGGATTGACCTATGAAGCACTACCCGGCTTCACGGGCGTACAACTGACGGGCACCGTAAAAATCGAGGGGAAGATCCCGGCTCCAAAGCGCTTGAATTTGGTTCTTTTTTCCGACCCCTATTATTGTGGAAGAATTTCAGATGGCAGGGGATGGCGCCTCACCCCCATGCCGGATTTAGGCGACCAGCAGGAACTGACCGGAGCAGTCGTATTTTTAGAAGATGTCAAGAAAGGTAAACACCACACCATTGCGGCGACAACCATTCAGACAAAAAATTGCGTCTTTCTCCCTTACATAAGTGCCACTCAAGTCGGACAAACATTTCATTTCCAAAATTGGGATCCTATCCAGCATAAACTTGACGTGTTCCTCACTTCCCAGAACGGGGCACACACTCTCCTTGGACAAAACCTTCAACCCCACCCCGACAATCGAAAGAGCGATTTTCTCTCATCAGAGCGAACAGGACTCCATCGATCCGGGCCTGAAATTCAGTATCAAATTGATACACGTGGAATTTTAGTGTTTCGCTGCAGACTGCACGACTATATGGAGGGCTGGAGTCTTGTTCTCCCCCATCCCTACTTTTCCATCACAGGAAAAAACGGAGAATTCTCTCTGAACGACATTCCTCCTGGCGCCTACAACTTGATCGTATGGCACCCACTAGGAAGTCGAGAGACCGCCATTGAAGTCGGCGGCAGCATTATCCAGAACATGAAGATCTTCATTACACCAACTTCCCCCACCACCTATCCCGAAGAAGAGCCCGTGAACAATCCTTTTGGCATTGATTTGGTGGGCGATTCCAGCATCGTTCCCACGGTTGAACTTCAAGAATGGGATTCCCTTCGTCAACAGGCTATAGGAGATGCATCATGAAGATTGTCATTGCCGGAGGCACGGGGTTTGTTGGTCAACATGTTTCCCGGTTGTTGCTTCAGGAAGGTCATTCCGTGATCGTGTTGTCGAGGCATGCCGAGAGGGGCACCCCCGTAAACCCCTCTCAGCCTCGCCACATACAGTGGGACGGCTGTTCTCAAGGGTCATGGTCTACGGAATGCGTTGGCGCGGATGTCGTCATCAATTTATCCGGGGCACCCATTGCGGATAAACGCTGGACTCCAAGCCGTAAGCGGGAACTGATTGACAGCCGAGTCGTGTCCACGCGGACCTTGGGCGAGGCAATTGGCGGATGGGCAACAAAGCCCCACACTTTCCTCACAGCTTCCGGCGTAGGCTACTACGGCCCCCAGGGAGCAACAATAGTCGATGAAACGTCTCCTCGCGGGGATGGATTTTTGGCGGACTTATGTCTGGAATGGGAGGATGCCGCACAACACATTGAAGCCTTGGGACTACGCGTCCTGGAAGTGCGATTCGGAATGGTCCTTGGAACAGATGGTGGAGCATTACCCAAAATGATGCTTCCATTTCACTGGTTCCTTGGTGGACCTATTTTACCGGGCACACAATACGTGTCATGGATTCACCAAGAAGATCTCGCCCGACTCATACTTTTTCTCATCACGCACTCCCCTATACGAGGTCCGGTCAATGCCGTTGCTCCAGAAGATGTCACCATGAAAGATTTTTGTCAGGCATTGGGGAAAGCCATGAACCGTCCCTCTTGGTTTCCTGTTCCAGAGTTCGCCCTCAGGATTGCCCTGGGAGAACTCTCCACGATGTTAACCACAGGGCAACGGGCTCAGCCACACCAAGCCTTGAGCGCAGGATTTTCTTTTACCTATTCAACGATACAAGAAGCGATGCATGCCATTGTTTCTCAACGTTCGGCATGAATGACTTGCGGACACTATTCATAAAAGGAGCAGCACGAGGAATATGTCACATCACCATCGAGAACCCCACGAAATGTCCATGGCCTCACGTATCTGTGCGATAGCTGGAATCGTCTTTCTTGCCTGGACACCTGCCGCATTTGGGAAAACGCTTTCACTGGAGGAAGGCCAACCCATGCCTACAGCGACCCTTGTGGGGAAAGATGGAAAGGTCGTTTCACTGAAGACACTGAAGGGTAAAGTCACGTTAGTCAGCATTGTTCCCCAATTGAATACTCCGGTGTGCGATGAACAAACCCATCGATTCAGTGAGCAAAACGAAGGTCTGGATGAGTTCATCAGCTTTGTCACCATGAGCACCAACACCCATACGGATCAAGCCAAATTTTCCGAAGACGCCAAGATTCACAACATGACATTTCTCTCCGATGCACCAGACTTCAATTTTGGTCGCCAAACAGGTTTACTCCTGGATGATATCGACATCCTTCATCGAGCCGTCATGGTTTTGGACGCGGATTCAATTATTCGATACATTGAAATAGTGCCGATCAGTCAATTGCCCGATTTTGAGCAAGCCTATCGAGCGGCAAGACGTCTGTTGCCCAAGCCATCTTGAGGAGGAGACCCATGACAGAGCGCATTCTCATATTCTTCAATCTTTTGGCCATGGCGATTCTTGTGGGAAAAATTGTCTTTCTTTCATTTGTCACCGCACCCGTTCTGGCCCGGACATTAGATGCACACACATTTTCCCAGGCCGTCCGAAGTCTTTTCCCCCCATACTATGCGTTAGGCATAATCAGCGCGACTGTTGGATGGTCGACCAGTCTCGCACTCGGCCTTCTGTACGGGTTTGAATCGTTCGTTCTCATTCCGGCCACACTCTGGTTAGGAATCCTGGCCATTGAACAGTATTGTCCTACGCCGCTGATTGCCAGGATGAATGAACTGAGCGATCAACTCAAAGCCAAACAAGCCAAAGGCATTTCAACGCCCCTTCTTCAAAAAGAGCGAGATGGATTGCACCGACGTTCGGTGCAATTGAATGGCGTCGTATTGCTAATGGGTTTATGCCTCATTGGTTTTTCCGGTCTCGCTCCCACGCTTCAGTAAAAGGAGGTTCTCTATGTTGATCCAATTGTCTTTCAAGCATTTCCCGAATCACATCTTGAAATTCGTGCCGGCTGTGTTGCTCTGTCTGACGGTGACCACCCCATGGGCGTTCGCCTACGAAGGTTCCCCGGGTCATTCGGATGCACCCGCAAACCCCCATGCAAGTCCGCCAGGGCCTAATACCCCCATGCCATCAGGAGTCGTGGGCATCGCCATGCATGTCACGGCGGGCCGCATTGGCGATCCTGCCCAATTGATCATCCGTGCCGTTCATCCCTCCGGTCCGGCCACCCGAGCGGGGTTGGTTCATGGGGAAGAAATCTTGACGGTCGATGGTGACCCGGTAGCCGGCCAATCGTATATGGAAGTCGTGGGGTTGATTCGTGGAGAACCCGGCAGTTCAGTCAAATTAGGACTGCGAGGTCCTCAGGGAGAACGGACCGTTAGTCTCATGCGAATCAGCGAAGAAAAATTGATGGAGCAGACTCCCCCATCGATGTAAGCGAATTCACATTACTCATGAATAACGTAAATAACACAGCACTCATGTTTATGAACAAGGGATTCCGGAGTTGAGCATGCTGAATATTTCTCCCCCAAAGCCCATATCTCCCCTGGGAAAATTTCATCATCAGGAGTCGATGGGAATGGTCAAAAAAGTCATTCAGCAAGGCCGCAGCCATTTTGGGGCGCGGAGCGTACTTCCAGTACGTGAGCGCAACAAAATGGCGAGAACACCGCTGGTGGCTTTTTTCAACATTCCCCGCTGCGAATAGGATGTTGAAAGGCAAGATGAAATGACGTCATCCTCACCATCCATTGTGTGGTTTCAAAACGACCTGCGCCTGACAGATAACCCCGCGTTGTCCGCTGCCGTGCGTCGCAAACAACCCCTGATTTGTTTATATGTATGGAACCCAGACGGGACAGGATATGGCATGCCCGGCGCGGCCAGCCGCTGGTGGTTACATCATTCGCTTCAGAGTTTTTCTGACCATCTGAAGGCTGCAGGCAACGATCTCACCATTCGCATGGGAAACACAAGTGAGGTTCTCTCGAATCTTGTAAGAGACTTCCCAAAGGCCCACGTGTTCTGGAATCAGTCCTGTGAGCCAATGAACCAAAAAATTGAACGAAATTTTTTAAACTTTTTGGAAGCCGAAAAGGTTGAAGGCCACGGATTTCACGGAAATACCCTTGTCGATCCCTCGACGATTCTCACTCAGGCACACAATCCCTATCGTGTATTCACGCCATTCTGGAAAAGACTGCAAGCAACCCTGTCGGGGTCTCCTCCCCTACCCGCTCCTAGGAGCCTTCCCCCACCACCCTCCGGCACTCTCAATGGCGTGGCATTGGATTCACTGGAATTACGTCCCACGATTGACTGGGCACAAGGTATTCATGAAAGTTGGACTCCTGGAGAACGCGGGGCTCAGACAGCGCTCAAAAATTTCTTACGGACTCCAGCCACGGTCTATGCCATGGACCGAGATCGACCGGACCTCCCTCATACTTCGCGGATGTCCCCACACCTTCATTTCGGAGAAATGAGTCCCGGAAAGCTTTGGCATTCCATTCAACATGCTAAACAAAAAAACCACAAGGCTCAGGATAGAAAAAGTTATGACGCGTACTTACGACAAATCGCCTGGCGTGAATTTGCCCGGTATCTCTTGTTTCATTTTCCGTATACAGTCAACAAACCTCTCTACGCCAACTATCAAGCCTTTCCCTGGCGCCACGAAACTGTTTCACTTCGGGCTTGGCAACGAGGCCTCACCGGGTTTCCGATTGTGGATGCAGGCATGAGGGAATTGTGGCATACCGGGTGGATGCACAATCGCGTGCGAATGATTACCGCTTCATTTCTCACCAAAGATTTATTGCTGCCCTGGCAGAAGGGAGCGGCCTGGTTCTGGGATACACTGGTGGATGCCGACCTGGCCAACAACACATTGGGTTGGCAATGGGTGGCTGGGTGCGGGGCCGACGCTTCCCCTTTCTTCAGAATATTTAACCCCATCACGCAAGGGATCACATTCGATCCGGATGGACGGTATGTTCGAAAATGGGTGCCGGAACTGGCCGACTTACCTTCTCCATGGATTCATGAACCATGGGAAGCCCCATTTCTTGTGTTGGCGGAGGCGAGCATCACTCTGGGAGAAACGTATCCGCAACCGATGCTTGACCATGCTGAAGCCAGGAACCGAGCCCTTCTCGCCTACCGTCAATTCAAAAAAGGCAAGCGATCACCATCATCTTCGTCTTCAACAGAGCAAGGAAAAATGGCATGTCTATGAGCACGTCCATCCACTCCACAACAGAAAAGTCCAATCTATCTTCCAGACAGGGCTCTCCTCATACGTTCGTTGACGACCAACCACGAGTCGGAATAAGCCAGTGCTTATTAGGTGATGAAGTTCGCTATGACGGAGGACACAAACGTGATGTCTTTTTAACGGACGTGTTGGCCTCTTTTGTGGAATGGGTTCCGGTGTGTCCGGAAGTCGAAGCCGGCTTGGGCACACCGAGAGAGGCCATGCACTTGGCCGGGGACCCGGATTCCCCAAGACTTCTCACCATACGCACGAAGGTAGATCATACCGCCACCCTCCAGAGTTATAGTCAACGCCGTGTGAAAGAATTACGGGAGTGCGATTTGGATGGATATATTTTCAAAAAGAATTCCCCCAGCTGTGGGGTCCATCGCGTGAAGGTGTACAGCGAAAAAGGGCACCCGGGCAAGCAGGGAATAGGAATTTTTTCATCCGCCATGCAAGAGGCTTTTCCACTGCTCCCGGTCGAGGAGGAGGGACGCCTGAACGACGCCCCGATCCGTGAAAACTTTATCATCCGTATATTTTGTTATCGTCGATGGAAAACCCAGGTCCAGCAGCAACGCATCACCCGGGGAATCATTGTGGGCTTCCATTCGCGGCACAAATATTTATTGCTGACTCACAGCCGTTCCCATTATCACGCCCTTGGACAACTTGTCGCCAAGGCGGGGGATTACACACCAAGCGACTTAGCCACTCGTTACGGTGCACTGTTCATGGATGCCCTCAAAATCAAGGCGACGGTGCGCAAACATGTGAATGTCCTTCAACATTTAGCTGGCCACTTTTCAAAGCAACTGAGCACCATTGAACGAGCGGAGCTACAGGAAACGATTCAAGATTATCACCAGCATTTCGCACCTTTGGCGGTCCCTCTCACGCTTATTAAACATTATGTGCGAATTCTAGACGTTCCTTATCTCATCGATCAGGTGTATCTCAATCCACATCCCAAAGAACTCCTGTTGCGCAACCATGTCTAATCAATTGAAGCATTCTCCAGCCTATCGCATCAAAACCGTCGCCAGCATGACGGGGTTGAGTACCCACGTCATCCGGAAGTGGGAAGAACGCTACCATTTGCTCCATCCCCAACGAGGACCGAATGGTTATCGTACGTTTAGGGAAGATGACATTCAGTTTCTCCTTTACCTGAAATCGCAACTGACCAATGGAGAAACCATCGGACAGTTGGCTCAAACCGGCGAGACTTATCTACGTCAGGTCATGAGAGATATTTCCTGTAATTTCTCCAGTCTCCCCACACCCTATCGAGCAGAGACAGACCACTTAATCCAAGCTTCCCTGAATCAAGATTATGGTAGCATGCAGAGAACCATGGCTCATTGGATTTTGGAATTGGGTTTGGAGAGAGCCATGGAAGTCGTTCTGTTTCCTCTCTTGCGCCTCATCGGAGATCTATGGCATCAGGGGGGAATCTCTCATTCAGCGGAAAACAGCGTGAGCCGGATTATTCGTCAACAGCTCATCGATCAATTGCGAAAAGATTTTTCTGGTAGCCAAGATCAAGCGCTCCTTGCCTGCGTACCAGGGGATTTCCATGAGATTGCGCCTCTCACCGCCACGCTTCTCCTTCAAAAGCGCGGATGGAACGCAACATATTTAGGACCGAATGTGTCCTTCGAGATTCTTGAAATGGCCTTGCGTCGAAGGCATCCTGATCTTATGATCCTTTCCAGTACAACAGAACCGGACGTTCAAACAGGTCAGTCCTGGATTGCAACGATCGTTCATCTGTTTCAGCCTCACTGCCGGGTCATGGCAGGGGGAACGGGTTTCCGTGGGCTATCTGACCTGCTCGCGCAAAATGGGATTCCCTATTTACAGCAGGTGAAGGAAGTCACGACGTTAGATCCTAAAGCCACCCCATCGTACACCAGTACAATATGACCATGATGATTATTTCATGCATTTATTTCTAAGGAGTCAGCACAATGGCAGATCTCAAAAAAGGTATTATTCTAGTTGGTCATGGAGGCATTCCCAAAGATTATCCAGGGGATCTCGTCAGCAAATTGAAACGTTTGGAGGCTCAACGCCGGGCCGCCGGCCAACCCATGTCCGCAGAAGAATTGGAATTAGATACTAAGATTCGCGCCTGGCCTCGAACACCGGAAACCGACCCCTACCAGGCTGGGTTGGAAGCCTTAGCTTCGAAGATGAAACCTCTGGTAAATGGGGACTTATTTGCAGTGGCCTATAACGAGTTTTGCGGACCAACATTGCAGGAAGCCGTCGAAGACCTCATCAAGCAAGGCGCTCAGTCAATCACCGTGGCCTCAACGATGTTTACCCCAGGAGGTTCCCATTCCGAATATGAGATTCCTGAGGAAATGGAAGAATTGCGTCACAAATACCCGGACGTGACACTAAAATATGCCTGGCCCTATAATCTCAGCCACGTTTCCAAAATGCTCATGGAACATATCGCTCACTTTTAACAACGTACGAAAAACAATTGGCCAAGGACCAGACAGCAAGATCGGTGACAAGAAAAAATTCTCACGTGGCCACAGCTCCAAAGAAAAAGAAAACCGGCTCACAAGGAAGCGCGGCGCAACAACGGAAGCTCGACCACATTCATCATATTGCCGTGACGGTCACGAACATTGCCAGAGGCCTTGAATGGTATACATCCCGATTCAACTGTGCGGTAGAATACGTGGATGAAACCTGGGCGCTCCTGTCCTTTGCCAATACGAAATTGGCCCTTGTCCTCCCGAAAGACCACCCTTCACACTTCGCACTAAGCCGTCCCGACGCCAATAAATTTGGCGAACTCACTACCCATCGGGATGGTCTCAAGTCTACCTATATCACCGATGCCTTCGGCAACTCGATTGAAATCTTGGAAGATCGCTAAAGAAAACCCCCTTCTGCGACTGAAGGGACGTCCTTACAACTGAACCACCCGACAAAACAAATGCGGCCAAAGTAGTACTCATTCCCCAAGAGAGCTTCTCTCTCCTCTCCCGAACGCCTCTGTGATTGGCCTATATGGAGCGCATTCCTTGGAGGCCTCCAATACCACTCGTCCACCAGGCATCTTCCCCGTCAGGGAGAAAAAAAGGCCATCCATGTTCATTTAAAATATTTATGGTTTAAGCAATTATTATATATTTGTCTATGAGTCATAACCTCCTATTTAATGACAGTATGGAAAGGTAATCATGAAAAGCAGGACGGTTTTCCGTTCACTCAAGAAGGAGGAAATGTTATGCAAAAGCATTTCACAAAAACAAGTTTTTACCGATGGATTCCCACCTTAACAATGGCAGGGATCATAGCCCTTCCTCTAGCAGGAGGTGGTGGCCCAAATGAATGGAACACTTCTCTTGCCGCTGTAGAGGGTGAGATCGATTGGATCTTGGCGAATGAAAGGGAAATCGGGGAACCGGATGTGGATTGGACCCTGGCTCGTAACGAAAGAGTTCACGAAGAGGAAGTGGATTGGACCCTGGCTTAGGAAATGGAAGGGAGGGTGGGAAGGTGGATTCCCGAAATCGCCCTCCCCACCATCAAATCGGTCGATGGCAATTCACCGCCTCTCTCAACATCTGAAACATAAATAGATTCTCTCTCTAATGAAGGAGATTCGGCCATGACTAGAATCAACCCAACCCAACCACATGAGAGCCTCGCCATCCAAATCTTTAAGCCAAATTATCGATCTGAGAAAAGATTGCCGGTGTTGTTTTTTCTCATATATTTGGCAGTATGGACAGCTCTCTTTTATATGATAAGTGGGTGTAGTAGCACTTCCCCTCAACGGCTTCAGGCACATTTTGAGAGTGAACCCCAAGCAACCGAAGTCATCCGGGGAAAGTTATCCGCACAGCCCCAGGACCGACTTCCGGTAGGCCTGGCGATAGTCTTAGATACCGGCGGCTCCCAAGCGCCCGTAGCCATCACCGAAAACACCTGGCCTCAGTTTGCGGCCAGAGTGAAACATGAGGCACAGAAACACTTTCCGGTTTCCATGCAAGAGGTCATTCAACTGGAGAGAATCCCATCTGGAGAAGCGTTTGGCCTCATGAAGGGAATCTCAGAGAATAGCCAAATTGAGGCGATCTTAGTCGTCTTGTCCTCCGGCAAAGAGGTCAGAGGGCCAGCACAGTTTAATGTTCTTCCCGAAGTCGGCACATTAAACGGATATCAGGTTGAGAATCATGCCATAGTGGAATTAGGCTTACTGGATACCAAGTCTGGAAAATTGTTACTCCAATCGCAAGGAAGGTCCTTTGCCATATTGGAACAATTGGATTCTCCAATGGCATCCAACCGGTATCCCAAGGTAACAGGATCCGCCATGACTAACCCGATCTTTCCAGAGGACCGCCGGGCACTGGAAACGTTGCGGATAGTGGCTTTAAACGAGGCACTTGATCAGGCCATCATGAAGTTAGAGGGAAAGTGGCCCACTGGATTAGGAAAGCCAAAACTCGCGGCCCCGGCCCAGGGGAGTGTGGCTCCGTCGGAACTGGGCATTTAGTAGAAACAAAATCTTAACAAGCCGTGGGGGACCAGTTGGACCCCCACGGCAAGGAAACAAATCTCCAGCAACACGATTGGAGTGAGACGTTCTCCCACCATTTGTCAGGATTTCTGCATCACCGGGGATTTCCACCAAAGAGAAATTTGGATACTCAGAAGCATGATCATTTAGATCCCGCAGGTCGAAAGATTATCTTGTGCGCTGAGTCCACAATGGCCAACACCCCGGGGTGCTTTAAACGCCGT
This sequence comes from Nitrospirales bacterium, assembly GCA_040904705.1. Classification (GTDB taxonomy): domain Bacteria; phylum Nitrospirota; class Nitrospiria; order Nitrospirales; family UBA8639; genus Nitrospira_E. Next base: position 71,532 of record JBBDSY010000092.1, on the reverse strand, counting down.
TCGACTGAAATGGCATAAAACTGTTCTTGAATATCTTGCACCTGACCGATTTTTTGAACAATATATTGTCGGCTGATTTCTTTTGCTACTACGGTTGATCCTGGGAAAATACCTTTTCCAGCTCGCCCAAAAGCCTTCATCGTTGCTCCATCTTCAAACTCCCCTACCACCCTGGGGGCTATCCCATTCCGTGAGAACCAATCATCCATCCCTCGACGAAGCATGGAATTACTGGTCGGGAGGAGAAAAGGCGCTCCATCTAGGGATTCCGGAAAATTTTTTCGATACTTGTCCGCCATTTTTTTTGAAGCAAACAAACTCACTCCTGATTCACCAAGGAGATGACTGTGCCCCTGTATCTTGACAGTAGAAGGAATGGCCGTATCAGCAAGAACAACGTCCAGGGTATGCAGTGCCAATTCTCCCAACAACCGTTCTAATCGTCCCTCCCAACACACAATTTGAATAGAGCCAGCCAGGGTATAGACAGATTTCAAAAGCTTATAGGCCACCATCTTCGGGACAACTTCAGCAATGCCAACCACCAATTTCACCGGGCGATCGGTGGGACGGCCTTTAATGAGGTTTGTGAATTCCTGACCCAGAGAAAAAATCTCTTGTGCATATCGATAGGCCACCTGTCCCATATCGGTCAGTACTAATGTCCGCCCCACACGATTAAATAGCTTTTCCCCCAACGCATCTTCAAGAGTTCGAAGCTGAGCACTTAACGCCGGCTGCGAAAGATTCAGCTCTTCACAGGCGCGCTTAATACTCCCCTCGCGAGCAATGACCCAGAAATACTGCAAATGGTGATAATTAAGCCATTCCATGCGCATCACCCTACATTTAATTATTAAATGATTCAAGAAAAAATTATGAATTTGTCGAACTGACTTGAGAAAGTATGTAATCCAGGAACATACAACGAAGAACGTTGAGTGCTCAATTCGGCTTTGAAAAATTCCAAACGAAGCCCCCACCCCTCATCAATGGTAGAAGGAGGCCCTTGTGAAAAGGAAATTACCTCATGTGTGGTCCATCATTCTTGCGGGCGGAAGCGGGAATCGAATGCAACCCTTCATCGGGCAATGGCTTGGCCAGAATATTCCCAAACAGTACTGCTCATTCATAGGCGAACGATCGTTGTTTCAACATACGCTTGAACGGACCGGTCAATTCCACCAGCCGGAACAAACCATCGCCGTCATATCTCAGGCAGACAAGGAAATTGCATCCCTGCAAATGGCACCTTATCCTGGAGGGGCCGTAATGATGCAACCCAGGAACTGCGACACTGGACCCGGTGTATTCCTCCCTCTTTCCTACCTCAAGCTTATTGCAAGCGATGCGACAGTCATCATCCTTCCATCCGACCATTTCATCTACCCCTCAGACCGTTTTCATCACGTGCTCACCCATGCCGTCAATGCTCTGGAAAAGCAATCGGAGCAACTCATCCTTCTGGGAGTCCGTCCCAACACACCAGAGACAGAATATGGATGGATCAAACGAGGGCCTCCTATCGGAAAAGATGAGATTGCTTCTCTCTACCGAGTTCAATCATTCATCGAAAAGCCACCGGCACCCATAGCAGAACATCTTAAGAAAACAGGTGGCTTATGGAATACCATGATTCTAGTTGGGAAGGTCTCAACGTTTTGGAATCTTGGCTGGTTAGTCTTCCCCCCCCCCCTCATGCAAAAATTTCGAGCATTCCAAGCCTTTATTGGCAGCCAATGGGAACAATCAATGTTAGAACATATGTATATGGACATGCCGGTATGTAATTTGTCTAGGGGATTTCTTCAAAAAATCCCCAACTATCTCACCGTCCTTGAAATGACCAATGTCCTCTGGAGTGATTGGGGCCAACCCCGCCGCATCTTTGAAACCCTCCAGGCCATAGGAAAGACACCCAACTTTCCCTGTGACAGGCTTCATAAATTTCTCTCGAATACTGTGGACATACCATCTCTGCCAAGCACCTCCAGGATTGGATAGGCATCACGGGCCACTTGACCAAATCCGTAATTATCCCCTTATTAAGTTTTTTGTTTCATTTAAAATTTTTATACTTTGTAAAATATTTATGCATTTGTCTATATAAAATAAATTCTTGTTTAATAAAACCAAGTACAGACAAAGCCACCTCATTCCTTATTTTTACAAGAAGAAAGCACCATGAAGCACACAACCATCAATGATTAGAGACTGAGGACAAAGGATAAGAGGAAAGAGGCTCGGCCTTGGCTTACCTTTGGATTGAAGCTAGAATGGGGTATTTCTTGGCAAAGGTCCACCGGGAAAAGGCCTTATACGACAAAAATTATTATGGGATCAGCTAACCTCAGACAAGTATTTGAAATGCCTTTGTAAGTACGTCATTCATGGACTTCCCCCCCATTCCAGCCGAGCCTTCTGCCGCTCAGATACCTTTCTCGCAACCATCTGACCCGATTCAGAACCCTGAACGCCAAACGCAGTTTGAATCGTGGAAAGCCGTTCACATTCCTAAGAAACTGCAAACCAGCGTACGGTTCATTATCGGGTTTTTTCTTGTATTTATCTTGATTCTGGCGTTTGTCCCCTGGACTCAAACGATCACAGCTCAAGGGCAATTGTCGGCCTACTCGCCGGCCGAACGTCCGCAAGAAGTGCATGCACCTCTTGATGGACGCATCGCAACCTGGCATATCAACGAAGGCATGGCCGTTAAGAAACACGATCTGATCCTGGAACTCGCGGACGTCGATTCCAGATTTTTGGCCCCTGATCTTTTGGAGCGGCTGGACCAATCCATGCAGGCCCTGAAAGAAAGACGGGAGACAGCGTTAACTCGTTCACAACTCCTGTCCCAACAACTCGAAGAAATGACCAAACTGACCGATGCCACCACGGGATCGGCCGATTCCCGTGTTCAAGAAGCTGCACAGCGAATCCAAAGCTTTAAACAGCGTCTGGCTGCAGCCAAGATTGCCGCCCAAACCGCCCATCTGAACTTACAACGATCGCATATCCTTGAAGCCGATGGGCTGCTTTCACGGCGGGAATTGGAATTGGCTATTCAAGCTGAAGCGGCAGCGCAAGCCGAGCTTAAGGCTAGTGAAGCTGCCCTTCAAGAAGTGACTCAATCACGACAGGCGCTCACGCATGGGCGCGCGCAGATTGAAGCAGAACTCGTACAACGTATTCTCAATATTCGCTCCCAACGAGCAGCCACTCTTGGGGAAGCAGCTCAGGCGTCGAAGGAACTGGCTGACCTGGCCCTCACGCGTTCGAATGCTGCCCAACGCCAAACAGCCAGTCGCATCACTGCGCCTATTGATGGCACCGTGGTACGCATGACACAAATGGGGACAGGTGAAATCGTCAAGCAAGGTGCTTCGTTATTCACCATCGTCCCGGATACGGCCACCCGTGCAGTGGAAATGTGGGCAGAACCCCTGGATGCCCCCCTTCTCACGCCCGGCAGAAATGTTCGACTCATGTTTCATGGCATTCCGACCATTCCTCTCCCATCGTGGCCCGAGCTGATGGCTGGAACATTCGACGGTAAAATTCTTGTGGTCGATCAGACCTCGGATGTACAAAAACGTTTTCGCTTTTGGGTCGTTCCAGATCCGGAGGCCGCTACGTGGCCACCGCAAAGTCAGATTCGCCAAGGCACTCAGGTGATGGGATGGGTTCTGTTGAACCGTGTCCCCCTCTGGTATGAATTGTGGAGACGCGTGAATCTCTTCCCGGCAGACTATCAAGAACAGTCATCGTATCTACCTGAGACGTTTCTCCCCAAAGCCGGACGGCCGGGAAAATAATCGCAAACCTGGGAATCCCAAATGGTTGAGTCGTACAGTCATTCAAGGAGGGTGAACGCATGTCACGAAACCGATTGACCTTTTTCAACGTATTTGTGGGAACCGTGCTTCTCCTGCTCCCCTTACCGGATATCTTTGCCCTGGAGACGCAGACTTCTCCGTATACCGCAAACCACCCACTTTCCTTGGAAACCGTGCTCGCTTTGGTTGAGACACAACATCCCCTGTTGCATGGGAGTCGGACTGAAAGACTGGAAGCTCAAGGCAAATTACTGAAAGCTCTTGGCGCGTTTGAACCCAAACTGGTCAATGATTTCGAACTAGAGCGTCTGGTGAAAGATGGGCAGCCCAGGAATGTGGGCTTCAACGATACCTTCGTTCAGATGCGGCATCCTTGGGGGCTCCAGGGATTTGCGGGATGGCGAACCGGTCTGGGAGATGTTGACGTCGCCGATCTCGGAATAGGCGAAAACAATCAACCCCTGTTAGGCCTCGTGCTGCCATTGCTCAGAGGGCTCGGCACCAATCCGGAGCGCGGAGAGTTGGAGAAATCCAAACTGGCAGAGCAGGAAGCTTCTCTTACGATCCAACAAACCCGACAGGAGCTGTATTTAGGTGCAGCCACTCAATATTGGAAATGGGTGGCCGCCTGGAAAACTGTGGATTTACGCCAACAGGCTTTGGAGGTGGCTAAAGCCCGCCTTCAACAACTCACCCGCCAGGCTGAATCCGGCGCCGTGGCTGAATTTGATGTGACCGAAGCTCACCAGGAAGTCCAACGCCGATTGGAAAACATGATTAAGTCCAAGCGGGAAGCCGAACAGGAGCAGTTTAAGTTGTCACTATTTGTCTGGGACCACGGTGCCCCCATTCCATTCAAACTTCAGACAGTTCCTGATTTTCCTCCTGCCTCATCGACCATGCATCGTCCCCCACAGGAAACCGATGTCGATTTGGCTCAACAACGCCGTCCGGAAGTCCTTCAAATTACACTTGAAGCAGCGCGCAATCATATTGATCTTGGAGTGGCCAAGAATAATTTCCTCCCCGATCTTCGGGCAGAGGCTGAACCCACGAGAAAACCGGGAGAATTTGTCCTGGGACTGGGTTATCGATTCGGACTCCGATTCAGTTTTCCCTTCTTACAAAAAGATGCGACCGGTCAACAACTGCAATTAAAAGCTAAGGCGGAACGATTACTGTGGCATCGACAATACCGGATGCAGCAGGTGGCGGTAGATATCGACAACGCCGGTTCGGCCTTATTACGGGCTGAAGAACGAATTCAGGCAGCCTTTCAAGCCCTTCTTTATGCCCGTTCCCTTGTGAAAGGTGAACGAACGCGATTTCGGGTGGGAGCCACCAATTTACTTTTTGTGAATCTTCGGGAACGAAATGCGGTGGATGCCGAAATCTCTTATATCCAAGCTCAGGCTGAATTGGAGCAAGCCAAGGCATTTTATCAATGGGCTATCGGCCGCTGGACACAACCGGTGGCCTAGGCATTTTTCATAAAAAATTCTTGCCTGACAAGCGCTTCAAAACCAACCATGAACAATGAAGTCCTTCAGCACGTGGGCGTCTTTCTGAAACAAGAACGCCGCATTATTCTCACCATACTGTTGTATGCTGTGGCCGTTGGCGTGTTTTCCCTCATTATTCCAATCACGGTCCAGGAACTGGTCAATACCTTCGCTTTGGCCATTCAACCGATTATGGTCGTCACGCTTGTCAGCATTATGGCCGGGGTCCTGATATTTGTGGGAGTGTTCAAGGTCCTGCAATTTTTTGCGACAGATCTTCTTGAACGGCGAATTTTTGTCCGTCTGACCCTCGCATTTGCCCGGACATTCCCTTCGATCCAAGAAACACATTTCCGTAATGAATATGCCAGCCGATTTTTTGAAATTGTCTTCATGCAACGTGCCGTGGCCGGTTTGTTGGTTGACCTCACCAACGTGGTGGTTGGAGGGTTCATCGGCATGGCGTTGCTTGTCCTCTACCACCCGTACTTTCTCGTCTTCGATCTCCTCCTTCTTCTCGCTGTCGGGATGATTGGCCTATTAGGCAAAGGGGGACTTGACGCTACCCTACATATGTCAGAAACCAAATATGACACCTATCATTGGTTTCAAGAGGTGGCAGACAATCTCAGCCATTTTAAAGCCAGTCAGAGCCTCGATCTTATCCTCCAAAAAGCCGACACTCTGGCTCACGCTTATGTCCAAGCAAGAGAGTCCCGGCTTCGGGTGCTCATACGACAATACATTGGGTCAATTTCCCTTCAAGTACTTTTACACACCGGTTTGTTGGGGACGGCAGGGTGGTTGTTGAGCAAAGGAGAACTCACCTTAGGCCAATTGGTTGCCGCGGAAGTCATTATTGCCACACTCCTTGTCAACTTGGATTCAGTCGTTAAACGCACCTATGTGATTTTTTATTTTTTGACCGCGTTAACCGAAATCCATCATATTTTTTCTCTACCCAAAGACCGACAAATTTCAGCCCATCTTGTGAGCGTACCGAAGATTTCTTCACTAGGGCTCGGGCTTGCAGTTTCCCATGTCGGCGGTTTGCCATCCCCATGGCCCCACGCCTTTGAACTAACCGTAGACATGAAGCCCGGAGAAAAATGGGCCATGGTGTGTGAAACGGAGTCTCAACGATTGCAGATCTCCAGGCTCCTCGCAGGATTGGACAATCCACCTCACGGAACGATTCGTTACAATGACATTGATATCCGTGACCTCCATCCCGACGCTGTGAATGACATTCGTGGTTTGGTGTTAAGCCGGCATTTGTCACTGTTTGAGGCCACACTTTTGGAAAACGTCACATTAGGGCGGAAAAATCAATCAACCGAGGATTTACTGTGGGCCTTAGATTTCGTTGGTCTGCAAGAGGAAATTGAACAATTCCCTGATGGCCTACAAACGATGATTCAGTACGGTGGGAAAAATTTTTCCCCAAGCCAGACGATTAAAATTTTATTGGCTCGGACTTTGATCGCCCGCCCCAAATTACTGATTGTCGATGGAGGACTCCACGAGATTTTTTCTCCTCAAAGAGAGGCTGTTCTTACCAAGATGTGTGCGATTGCGAGCCCTTGGACCGTCGTGATTGTCACAACCGACCCCAATATCAAGTCGTTCGTCCAGCACAGTGTCTCGCTAAAATAACGTGTGGATGTGGGAGGCTGACTCAACTAACAACATGTGTAAAACACGGCCAGCGTGAACGTATGAGACGATGACATGGCCGCCAGAAGGCCCAATAAGACAAGGGCCCTGGTGCAAGTAATCGAATCAGAATGGTTGCGGGAAGAGAATGAATGCCTCAGGTTGCCGAAGGCGCTGCTCTACCTGTCAGCTGCATTGACAGAGCAAGCAAGAACTTCGTTGCCCGTTTTCCAACCCTCTCGATTACGCCTTCTGTGGAAAGGAGGGTGTGTATTTCCTACTCTCATCTGCCGAAAACCGGGATCACTTATCCCCTGCTGTATAACGTTCCCGGCGGCTCACGGCGACATCAGAGACGAACATGGAACCGGAGTGGCGATTAAAGAGCGGGCCCAGACCGGCAAGAATGGGTTCAACTTTTTCCTCCGGTACCACCGTGAAGATCATGACCTGACTATTTGTGTCATTAAACATGAGATACCCTTCATGAAAACCCTGGTGACCCTTTCCAGAAATGTTGCTGATGACGGTATACCCCGTCGCCTTTACTTTGTCTAATAGGTCACTGACAAATTTCAGATGCTCCCCTTCGATAATGATTTTAATTTCCTTCATGGGATGAAGAATTAATCCGCTCATGGCTTTCGTGCTCCTTCTTCTAGATCAATCTGGCTGTGCAACCACACTCCAACCTTGTTGAGGGACATATTGATAAAAGGTTCCATCTTCCGGCTCCAAGGCCACCAGGTGAACCCAGCGGCCATCAAAAAATCGTTGAAGAATTCCATTCTTTTGGATCAGCAGGCTGAGGCGATCGCGAGGGGCTTCCACGATGTAGAGTGGACGCATGGCCTCATGATAGGGTCGCTCTCCCTCCATGACGGTTTGCCAGGCTAATCCCACGCGGAGATCACTTTGCGTGCCAAACATCACACCAATCCTGCCTGTGACATTATGATACATTTTACTCCCACTTCCATAGACCTCAGGATCCACGGTTGAAAAGTAATGCTCCATGCTAATCCACTGAACCACGACTCCAGGCGCCGTCAAAATTACTTGTAAAAGCTTACCAGTAGGATCCCCCTGATAATCGTATGAATGCAGGAACACCCGTCCTTCAAGATTGAGTCCTTTCGTCAAATTCCGCTGCCCCACAATAAATGCGGCATTTCGGGACAATCCCCATTCAGGTCGAACTTGAGACCAATCCAGGCTTCGTGCTTGCATCTTACGCGCAGCCTCATCGGCTGAACAGGCTCCCTGGACATCTGGAAAGCTGGACAAGCGTTCCAGGCTATTGTGTTGCCCAGCCTCCTGAAGGTCACGAATTAACTGTGAGAGTTGCTGACGATGAGTGGCGGGAACATCTTCCAAGTCAAAAAATTCAACGAGATCAGTCGTTGTGTCAACCTGACCTGCCAGGAAATAGGTATCCTGAGGGATCGTAATCCCGCGCTCGCCAAGCTGTTCCCTGATAGCAGATTTATTGCTCATGACTGCAAACGTTCGGGCGTTGGACATCCCCTCATTGCCTCCACATGCCCCGCAATCAAGGGCAGATTCGTAGGGGTTATTTTCCGAGGTGCTCCCATGGCCGCAGAGTAAGATTATCCGTGCAAAATTTTTTGTGAGACCCATGAGCCGAAGGTTGGTTTCGACAAAATTAACTTGCTCGGTCAAGGTGAACCCGGTTTGTGTGATGCGATGTAGGCGATCTGAGGCCCCACGCGAATCGAGTCGATAGTGAGAGCGGAGCTTCTCGATGAAAGCGGCTTCTTGAGGGACCGTCAGACCCAGAAGCTGACGGTAGGCTTCAGGGAGGGGACCACGGAAATCATTCTCTTCCAGAGCATACTGGCGTAACGTTTCCACCAGTTCTTTAGTGATCTGTTTGCCTTGCAGGCCGAATTGTTCTCGCAGTGCCAGACGGATCATAGGGCGCTGCTCTGCAGCTAACATTCCTCCTGCCTCCTCCTGAGTGAGTTTATTCACGGTCAGGGTTGTACCGATGGGCGGGGCAAAGGACTGGCGAAGCCATGAGGACCAGGCCTTATACCACGTGGCCAGAGTGGTTTTAAAAATAAATGGGATCGCATAAAGCCATCCCATCGCCTCAACCATGACATAAGGGGTTAGCACATTTTCTTTGAGGCTATGAAGCAAATGATGGCTTGTCTGCAGAAACTGAATGCCAGCCAGATGTTTTTCGGATTCCAGACTTTGGTAAGCCCTGGGGACTTCGCGGACCACATGTTTGGGTTTGAGGAGGACTGGACATTGATCGGTTTCATGATGACTACCGAACGCCCGGAAACGAAAAGGGATAGCAAAAAAGCCTGCAAATCCCAAGGTCTCATATCCGCCAATATCTTCCAAATGCCGGCGAAATCCTTCGGAACGAACATCGATACAGAAGATGGCCTGTGTCAGGGGACGAACCGCATTGGGCTGGTTCTGCTCCAGACCGGTAGGACTGAGGTTCTTGTCAATGTTAGGTCCTAGTTTTCTTAAAAGACTTTTCTTATAACTCTCCTCGAATGCCTGCAACCAATACGGACCATGTTGGATTTCCGGGAATGCGTCCAACCACTTCAGAAGAACAGGTAACTCGCCAGGTACCGTTTCCGTTAGGACCTCCGGCTTGATGTGAAGAATAGTTGCCAAGCGCAAAAGACGCCAGGCCTGCGATTGCCATTCTTTTCGATCATGTTGAACCAACATGTCGGCTCTGTAACGATCGGCCAACGTGTGCCAGACTTCATGCCCACTTCGTGGAGTCCCGTACCGCAGACGATCTACCATTTGACTGTACACCGGATTGAGAGTGCCGGCTTCTCGGGCCTTCCGAAGAGAGTAGATTTGAGCATGTTCCTGCATAAAAGCCAATAGGGCCGTATAGTTTCCTTCTGTACCCAATTCCTCACGGCATGCCTGACTGACCAACTCTCTCTCATAGAACAGTCGAACAGCAAGATACTTAGTCAAACTCGCGGGATACACTTGTTGCCATGCATAGCCAGCTTCCTCAGCGCGCCATTTGATAAATCCGGTCCATCCGGCCAAGGCGCCCAGGTGCAGAGAAAGGTAGTCCACCCATAATGCCTTAGGGAGGCCAAAGGTTTCTAAGTGTATCAGGATGGCTTCTTCCGGATGTTCCGGCATTTTCTGAATTTTCATTTTCCAGTCCTGAATGCCGAGAAATGCGTGGGTGAAATCGTGTTGAGCGAGCTGCTTCCAGGCGTGGTACAAAGACGCTTCGCGAGAGGGCATGGTCCAAGCTGCATGGCCTTCATCGACAAAGGGTCCGCACCATTTAATGAGTTCGTCATTAATCTGCTCGGTGATACGAGTCCCAAGGACACGGTCACACCAGCCACTCAAGGTCAGATCACGTCCAAGAGACTGGATATCGGCATGGACGCCAGCTTGAACCTTGGCATCGTAAGGAGTCGGTTGGAGGACCGTCTTTAATCGTTCCGTGAGACTATCCAGGATGGTGGTTTCCGATGAAGTCTCTTCAAAAGATTCCGGTATGCCATGGATTGGAACAGTGATTCCGTGAAGCAAATGCGCCCGGAGGATCTCCAGATGGCTGATGACTGTGCTGCCAACCATCACCGTTTTTTCTTGAACTAATGGGCTTAAGGCGGCGTCCACGTCCTCTTTCCCAATACGGCCACTACGAAAATATTCCCGGAACACCTCGTTGGGAAGATACGGACGACCGCCGAGAAACCGTTGGCCTTTCTGAACCGCTTCTTCAAAATTAAAATCTTCAAAGCCATGGAGAATATTATGATGAATAAACGTCCGCATCGGCCAATAATAGGCAATGACTTCGCCGGCAAGATTCACCAGCGAACGCATTTCCATGCGTTGAACTTCGCTATATCGAGTGATCGTTAGACTGTCCATCTGCCATCCTGTGCGATCTCAAAAGAATAATGCCACGCGTGAACCGTGGAATCGACAACTCCAAACCAATGAAAGGGAGCCATGCCAAGCGCGACCAACACCACCAACAAAAGTATGAGCGATAACCGTTCTTGAACGTGGAGATCGCCGCCGGCCTGACATTGCGGAGATACTGGCCCGAATAACACCTGTTGCATTAACCGGGGGAAATACCATGAGGCTAATAACCAAGACAACAGAACGAGCACCAGGCTACCTGTATGGGAAGAAGGAATGTCCAACATCATCTTCATAAAAGCCGAAAGGAGCGTGATGACCGGAAGCCCTAAGGCAGCGGTAATAAACAGGACAAAGAGCGTCGCCAGGGTGGGCATGGTGTGCGCCAAACCATGGGAACCCTGTAGATCAAGGCTTCCGAATCGTAGCCGAATATATAGGCTTGCCAGGAGCAGCCCACAGATCACGAGATTCAGTCCGGTTAAATAAGAAAGAGTCCCTGGCCCCACAGACTGGGTGACAGCCACATACCACCACAAAATGGCGCCAAGTGCCGAATGGGCATAGGCCAGCAGAGTATCCACCGAATCTTGACTCAGTGCGAGTAGCGACCCGTAAAGAGCGCTGGCGATGGCGAAAACCCAAAGGAAGTCAAAAGCCGCTGCCGGTAAAACCGGAAGAAGATGAGTGAATCCGTAGAATCCAACACTTGGTAAAAGGACAGCGAGAAAGGCGGGAAGCATGCCGGGCAAGCAGCTCACAGAGGACACAAAAGCGGCTTGCAGAGGCCAAAGCGGCCACACGAGAACTAAGGGCAAAAGTAGCATGAAGATTCGATAAGGACCAGAATACACCATGGAAAGAATGAGTGAGAGAATGCCTAATGCGAGTAAACTCATGGCAGACCAGTGAATGTCCCGGTCCAATCGTCTATGCCGAACCAAACTCACGATCAACAATCCCAAAATAGCCCCTAACATAATTGAACCTGCATGGCCCTCACTCAGCAGAAAACCTATTCCCAATCCTGTGAACAACAGTGCCAGACACAATGAGATCGGCGCTTCCTTGTTTGGATGCTGTCCGAGAATCGTTAAAAAGCCTGCCAAAAGAATCATGTGGATCAAAAAAATCGAGATGCTTGAAGGCGCGTCCGACATCGATGGATGAACTGCTACTGCCAACCAGGTGGTGATGACGACCAGGAGTCCCCATATCTTGAAAGCCTGAGGCTTCGACCAAAAAAACGTTCCAATAACTGCGCCCAACAATGGAATGGCCATCACAATGAACGCTTGTTCTAACCACCCTTCCATCACAGCCTCTTTCCTCCAACGCTATAGTCGAGGCGTTTCGCGAAACGAATGATCCCCTGTCCCACCTTGTTGTAGAGCTGGTCGACATAGAGTCGATTCATGAATAAGACGTAGAATTGAGGTCTCAGAGTGGAAACCCAGGCTGGGAGGAGAATTCTTTGTCCACGGGCATTGGTATAGAGAACGGTCCAGCCCAAGACAACCATTGCGGTAACGACGATCACCAAGGCATCGAATAACCGACTATCAAGAGCTGCCACTTGAAAATAGTGGTGGGTGACTCCCGGTTCTGGATACAAAAAGTAGGTGAACGTTTCTGCTCCCCATAAATAGGTGAAGATGATCAGCAATAACGCGAGCAACATGAGCCCGACCACCTTCAAGGACGTGGCATAAAGCTGATACAAACTGAACATCGCTTGAGAGGCGGTGACCCAGGCGAAAAACAAAAAGATGACGGCTCCTTGTGCGTCTCGCAAAGGAATTTTTAAAATTCCATGAGCGGCCAAAAGAATGACCAACGGTAAAACCAATGTGACACCGAGACCGATGCCCCAGGTGAGGGGGGAAAAAGGCCGGATTTCTCCTCCGCGGTTGATCATCGGCCTCTTGGGTTCGTGTCGCGACGCCTGAATCACATGCCCCGCATTCAAAAATAATGTGGCTTTAAACACGCCATGGGCCATGAGATGAAAAATAGCCAGCGCAAACGCTCCTAATCCACATTCCATAATCATATAACCCATTTGGGCCATGGTCGAAAATCCCAATGTTTTTTTGATGTCGTTTTGAAGCAGCATCATGGTGGCTCCCAAGATAACCGTTAACGCGCCTACGACGAAGACCACATGCAATGTGGTGGGAGACAGTCCATACAACGGAGCAAGACGGTTCAGTAAGAATCCTCCTGCATTGACGATGCCGGCATGCATCAGTGCGGACACGGGAGTCGGCGTGTCCATCGTATCCGGCAGCCAGACGTGCAGGGGAAATTGAGCGGACTTGGCCATCGCCCCAACAAACAGCAACAGCGTAATCACGGTGACACCGCTGACCATGGGTTGGCCTCCCGGCCAAAGGGGAATCAGCGACGGGGACTCCGCGGCGCGGGCGAACAGTTCGGAAAATTCCAGGGTCCCGAAGAGATGATAGGTCAGGAGAATCCCGGCCAGAAATGCCACATCTCCCACTCGATGGACGATCAACGTCTTAAAGGCAGAATTGACGGCAGGTGGATGCGTATAATTATAGGCGAGCAAGAGGTAGAGCACCCAACTCACAAGCTGCCAGCACACAAACAACATAAACAAGTTCGCACTAGCCACCAAACAGAGAATCACGAAGGTCATCAGACCCAGAAGCACATAAAATCTGGCATACCCTCGTTCACCTTGTAGATAGTTGATGGAAAAGAGATGGATAATGACACTGACGCCCGTAATGAGCACCATCATGACGGCACTCAGACGATCGATGAACAGACCGAAATGAAGCCAGTCTGTGGTCTCAGAGAAGAGGGGTTGAAAGGCGATGCGAACCGGTCCACCCACACTGACCGCATAGAGCATCCAGAGTGCTCCGAGAAAGGCCATCACGAGCGCAGGAACGCCAACTTTGTAACTCTTTTCTCCCAATTGTTTTCCGAAGAGGCCGATGATGAGGCTAGAGAGCAGCGGCAACAGGGGGACGAGAACCGCAACAAACGTCGTCATAGCTTGGCCTCCAGGAGAGGGCCTGGATGATCGTGGAGGGATTTGAGTAAAGAGCCTGTCGATAAAGACATTGAGGACATTCCCGCTTGGCCATCCGGTCCTGGCACGTTTAAGGCTCCGCCTTCTTTTTGAGCCCGAGGCGGCGATTGAAAGACATCGCCGGGGATATTCTCCGGGAGAAGATCCCCTCCGGTACGATGATCTGGCGTGAGATTATGCAGAAAGATATCTGCCTGATCAACAGCACGTCCTAAATTTTCCGCCAGTAGGAGAAAATGACCCATTTTTCGTCGTGGCGCAGGTTGAGTTTTTCCGTAGAGATGGAGTCTGACTTGAGGATGTGCCAGGAGGCGATCCCATCGTGGGGGCCCGTTCTGCCACAGATCTCCAAGCAAATTTACCATCACAACAGGACGCATGAGGGAGGAATCCCCCAGGGGCAACCCGCAAATGGCACGGAGATGTTGTTCGAATTGGGATGTCACGCAGGCGCCGTATGTGAAGTGCCCACTGTTATGAGGACGTGGAGCGACCTCATTGATCAACAAGGTATCGTCCTCAAGGAGAAACAATTCCACGGCCATGACCCCGCAGTAGCCCAGAGCCTCTCCAAGAGAAACGGCAAGCTCTTCCGCGCGTAACCGGACCCTGTCAGTCACCCGGGCCGGCACGCGTGTGGTATGCAGAATGTTCTGTCGATGGGCATTCTCAGCAATGGGATACAGTTGAATATCTCCGTGCAGACTACGGGCGAGTATCACCGATAGTTCCATTTTGAATGGGGCGACGGCTTCCAGGACAGATGGGACTTCCCCTAATTCTCGCCAGGCTTCATTCAGGTGATCTATGCTGGCCACTCGGATTTGTCCCTTGCCGTCATACCCTGATCGGCGCTTCTTTAAAATAGAGGGGAAAGAGACTTCTTGGGCGGCAGTAGCTAAGCTCGCCTGATCCTTGACCGAGGCAAAGCGTGTTTGTGGCAAATTGTGATCATGAAGAAATTTCCGTTGAACCAAGCGGTCTTGAACCAGAGCCAGAACCGTCGATGATGGGCGAGTGGCCTGACGGGTCTCGATGTCGGCAAGAAGACTCCAGGGCACCAGTTCGGTCTCAATCGTCACCACGTCAACTTGCGCGACAAAGTCCAATATGCGTTGAGTGTGGGTCAGTTCTGATAGAACATGAAAATCGGCAACCTGGGCGGCCGGACAATTCTCAACGGGATCTAACACGCCAATACGATAACCCATCCGGCGACCTTCCATGGCCAGCATGCGGCCAAGTTGGCCACCGCCCAATATGCCGATCGTTCCACCCGGAAGGATGATATTCATGTGGGTTCCTCCAGAGCAGGGGTGTGTTGTCGCTCATAGTAAGCCTTAAGGCGTTGGCGGAGGTCGTGATCGGACAAGGCAAGAATGGACGCGGCCTGCAATGCGGCATTCACAGCGCCATCCTCGCCAATCGCGTGGGTCGCCACCGGAATGCCTTTTGGCATTTGGACAATTGACAAGAGCGAATCAAAACCCTGCAGCGCCCGAGATCGCACCGGCACTCCGAGAACAGGAAGAATCGTTTTTGCCGCGGCCATGCCCGGCAAATGCGCCGCCCCGCCCGCGCCGGCAATGAGCACGTGAATACCCCGGCTTTTAGCCGATCCGACATACTCAAAGAGAAAGTCCGGTGTGCGATGGGCTGACACAATACGGCACTCATGGGGAACGGCTAGTTCAGTAAGGATCGTACTCGCGGGACGCATAGTCTCCCAATCACTTTTGCTTCCCATGATAATCGCTACGAGTGGAATGGAATTGGCAGATTCAGTATTCATCGACTTCGTTGACTCATAAGAAATGCTCCTTTTAAAGCCTGTCTATAGCGGGGTGTTGGAGATTCTGTGTTTCCTTCTTTTCGAGTATCACATATGTCCAAGTGTTCGATGTTCCTCCATGCCTCGTCCTTCGTCCTGAGCACGACCGGAACGCTCCGCGATCTTTGGGTTTCGAAGTTCTATGGGAATTTCACTCACTGTCTTTGCAGAAGACCTCAGGAAGTTTGCGCGAGGTACGCATCCGAGGCTACCAAAGCATGCGCCAGCTCCCTTATCAAAATTCATATCGGGAAGTGAGATCTGCTCTACCTGTAGATATTTCCAGATATTTACCTTCTGTCCAGTCCAGAAGGGGATGGATTCGAACCAGTTCCCCTGGAGGATAGGACGCGTGTAAACAATCCCACAGCTACCGGATGTTGTTCACGAAAATCCCATTCTCCTTGCTTATTGCGTGGCGAGAAATAGCGCTCTTTCGCTCTTGTCCCTTCATCATCCGATCAAAATGAGGAATAATAGCAGAATAGCCCTGCTCGGCAATGACCTGATTCATTGCCTCGATCTTGAGGGCCGTGCAACAGGCCACCCGCCCTACGGTGTGGTTCATCCCGTGCTCCAGGGCTGCTCGGTTCTGTCCGACCACCAGGCGGAATCGCCATTCGCGACAGATCCGATCACGATCCTCAATCAGTTCAGGCATTTCATAGCCCGCGTCGATATGCACGAGTTGCTCGTTATTCAAACCTCCGTATCTAGTCTTAGCTCTACCCAAAATTTGACACCCGATTAAAAGTTCCTTGTTCCTTAATGTGATCGCATTGGTTCTCAAGAATATGTATAAGAGTTTCACCAATTTTGTCAAAGCTAAAATGCTTAATGCAGCGGAGGCGTGCTGCCTGCCCCTTAGCGGATGCTTCATGGGGATTTCGTAAGATAGTGGTAATCGTATGCACGATTGCCTCTGGAGAATCAGATTTTACTAGATAGGCTGTGTCCCCAACAATGCTTGGAATGTCTCCTTCATACGTCGAGAGTACCGGCTTTGCCGTGGACATTCCGTCAGTGAGTTTCATGGGAAACTGTGTATGCGCAGCTCATGTATCTCGTTGAGGCAACACTATTACGTGAGCTGCTGCAATGACACCCGCATATCATCTGAGGATACTGTGGGGAGACGTATTATCCATTTAGTCCATTTATCAAGAAGGTTAGTAGTATATGAATTTCCTTCATAGAAATGGTCCACAGATATCACGTATTGACGATTTTCGTATCCCTTGACGGCCAGAGGAAGAAAAAGCCCCGCATCCCGGTGGTGAAAAGACTTGAAGGTTCTCCGGATACAGGAGATTCCGAATAGGCATTCCCGGCCGTTATCGTTCCTGTTGAAGCACAGAGTCCCCCATTCGGGATTATCTAGCAGATCTGAGCAGGATTGGAGCCATATGAGATAGCGACGCTCAGGTATCCTCATGAAAACCTCCGTGAGTATGTATTCTCGACGGCTCTGATTTCCAGAATTGGAAAAAATGAAAAATCACGTGGTATACTACTCATGATGAAAAATTGGCTCCTTACACTTCCCTGTGCCTTGGTAACGTGGTTGATCATCCTGAATGTTGGTGGGGCTTGGGCTTTAACGTCTGAACCTGTTCAGGCCGATGGCGATGAGTCGCTTATCGGGGCACCGCTCCCTCCACCTCCTGTGCGGAGCGGCCAGTTGTGGGATGGATCAAAACGGGGAGAATGGGAAAACCGTTTGTTTGATACACCGCTTTCCCATTATAATTTTTCACAAAGCCGGGAAAGATCATCCAGTGGTTCGGGCATTTCCCTCAAATCTCCGGGAAAACTCCCCGGCATAGAATTTGGTGTCGAAATGCACAGCTTTCAAGCGCTCCAATCGGTTGTACCACCGGAAATATTATCGAAATCTTTAAATCGTGAGCAGAACCAACCTCTTCTCCTATCCCCATCAAATATTTCCCCCGACTATAATGGGGGATTTTTCCGGTTCACGTGGTAAAGGTGAGGCGAGTGGGTTCCTCTGCACCCTACCTTAGAAAACGATAGTCGGCGTTGGTCTCTCAAGAGTAAGAAAAAAGAGATTTTTTAATGACCATACTTTCGACTGTGCTGTGCCTCAAAGCATGCCGATGAAACGTCGCCCCTCGTAGAGCTTGCCAAAACCAAGGGTGCCTCATTCCTCCCCCAGTACGCACCGTTCACTCGTCGGATTGAGTCGCCAAGACGCCAACACATTCGGGCACCTCTGACTCACCGCAATTGACTCCATCTGATCTCTAGCACCGACGATTGCGGCACTTGGATTGAAATCCAGGAAGAGCCTCTACGTTACGTCATAGGGGCATAAAGCCTTCGCTCGTAGCAAAAATACCAACGTGATCAATTCTTGCTGTTGGATACTCACGTCCTGGTGAGTGGTGTACATCTTCCCGTGGTCGCTAGCGCACCCAAAAGAGAGCGATGAAATTTTTTAACGGCTATGAACATATCGGATACCGTCAGGGCCGGATTCGTACTATGCCCATGCATAGGTTTGTTAGGGAATGGATGAGAAATTTCTAACATTTGTGTTGCTGGTAGAAATTCCCAGGTGTGTCAAAAGTTTCCAAACCTCCCTTTGCCATCCCTTCGACACAAGGGTGTATACTGAGAAAACAGTGAGCCACCACACAGTATCCACAGAAAGATTGACGATATGCCACACCGTCTCAATGATTTTTCAATGACCGATATTCACATTCTCGAAAACGGATTGCGAATGATCAAGGATCAGCAAGAGCATTTTGCAAATGTCTTGTATCATCAGCTTGTGCGTGACCTTCCTGCGATCAATTCGTATCTGCAATTCATTGGTCCCTGCTCATTCAGCATGAACCTGATCCAGTCCCTGGAGACCGCGATTAGAGAAATTCGCTCCTATGGGGAGGTGATCACTCCAATCCATAATTTCTGGCTGGAACCGGCAACCCCCGTCATGGCGACCTTACAACCAACAGAGGTGATCAGGGTGGCCGAAACCTTTCTGGGCCACGTCTCTGAGCTCGCAGAAGAAACGTGGAATCCCGCACTGGAAAATGCCTGGAGAAAGGCCATTAAGACCGCCCTTTCAGACTTATGGGGTCCGGAAACCGACTCATACCTCACACTCGAATCCAAACCATTGTTCTTCGCCAGGGTGGAGGGACGGACCATGACTCAGCACCTCCTGTTATATCTTTTACCCCTGATGATCGTGGCCGGCGGCATTGCGGCCCTTGGATTGTGGAGTCGCAACCTTTCAGAAAAGGCCCGGGTGCAGGCAAGAGAACCGTGGGATTTCTCGACATGCGCTTAATACTGTAGGTCATCGTCCGATCAAATGTGCGCAACGTTTCATAAGAAACCGAACTCCAACAATCAAGACCGGCAAACGCCTTAAGACATGATCAGTGACTGAGCAAAGCAGCATACCCCTCACATGGGTATTTCAATTCATTCTTCAGCTTCATACGTTTCACGAAAGACTCGTCCGAGCTGGACGATACCTATTCCGTCTAAGGTTTTGCTCTTTTTTCTTGCGGCCTTGCCTGTCAAACTCGATATGATGAAATGATGAATATCTCCCCAGATTTTTCTCAACCTCGTCAAGAAGGCCACGTTCATGCAGGGCTAGGAAAACGAATACTGATCGTGGACGATCATGAGACAGTTCTCCTCTATTTGACAGACCGCCTGGAACGACTTGGATTTGTGGTGTCGACAGCCACAAATGGCCAAGAAGGAATGCGTCTCCTCCAAGAACAGGTTTTTCATGGAGTATTGCTGGATCTTGAAATGTCAGTCATGGACGGGTTGACGATGTTGAGCCATCTGCAGAAACAAGCCAATGATATTCCAGTCATTGTGATGTCTGCCGACCCGACTCGAACAGCCATGATCAAGGCGATCGAAGCAGGAGCCAGGGATTATCTGACGAAGCCTATTTCCAATGTCATCTTGAAATATAAATGTCTCCGACTCTTTGCTTAAGCCTCTGGAATCTGGTGAAGGCTCAAGGGTGCCAGCCTCCTTTACTATTCCAAGACAGGTGGATACGACCATGTCAGTCTGTTGCCGACTATTCCCATGATGTGTCGCTAATCTCAGCTATGGCCAAAACCACTCAGTTCTTTTCTGGCTCATCTCCAAAGTGAGTGGGTAATTATGGGCTGCTTTTCAGATGGGCTTGAGCATACAAGTCAGAACCTTCAAGCCTAACAAAATTCTGATGCAGTGAGCAGGGTTGACCAGCGGTCGTGTGGAAGACCAATCACAGAATATACTTTTTCAGCGCAAGAGGAAAGGTGCGCCCGCTAGATCGGAGGATTCTAATGGGTGACCTCATGATGCCACGAAGCGTGAGACTCAGACCCATGGCGTAGCAATTGGGTATCAGATAGGAAGATTTTTTTTGAGAATCGCTGAAATTCCCGCTGGCCCAACCGCCCTGGCAGCGACGGTTGGACCGATGGGACAATTACCTATTTTGCAGTTATTGGATATTAAAAAGATCAAAACACGCCATTTGTTGTTCGTGATTACACGTGGCACGTGCTTTACCTGTCAGCCCTGTACAATTGTCGGCAATCAGGGAGGATGTACACTGCCCGAGTGTTTCAAACTGGGGAGCCGGCTCGAAATCGTAGGATGCGTCGGCATTGGTTCCCGTAATGACCACATTATCAAAGTAACCTATTTGTCCGGGGTTATAGCTTCCGACTCCCACACTCACCGCAACGAGGTCAGCTTGACCGAAATCTAGACTCAAGGTATCCAGCCATTCAAGGAGAGTTGGACAAGGCGTTGGCCCGCAACCACCCATTCCATCTGGAGCTCCGAAGCCCCCTGTTGTCCACCAACCGCCAACATTCTGATTGAGATCCGAGCGTTGCCATTCATCTAAAGGAGGCTCATTGCCAAATCCGTTCTGGTATGCTTCATATACTAATGTGGCAAAGCAGTCCTCACTAGTAGTTTGGTCACAAACAGGATTGTAAAACGTGAGTTTCAGGGACGGTGCCGCGTTGAGATTTTGGCCCGCATTACTTGCTTTGTGCCATGAATATCCGATTTCAAGCGTCGGAATAATTGTGTCAGCTTGGCCATAATTATTTATGATGGCGACTTCGGCCTTGGCTTCGTTGGTAAGATCGGTAGTGAGCTTGGCTGCACCAATCGGAAGGGGTTGGTTATTTTCAAGATCTCCTTCTACACCGGTAAGATCGGAAACGCTCGCTGTTCCTCCAGTACGGACGTCGGCTTCGTACCAGACACCTACCGGGGGTGGATCAGATTTTGGGGCAAATGATGTAACAGTTGTTTGGGCGAAAGCAGGGACGGTCAACGCCACAATTCCAGCGATACATGCAGCACTTACCACCTCAGTCAGTTTGATCATGATCCTACTCCTTTGGGATAAGGTTAAAAGAAGGACTTCCTGGCACACACGAAACTTGGAGAATGGAATACGCTTTCAGAATCATCTTGGTGTCTGCCTGCCAAAACGATTGATATTTGCCATTCCTCCGGTTTTATAGTCCTTTACGTGAATAAAAGCAATACTACAATTGGGTCAGCTCCAAAGTGAGTGGGTAATTATGGCCCGTTTTTCAGATGGGCTTGAGCATACAAGTCAGAACCTTCAAGCGGAGATACTCCTCATCGGGTAACCCGTATGCCCATCTTTGCATCTGAGCCATACGTTTAAACCAACCGTAATCCATAAAGCAGTTCAAGGCCCAATAAATCCCACGTAAAGGTTTGGAGCCTTGTTGAGGGCTGATGTCGCTATGTTGGACGTGATGCGTTTGCCTTCATACTTAACCTCGATTTATATTTTGCACACTAACGCTCTAGCGAAAAGGCGCCGGAAGCGGGCACAGAATCAGGTACAGCTCGGATGGGGGCGCTCTCGGTCGGCCTCATCGCCCTTGTTAGGCTGCATCAACGCCGCGGCGCCCAGTGCCGTCGCGAACTGCTCAAGCGAGTCCGTGGTCAGCACCATGAGGTCATGGAATCACGTCAGTAAACACAAAGCTCCACCGAGCGATGTCGGGGCGCTCGTTTGGGCCCGTAACAACGCGCAGATCCATTGAGACCGTGAATGTGCTGCCGGGCGCGCCTGATGAACTGCCCTCGAAGACGAATGTGTGCGTCGCCATCTCTCCGCCCCTGAGAACAACCCAGTCGTTGGCGTTCCGCGCGAATCCAAGAGGCGACTGCTTCGAAAGGGAATATTGATTTCCCCTGTCATCCGTGACGAGGCCGATCGGTGTCGGAAAGAACTTCCAGAAATCAGCAATGCCGTCGGAATTGTCCGCCCGATGTGCAAGCGCTAGCCCCATGTTCGAATCGGTATTTTCGAATCGGAGCGTCGCACGCAGATCGCCCTCCCTCAGTCCCCGCCTCATCCTTCGTGGCATTATTCACCTTACCTTTGACTCTTCCGTTATGAGCAGACAACTAACCTGGCGTGAATGACACTTGACCTGATCCTACCACCTTGGTCACATAACTATTTTTTGCATGTTGCCTATGGCTCTTCATCATGGCGAAAAACAATTCAAGGCTCTCGCCATCAATGGTACCTACTTAGGAATGTGACCGCATGATTCAGGATATTGAGGATAAAGATTTTGATGAAGTTATCGAAACGTCGTCTGCTCCCGTCTTAGTGGAGTTCTGGCAACCGGGTTGTGGACATTGCCAAGCCCTTCTGACCGAACTCGACCTGGTTCAAGCGGAGGTTGGAGACCGCCTTGTCATTTTCAAAATGAATGTGCAGGAGAATTTTCTCATTCCCGGAGAACTCGAAATCCAGTCATTGCCAACCCTGGCGCTCTATGTCGATGCGAAATTTGAAACCTTTATTGGCGGGATTGGTAAAAAGTATGAGCTACTTACGCAATTACAAGAATGGATTGGCCCCACAGGATAGGTCGTCGAATCCACCGTCTATCCGTCCAGGTTTGAATCGACACCCGGATCATTCGACGCTTCCGTCATTTGCCCTCCACTCATCAGCGGGATTAGACTAGAAAGACAGAGGCTGTGCATTCATTCGCCTTCATTGGAGGACTCCTATGTTTCACTTACGCCCGTCAGTACTCAAAACAGCGGCACTCAGTCTGTCAGTCATAACCCTCATCGGCTACTTCACCTCTATGGGTGAAAAGGCACGAGCCCAATCCCCCTTCATCCTGACTTCCTCAACTTCCCACGTACAAACCGATCGCGAATCCCAAGCGACACAAATTTATGATTTTACGATGGAGGATATTGACGGAAAGCCTCGCACATTACGCGAGTTCAAAGGGAAGGTCATCATGGTGGTGAACACCGCCAGTTTTTGCGGCAACACGCCTCAATACGAAGATCTCCAAACGTTGTATGAGCAATATCGGGATCAGGGATTTACGATCTTAGCTTTCCCAGCCAACGACTTTGGCCAACAAGAGCCTGGCAACAATAAAGAGATTGCGGAGTTTTGCTACACCAAATATTCCTTGGAGTTTCCCTTGTTCAGTAAAATTACCGTCTTGGGTGATCAGAAACATCCCCTCTACCGGTATCTCACCGAACACACGTCATTTCCCGGTGAAATTAAGTGGAACTTTCAGAAATTTTTAGTGGATCGCCAAGGACAGGTGATTGCGCGCTATGCCCCGAAACAACAGCCCCTGACGCCGGCAATCGTGGAGGATATCGAAAAAGCTCTGAAAACTTCCTAAACGTGGTGGTGACAGTGGCTGGAGGGACACAAGAATCGCATGACGTGGGTTGTTCACTCAATGGCTAAACGGAAACATCAGGGAACCCCGACCTCACCTCATCCATAAGGGCTTGGTCGAGATTTATCGCGTCACCAGAAGATACATATTTTCATCAGCCTTGACTGATGCTTTGGCATGAGCCAATTGGCTTTCACGATGCTCTTTGGTGGAGGTTGGAAGGACAATGTCTGCCACCACATAATACTCTCCAGCCGGTAACCCTGTGAAACAAAACCGGCCTTCGGTATCCGTCTTGGTTCGTTTTTCAAACTTCGCCGCCTCAGGATCAGGATCGGCTATCTCCCGGCCTCCCAGCACCTTCACCCTAAAAGCCTCTTCCGTATACGATGTCACAGGGGCCAATAACACACGATCGCCAGAGGCCACATGTTGTTTTCCGTTCTCCACAGTCACATAGGCTTGCCCACAAATCCGTGCGGTGCCCTCCCCCACATACGGGGCATATTCTTCATGGATAAATTCTGCTTTGCGCTCGTTGGGCTTGGCGCAACTCATCATCAGCGCAGTCATGAGCAGCAACGCAATCCATCGTGTCATCGTGATCTCCTTCTTAAGAACCCCATAATTGAGACACGACCAAATAGGCCCAAGATGCCCCAACGATATAGGTGATTTCCTGCTCACCTATCTGCTTATAGAAGATACGATATCCGACAATGGGCACAATGGCCAGGACCAAGGCCGAAAAAAAATGACCCACGACATCACCGGCAATCCTGGCAGGATCGGTGTTCCCAGGCATCGCCAGCATGATACTTCCGCCAAGCATGGCGGCCCACAGCCATCGAATACTGATATCCATATTATCGTCTGAGTTGTCGGCGAGGAGCAGGAATGGGAGGAGAAAACTCGAGCAGGTATTTCACGCGACACATGATGGCTGGATCAATTTCGGCTGGATGATTTGAGGAAAGGATGACCAATCCGCGATAGGCCTCGAACTTACGCACCACAGCGCTGACTTCAATATTCGCATACCGGTCATGACTAGTCTTCACTTCACTCCGTTTCCCAAATAAGGCATCGGCCTCGTCAAACAGCAAGACCGCAGATTTCTTCCGGGCTGTTTCAATAACCCGATCCAAATTCTTTTCGGTCTCCCCAATGTATGTGCTCACAACGTGATTAAGATTGACACGAACCAGGCTGGTCCGTAACTCCCGAGCGATCACTTCCGCCGCCATCGTTTTTCCCGTGCCACTTGCACCCGAAAACACGGCGACAACACCAGAGGAATCAGAAGCCACATTCCTTCTACCAGACGACACGCCAGACTCCCGTGTTGCCTGAGCTATCTGCCGAAACAGTTCAGTCTGTTTCGAGGAAAAGATTATCCTCTCTCCGGCCCTATTGAATGGGACCCGTCCGTCTGCCCAGTTAAAGCAACGCTTCGCCCTCATGTACCATTTCCTCAAATCCTCAATTTCTTAGTTGAGAAACTAGGGTCCTCTCCAGCCTGAATGATTTTGTGTAGAGCCATGCGTATTGACATTCGGAAAAGGGCTCTTCGATCCGCAAAAAATGGTTCGGGCTGAGGAGTATAGAGCAATAGATCTTGGCTGGGGGAAAAGGATTCGAACCCTCACAGCCATAACCAGAATCCAGGCATACCCTCAGTGTGAGACAGAGTGATTAAGATGGATAGGGTGCCATAAAACACTTATAAACACAAGAGTTTGGATCTTTTCATCTGCGACGACGTGTGATCTACGTGGATTGAGAACTGGGAGCAAAACCGGGAGTGCATACCTTCTAGCGGGTCCCCTTTCCTGGGTTCAATTTGACCCGGGGGTGGCGGAATCAGACTCTTGTGGAAGTTGTTGGTTGGTAAGATGGGATCATTCAGAATTTATGGTTCTGGCCTTACCGCTTGACGATGTGTATTGGAAGTCCACCTTGGGGTTTGCCGGTAACCAAGCGCCGCCAGGTGAATGCCTCGCACGTGTGCCCCCAACTCTCGTGTCCACGTGATGTTTGGTGTTGCCGGGTTTCGCCCCGGAAGGCGAGGCCCTTTTGTTCCGGCAAAAGGCCCCAAAACCAGTGACGCCCCGTCTGGCCTCATTGGAGCGGACGGACGCCAGCCTGAGGAGGGCGGACCAACTCGCTCCGCTCAAACAAGGCCCGCCAGCGGATAAGAGCGTCCCTCCCGTGGGCCAGACGGCAGGCGTCGGACCCTGGGAGACATAACCCTTCAGGGGCGCACATGAAAGAGCGAGGAACCATATATTCCGTATGATCCGTAAGATGCTGTCTTGGTGTTGAAGGAGACGGCCAGTATGACTGATTGGCCCCTCCCATGAAGTGTCCTTGGCTTAATTTCTTCTCCCTCTTTTCCGATAACACCAGTAGCAATTGGAGGGCGAACGTATGGAACCGGAAAACATGAGGGTCGTGTGGGCAGCCGGGGTCGAATGGATCATTAAATTGGAAGATGAGCGGTATTCCCACCGTCCAGAGGGAGACTATGGGGACTGGCAACCAGGAATCCCTCCCGATACCAATGAATCTGATATGGCGCTAGCGTTTAACCGCTAATCACCCTTCCCATCGTTGCTAGAAGCCGGCAGGAAACACAAAAGCCCAACCTCGTGAGGAGGTAGGCACTTCCTTACCAAGACGTATTCGGATCATCCAGGTGTTGAGATCGTTCTGACGATCACCCGACCCCCTTGAATCTCTCGCCCATCAACCAGCCAATCCCCCTCCCCTCGTACAACCCCAAGCCGTGCACACCTGTCGAGCGACAGTCCGGCATATTTCGCATCGGTGAGTGCTTCGGCTTTGGATGGGGGCTTAATGCCCTCTCCTGTGGATCGCCCCATGCGGGGTCGCTTTCGCCCATTGTGAAAGTAATCCGCCTTCTCCTAGCAAAAAATAGTCGACCCGTTGGCTAGCAGGCCTTCGAGGAACCCATCGCCAATGGTGCGGCCATATTTGTCTCGGTCATGGGCTTGGATAGTAACCGCCTGTCCTGCCACCAGCTCCTTGATGAACTGTTTCTCCTTGTTCCCATAGGCTTGGGCCTTTTCGGGACAGTCAATGCCATTGAGAGGGACCTTGCCCTGTTCGTTGTAGTATTCAGAGCCGTGATGGTATCGCCATCGGTGAGATGAATGACCTTGGATGGGAAATCTTCGGCAATTGCCACACTGGCAAACCATAGCAGGACGACACAACAGATGGGCGATTTAGGTGTTCGTATTTTTCTTTCCTACGAACCACAACAGGATGGTTCCCACAAGGATGGCCGCAAAAGAAAAGACTGCGATAGGGATATTAAGACTCCCTGGTGCTTGGATATTTTCGAGGCCCATATACCCACCGAGAGCGAGCAGAATCACTCCCAAGGCAAGGCCAATCCCCTTTAGGATGGTTAAAATAATATTCTTCACACTATTGGGTAATAACTTCAACTCAAACTCCCATTCTCTTGGCTTCCCTCAGCCGACCGCTTCAAGGATTGATAGCCCCGAAAGGCATCAGTGTAATACACGAATCCCTTCCGGGTCTTGGCTTGGATATGCCGGATGAGTTCTTCAGCGCTCACGGTCTCGACGCCTTTCGTGATACACGCGGGATTCCCTTTCCAGGAGCCCAAAGACGACGCTTTTCCCGGCGGTCGACTGGTATGCCGCACCTTAAATGATCCACAGAAAATACCCGTATGCCCACGCAATAAGTTGGCCGCACAATTAAACAAACCGTGTTTCCTCCTGTAACCATGCGCCTCTTCTCAACACACATGGGTAACGAAACGCCCTCATTACCTCAATCCATGTTAGGCATTTGGCCAAGTCACCCATTCAATCCCATCTTTGAGGGACAACACACCAAAAATGGAAGGAATGAGTTTGAGCAGAGAGGCTCGCCTGATAGGAAAAATGACGAAATCCAGGCCGGGTGTTCGTGATTACCAGGTATTGACTGGAAAGAATATAGAACAGTTCAATAATCGTAAATTATCGATGTAATTGGCTGGGGGAGAAGGAGTTGAACCCTCACAATCAGAACCAGAATCCACCCAAACCAAAGTGTGATACAGAATGATTAAGGTGGATAGAGTGACACAAAACACTTATCAACACAAGAGTTTGGACCTTTTCATCTGCGACTACGTGTGATCTAGGTGGATTGGGAACTGGGAGTAAATCTGGGACTGAACTGGGAGTAAAACTGGAACCATAATTTTATGGGTCCCTCCCTGGAAAATGGATTTAGCCCGGTGGCAGGGGGGAAAACTCCTGAAGGGACAATGTGGACCTCCATAACGAATCCGTTTCAAAATAAAGGCATCTAACTGAAGAACGAAGCATTGGTCGCATTCAAAGAAGGGGAACTTATGAAACCTACCGATGAGATGAAGCAATCAAAAGATGGCCTTACCTCTTCTACTCGTTCAAGAAGGAAACCGCCACCGAGACCAGCCACCTGGGATCAACAGAAAGCGTTAGACTTGGCTGGAAAGGGTGTCCCTCCTTCAGACATTGCGGCGATGGTTGGGGTGTCAGGCCATACCATTCGGCGTTATCTGCAACGAGTGGCTCCAGAATTGGAAGCCCTGCGAACCTTCAAAGATCGGCTGGGCGATTCGTTGGCGTTGACGTTGGCCAAGTGCAGCGACCTGGAGGATAAATTGTTAGATGCCCTGAATGATGAAACCGTCCTTGCCAGCATGAGCACCACAGAAAAGGAACGCTTGTTAGGGAAAGTCACGATTACCAAGGGGGTGACCTACGACAAACTCCGTCTCCACGAAGGCAGGTCCACGCACAATAGTTCACACCGGATACAGGTCGAAATGGTTCACAAGACCATGCGGATACCCCCGCTATCTAGTATGCCGGCAACAAGGGGTGAGGAACCACACCAAAGCCCAACCTCGTGAGAAGGCAGGCTCTTGTTCAACTGACGTATTCCGATTATCCAGGTGTTGAGATTGTTCTGCCAATCACCAGATGGGCATGAACTTCTTGCCGTTCCATCAGCCAATGGCCGTCTCCGGTGCAAACCCAGCCCGAGCAAACCTATCTGACGGAAGACCGGCATATTTCGCATAGCGAGTGCTTGGCCTCTGGATATAGGCTCAATGCCCTCTCCTGGTGTAGTCCCACGCGGAGTCATTTTCGCCCATCGTGATAGTGATCCGCCTTCTCCTGCTAAAAAATATGTTTCTCGTTGGTTACGATACAAACGAGTTTCATGCCACTTTTTATCGGTTTTTGGAAAGTGGCTGGGCAACGTCACAATCAAATGGGCGGTGTGGGAGCGATATGTTTTGCGGTTGATGACTTTTGTCAACGTAGCAATCCTTACTCTAGGATTTCCGCAACCCTCTCCAATTAGGGCAGTGATTAAAGATTAGGGTGACTGCGTGGGTTATGCTTGTAATACACTGTGCGGTACCCGGAAGGACAATGCCACAGAAGACGAGGAATGGCTTATTAGGTGAGAGAACCAAACACCAAAGCCTCAAACCCGACGATGTAAGGCTCGTTCATTGTGATTTTATGTGGTGGCAATAACCTAGGGTTGGAACTCACATTACAAGGGACACACCGCTCCCAATCACGCCCTTCATCCCATCCATTAGCCACACGCCCACATCGACCGTGTCAGCATTACGCCCCACCATTGGCATTCAGCGCAAGGTGGCAGAGTATTTTGATTGAATATTTTAGGCGCTAGCAGGGGATTCTAGGCCTTCAGCAATTTGTTGGACAATTGCTTGGGCTTGGGAATTGGCGTTTTCGGCGTCACGGATTGGGCGACCCACAACTAAATAATCTGAACCATTCTGAATCGCGGCTTTTGGAGTTAATACGTTTTTATGTTCGGCAGCAGAACAGCCCACTGGGCGCACACCGGGAGTTATGATAAGTGGGCAATCTTCCTTAAATAGATTTTTAAGAAACTTCACGAACCGCCCAGAAGCAATAAATCCATCACATCCGGCGTTAAATGTTTTGGTAGCCCTCCACCCTACATACTCCTCTGCAGTTTTAAAGGGCAAACAGTAATCATCTCCATTCTGGAGCATATAATTATCTTTCATTGCAGCTTCATCCATATTTGACAGCAATGTTAAAGATAATATTTTCAGGTTTGAGCCACCCTTAGCACTCTTAGCTGTAGCAAACATCCGCCCATTCCCATGAAGCGTCACAAAGTCTACATCTTGTCTGATAGCGACTTGAATATATCGGGAAATGGTAGCATCTACATCATCTTGAATTTTTAGGTCCAAAAAGACCTTGTGTCCCTCGCCCTTAAGATATTTTACAATCTCCAAGCTCTCGGCCAGGAATAATTCCCACCCAACCTTATAAAAACTCACCACCCCCTTAAGTTGCTTGACGTATGACTTCGCAGATTGCATGTCAGCGACATCAAGCGCGAAAATAAGGCGCTCTTGAGGCTTTAAATTTTGTGTGTTGGAAGGTCTTGAATATACCATATATAGTATACAGGTAGGATAAAGATTGTCGGATTCTACTATTTTGAACAAAAAAGTCAATAGTTATTTTTATACAAAAAACCAGATAAGGCTTCTATGAGTCAAGGTATACATAAATTTTATATTAAAGCAATTTTAATACCACTAAGGAATCAAACTTCACTACTAACGAATTTTCACATAGGTACAATACATTCCGCCCTATCATTCCTCGTATTATTTACCATTGTGCTCACAGGATAAGCCTCCATCCTGTCAGCGTCGAAAGGTTCAATCAGACCACTCAGATAGATCACATTGTTGAGATTAGGATCGAGCCATGAACTATAAGCTGATTCCGGCAGGATCACCGGCATGCGATGGTGAATCGATTCCATCAGTGGATTTGCGTGAATGGTGATCAGACTACAGGACTCAATGGCTGGGTCCTGTTTTTCCCAGTGTCCCCACAAGCCCGCAAACGCAAACAGTCCATGATCTTTCAGTCGGATATAGTAGGGCTGCTTGGTCTTTCCCTCCCGTTTCCATTCATAAAAACCATCGGCCAACACCAGACACCGTTGCTTCTTAAAGGCATGTCGAAATGACGGTTTCTCGGATACGGTTTCTCCTCGGGCGTTAATCAATTTATTCCCAATGCTGGGATCTTTCGCCCATAAGGGGACGAGTCCCCATTTGAGTTCCACCCATTCGCGTTCCTTGGACTCAGATTAGGCTCTTCAAGCTGAGGGGGATTTGGGGGTAAGTCGAGTTAATAGCCCGCCGTTGTGATCCACTCCTTAAACCATTCATCCAAAGTTTCGACCGGCAAATGGTTAAATACCGCATTCCATTGGTAGAGCATTTTAAATAACCATCCCCCATTACACCAGACAGCTTTGAAACCTGTCCAAGTTTGAGGTTCGACAATTAGAAAGTCATCATCTTCAAAAGATACCGATTGGCTTAACCCCCATGTACTAGGATGTGCATGGGAAGACACATCTCTATAGTAGACATCATACTGCCATCTCGCATCGGAGAATTTTTTTGCCTGTTCCTTTGCAAGGTCATACGCTCTTTTTTCTAACGACGGCATAAGACTTTGCCTATTAGGTCCAATCCCAGGCCGCCTTTTTTTCACTTCTTCCTTTGCTTCACTAATCTGTTGTAATTGTTCTTTGCTAGCTGAGTCCCTAAGTTCCTCAACCTGGTCAAGAAAATATGCCTTCCGCAAGATACCTTCATCAATAAACAAAGCTAGCCTTGCTTCATGGTCTTCCGAATGGATCCAGGCTAATGTGACAAAGGTTTCAAAATTAGTGCGAGTTAAAATTAAACCTTCTGCCCAGAAACGAGTAGACTCATTTGGATCACATAGACGTTGAACAGCCTCGAAGGTTCCAAGTGAATTCTCAAAGGCCACTCCAACAATCTTTTCCCATTCATTTAAGAATTTTAGACCACCATTTTTTTGAATAGGTTGAAGAATTTCTGGTCCAACTTTCGTCAACCACAACTCTCGATTGCTGTGCCAGATTTTCCGGATTTCCTCTAACTGTTCCATACTTTTGCTCAGGCTTGGGAAAATCCCACCATACAAAAACGGGTGAATAAAGGAAATGGTCACTGAGGGAAGGTATTCAGGCACAAGAACCAGACCCTGTAAGATGTCAGGTTCCTTATTGAATTCTTTATGGTGTTATTTTTCCGTGGTTTCCCATATTATGTAGGAATCAGATGACATTCATTCGTATTGAGTATTGGAAATGGTAAGAATGCGGCCCACGACAATTTATATTATTCTCCTGTGGACTTTCCTCCTTGCAGGCTCAGCACTTGCTATGGCTGAAGTGGAGGAGAAACAGAGGCAAGCCATCGAGGAATTGACGGAGGAACAACTAGCAGCTATTGCTGAATTTGATCGACGCTGGGATACCGACCCTAGGCCATTCATACAGAGAATACAAATATGGAAAGCGTTCGTGATGAAGGCTGACGAGTTGGCTGAGCAGGGGGGCTTAATGACGCCAGACCAGGAAGCATTGTTGCAAAGGCTTAAAGAGCGCATAGCTCAAATCCCGCCACTATTACCGGAAGAATACACTCTCCTCTGTAAAAGCGAACTGAATGTTGGTGTAAGCTGGGAAAATGGAGGGTGGGTGTCGGCGAATTATCACAATGAAGACCGATTGGTTATTACGTCTAAAGACAATAATTGCAAAGGCCCTAAGTTAACAGAGGATATTTCACAAACTGAAACTGGTAAAATTGCGTATTATTCTCGACATGTGTGTTTAAATCAGAGGCCCTTTGGCAAGCCGTATTATGAATACCAGTCGAGATATTGTGAGGAAAGCTATGCGAATGACGCTCTTATTTTAGATGATGAGGCCAAAACACCGTGGGTTGTTAGGATTTCCTGTGACCTCTACGACTGGAATATGTTCATCAAGCCAAATGGTTGGTACCATTATGCCCGAATCCACACCAATTTGAGGGATAAACCCGAAAATGATTACAAAGACAGCCAGCATATGGAGGTTGGGAAATGTGCCATGATTAAGCCATAGAGTAGGATGTGTTATAGGGAATTAAAAAAAGAAATGACTGTGTTTTGCCTACAGTTATGTGCGCACCAAATCGTGAATAAGCCTTTGGTATTGAACGAGCATTTCACATGAAAAATAGGAGTGCTCGGCTAATAGAATTATGTGAAATAGTGCTACCTTTCAATACGCCCACTACAAACAGTTGTACCAATGCCAGCACTTCAACCTGTTGGTTTAAATAGGGAAAGAGGTGGTCATTTGGATGGGCGAGAAGACAAAAAGGGAAGAGGGTCTTTTGAGCGTAGGGAATTAGAGCGAACTATGTGGTTCCCACCCCTTTATGATGCGGCTTCTCATCGATTTCACGACCGATGCGGCGCACGTCCCAACTCTCATGCACAATGGGAGCCGCCACTTCTCGTTAGATGAACCTCGCCAGATACGCAGGTGCTTGATCGTGACTAAAACCAAGACACATAAATTCTAATGGGTCCCCTTTCTAGATTTCAGATCCGAAGAGGCTAGGGGGGATTTTCTTACCTCGCTAACGGGTGCCTCCTTCACGAAAGCTTTTCCAAACAAAAGCCTAGTAGGCGGAAAACTCGCGCAAGGCATCTTGATGATTCCAAAGAAACCACTATTATCGAGAAACAGAAATTGGCACGACATTCTTAGAATAGTGGTCCAGTATTTCCCTGGCGGTTAACTGTTGCTGTGGTGCCAAAGAATTTGAACAGTCACCTGAGGGAACCATTGAGAAAATACTTTTTAGATAAGAACTTTTAATTGCAAAATTCACGTTTTGTGGAATGCTACCCGTAGTCTTGAACATTTCCTGGCTATTTAGGGTTGAAGTGACCACACCTATTACCCGACCATATTCATCAAGTAAAGGACTCCCACTGTTTCCAGGTTGGATAGGAATACTGATTTGAAACATCCGAGGATCATTGGCCATTCCAAAAGTATTGCTAATGACTCCTTGTCCTACACTTGGTGTGGAAGCCAACAGCCCTGAGAGTGGAAATCCTACGGTGAGCACGGCATCACCAGTTCTGGCATTTTCTGAGTCACCCAAGGATAAACATTTCACACCTTTTGGAGATTCTTTTACAGGTGATTGTTCAGATGGATTGAGGCGAAGGAGAGCTAGATCATTTTGAGCGTCCTTTAGGAAAACATCCGCTTGAATTTGGACTCCCTCGACTGAAAGAGAAATCTGATTGGCCTCTTGGACCACATGAAAATTGGTAGCGACAAGGTCTGGGGTAACAAAAAACCCTGTACCAGAACTTGTCTGCTTGTTGCCGGTAGGTTGCGATGGCAATTCCTTTGGATAAGTACGAACCAGCAAATGTTTTCGCCTTCCTAGGGAAAATTCAATAATATTATTCGAGGAAAATAAAAAAAGTGCCCCGCGTGCTCGATGATCCGCGCCAAACCAATTTCCGCTATAGATTTTAGGTGTTGCTGTCTCGTTGAGAAACAGCTTGATTTGTCCAGGGACCCAAGTAAAACCCTGAGAATGGGTAATAACACCCACGAAATCACGCCCTGACTGGTACTCTCTTTTATTCTTTATAATTACATTCTTTATGATAGCAACTTCGTATTCACTGTCTTCTGTTACCCATACTCCCTCAATCGAAGCTAATTCTCTATTGGTCAGAAACTTATCAATGGCGTCAGCTCGATCTTTAAATTTTATTGGCTCGGTTGCCTTTTCAGTTTCGTTGGGATTTGATTCTTTAGATCCTGGTTGCCTGCTCTGATAAATAGATCGTTCTGCTGGGTTTTCAGGTACGGTAAAACGATGCGAATTACAGGATGAAAGAAAACAAATGAAAATTACCCACAGGGTTAGTTTTTTCATTCTGGTTCTATCCTTTACGGCACATAAGAATAAGCCTAGACTACCTAAATAAAATAACAAGTGGAATACAAAAGGTGCGGTGGGAGAAAGTGAAATCTGAGAAAATTGTTCCCATATTGGTCCTGCCGGTCAATTTCCTAAACACTTGCACCATAATCGTGAATAACATGTTGATATTTAAAGTAAATATCACCCTATCACGGAAATGGTTAGCCTAAAAAAGGAGTTATGTCAAAGAGTGAGATTGCTTAAGACCCTGGAGACAACCTGTTGCAACATGGTGGGCATGCAGAATATCAATTAAATGATGATTTCAAAGAAGAATAAGGTGGTCACTTGGATTGGTGAGAAGACAAAAAGGGAAGAGCGTCTTCTTGGGGCAAAGAATCAGATCAGAACTAGGTTGATCCCAGATCTTGGGGATACACTTTCTCCCCGAATCTACGACCGACGCGGTACACGTCCCAACTCTCATGCACGATTTTGACTAAGGGGGGATTAAATCTTGCACGTCTAAGATTTGACTCGTCTTTTATTCGGACTTCTACGTTTTCTTGTTGAAGATTTTTTCTTCAACTCCGGCTCATTTTCTAACGCACGTTGGTGGGCATTCTTTTCATATATATCTACAAAATTGATTGCTGGCAAAATGTATTTCCCAAAAGTGGCACTACCCGTTGTTTGCGCCACAAATCCTCTTAATATTCCATATAGCATTGCCCCTCCATTCAAATTTAACATTCGTTCTTTCTGGTCACTTGATGGGTTGCCGCTTAGGGTAAAAAACCCAATAATTTTGAATTTTATGGCATACGGGTCGAGGGCGGGCTTTTCTTGTGCAGGCTCGATGGAAACTGTTAGAGACACCCGATATGGATATTTTCCTTCCTTCTCTGGAATCGCAATTTCGAGGGAACTGTTAATTTTTCCGGCCACGCGGTCTTCTGTCACTCCTGGGACATAATAAGAGTTGGTTCCTATGGAAAAGGATTCTGTAAAAAAGTTGTTAAGCTGCAAGGCTGCTATCATTTGTTGTATTCCCTGAAATAGTCGGGTTGCCTTTAATTTCATATTGATACGCATAATGAGAAGGATTCTTTTCTTGTTCAGCAATATCCTCACCAGAATATAAGTAGATGCTAGGAAAGGTGGCGCTTTGCTGATCGTGATATGTCAGTTTTGTCTTAAAATTTATTTCGAGCTCTTTACCTAGCACGTCTGACATTTTCAAAAGAGTCTTAACTGTTAAATTGGGATTGCCATTTAGTATGTTCGTAACACGAGCACGAGATACGCCTAACCGCTCTGCCATTTGAGCTCGATTAAGATTTTGTTCTTTCATAAACCGTGCAATAGCCTCTCCAATTTCAAATAGATGGCTTTCAAGGCGAAATTCGAATGAATCCTGAATGCTCTCGAGGTTTTCCAGAAACCATTGTTTGTGGGTATACATAGGCTTGACCTCGTTATTAAGTGGTTTTATTAATGCTATTAAAATCCCAATTCAGTACGAATTGTTTCTGCCTTCTCATATTCTCTTCTTTCCTCTTTCCTCTTTCCTTCTTTTTTAAATCCATGCGTAAGAATTTTTTTCCCCTGGCCTACGCCAAAGCAACAGATTCTACTGTCATGGGTTTTTAGTGCATAAATATTTTCGGTCTCTTTGCGGTAGACCTGCTGGTTATGAATAAACAATTGGTTGCTAAGGACAGTAATTTTATGAAAGCATTTCTTCCTTTCCTCATCGGGCAAACCGTCTAGAAAGGTTTTTAGAGCGCATTCACCATCTTCAACGACAACGAAAAGGGTGAATGAAGTGCCTGTATAGAATTCTTCGGTTGTATACATGTTAACCTTTAAGTTAACAAATCATCAACCGCCAATTATAGTGCATTTTGACGGTTTCTGCCCCATTATTTGGGGGGTGGCTACGTAGTATTGGCATTTTTTTGTGCCAGACCCTAGCTTTATTCGTATTTTTAAGTGGAGAAAAGTAGCGATTACAAGATCTTTCACGAGAAAAAGATTAGGCTGCAAAAAAATTGATTGGTCTGGGCTATCCTCGATTTGGGGGCACATCTGAAACGCACGATAATGTGCGAGGATATGTGTGATGCCTGGCCCCCGACCCAATCGTACGCGACTGAGCCGGGAGTGGTGTGTGTTGTCCAGGCGGTTGTGCCCCTCAACACCAGTGAGGGGTTTGTGACCCGCCATAATGGGTCACAATTTCTTGAGGCACCTTTTCTTCTGAAAGTTCCTCTCTTTTGTTTTGCCAACTCATTGAGGAAACGCCTTTCCCATTTTGTTTTCTCTAGATGCCTTAGGTGGTAGTGGTATGGGTACAGATTCGGGTATGGGTAAGAGTGCTGGTAAGGGTAGAAGTCTAGGTAAGACATTCTTAAGCCTTTTCCGAGTCAGTCTGTCTTTCGAGAACATGATCTATCACCGAATAGTATAAAAGGTCTGGAAGCCGCACATTTTTGGCGTTGGTGGTCACGGTCCGCCTGCTGGCATACCCTGCGCCACACAGCAGCCAGTCGCCGAATCATGGCCGGAGTCGACCTGTTCACCGTGAAAGAAATACTGGGGCATCGCGACATTACGACAACGATGCGATATAGCCATCTCTCCCCTGGCTTTCTTCAAGACGCCATTAACCGAGGAAGTCTGACTGGAACTGGGAGTAAAACTGGGAGTAGACCACTAGAGGGCAATCAAGGAGAACAGAAAGAAAACACCGAACTCATTGATTTAGAAAGAGAAGAGAGTTGGCTGGGGGAGAAGGAGTTGAACCCTCACAATCAGAACCAGAATCTGACGTCCTACCATTAGACGATCCCCCAACGTAGGATGAGCTTAATTCAGGACTGACATGCAGTCAAGATAAAGAAGGGAATGTTGAAAAAAGCCGCCAGCTGCGTTCTCACCATTTTGCCGTGCTCACGTATTGCCAGTACGCTCCGCGCGCCGCTGCGGCCTTGCTGGACGAACTTTTTTGACCATTCCCTCCCCTGGCATGGATCTCACTACGGGGGGATGTATGGACAATCGGAGTAAAATATTCAACAGGCCAAGAAGAGGTTTCAAGGTCTTATTTATTCAATGCGCGTTCAACGCCGGCACGAATGCGCTGGATGGTCCGGTCTTTTCCCAACAGCGCCATGACTTCGTAAATGCCGGGACTGACAGTTCGCCCTGTGAGGGCAACACGAAGAGGTTGCGCCACTTTTCCCATCTTCAATCCGTGCCGCTCGATCAGATCGTGCATACTCACCTCCAGCCTTTCCTTAGAAAAATCCGATTCCGCCTGAACTACGTCGGCAAATTCTTGTAAGATCGGCGCAATCGACGGAAGAAGATGCTTGGTGGCGGCGGCTTCATCCATCGTCAGGGATGCCACCAGATAGGGAATCGCGCCATCCACAATATCTAGGAGGGTTTCGGATCGTTCCCGCAACGGAGGAATTAAGGCTTCGACCCCTCCGGGAATTCTGGTTATCGCAGCCTCATCATACCCGGCTTTTTGTAAAAACGGCGTGAGCGCCTCTGCCACCTGCTTGGGCTCACCGTTCCGAATATATTGCGCATTGACCCATTTGAGTTTTTCCGGATTAAAGACAGCGGCCGACGATTGTACATGTTTGAAATCAAAATGCTCCACCATTTCCTGGATGGAAAAAATTTCTTGATCTCCGTGCGACCAGCCTAAGCGCACCAGATAATTCACGAGCGCTTCCGGCAAATACCCCATTTCCTGATACGCCAAAACAGACGTCGCCCCATGCCGTTTGGACAGTCGCCCTTTATCCGACCCTAAAATCATCGGGAGATGCGCAAATTGGGGCACCGAAAACCCCAAAGCCTCAAAAAGTGGGACTTGTCGTGGAGTATTGTTGACATGATCATCTCCACGAATGACGTGCGAAATGTTCATCAGGCCATCATCCACCACCACCGAGAAATTATAGGTGGCATAGCCGTTTGACCGCAGAATAATCAGATCATCTAAGACGGTATTGTCGAAGACAATGTCGCCTTTAATGAGATCATGGACGACTGTTTGCCCTTCCTGCGGGGCAATAAATCGCAAGGCCGCTAGTTCGGTGGGCTCAGAAATCCCACGCTCCCGGCATCGCCCATCATATTTAATGGATTCACCTCTGGCCTGTGCGTCTTTTCTTCGGCTTTCTAATTCCTCGGGAGTACAGACGCACCAATAGGCGAGCTTTCGATGGAATAAATCCATGGCCTTTTCCCGATACAATTCCAAGCGATCCGTTTGCCGAATTGGTCCCTCATCCCAGTCCAAACCGGTCCACTTCATGCCGTCCATGATGACCTGAATCGCCTCATCGGTTGACCGATCCCGATCAGTATCTTCGATGCGGAGAATAAAGGTTCCCCCGGAATGCCGCGCAAAGAGCCAATTAAACAAGGCCGTTCGCACGCCGCCAATATGGAGAAATCCTGTAGGACTCGGGGCAAACCGTACCCGTACATTCTTCATCGTGTTTCACGACCTTTCTTGGTTATTCATTCGACATCCTTCTCGTGACCCATCGGAGTCTGCCGTGACCCGGCTCCCTGTCGGTTGTCAATAAGACCTCACCCAAGACTTTTGCTTGCCTTTCCAGAATCCTCCGCTTAAAATTTGCTGATCCTCATATACTAATCAGTAAGGAGACTATGGCATGATTCGGCTTATTCGAGAAGGTTCTCCGTGGGTAATCAAGGCAGTTATTTTGATCATTGCCGTCACTTTCGTCATTGGCATGGGCTGGTATGGATATGAAGCTTCGCAACCCAATGCCATTGCCACAGTCGGACCCTACACGGTGACCAAACAGGAATATCTTCGGGCTAAACAACGCTTTTACCAATTCTATCGCGAGCAACTCAAACAAGAAGAGGTTAAAGATGAAACGCTCCAGCAACTCGCCATCGAGAGCTTGATCACCAACAAATTATGGCTAGTGCTCGCCGACGAATTTGGACTCTCGGTCTCTGAACTCGAGCTTCATGATGCCATCGTGAATCAAAAAGATTTTCAAAAGGATGGCGTGTTCGATCCTGTCTATTATCAACGACTGTTAGCTGCGAACCGCATGAAACCGAATGAATATGAAAAACAACGCCGCACTGAATTGCTGATTGAAAAAGCCAGACTCCTTGTGTCTGAAGCCACGGCCCTCACCCCTGCCGAACTCCAAGAAGTGAAGGACCTCCATGCCCGTCAATCCTTGGAAGGCGCCGAACCTGACATGAACATGTTCGAACAAATTAAAATGCAATTCGTCATTCAAAAGAAACAGCGCGCGATGCAAGCCGCTCAGGCTGCCTTACGCGCCCGTAGCGATACGACTATTCACCAGGAACTGCTGTAGAAATTAGTAAGGAGTGAATAGTTAGGAGTAAGGAGCTTTAGAAAAAATCCCATTCCTTTTTTGACAGCATTCGATATTGTTTGTCTCTACCCATATCTTTCATTGTCCTTTTCCCTTCTCACTTTTTACTGAATCAGCATCGCGTCGCCGTAACTGTACAACCGATACCGTTCCCGCAAGGCATGGGCATAGGCTTGACGGGTGGTTTCCACTCCCGCGAACGCCGACACCAACATCAGCAGGGTGGTCTCCGGAAAATGAAAATTGGTCATCAGCACATCGACCACCTTGAAGCGATACCCCGGAAAAATAAACAGTTGGGTCTCCCCAGACCGGGCCTTGAGCTCTCTCTCTGCATTAGCGGCTGACTCCAAGCTACGGGCCACCGTCGTTCCCACGGCCACGACCCGTCCTCCCCGTTGGCGAACCTCCTGAATCTGCTTCACGACATGCTCTGAGACTTGGAACCACTCGGCATGCATCGTGTGTTCCTCGACCAGCTCCGTCTTCACGGGCTGAAATGTCCCAGGACCGACATGCAACGTAATCGTGACACAACCGATCCCTTTATCTGAGAGGGCCTGTATGAGGGATGGCGTAAAATGCAGACTGGCTGTCGGAGACGCCACCGCGCCTTCAACATTGGCAAACATGGTTTGATAATCTTCGTTGTCACCAACAACTGGTTCCCGTTTGAGATATGGGGGTAAGGGCAGCGCCCCATATTGCCGCAAATGCGCGTGCAGGGAATCTGGTCCCAGCCAAGCAATCACCGTTCGTCCAGGTTGTTTTTCCACTATCTGCGCCTGTCCCCTGCCTTGAAATTCGACGCGTTGCCCGATCCTTGCCCGGCCATTCATGAGGACTTCAGCATGGGTGGAATCGATGGTTTTGACGAACAACATTTCAATGTGCCCACCGCTTGGGACCTTCTTTCCCACCAGACGGGCCGGAATGACTTTCGTATCATTCACCACCAACACATCTCCAGGTTGAAGAATTTCCGGGAGGTCCTTGACCTGACGATCCACGATTTGCTTTTGATGCCGGTTTAGCACTAACAGGCGCGCATGGTCTCTGGGATGAATAGGGTGTTTCGCGACCAGGGCAGGATCAAACGGAAAATGAAAATCGGAGAGATTCATGGCCAACCCAAGAAGGGGTCTTTCAGGGGTGGCCTGAAGGAGTGAAATTGACGCGACGTAACGGAAGAAGCGTCGTGCCAGGATAGTAATGCCGTAAGATCGATTGATAGTCATAGCCCAACTCAGCCATTTCCCGCATCCCCCACTGACACATACCAACCGCATGACCGGCGCCATGCCCCACCACCACGACTTCGGCTCCCACCGATGTGATCGAAAAGTTCGTACTGAAAATTTTTGAATATCCGACAATCCGTCGCAGGTCCTGCCCTCGTAAAATGATTTCTCCTCTCGAATGTAATAGACGCACTCGATCGACACGACCCGATGGGGTAAATGTATACGGCGTGAGCGTGGCCACCGTGCCAACCGCATAACCTTCCTGTCGCAACTGATGCTCTAAATAATCCAACGTAAATGCGGTCCGCCAATCATAGCGTGGAGCTTGGTCATCAAACGGACAATCCACCCCTTTTAAATAGGGTAAATCTAATGCCCACACATACAGCGCATCTTCTGTCGGACCGGCAGCCGTGGACGAATAGGCGGCATAGATGGGGCGATGATCATGCGTCACGACCTGCCCTCGGGTTTCTTCCACAGCTTGAAGCACGGATTCCGCTCGGGCAGCATGGCCATGATACACTTGGTCTTGGACGCTGGCGAACACATCGAAGGGTTGCAATTGATTCTCAACCTGCTTATAGAGCACGTAGGTGCGAGCCGCCACCGCTTGCGCTTTCAATGCTTCAATCGGCCACTTAGGGCTGACTTCCCCTGAAACCACACCTGCCACATAGGTTTCAAGATTAATTCGATTGACGACCGCTAACCCAGATGGGACGGATTGAATGTCCAGCGGTCCGTGAACCGTCCAACTTTTTTTAGCATTCTTCCCCAACGCCTTGTCAGCCATGGCAAGAACGGTGACGTGAAAGACTCCATCTCCCCCCTGCACTGATACGGCTGAGGCCGGGACCACTCGATTATTCAGGAGCAATGTGTCTCTTTGCAGCTGGATCGTCACCTTCTCTGAAATCCTGAACCGTTTGCCGGAGGGGAGCTTCAGGATAAAAGGTGAGGAAGCATGAACGGAGAGGATCCTAGCTGAATCGGTTAACCCGAGCCGGATGGCATGTTCCGCGTTGCCAAAACTGACCACGGGAAAGAGGACAGAAGAAAAAAAGAGGAATATCGCACTGGCAACGAGATTGCCCCTGCCCCTCACAGACGTGTTCCGCTCACGCAGGCGAGGCCGACACCACAGAAGTTTCTCATCGTTGCCCATCAGTCATCTTGTATCACCGGAAGAGAACTTCCGCGATCTGCACGGCATTTAAGGCGGCGCCTTTTCGTAAATTATCGGCGACAACCCATAAATTTAACCCGTTGGGGATCGACTCATCTTCCCGGATGCGTCCAACATACACGTCATCCGAGCCGACGACATCAATAGGCAGTGGATAGATGTTGCGAGTGGGATCATCATAGACTTGGACACCAGGGGCCACTGCCAAGAGAGCCCTGGCTTCGTTGGCACTCAGTTTTCTCTCGGTTTCAATATTGACGGCCTCAGCGTGACACACAAAGACCGGCACTCGAACCGTGGTGGCCGTTACCTGTATGGATGAATCGCCGAAAATCTTTTGCGTTTCATGCACCATTTTCATTTCTTCTTTCGTATACCCGCTGGGCAAAAACTCATCGATGTGAGGCAAACAATTAAAGGCAATCTGATACGGATAGACTTCCGCGTAGGCTTCTCCAAACCCCAACAATTTCCGGGATTGTTCAGCCAATTCATCCATGGCCTCTTTGCCGGTTCCCGATACAGACTGAAATGTGGTCACCACAATCCGTTTGATCCTCACCGCATCGTGCAAGGGCTTGAGCGCGACGACCATTTGGATGGTTGAACAGTTGGGATTCGCTATCAACCCCTGGTGCTTGTCAAGAGCCAAGACATTGACTTCGGGAACAACCAACGGCACAGTAGGATCCATCCGCCATGCCGAACTATTGTCGACGACGACCGCTCCCGCTTTCACCGCAACCGGGCCAAATTCTTTACTGACACTCGCCCCGGCCGAAAACAACGCCAAATCGACTCCGTTGAAAGAATCAGCATCAAGGACCTTGACGGGAATATCCTGACCACGAAAGGTCACCTCGCTCCCCTGCGATCGAGCCGAAGCCAAGGGAACTAATTCGCCAACAGGGAACCCGCGCTCCTCCAACACCTGAATCATTTCGGTTCCCACCGCTCCAGTCGCCCCGACAACCGCAACCCTATAGGCTGTTTTTTTCGTGTTCATGTTGTCACTCTTATGCCCGGATGTAGCGAATGCGATGATTAAAGGTATCCGCAATGGCCACATTCCCTAAAGAATCGACGGCCACGCCAAAGGGAAAATTCAGTGCGCTCTCGGAAGGGACCGTTTCATCGCCAGAGAACATCGCTTGACCAATCCCAGCGACCAGACTCATTTCTTTTTTCTGCGGATCCCATTGCCTGAGAAGATGGTTATCTGAATCGGTAATGAGCACACAATGTTCCATCGTCATCGCAATTCCATACGGCCGGGATAACGCGGAGGCTCGTTCATTGGCTCCCCGCTCATAGCGAAATTCTGCTCCGTCCCCGGCAACCGTTGCAATGATTCCCGTGTCTTTGTCGATTTTCCGAATCCGCCCGTTAAAGGTATCGGCCACGTACAGGTTCCCTACGGCATCAAGTGCCAACCCACTCGGGCCAGCTAATCCCGATTCCGTTGCGGGCATACCATCGCCGTTGTACCCCGAATCCCCTGTTCCAGCAACCGTGGTCATCACCTGTGTGGTAAGATCCAGCATGCGGATTCGATTGTTACTTTGATCGGCAATGTACAGAGATGTCCCATGGATGGCCAAGGCCACGGGCTCATTCAACGTCGTGTCCATGCCTGATCCACCATCACCACTCCATTTAGTCTGTCCTGTTCCAACGACCGTTTGGATCGTTCCCGTCTGAGGATCAACTCGACGAACACGGTGATTCAACGTATCCGCAATAAATAATGCCCCGCTTTGATCCACCGCGACTGCCGAGGGAAAATTCAAAAGAGCCTTGGTAGCCAAACCACCATCTCCCGCGAAGCGCTCTCTTCCCATCCCTTGTCCGACCACATACCGAACCGTCCCGCTTAAATCCGGTGTTTGGGTATACGCGCGTTCCGGACTATCGTCGACATCGGCCAGAGGATCGACCTCTTCAGCGACCTCCTCACGCTCCACGGGTGGGGGAGGACTTTCGGCATGAACTGATTGGAGAGGAACGGAGCCAGCCACCGTTTCAATCAGCCCCGTCGAGCGCATGACACGCCGAATCGCATGATTTTCCGAATCGGCAATATATAAATTCCCCTCAGCATCGAAGACAAGATTTTTA
Source organism: Nitrospirales bacterium (assembly GCA_040904705.1). GTDB lineage: Bacteria > Nitrospirota > Nitrospiria > Nitrospirales > UBA8639 > Nitrospira_E. The sequence goes on along the minus strand of JBBDSY010000092.1, from coordinate 27,106 downwards.
GGTTCATTCAAATATGCCCTAATGGCCAGGGCTCCATCCCCACGGTAGCCCGGCTCTCCGCACCCGGCCACCGTCGTCAATACTCCTTTTGGGCACTGATCCATCATGCCACGACCGCTTTCAATTGCTTTACGATCTGATCGCCCATTTCTCGAGTGCCCAAGAGTGTGGTCCCAGGGCCTTCAATATCTTTCGTTCGATATCCTTGCTCCAATGTCTTCTGAATCGCCGTCTCAATGAATTGCGCTTCGTTGGGTAAATCGCAGGCATAGGTCAACATCATCGCCACGGAAGCGATCATCCCGATAGGATTGGCAAGATTCTTCCCTGCGATATCGGGGGCACTACCATGAATGGGCTCAAACATCCCAACCGTCGCACCCACGCTGGCTGAGGGAAGCATCCCGATTGACCCGGTGAGCATGGCCGCCTCATCGCTTAAGATATCGCCAAATAAATTGGTCGTCACAATCACATCGAACTGTTTCGGATAGCGGACCAATTGCATCGCGCAGTTGTCCACATACATATGACGTAATTCGACATCCGGAAATTTCTCATGAACCTTGATGACCTCCCGGCGCCACAGCTCTGAAGACTCCAAGACATTAGCCTTGTCAATCGAATGCACCAACCCTCGTCGTTTTTTCGCGGCCTCAAACGCCACGACGGCAATCCGGCGAATTTCTTCAGTTGTATACACTTCGGTATTAAACCCTCGATGCCCCGTCGCAGTTGTTTCGATGCCTTTCGGTTGTCCGAAATAAATCCCGCCAGTCAACTCACGGACCACGAGGACATCAATGCCTGCAATGATCTCCGGCTTCAAGCTGGACGCTTCGATCAAAGACGAATACATTTTTGCGGGTCGAAGATTAGCGAAGAGACCAAGTTGTTCACGCAATCCTAATAGCGCTCGTTCAGGTCGTCGTTCATAATCCAACCCTTCCCATTTAGGACCGCCCACAGCCCCGAGAAGGACTGCATCACTGGCCTTGGCTAATTCCAACGTTTCCGGTGGTAACGGGAATCCTGTCGCATCTATCGCGGCGCCCCCAACTTGCGCCGAAGTCAATTCAAACGTGTGTCCACAAACCTGTCCAATGGTCTCCAACACCCGGACCGCCTGTGGCATGATTTCCGAGCCGATGCCATCACCAGGTAACACCCCAATTCGTCTACGCATCACTCCTCCACTAAACAAGAATCAATAAGACTGACAAGATCGCAACCAACGATCTCTAGGTTTCCTCCATCCTATGATGAACAATCCGTTTGTAGAAATGAAGATAACGGCAGGGCCTGTGCATTACTGACAGTGTCAGGGGAACGGATTTTCCGCGTTAACACAACCCGACTTTTTGTTCAGCTCTGGCATGACGTTCCACTAAATCGGCTAATTTATTGAGCGCATTGAGGTAGGCATGCGCAGACGCAACGATAATATCCGTATCCGAACCATGACCCGTCACGACTTCTCCATTTTCTTCGACCCGTACGGAGACTTCTCCCTGTGCATCGGTGCCACCCGTGATGGCTTTCACGATATAGGCCCGCAAGTGGCTTTTCGTTTCCGTTAAGGAGGCAATCGTACGGTAGACCGCATCTACCGGTCCATCGCCTCTTCCAGTTTGACTCACGAGTTGATCATTGATGAGAAGTTCTACGCTCGCGGAGGGTGGTACATTCAACCCACTCTCCACTCGTAATCCTTTCAATGAAAACCGTTCAGGCACCTTCGTCACCGCTTTATTGACAATAGATTCCAAATCTTCTTCAAATAATTCTTTTTTCTGATCAGCTAATCGCTTGAATCGGCCAAAGGCTTCCTGGAGCTCTTCATCAGACAACCTGTAGCCTAACTTTGCCAGTTCCTCCCGAAAAGCATGGCGACCGGACAATTTTCCCATCACTGAACGGCTTTGCGTCAACCCGATTGTTTCTGGACGAATAATTTCATACGTATTTTTATCTTTCAGCAATCCGTCTTGATGAATCCCAGAAGTATGGGCAAACGCATTGGCACCCACAATAGCCTTATTCGGCTGCACGAGCATGCCCGTGATCTGACTCACTAAGCGACTGGATTTAGAAATTTCTTCCGTGTGAATCTGGGTATCGGCTTGATAAAAATCCTTGCGTGTACGCAATCCCATTGCGATTTCTTCCAACGAGGCATTTCCGGCCCGTTCTCCAATGCCATTAATGGTGCATTCCACCTGCCCTGCACCGGCATGAATGGCGGCCATGGAATTGGCCACGGCTAAGCCCAAATCATTATGACAATGAACGGAGATGACCGCCTGATCCATACCTCGAACCCGTTCGCGCAAGGCCCGAATCAGCTCGCCAAATTCTTGTGGCGTGGTATACCCCACCGTATCCGGAATATTGACCGTACCTGCTCCCGCTTCCACAACTGCCTCCACCACTTCGCAAAGATACGAAAGATCCGAGCGCGTAGCATCCATGGGAGAATATTCCACATCGGTGACATAACTTCGTGCATGGCGAACCATTTCGACGGCCCGCTTCAACGCTTCATCCCGAGTCATCCGAAATTGATGTTTGAGATGAATGTCTGAGGACGACAAAAATGTGTGGATGCGGCATTTAGGCGCACCTTTGAGAGCCTCCCAGGCTCGATCAATATCTTCAGGCTTAGCACGAGCCAGGCTACAAATCACGGGGCCTTCGACTTCTTGGGCAATACGACGAATCGCTTCAAAATCGCCTGGCGAGCTGAACGCAAACCCCGCTTCGATAATATCCACATTCAATCGGGCCAATTGCTTGGCGACCAAGAGCTTTTCTTCGATATTCATGCTGGCGCCTGGAGACTGCTCTCCATCCCGCAACGTCGTATCAAATATCCGAATCGTTCGCGTCATGACTGGGGCCCTCTTTGCCGGGCTCGCTTATATGGTTTCATGGTTGTCTTGTCTATCCCCATTATTTGTGAAACTCATCCGATGTGGCGTCTGTTTTGGATTTCTCTCCCGTCAGACCCGCAATGAATTTCCATCCCTGCTCGGCGACTCCGGATAACGTATAGACCGCAAAAGCCACAAATAGCATGGCCTGAGGATAGGCCAGCACGGCCATGAAAATGAGCACGGCATATACTAAATAATTAAAATGATGATGCTCCTGGGCTTTTAATTCCTTTAAACTGCGATACCGAAAGGTGCTCACCATCAAAAACGCCAAGGAAAGCGTGAGGACAATGCCAAGAATTGGCTTCACACTTGCTCCTAACGCCACCACATGATGATCAAAGATGATCAACGTGGCAATGACGCCTGCCGCTCCAGGGATAGGAAGCCCGGTGAATGGCTTCCCATGATTATTGGTGGCCGCAAGGACGTTGTGCCGCGCCAAGCGAAGTGCGCCACAGGCCACAAACGCAAACATGACAGCCGCACCCAGCATTTTTGGCGGGCTCAGTGCCCACACATACATCAACAAGCCCGGAGCCACGCCAAAGGACACCACATCACCCAATGAATCATATTGCAAACCAAAATCACTGGTACTTTTCATGAGGCGCGCCGTCGTCCCATCCAGCACATCAAAGACAATGGCCACCAGAATGGCGATCGCGGCAGCCTCAAAGTTTTCTCCCAACACAAAAAGTATCGCGGCGAGTCCACTGAACAAATTTCCAGTGGTCAAAATATTGGGAATGAGGGAAACGACTCGTCGTCTTCGTGGTTGCTTCATAAAGGTTCCGCGCATGGCACCTCCCCTAATATTGAGGATCCACCTTTCACTTTCGATCCAACCTGGACTCGGATGACACTTGATTGCGGAAGGTAGACATCCATCCGTGAGCCAAAACGTATAAGCCCAAATCGTTCGCCTTTTTCGACATGATCTCCCGGCACCACCCAGGACACGATACGTCGCGCAACCAATCCGGCAATTTGCACACACAACACTTTGACGCCGTCAGATCGACGCAACATTAAGGCATTTTGTTCGTTGCCATGGGACGCGTCGGGATGATTAGCCTTCATGAATTTTCCGGGTTGGTAGACCACATTTTCCACACGTCCACCAATGGGCACTCTATTAATATGAACATTAAACACATTCAGAAAAATGCTAATGCGAATACTTTGTTCTTTCAAATACCGATGCTCAAATTCCGATTCGACCGCCACGACCGTCCCATCCCCGGGAGAAACGATCACATGCGCACCGGGAGGAATCTCACGGGCTGGATTTCGAAAAAACCATGTCGTAAATAGAGTCAGTAACCCTAATACACAAGTCGACCAGACGCCTCCCATTGCCCAGGCACCGAGGGTAAGAATGCCCCCTATGAGAATAAAGGGAAGACCTTCTTTGGCGACGGGAATGCCTGCGGCCCGATCAACCATGCGCGCAATTTCTCATCAATTTTTTTGCTTATCCACGAGTTGGTCTTTTTGCAACCACGGCATCATGCCGCGCAAGCGTGCTCCAACTTCTTCAATCGGATGTTCTTCTCCCTTTTTTAAGAGCGCATTGTATACAGGGCGATTGGCTTGATTCTCCAGCACCCATTCCCGGGCAAATCGACCGCTTTGAATGTCGTGTAAAATTCGTTTCATCGCTCGTTTGGTTTCGTTCGTCACGACTCGCGGCCCACGTGTGACATCTCCGTATTTCGCGGTGGTACTAATGGAATAACGCATGTTGGCAATGCCGCCTTGGTAGATCAGGTCCACAATCAGTTTCACCTCGTGCAAGCATTCAAAATAGGCCATCTCTGGTGAATAGCCTGCTTCAACCAACGTTTCAAATCCCGCCTGGATGAGAGAAGTCAGCCCGCCACAGAGCACCGCTTGCTCCCCAAATAAATCGGTTTCCGTTTCTTCCCGGAAGGACGTTTCAATGACCCCCGCCCGAGCCCCGCCAATGGCGCTTGCATAAGCGAGTCCGACTTTTGTCGTATTGCCACTCGGATCCTGATGAATAGCGAGTAAACATGGCACCCCAGTCCCTTTGGTATATTCTGAACGAACCAGATGACCAGGGCCTTTAGGAGCAACCATAAAGACATTCACATGCGCATCCGGCAGGATCTGCCCAAAGTGAATATTAAACCCATGCCCAAAGGCCAGATACGCTCCATGCTTCAGGTTCGGGGCAATATCCGCATTGAAAATGGCCGCCTGGCTTTCATCCGGGGCTAACATCATGACCACATCAGCCTCTTTGACGGCATCGGCCGTGGGCATGACCTTCAAACCGGCAGCCTCGGCCTTCTTCCACGACGCACCCTCGCGACAGCCAACGACCACTCGAATGCCGCTATCTCGCATGTTGAGAGCATGAGCATGCCCCTGACTCCCAAACCCAATGACGGCTACGGTTTTTTTAGCCAAACTTTGCGGCTCGACATCTTTTTCATAAGAAATTTTCATCATACACTCCTCACATGGATATTTAGAAAAAACCGCATTGGCTCCGCCATCATCATGGACGGAACACCCGTTGTATCAAAGCCGAGTGGGTCGTTCTGATTAGTTCGCTTTCGCAAGCGGTCGGGGTTGGGCTTGTGCGGGACGTGTAGGCTCTCGGCCGATCGCAATCCGGCCTGTCCGCACCAATTCTTTGATACCAAGCGGCAACAGTAAGTTAATGATGGCTTGGACCTTTCTCACATCCCCCGTGACTTCAATGGTATAGCTCGTCGGAGAGGAATCCAGGATATTGGCTCGAAAAATATCCGCAATTCGCAAGGCTTCCGCACGATCTTCGGGACGAGTATGCACCTTAATCAGAGCCGTCTCACGCTCCACAAACTCACTTTCGCTGACATCAACCACCTTGATGATATCGATGACCTTATTCAGCTGTTTCATGATCTGTTCAATCACACGTTCATCTCCATTGGTGACAATCGTCATCATGGAAACCGAGGGATCCAATGACGGAGCCACAGACAGGCTTTCAATGTTGAACCCTCGGCCACTGAACAGTCCAGCCACACGAGACAATGAGCCAAATTTATTTTCTAAGGTTAACGAAATAATATGTTCCATAATTTCTTTTTACCTAAGCCGTCAGCACGGTATCGGAATCTGCTTGAGCAGCCGTTTTATGTGTGGACTTTGATTTCTGTAAATGTGGGGGGTCCTCCAACAGCATTTCGTGATTACTCCCTCCAGCGGGAATCATGGGATAACAATTTTCATATCGATACACAGGGACATCCACAAACACAGGTCGATCAATGGCGAGTGCCTCTTGAATGCCGGCATCCACATCGCCGACCTTTTCAATACGGATTCCCGCAGCACCATACGCCTCGGCTAATTTTACAAAGTCCGGCACATTGCCCAGATAACTGGAGGCATACCGTCCCTCATAGAATAAGTCCTGCCATTGGCGAACCATGCCATGAAAGCGGTTATTAATCACAAACACTTTCACCGGTAATTTTTCAATCACCGCCGTGGCTAATTCTTGTGTGTTCATTTGAATACTGCCATCTCCGGCAATACACAACACCAACCGCTTCGGGAAGGCGGCCTGCGCACCCATAGCAGCCGGAAACCCAAAGCCCATGGTTCCCAATCCACCAGACGTCAACCAGGTCCGGGCGTTTTGGAGTTTAAAATATTGGGCTGCCCACATTTGATGCTGGCCGACATCGGTGGACAAGATCGGGTCACGATCAGTCGTCAATTCATACAACCGGTCAATCAGATATTGTGGCTTAATTTGGGCGTCCGGCTCCTGGTCATAGGCCAGGGGGTGCGCCTGCTGCCAGGCCTCCAGTTGATCCCACCAAGGCTTGCGCTGTTCTTTTTGATTGCCATTGACTGTGGCCCGCAGAATATCATTCAGTTCGATGAGTACGCGTTTGCAATCCCCAACGATGGGAATGTCCACCTGAATGTTTTTCCGGATCGATGTGGGATCAATATCAATATGAATGATTTTTGCGGTTGGACAAAACTCCGACACTTTCCCCGTTACTCGATCATCAAATCGCGCGCCGACCGCAATGACCAGATCGGAGTAATGCATAGCCATATTGGCCACATAGGTCCCATGCATCCCTAACATACCCAGGGACAACGGATGCTTTCCCGGGAAAGCTCCTAAGGCCATTAACGTCATATCCACAGGGATATGGGTCATTTCTGCCAATTCTTTCACTTCCGCGGATGCCCCGGAAAATTGCACTCCACCACCGATATAAAGAATCGGCCGTTTGGATTTCATAATCGCATCAGCTGCCTGCTTGATCTTCCATTTACTCCCATCGTATGTCGGGTTATAGCCCCGGATGGAAACGGATTTTGGATAATGGAACTCACCCTTATCCAGGGAAATATCTTTAGGAATATCAACTAAGACGGGACCAGGCCTTCCGGTCGTCGCGATATAAAACGCTTCCTTAATCGTTTGGGCCAAATCGTTCACATCCTTGACCAAAAAGTTGTACTTGGTGCATGGACGGCTCAAACCAATGTTGTCAGCTTCTTGGAACGCATCATTCCCGATCAAGGGAGTCGGGACTTGTCCAGAAAAACAGACAATGGGCACAGAATCCATATAGGCATCAGCCAACGCCGTAATCACATTCGTCATCCCTGGCCCAGAGGTAATCAAGGCCACACCGGGTTTGCCCGTCGCTTTGGCGTAGCCTTCCGCCATGAGTCCCGCCCCTTGCTCGTGACGAGTCAGGATGACGCGAATATCCTTCTGCTGATGCAAGACATCGAAAATTTTCAAGACCACGCCGCCCGGCAAGGCAAAAATCGTATCGACTCCTTCACATTTTAACGATTCGAGGAAAATTTCCGCTCCAGTCAGTTGCATGATGCTCACCTTTGGATTAAAAGACAGTTGAAAGATACTCCGCGAATTCCTGCCAGGGCTTGGCCTAACCTTCCCGTCAGGGCCTACACACGGTGGACCCTTCCCCACCAGGAGACAGAATCACCGAAAAATAAATACGTAATGGTAAGCCTTGCCGTTTTTTTAAGTCAACACGTATTGTAACAGGATTTGTTCGATTACGAAATATTAAGGAACGAGCCTCTCGAAATCACCAAAATCACTAAATGGAACCTTTTTACTGATGTGGAAGGCCATCCTTCAACAATTAACCCAAGACCATCTTTTACGAGAAGTATCGCCCATGGGCTCGTCTTGCGGCCCGGTCATGTTGTTGGATGGGCAAAACACCCTCCAGTTTGCTTCAAATGATTATTTAGGGCTGGCGAATCACGCGCAGTTGAAACAGGCCGCATACAAGGCCATTGAGCAATTTGGGGTGGGCGCCGGAGCTTCCCGGTTAGTTTCTGGGACGCTCATCCCACATCATGACCTTGAATTGGCTCTTGCCCATTTTTTTCAAGAAGAGGCCTCCCTGGTATTGGGTTCGGGCTATGCCACCAATATCGGCATTATTCCTAACGTGATAGCCCCAGAGGGCATCATTTTCGCTGACCGTTTGTGCCATGCCAGTCTCATTGATGGCTGCCGCTTAAGTCGAGCGACGCTCCGAGTTTTCCAGCACAACGACATGGATCATCTCGAAAGATTATTGACTAAACGCACACCGAAACGCCCGACCCTCATTGTGACCGAGGGCGTATTCAGTATGGACGGAGACCTTGCCCCGCTACCTGAGTTGACACGTCTGGCCAGGGAATTCGAAGCCAACCTGTTACTGGATGATGCCCACGGGACTGGCGTGATGGGCAAATCCGGACGCGGAACCATCGAGTATTGGGGGGTAGAATCGGCCAACATTCTCCATATGGGTACATTGAGTAAAGCCGTGGGTGCCAGTGGCGGATTTGTCGCCGGGACGAAAGATTTCATCGCCTATGCGATCAATACTTCACGGTCATTTATATATAGCACCGCGCCTCCACCGGCTTTGGCAGCCGCTGCCCAAACCGCCCTACAGCTCATTCAGCAAGAACCTGAACGGCGTGACCGACTGTGGAAAAATCGTGACTACATGTATCAAGGCCTCATGGCCATGGGCTGCCATCTGACTAACACAGAAAGTCCCATTCTGCCTATCATCGTGAGTGATCCTGCGCTTGCCCTAAAAATGGCCCAACAGTTACGGGGAAAAGGCATTTTCATTCCCCCCATTAGACCACCCACTGTCCCCAAAGGAACAAGCCGTCTACGAATCACCGTGACAGCCGAGCATTCCGTTGAACAGATAGATTCCGCACTTGAAGCCATTCAACAGGTTGGACAATCTCTCCGTATCCTCTAAGCTAGCTCTGTCAGCCCCCAACATCATGGTCTCCGTTCGACTCGCCAAAAGACTGTCACCTCACGAATGGGGACAACGCCAAGAAATTCCCGGCATTCAAGAAAATCCTGCCCCATTCCGACAAGATGCGCAGGTAAGGCATAGACCTCCTGTCAATGGTGGCGAACATCGTGTTTCACTGAGGTGAGAATCACCCATTTCTCCCGCTCACAAGGCAACACTTCATCATGCACACTCTCAAGAAAAACCAATTATTCGCCGGAAAGTTTGAAGTTCAAGGAGAAATTTCCAAGGGGAAAACCGGAACGATTTATTACGGGTATGATATGGGCCTTCGCCAAGAAGTCGCCATTAAGATTTATCATTCCCATATCAACGGTCGTGTGATTCAGGGTAAAGCGTTCATTGAAAAATCCAAGCCTCTGCTCCTGATTGACCACCCGAACCTCATTAAAATTTTTAAAGTCGAAGACGACGACGACACGCCCGTCATTTTCATGGAATTCTTCGATGCACCCAGCCTTCAACAGATCATTCATGACAAAGGCTCCCTATCGGTCCAGGACATGCTCATGCTGGCTCGGAAGATTGCGGAGGTCCTGGTTCATACCCATTTTCAAGGCATCATTCACGGAACCCTGCATCCCGGTCATGTCTTGGTTGGCCCACAAGGTCAAATCAAAGTCATGGACCTGGGCTTATCGTGGATTTTGATGGATATTGTATCGAATGGCGTCGAAGAACTGTTACGGCCTTTACCATACTTTCCCCCAGAAATCGCCAAGGGGGATCTTCTGAACCTCAGTAGCGATTTGTATTCTCTGGGATTCATGATGTACGAAATGCTCACCGGCACTGTGCCCTATGCGGGACTACCGAAAACCTCCATTATGGGAAAATTGGCGTTTGACCAAGCTGATCCAACCTTTGATTTTCCTGATGCGGTTCCGGAGGTCATTTGCGACCTTATCCGAAAAATGACCCGCAATAAGACCCAAGAACGCTTACAAGATGCGACGCATGTCCTCGCTATTATCAATCAACAAATATCCAAACTCCCGACGAATACAAACAGTGCATTTTTATCTTCTGCGGCTCCTCAAATCCCAGTTCCAATCCCCACGGTACCGGCAGAAGCCAAGGAAGAATCGTTAGCACACCCTCTACAACACCAAGCACCCCACTCAGCGGAATTGCCGCCCCAAAAGACATCGCCTATTCAACGCCCTCAGAACCTTATGGACTATGGCCAGGAGAATAAATCCAGGGTTTCACGCAACCTCGGAATCACGATAGCCCTTATCGTTTTGCTAGGCGTCGCTGGAGCCCTGGGATATTGGTACCGCGATATCCTAGAACCGAACATCTTTGTCCACCAAACACAACAAGAAACACAACAAGAAATTTCACCACAGGAAACCAGCCAGCCACAGACCATACCAGCCGAAAGGAAGAGAACCATCACGCCAGTTCAACATACTCCGGATCCTCAGAAGCCCCCAATAGACACAGACAATCCTCCTCAAATTGAATCACCAACGTTGATTGCACCAACACCAAAAACCATCGTTCCATCGGTTAGGACCTCTCCGCATTCTCCGAACATTGAAGTGCATCACAACCAATACACCGACCCGCCAATACTTCCTACCCCAACAGTTGAAGGAGAAACGCCTGTTGTTCCAAATATGAACTCATCTACTTCAAACCAAACGCCTCTCCCTTTAGAAAAACAACCCGCTGTCGTCAAGCCAACAGCCTCAGGCATCTCTCCACAAACTCTCGAATTACCACCAGGTCCTAAGTCTGCCCCACAAGATCAATCCCAAAACCCTCTTAGCCAAAAGAAAGAATCCGCTGCATCGGTCCCCTTAATGGAAGATATTTCACAGGAACCGCCTGACAAGGAAATTGAAGAGCTCCTCAAAGCCCTCGACACTCCCGTCACCGACCTTCCCCCGCTCACCGCGCCCTAATTCTTGGTGTGCTATTGAGGACTCCTTCGAAGGGTACACGAAGCTTGACAAGCTCTTGTAATGGGCAGGGCCAACCGAGGTATATATCGAAAAGCCTCATTGCGTTGTCCCACTTCTCCGTATCTCTTATACTTGCCAAAACAACACTGGGAAACTCCCTCTATGTCTCGTAAACAACGCCACCTGTGTTAGCCAAAGTCCATAGCCTGGGGTTAGTGGGGCTGGAGGCCAACCCTATAGAAATTGAAGTAGACCTCGGAGGAGGGCTCCCACAATTTTCCATCGTCGGTCTGCCTGATGCGACCGTGCGAGAAAGCCGGGATCGTGTCCGGTCTGCTTTAAAAAATACTGGGTTTCGGTTTCCTCCCAAAAAAATCACGGTCAATCTGGCGCCGGCCGGGATCAAAAAAGAAGGCGCAGGCTTGGAACTGGGTATTGCCATCGGTATCCTCATCGCCGAAGGGGTCCTCACCCAAGAATCTGTCGCGCCGTATTTATTCGTCGGGGAATTGGCCCTGGACGGACGGATTAAAGAGGTCCCAGGAGCTCTTTCCATGGCCATGGCGACGCATGCCCCACAGGCCCTCATTCTTCCACATGCTAATGCGTTACAAGCGAGTGTGGTCGATCATGCCACCATTTATGGAGTCCATACTCTCCCACAGGTCGTGGAATTTCTTCAGGGATCCCTATCGTTGCCACCGGTCATCTCCGACCCGAAAAGCTTTTACCAGCAATCCCCGAGCATCGATAACGACTTTGCAGATGTCGTGGGTCAATTTCAAGCCAAGCGCGCACTCGAAGTCGCCGCAGCCGGGGGCCATAATCTCTTAATGGTCGGCCCCCCGGGGTCAGGGAAAACTATGTTAGCCCAACGGCTCTCCGGTATCCTGCCACCCATGAGTTTCCAGGAATGTTTGGAAGCCAGTCAGGTCCATAGTGTCGCAGGAAGTTTGCCAACCACTTCACCTCTCCTGACCGACCGGCCCTTTCGAGCTCCACACCATACGATATCCGAAGCAGGGTTAGTCGGCGGAGGCTCTATCCCACGACCAGGGGAAGTGTCCCTCGCACATCATGGGGTCCTATTTTTGGATGAAGCATTAGAATTTAAACGTGTCTTACTGGATAGTTTGCGCCAACCATTGGAAAATGGCACAGTCACACTCACCCGAGTGCAAGCCAGCTTGACCTATCCAGCCAAGTTGATGTTAGTGGTGGCCATGAACCCGTGTCCCTGTGGGTATTCCGGTGACCCCACTCATGAATGTGTGTGCACGCCTTATCACATCCAGCGCTACCGAAGCCGGCTGTCAGGCCCGCTTCTGGATCGGCTGGACATTCATATTGAGGTCCCTGCCGTTCCGGTTAAAGAATTATCGGGCACGACCAATGGTGAAGCCTCGTCCCGGATTCGGCATCGGGTTATCCAGGCCCGGCATCGTCAGATCGAGCGCTACCGTGATGAGCACACCTTAAATAATGCCCAGCTGAAGCCCCGCCTGCTCAAAAAATATTGTCAGCTGGATGCAGCCGGGAAAACACTGCTGGACCAGGCCGTCTCCCGCTTGGGATTATCTGCTCGGGCGTATGGCCGCATTCTCCGGGTGTCTCGAACCATTGCCGATCTCGGACAGGCTGAGACGATTCAGGCCAACCATGTTGCCGAGGCCATTCAATACCGTGCCTTGGACCGTCCACTCTCCCCCTAGAAAAGAAATAGAGGTTACCCCGAAGAGTTGACCGGCTTCCCTTTTGAGTCAGTCCCAGCTCAAGGCCTTTCCTTAATGTGCTCCCCAAATGAGACAGGAGTACAATCAGTTTTTTTGGTTTCACTGCTTTAAACGTTATAGGCACGAATTGCAAAAAGAGCAACGGCTTCCAGCTGTCCCCGCTACGCGGCACGGTTGAATTTGGCGTGAGGCTGACGTGGAGAACGTTCATGTGTATTTGTCCTCCATTGAGCTCGATGCGCAGAGCGAGATGAGCTCGCCGTTGTGCTTGTCCTACTACCTCGACACAAAGGAGAAGGCATGTCCATCCGCAAATTGAGCGGTATTTTTTACATCGTCAACGCCGTGCTCCTTTCTCTCCTTGCGGTGCTCGCCGTCCTCCTCTTCCTTGGGCAGCGCGAACTTGAACACACTCACGCTGCCCGCCACGACTCCTATCTTCTCGCTGACCAACTTCGACAGTCCTCAGACGACCTGACCCGTATGGCCCGCACGTATGTCGTCACTGGCGATCCCAGATTCGAGGACATGTACTGGAAGATTCTTGCCATTCGCAACGGTGAGGCGCCGCGCCCGCTCCACTATGATCGTATCTATTGGGACCTCGTCCTGGATGACCCCGATTTCCGACCCGAACAGGATGGCGTCACAATCTCCCTGCGCGCGCTGATGAAACGGCTGGGATTCACTCAGGCGGAGTTCGCCAAGCTGGCGGAAGCCGAGGAAGAGTCGAACGAGTTGGTGCAGAGGGAATTGACCGCCATCAACGCGATGAAGGGACTTTTCCGGGACTCGACGGGCGAGTTCACCGTCACCGCCGCGCCTGATCCTGCATTGGCTATCCGCCTCTTGCACGATGAGACCTACCATCAGGCCAAGGGCGCGATCATGAGACCGGTGAATGCCTTTTACGAGATGGTCGGTACGCGTACCGACGAGGCGGTTGCCGCCGCCTCGCATCGCGCCAATCGCTACCTTACTGCAGTCCTTGTTCTGTTTGGTTTTATCCTCATAGTGCTCGTCTTTTCCTACGTCATCATGCGGAAAGCACGGGTGGCTGAACACGCGCTACGGCATAGTGAGGAACGTACGCGCTTGATCGTGGAAAGGGCATTCGACGCTATTGTCGTCATGGATGACAGGGGACTGATCACAGGATGGAATCCCCAGGCTGAGAAGCTTTTCGGCTGGTCTCGCGGCGAGGCCGTTGGCCGGCGTTTGGCTGACACGATTATCCCCCCGCAGCATCGGGATGCGCTCGAGCGTGGCCTGAGCACATTTCTCAAGACAGGCGAGGGGCCGATCTTGAACAGGCTGATCGAGATCACCGCCCTATACCGGGATGGCAGTGAATTCCCGGTGGAACTGGCCATCTCAACCTTACCACTGGAAGGTGACTGGACCTTCACCGCCTTCATCCGTGACATTCGAATCCGAAAGCGGAGCGAGGCGGCGCGAGAGGAGCAAGCCCGTCTGGCCTCCTTGGGCGCTGACATAGGAATGGCTTTGACACGGGCCGGGACGATGCGACAAGGCCTGCAGAATTCTGCGGAGGCCTTTGTTCGTCATATGGACGTGGCATTCGCCCGCATCTGGACGCTGAACGACACCACCAACGTCCTGGAACTGGAGGCCAGCGCCGGACTGTACACTCACATGAATGGTCCACATGGGCGTGTGCCGGTGGGGCAGTTCAAGATCGGGCGAATTGCCCAACGGGGTCAGCCGCATTTGAGCAACGACGTCCCGCATGACCCGGAAGTCAGCGACCCCGCATGGGCTGTACGGGAAGGCATGGTGGCGTTTGCAGGCTATCCACTGAAAATTGAAGGACGGGTAGTTGGTGTCGTGGCGGCCTTTGGACGTACACCGTTCTCGGCTCTTATCCTCGAGACATTCGCTTCCGTATCCATTCAAATTGCCCAGTTTATCGTGCGAAAGGGCGCCGAGGGACAGTTGCTAAAGGCTATGAAGGAGATCCAGGCCAGTCATTGGGAAAATGAAAAAATTCTGACTGCCCTGACAGGTATTCTCATTGGAGTGAATGAGAAGGATGAAATTATTCGCTGGAATAGTACGGCAGAGAAAGTATTCGAGTTGGCCGAAACAGATATTTTACATACACATCTTATGGAACTCAATTTAGTGTGGGATTGGACGCTCATCACCCAGAAAATTTACGAAACACGAAACAATCGGAAAACAACACGTGTGGATACCCTCACATTAACCTGCCGTGATGGCAGAAAACGAAAGCTGGATCTCTCCATTGCCCCCCTTTTTCATACAAGCGAATCATCTCCCAGTGAGAAGGAGGGATTCCTCATCCTTGGAGCAGACATTACGGAAAAACATGATCTAGAAGCGCAACTGGCATTGGCCCAAAAGATGGAATCCATCGGGCAGCTGGCGGCGGGAATTGCCCATGAAATTAACACGCCTCTTCAATATATCAGTGATAATTTGCGATTTCTGCAAGAAAGCTTCACGGCCCTCAATAGCGTCCTTACCGCCACCCAGTCCCTCGCCACTCCTGCCTCCGATACCGCCTCCCCGACCGCTAACCTCCAGCATCTGATCACTACCGCCCAAAATGCGGATTTGGCCTATCTCTCCGAAGAAATGCCTCAAGCCTTCCAACAGTCTTTAGAGGGCGCCGAGCGCGTGACTAAAATTGTCCGCGCCATGAAAGAATTCTCTCATCCGGGCAGCGAAGAGAAAAAACCCGTGGACCTGAATCATGCACTGAAAACTACCATTACCGTCGCTCGGAATGAGTGGAAATATGTGGCGGAAGTCGAGGAGCAGTTCGATGCAACGTTGCCACTCGTTCCGGGACTCCCGGGAGAATTGAATCAGGTGTTTCTCAATCTATTGGTCAATGCCGCCCAGGCAATCGCCGAAGTCATTCCTCCGGGAACCGGACAGAAGGGGCGCATTATTGTCCGTACGGAGCAAAAGGACGAGTGGGCGGAAATTCAGATTCAAGATACGGGCCCGGGCATTCCAGAAGCCATCCGCCAGAGAATTTTTGATCCATTTTTTACGACAAAAGACGTCGGAAAGGGGACAGGGCAGGGCCTGGCCCTTGCCCATACTGTGATCACCAAAAATCACCAGGGGACGATTGAACTGTATTCGGAGATGGGACTCGGCACAACATTTGTCCTTAAGCTTCCTTTGTAGATTTCCCCAGCAGACATTTCTCAGAAGTCAATAATGAAAAAAATGACTCCAGTGAAATTTCTCTTCTAACTGTCGAAGCGAAAATACTATACCCTATTAGGCAAAGCACCGTTACATCGATATGGATGGCTATCCCCTCCCTGTGCATCGCTTTTCTCCCCCCGTGCATGTATTGCCAATTGGATGCAGCCGGGAAAACGCTGCTGGACCAAGCCGTCACCAGATTGGGATTGTCCGCGCGGGCCTATGGCCGAATTCTACGGGTTTCCAAAACTATTGCCGATTTGGGAGAATCGGATATGATTCTACCCGCACACGTGGCCGAAGCCATTCAGTACCGGAGCCTGGACCGGCCCATTTTCTCATAAGGACCACGCATGAAATCCTTCAAAATTTTTCGTTGGTGGTTCATGATTGGCTCCCTGATGGCCCTTGCCGTCATCATGATTCAAGGTGGCGTCCATGACCTTATGCTCGCTCAAGAGCCCATATGGGAAATTAAAATGGTGGAATTACTCCCCCCTGTCGTAGGAGGTGGACTCCTAGGCGGTTGTATCGCCTTAATCCTGAATCGCATCAAAAAATCGTCCCCCACCCCATAATCGTCCTGACTTCTCCTTACCCAAGGAAATTCCCTCTAGCCAGCATACACATCTGGTCAGTACAATATCCTCCGATTTCATCCTGATTTCATTATGGTTTGTGTCAGAAGGAGGGACCGTGGGCATGGATGTGAAAGTCGGACCACATTGGTATCGGAATTCAAACGGAATAGTGGAAATCGAAGGATTGCCGCAATTGGAATTGGAATTTCGTAAAACGGGCGGCGTCCCGATACGGGTTAACTTCGCCATATTCGATTCAGGGGGAAAGCTTCATGCTAAGATTGAAGCCAACTCTTTGGTCATCAACGAACAAGGTGCGTACCACCTGGCACGTTCGGAAAAAGGACTGATGCTCACTAGCGCCAGTCATAAAAAATGTGTCCTCGCCATCAATGTCGAAGACAAAAATCAGGTGGAGATTCCCGAAGGCGAGTTTTATACCCTCAAAGGCCACATCTTGAAAATCACGCCTCAAGAATGGTCCGTGGAAAAAACGAAGGGCCTATCAGGGGAAACCGACATGAAGGGCGAAGCAGTAGCGGTGGGCTCGTAGCTACTCGAAACAAGGCTTCCCTCTCGAAGCCCATTCAAAAAGCTTGTTCTCCATCAGATCAACTGATCAAATCTCCGCAGCAGGAGCATGACACCGACCTTCGCAAATCGCGCACATTCGAGGAGGGACCCCTTCACCGACCCTCGCGGGGCCTAAGGAGCACGCCAAATCCAAGGCCACCACATCGTGGCCCTGTAACGTCCATAACCGGCCACAGCTCTGGCAGCAATACCAGAGGGTGTATCCCGGCCATTCCCGATCACGTACCGCCATGCGTTTGAGGCCCCTTTGGCACAAATTCTATTCAGAGGAGGAATCTTCAGTCATCAAGGCTTGAACTTTCGGCGTCACCGTCGGCAACCACTGTTCAAAAGGCAGATCAGCATCCACCACAATTTCGATTTTGCCATTGGCCAGACGATGAACCACACCGGGACTTTCTGGCGACAACGGAATCTCAACTGCTTCACGTGAAAGGTCTAATTGATCCGTCAATTCCAGAATTTGTGAAATCTGTTGAAAGGACACGGCTGGAAAAGAACTCACGCAACCTCCTCTTTTCTTCAATAATTCAACAATTGCAGGAAGGTCATCCCCTCCTGTCAACAAACCCCAACCTCATCGCCTATTTACAAGCCGGCAAACACTCGGGCAAACGCCTGCCCTGCAGCTTCCATATCCTCACGATTCACATCCAAATGCGTCACCGCACGAAAGGATCGATCGCCGACCGCATTCAGCAACACACCAGCTTCACGGCAATCTCCCAGTATTTGTTCCGTGGACTTGGAGGATTGCAGCAATTGAAACATCACCATATTCGTCTCGACTGACGCTACATCAATCGTGACTCCCGGAATCTCCTGTAATAAGTGCGCTAAACGCTGAGCATTCGTATGGTCCTCACTCAACCGGGTCACATGATGTTCCAGCGCATAAATACCGGCGGCGGCTAAAATCCCGACTTGTCGCATCCCACCACCAAATACTTTGCGCAACCGACGAAGCTTTTGAATACGCACAGCATCAGACACCACTATCGACCCAACCGGCGCGCCTAACCCTTTCGACAAACAAAACGATACCGTATCAAAAGTCGCGGCATACTCAGCCACCGACACTCCGGTTTTTGCCGAGGCATTAAATAATCGGGCTCCATCCAAGTGCAACGCCAGACCATGCCGACGGGCAAGGTCAGTCAATTGCCGAATCGTCTCGAGGGGATACACCGACCCGCCACCCACATTATGCGTTTGCTCCAAGCATAAGAGCGATGTCGAAGGCGTATGCAAATCTGGGCGCCGAATCGCCGATTCCACGGCTTCGGGAGCTAACAATCCTCGCGAACCCGGCACACAACTGAGTTGTATGCCAGAAAGGCACGCTGCCGACCCGCCTTCATAACGAATGATGTGTGCAGAACTTTCGACAATGACCTCATCACCGGGTTGCGTGTGCAATCGAATGGACAATTGATTCCCCATCACTCCCGTCGGCACAAACAGACCAGCCTCCTTCCCTAGTAACTCCGCGGCCAGCATTTCCAATCGGTTCACCGTTGGATCTTCGCCATACACGTCATCGCCCACATCAGCGCAGGCCATAGCCTGCCGCATGCCGGCCGTAGGTTTGGTCACCGTATCACTCCGTAAATCAATCATGGCCATGGGTGTCTCCATAAACGCGCATCCTCATTACTCCGGACTTATTCTATTCAACCCACCTCCAGCATACAAGATTTTCTTTGGTCATTAGGCTAAAATTCACCCAGATGAAACCACGACTTCTCGTAACAGGCGGAGCAGGGTTTTTAGGAAGACATCTCTTGCTTCGGGCTCGTCATTTTGCGGCAACTGGTACCTTGCATCGTACCGCCGCGATGGCTATCCCAGAGGTGACCTTTCATGTCTGCGATCTGCAACAACCTCATGAAGTTCGGATTCTCTTGGATCGAGTGCGGCCAGATATGATCATTCATACCGCCTGCTCAGACCAGGATGGCAACCTTTCAGCCATCGCTTCGGTTGCCGGGATTCTGGCGCTGGAATCTGCCGAACGGCACATCCGCTTTATCCATCTCTCCACCGATCAAGTCTTTGATGGAACAGCAGCCCCCTATACTGAAACCTGCACTCCATGTCCGATTCATGCCTACGGCCAAGCTAAAACCCAAGCTGAAGACCTTGTTCGTTCGCTCAACCCACAGGCCACGATCGTTCGCACGTCATTACTCTACGATCTGCGTTCGCCCGATCGACAAACCAGGCAATTGATTCAGACCATACAAACAGGTGAACCGTACAGCTTGTTTACGGATGAATTTCGATGCCCGGTCTGGGTAGAGAATTTGGGTGAAGTATTACTGGAATTGGCAGGAAAGGATTATGCAGGAATCCTGCATCTGGGTGGCCCCGAACGCCTGAACCGGTGGGATTTTGGCATGAAATTGCTGGCGCACTTCGGCATCACGCCAACACCGCACATACAACAAGGCACCATCGAAGAATCGGGACTTATCCGCCCCAAAGATCTCACTATGGAATCTACATGCGCGCAACAGACCCTTCATACCCCGCTCCTCTCGTTCGATGCGGCATGCAAAACAGATATCCCGAACCATTGACCCAGTCTAAAGCCATTCAAAATAGTGTCTTCCCTTCAAGGTGCCCATCAAACACCTGCTCACAGCAAGACAGTGCCGTCAAACAAACCAAGCATCGCATTGGTTGCCAGAATTTTGCGATGATCCTAAAACTCCGATTTTTAATAATCCGATTGAAATAACTCCCTAACGGTATTACAAAACAACGTATTACTTTTCAAAAGGAGATCGGCCCTGCGATTGACCAGTAAGAGACAGGTCGGATGCAAGCGTGTGTGAGACGATTCTTAGTGATGCGGACCTTCAGGCAGTTGTGCGCTATGCCAAACGGCAACGACCCAGACCGTTTGCCCTACAACCCGATAAAAGAATCGATACGGCCGGACAATCACTTCGCGATGGGAAAGTCCAGGGAATTCAGGTATTGGGCGACCCGATTCCGGAAACTCCTCTAACCTCCGCAGCACCGACTCCGCTTTTTTACGAAACTGGCGTGCAGCAGTAGGACTGTCCTGTCGTATATACCCCAAGCCATCGAGAAACTGAGCACGTGCGAAGGCGTAAACTTCGCTTTCACTATTTGCCATCTTTGAGCAATGCATCAGCTTCTTTCAACACACTCGACAGAGTGTGACCCTCGCCTTCGGCAATTTCCTTTTCGCCAACGGCCAGTAAATGTAGCAACTCTCGCTCATGCTCGGATTTCTCATAGGCGCCAATGCTCTGAATGACGGCGATGGCTCGCCCGCGCTGCGTCACAACCAGAGGACCGGCAGAGTCTTGGAGTCTTTGGAGAACCGCGACCGCGTCCTGCCGCAAATCGGTAACCGGAATGATATCGGGAATCTTCATTGTAACGCACCTCCTAATGTACGTTTAATTCTACGTCTAAAGGGCGTTGACGCAATCGCCAATTCGCCTAACCGAGTCCGCGTCTGAGTGGGGACCCGGAGGCCCTTCGGTTCCAGCCTCGAGTTCGGCTGCTGCAGGCAACTAAAGAGGGGACCCAGACGCGGACTCTGTTCAGACGACCGCTCATCAATATCCCGCCAGCCCACGTCGAGCAGCCACG
This sequence comes from Nitrospirales bacterium, assembly GCA_040904705.1. Lineage (GTDB taxonomy): Bacteria > Nitrospirota > Nitrospiria > Nitrospirales > UBA8639 > Nitrospira_E. Next base: position 6,132 of record JBBDSY010000092.1, on the reverse strand, counting down.
GCCTTCTTCAACTTGTCAGCACTCCGTCCGCAGCCTGCGGTTGGCTGGACACTACCCATCAGCCGCGCCATTTTTAGGAATCGGCTGGATTGGATTGTTAACTATTTAACTTCCAAGCCGCCTCCGGATATGAAAGATAATAGACAATATTGAAACCGAGAGTATCACATGTCATATTACCCTCTAAGAGAGCTTTGCCTGAGTTGAATTGCATGTTACTCACAAGGAGCAACCTTACGTCCGATATATTCTTTGCATACTTTGGAAGATTCTTTGCTTTCCCAACTATGGCTCTGTCGATAATATCTTTATCAATTCCGCTCACCCAGCCGACTTTATCAGATACATAATTCCATCTTTTGTATTTGCCTAACTGATCCGGAAGTCTCAAAAAATATATTACACAACCGTCATAGGGCTCAATCCGCTTTTGTTCAAACTCAGATAGTTGCGGCACCTCCATTGCGATCACGTTTAATAGCTTATCGTGGTGGCCGATATCACCCAATAAATCAGCTTTGATGGAGGAGTAATTTGCCTTGTAATAAGCATCAGCCAATTTTTGAATCTTTTTCAGGTTCTTATTTTCATTAGCTTTTTTTGTAGACCCCTTGCTTGACTCGTCGAGATATATTTCTCTGACCTCTAACCCAAATTCCCCCAATTCTGTCGTCACCATCAGGTCAGGCCAATTGACTTCATCAGGAGAAGGCTCTACTTCCCACGACTCATCAAGCAATACACCTGCTTCCTTGGCATAAATCAATTCAAGACTTTTCTGATTTTGCGTGGTCATGATCTCTCTTGCAGTTAACAGAGTCCGCGACTGACCAGGGGACCAGAGGCCCTCGGCTCCAGCCGCCCGTTGGGCCGCCGCAGGCGGTTGAGAAGCGGCCCCAGACGTGAACTCGGTTCAGCTGACCGCTCATGCATCGACCGCGACAACACTTCCCAAACGCGATACCCGCATCGTTGACTTGTGCGTATCGTTCGCCGCCTATGGCCGCCGGAATGCTGCGCATAACCGGCTGGCAATCGAGCGCAGCGGAATTACCAGTCCGAGTTGATGCAGTTGTTAGGAATTGAATTATTTGAATTCTATAAGACCTGATGATTTAAGTATTTCATAGTCAATGATTCGAGCCTCTGTCTTAACGGGCCAGGGCAGAAGGCCAATCAATTCCATATACCCCCTTTGAATCATTTTTGTTTGGAGCGAAGGAATAATATCCTTTACAAGGATAGGTGTAAAATGTAGCATTTCCCCTGACGATGATTTCCACAAAATTAATACCTTAATATTTCTTACATCCCTTCGTGAATTATTTCTGATGGAAAAACTCATTGAACGAGCACTGTCACTGTGTCGTACAACATTAAAGGCCGTAACTAGGTCAGTATCCTTGGTCTGTTGAGACATTTTGTAGTCTTTATCTACAGGAACGTTTACTTTTTCAAATGGCACGTTTTTACTTGGTTTTGAAAATATCTCTTTTAGCTTCTTGGAGGGAACGGCAAAATTCAGATTTTGCCCTAATATGATTGAGGCTGATGCAAGACCTATAACTTGACCATTTACGTTAACAACTGGCCCCCCACTACTTCCAGGGGATATGGGAGCCGTAATCTGCATAAGCCGAAAATTTTCATCTACTTTCCGAAAGCCACTGATAATGCCTTCGGAAACGGTCCCCTCCAAACCTTCTGGGTTGCCAATTGCGTAAATTCTACTACCAACGGAAGCCAGCTCATCATCTCCTAATGGGAGAGGCGCAGGCTTTGCACTGATTTGAATAATTGCCAGATCGTATTTTGTGCTTGTTTGAACAATATTATCAACGGTGTATTTTTCCTCTTTGTTTACAAATTTTACAATTGCTGAAGAAGCCCCTTCGATAACATGATAATTGGTTGCAATTTCGCCATTTTTTCCAATTACGAATCCACTCCCTATGCCTATGGGTTGGTAATTTTCATCCATGGCAATGATCATTACAACCCGCTCTAAAACTGTATTGATAACTTCATTTGCCTGGGCAATCTTGGCGTCAAAGAGGCAAATACAAAATAGCAATATTGTAAGGGCAACGGATCTTTTCATTTTTTCTCCTAACCGAGTCCGAGGCTGAGTGGAGCCGGAGACCCATCGATTCGAGCCGTGCGTTCGGCTGCCGCAGGCAGCTGGAATGCGCGTCCAGACGCGGACTCGGTTCAGCCGACCGCTCATTAATTGCCCTCCATCCCACATCGAGTCGCCACGGCCCCCTCCAACCCTGTCAGCACCCCATCCGCCGCCTGCGGTCGGCTGAACGCCTGTGCTCACAGGAAAATTAGGAGCGACAGCGAGTAATTTTGTCCTAGTGCAGCACATTGTTAGCTCTCATGGTAAAGAAATCCCAAGTGGAAGTAGCGCACTCTTAAGTGCTTGGTATGCTGGCCCTGCGCTTGCTATTGATTGGATAGATCCGGACAAGACATCAAAGAAAGCTCGGAGTCTGGAGTTGTTAGGGTTAGTCTTACTCAGTTCGGAGACGGAATCGTTAACAATTTCAACCAATTCAGTTGTTGAACTCTCATCGATACTAGAAGCTTCAATTATTGCAGCCTTTATTGCTTCTAGGGCGCTCAAGATATCCTGCTTTTCAGGTTCTCCGAGATTTTGAACCAAATTGGCTTGAGCACCTGCGCCACTTTGCACCACACCAACAGCACCATAAAAGTTGTAAGTGGTAGCCTGATCTTTAGCTTTTTCCTCACCACTTTTCCCTAACGAATCCATATATAGATCAATCTCAATATCGTGCTTTTTAATAGCTAAATTTGATACTTCCTGTAAATTACTTGGAATAGACATACGGAAATTCTTTGTTTCTTTTTCAAATATTGGCGTCAGCTCAGTTAATGATTGATCGTGATATTTCCTAAACAGCGCTTTGAAATAGTCCGCTAGATCTGTACCTGAATCAACGCCTATAATTTTGTGAACTCTAACGATAGCTTGCCAAATAATTATCGATCTTGCTTCGAGTTCCCTGCCTAGAATTTCATTAATTCTTTGTACCGTCATAGATGATTGCAGTACACCACGAGCGGCATGCTCAGACTTCATTTTTCCAATTTGACGTTGGACCTCATTCCTTCGTTCAGGCAAAGATGCACTAAGTAATCGGTCCAATCTGTCTTCAAACGGTTTCTTCATAATATCTCCTTGGAGCCTAAGAGAGTCCGCGGCTGAGTGGCGGGCTGCGGCCCATCGAGTCGAGCCGCGCGTTCGGCTGCCGCAGGCGGCTGGGAAGCACGGCCAGACGCCAACTCTGTTCAACCGACCGCGCATCAATTCCCCTCTATCTATCCAACATCGAATAGCCACGGCCCCCGTCAACCCTGTCAGGACCCCATCCGCCGGCTGCGGTCGGATGAACCCGAGGATGGCCGAAGGGCCGCCTGCGAAACAGAAGGCCCGGAGGAAACCGGCGTGACCTTTGCCCACAGAGTCGCCCCCACCGAGAGGCCGCAAAGGGCACGACGGCCACGCGCAGTCGGTTCGATCCGCTTGATATACGGCGACGCACCGCCCCTTAATTGCAAAGACTCATTCATTTCTTAGGCAATTGAGGCTCGCTATGCTTGGCCTCTACACGTTTTACTTCCTGAGTGATGTCCTCAACCCCTGGCATATCCCAGGTCTCGTCCCGAATATGAAAGGTCCACGAGTTTGTCCGTAGGACGAATGTCGATTTTTTCAAAACTACCGCATGAGGAATTTTTGCGGCCCGCTTCACTTCGAAACTCCCTTCGAACAAAATTGCGATAAGGAAATCGAATTGGGTGTCGTCCAGACCCCTGAGCGCACTCAACTGACGCGATTTGTTTTTTACGGTAGGCTTCCGACCCTTAATTTCATATTTAAGGCCCTTTGAATCCTTCGCATCATAACCTTTGGTAGACTCGGGCATCTGAATTAGGCCCAAACTTTCGCATGCCAATTTTTCGGAATAGTTCGCGATGATGTTGTTTGAACTATGAATGATATTTCGTTCAATGAGCTCAACCGAAATGTCTTCATGGAGCTTGAATAGGTCTTGAATGCGAAGACCGCCAAGGTCCAAGATTCGGTTCTTAGAAGCTTGTACAACTTTTTTAATTTCAAAATTTTTTCTTGGTCCGGGGGTTATTTTCCCGTTCTTGATTTTGGATTTAAACCAAGCATAGTGGGCCTCTTTCCATTTGCTCCTAGGGAAATGAGCTCTGACCAATTCAGTCAGCTCTTCGTAACCTGGCAAGCTGCCTTTTGAAAGGTAAGAGTCGATAACAAGGTCTTTTATCGTACGGAAGGTTGCCAAAGTTATTCCTCTTTTCTGGTCTCATCGTCCGTATAACAGAGTCTACAGCTGAGTGGCGGGGCGCACGACCCGCTCGATTCGAGCCGCGTGTTCGGCTGCCAGCGGCTGGGAAGCGATCCCCAAAACGGACTCTCTTCGATGGCTTCAATGCTCCTCCATCGGACGGGAATTGACCAGGCGAATTCTTAGTCAATTGACAAAATTAGTCAAGTTGGGTGGCTGGAAACGATAACGCAGATTCGTCGAAAGGGTCTCATTTTTGAAGTAAAGGTACAGTCTTATGATCAATCAGGTGGGGTCAAGAACCCCTCTCCCTCCGATTCCACACAGGATGGAGATGATGGTCTCTACAACTTTTCTTTCTTGACATGGTATGACAAGACCTGACCCTTTACTTTTCTATTCTCCTTTGATTTGCAGGTCTGTGAGCCTCTTGGCCCGGTGGCCTGTAGACCTCGCGTACCCGTCCAGTCCGGGAAAGAGGCTCCTGGCAGTCAGATTCATTGTCTGCAGCCTTTCTAGCGCTTCGGGTATTCCGTTCGAGTCGAACACAAACGACCGCTGCTTCGAGCGCTCACCAGATCGCATTGATGATGCGAAATTATCGCTCCACGACGCGCGCACGTCTCCTGGGCAAAGGAAAGTACCCTGCTGAATGCTCAGCCGCTCGTTTAGGACAAGTGGGGTTACGACGCCCACGAACTGCAGCGGTGCCGGTCGTCTTAAGACAAAGAGGCGAGAGAACGACCCCGCGGGATCGGTGTGATTGGTGTAGAGCTTCCAGTCCTGATGGGGCAGTCTTTTTTCCAGGGCCGTGTTGAGCCAGTTCGTGTCGATCGCCCACACGATCGGAGCCGCTCGCGACGACGGCTTGTTCTGACGGTCCACAAAGGCGGCCTCGAAAGCGAAGTACGCTGCCACGAAAGGCGAATAAGTCCAATCCAGAAGGCGTGTCGGAGCTCCATGATGCTGCATCAATGCAAACCAACCAAGGTAGTCTTCGTTTTCACACCGATGCTCGCTCACCTCGGGGTGTCGCTGGAAGTCGCGGACAAGGCGGCGCTCCAGCTTCATGACTGAGCGCGAGGAGATTTGCGACGCTTCGCGAACCCGTTCCAAACTGCTTCGATGGGGCCCCCAACTTTCCAATCCGCCCCGGTAGACCCAGCAGTGGTGTAGGGACGCTGTCTCTACAACGAATCTATCCCAGCTGATGAATGCGGGCGTTCGAGACATACCTTTACTCCATCGACGGCCTAACGTCGTTCATACGCTTGTTCGGCAGCAAAGACGCAACCTCGGAAGCAACGAGGCACCGGGGCACCGAAGACGCTATCGTTTGATCGTGATCTTGTCTCCACTGAGGACCGTTGTCTCCCCTCTGGCGATCTCGACGTCCCCCCATTCAACGTAAATGGTCACGGCCTTTCGACCGCTCTCCTGCTTCCAGCCCTTCATCCACACCCTCATCAACTGCTCAGCCATCAAGCGGTCGGTAAGGAAAGCATCCGCGATACTCTTTGGTACTTTGATCCACAAGAGTGATTCCATCGCGTACGCACCGACGGCAACGCCATCTGTGATGCCCTTCGTGCAGAAGCTAAGCACGTGTGCTAAATCCGCCTTTGATTTTCCGCTCACAGGGCCGCAGGTCGGCGACGTTCCTGTCTTCTGAGCAAAGGCTGTAGGTACGCAGCATAACGCAAGCAATCCAACGCCAAGGGTAAGCCGGGAAGCGAGCGATGAGACACCGTTGCTTCGACCAAAAGCGGACCAGGCTAGGCTGATC